>NZ_BAAAKE010000002.1:577710-638020 GCF_039527585.1 Saccharothrix xinjiangensis | reverse complement strand
ACGTCTCCGTGTCGACGAAGATGATCCGGGCGTCGGAGTACTTCTGGTCGTCGTCGTTCCAGACGTAGAAGTCGCCGTAGGGCCCGTCCGGGTCGGTCCGGGAGGCCTGGAACCACGGGTGCGCGTCACTCGTGTGGTTGAGCACCAGGTCGGTGACCACCCGGATGCCCCGGCTGTGCGCCTCGTCCAGCAGGTAGACGAAGTCCTCGACGGTGCCGAACTCCGGCAGCACCGACCGGAAGTCGGAGATGTCGTAGCCGCCGTCGCGCAGCGGCGAGGCGTAGAACGGCGGCAGCCACAGGCAGTCCACGCCCAGCCACTCCAGGTAGTCCAACCGGGACGCCAGGCCGCGCAGGTCGCCCGTGCCGTCGCCGTTGGAGTCGCTGAACGCCCGGACGAGCACCTCGTAGAACACCGCGCCCTTGAACCAGTCGGTGTCGCGCGGCACGAGCCTGGCCGACCGGAACTCGTCGGCCTGCGGTTCCACCAGCAGGCCGTCCGGGCGGACCGCCTCACCGGTGTGCGGCACGCCGTCGAGACCTACCAGCGCGACGTCGGGTCGGGCCTCTTCTTGCATCTGTGCTCCACCTCGCCCCACCTCGTCGGGGGTACGTTCGACAGCCCCGCGCGCCCGTCTTCGGGCGCGGGGACTGTGGGTGAAAAGGGGACCGGGTTGTGCTGCCTGGTAGGAGCCTGGCCGACCGCGTCAGCCCTGACCGGATCGGCGCAGGACGCCGACGACGTGCGCCGGGGCGCGCCAGGGTTCGACCCGGACGTAGTTGGCCTGACCCCAGTCCCAGGTCTCCCCGGACACCTCGTCGTGCGCGATCAGCCGCTCGTGCCAGTCGAAGCCGAGCGCGGGCAGGTCCAGCCAGAGCGTGCCGTCCTGCGCGTCGTGCGGATCCAGGTTGACCACCACGACCACCGTGTCGCCGGTGCCCGGGTCCTGCTTCGAATAGGCGATCAGCGCCGGGTTCTCCACGTGGTGGAACCGGAGTGTTCGCATCTGCTGCAACGCCGGGTGCGCCCGGCGGATCGCGTTCAGCTTGCGCAACCACGGTTCCAGTGACCGGCCCTCGGCCACCGCCGCCGCGTAGTCGCGGGGGCGGAGCTGGTACTTCTCCGAGTTCAGGTACTCCTCGCTGCCCGGCTTGACGGGCTCGTGCTCGAACAGCTCGTAGCCCGAGTACACGCCCCAGGTCGGCGCCATCGTCGCCGCCAGCGCCGCGCGCAGCGCGAACATGCCCGGACCGCCCACCTGCAACGACTCGTGCAGGATGTCCGGGGTGTTGACGAACAGGTTGGGTCTGCCCTCGTCCCAGTGCGCGACCAGCTCGTTGCCGAACTCGGTCAGCTCCTCCTTGGACGTGCGCCAGGTGAAGTAGGTGTAGCTCTGCGTGAAGCCGAGCTTGGCCAGCCCGTACAGGCGCGCCGGCCGGGTGAACGCCTCCGACAGGAACAGCACGTCCGGGTGACGGTCCTTGACCGCCCAGATCAGCCACGCCCAGAAGTCCGGCGGCTTGGTGTGCGGGTTGTCGACCCGGAAGATCCGCACCCCGTGGTCCACCCAGTGCAGCACGACGCGCAGGATCTCGTTGTAGATGCCCTGCGGGTCGTTGTCGAAGTTGACCGGGTAGATGTCCTGGTACTTCTTCGGCGGGTTCTCCGCGTAGGCGATCGTGCCGTCCGGGCGCGTGGTGAACCACTCGGGGTTCTTCAGCACCCACGGGTGGTCGGGCGCGCACTGGATGGCGAGGTCGATCGCGACCTCCAGGTCCAGGTCGCCCGCGCGGGCGACGAAGGCGTCGAAGTCCTCGATGGTGCCCAGCTCGGGGTGGATCGCGTCGTGCCCGCCCTCGTCCGCGCCGATCGCCCACGGCGAACCCGGGTCGTCCTCGGTGGCGGTGAGCGTGTTGTTCGGGCCCTTGCGGTTCACCCGGCCGATGGGGTGGATCGGCGGCAGGTACACCACGTCGAAGCCCATCGCGGCGACCCGGTCCAGGTCCTTGGCGGCGGTCGCGAACGTGCCGTGCACCGGCACGCCGGACTCGTCGACGCCGCCCGTGCTGCGCGGGAAGAACTCGTACCAGGAGCCGAACGCCGCCCGCTTCCGGTCGACCCAGATCTTCTGCGGCTTGCCCTTGGTGACCAGTTCGCGCACCGGGTGGTCGTGCATCACCTGGCGGACGTCACCCGACAGGGCGGGCGCGATGCGCTCCGCGAGCGGCCGGTGCTCGTCGCGCAGGGCCGCCGCGGCGTTGGCCAGCAGCGGCTTCTCCCGGCGGCGGTCGGGGCGGCGGCTCACCCGGTCGATCAGCCGCGCGCCCGCCTCCAGGTCGTTGGCCAGCTCGTCCGCGCCCTGCCCGGCGGCGACCTTCACCTCGACGGCGTGCACCCAGGTGGCCCACGGGTCGCTCCACGCGTCCACGCGGAACGTCCACGCGCCCTCGTCCCCCGGCACGATCGTGGCGGCCCAGCGGTCCAGGCCCACGCCCCGGGGGACCATGCGGGTCTGTCTCGCCACGCGGTCGCCGGGACCCCGCCACACGACGGTGGCGGCGACGGCGTCGTGCCCCTCGCGCCACACCGTCGCCTCGACCGGGAGGTGCTCGCCGACCACGGCCTTCACCGGGTAGCGGCCACAGCTCACGGTCGGGGAGACGTCGTCGATTCCGAGTCGGCCGCTCATTCGGCAGCGCCCCTCTCCCTGGTGCGACGCGTGCACGGTCAAGTCTGCCCGCAGCGATCGGATGAGCCGTCACCGGGGACTCCTACGTGGTCTTCCTACCCCGTCTGATTGGATCGCACACTTGTGATCCCCGTCCCTCTCGACCCGGCCGGCTCAAGGTCCCAGGTCGTGGACCGCCGCGCCGGTGCCGCGCCGGTACCGTTCGGGCGAAGGTCGTCACCCGGTCGCGGCTTCCGCGACCGCCGGCGTTAACGGTCTCGACGCCCTCGCGAAACAACTTGCAGGAAAATCGTTCTCGCAGGTCGGACTGCATCGATCCCTGCATCGGTTCGGGTGACCGTTGCCCGGCACCGCTGGATGGGGGATAAGGTCCGACGCCATGCGAGCACTTCGCCGGTTCACCGTCCGAGCCAGCCTGCCCGAGCCGCTGGCGGCCCTGGGCACCCTCGCCACGAACCTGCGCTGGACGTGGCACCAGCCCACCCAGGACCTGTTCGCCTCCGTGGACCCCGGTCTCTGGGAAGCCGGGAACGACCCCCTCCGCCTGCTGTCCGACGTGGCGCCGGAACGGCTGGACGAGCTGTCCCGGGACGAGGGGTTCCTCGCCCACGTCCGCGCGCTGGCCGACGACCTGCACCAGTACACCACCGGTCCGCGCTGGTTCCAGCGCCGCCAGGACGAGCTGCGCCACCGCGGCGACGGCGCGTCGCTGCCCGGGGCCATCGCCTACTTCTCCATGGAGTTCGGCGTCACCGAGGCCCTGCCGAACTACTCCGGCGGCCTCGGCGTGCTGGCGGGCGACCACCTCAAGGCGGCCTCCGACCTGGGCGTCCCGCTGATCGCCGTCGGCCTGCTCTACCGGTCCGGCTACTTCCGCCAGGCCCTGTCGCTGGACGGCTGGCAGATCGAGCACTACCCCGTCCTCGACCCGCGCGGCCTGCCGCTGGAGCTGCTCACCGAGCCGTCCGGCGCGCCGGTCCTGGTGCACGTCGCCATGCCCGGCGACCGCGTGCTGCGCGCCAAGATCTGGAAGGCGCGGGTCGGCCGCGTGCCGCTGCTGCTCCTCGACTCCGACGTCGAGGAGAACGACGAGGACCTGCGCGGCGTCACCGACCGCCTCTACGGCGGCGACCAGGACCACCGCATCAAGCAGGAGATCCTGGCGGGCGTCGGCGGCGTGCGGGCCGTGCGCACGTACTGCGACCTGACCGGGCACCCCTCGCCCGAGGTGTTCCACACCAACGAGGGCCACGCGGGCTTCCTCGGCCTGGAGCGCATCCGCGAGCTGGCCACCGGCGAGGGCCTGGACTTCGACCAGGCGCTGGCCGCCGTGCGCGCGGGCACCGTGTTCACCACGCACACGCCCGTGCCCGCCGGCATCGACCGCTTCCCGGTCGACCTCGTGCAGCACTACTTCGGCTCCGAGCAGCTGCTGCCCGGCGTGAACACGCAGCGGGTCCTCGCCCTCGGCGCGGAGGACAACCCCGGCCTGTTCAACATGGCGCACATGGGCCTGCGGCTCGCGCAGCGCGCCAACGGCGTGTCGCGGCTGCACGGCACGGTCAGCCGCGACATGTTCCGGGGCCTGTGGCCGGGCTTCGACACCGCCGAGGTGCCGATCGGGTCCATCACCAACGGCGTGCACGGCCCGACGTGGACGGCCACCGAGATGGGCGAGCTGCTCGGCGAGACCGACGACCCCGGCGTCGACCGGGGCGCCGAGCCGGTCACCGACCGGCGGCTGTGGGAGCTGCGCAACGAGCTGCGCGCCGAGCTGGTGGGCGAGGTCCGCCGCCGCACGCGCGCGTCGTGGTTGCAGCGCGGCGCCAGCGCGCTGGAGCTGGGCTGGACCGACTCGGTCTTCGACCCGGACGTGCTGACCGTCGGCTTCGCCCGCCGCGTGCCGACGTACAAGCGGCTCACCCTGATGCTGCGCGACGCCGAGCGGCTGCGCCACCTGCTGCTGCACCCCGAGCGGCCCGTGCAGCTGGTCGTGGCCGGCAAGTCGCACCCGGCCGACGACGGCGGCAAGGCGCTGATCCAGCAGATCGTGCGGTTCGCCGACGACGCGGGCGTGCGGCACCGCATCGTGTTCCTGCCCGACTACGACATGTCCATGGCCCGGTACCTGTACTGGGGCTGCGACGTGTGGCTGAACAACCCGATGCGCCCGCTGGAGGCGTGCGGCACGTCCGGCATGAAGTCGGCGCTCAACGGCGGCCTGAACCTGTCCATCCGGGACGGCTGGTGGGACGAGCTGTACGACGGCAGCAACGGCTGGGCCATCCCCACCGCGGACGGCGTCGCCGACCCGAACCGGCGCGACGACCTGGAGGCCGCCGCGCTCTACGACCTGCTGGGCAACCAGGTCGCGCCGCTGTTCTACGACCGCGGCGACGACGGCGTGCCCACCCGGTGGCTCGCGATGGTCCGGCACACGCTGGCCTCGCTCGGCCCGGCCGTGCAGGCTTCGCGGATGGTGCGCGAGTACGTGGAGAAGCTGTACGCGCCCGCCGCGGCGTCGGCGGCCTCCGTGGTCGGCGAGGGCTACCGGGGCGCGAAGGAGCTGGCGGCGTACCGGCAGCGGCTGCGGGCGTCGTGGACGCGGGTGCGGGTGCTCGACTCGGAGATGTCGCTGACCGGCTCGGCGGCGCCGCTGCTCGGCTCGCCGGTGGGCGTGCGGGCGCGGGTGGAGCTGGCCGGGCTGGAGCCGTCCGAGGTGGACGTGCAGGTGGCGCTCGGCCGCGTGGGCGACTCGGACGAGCTGTACGACGTGGTCACGCGCTCCATGGACTACGCGGGCCACGGCAACTACGAGGTCGAGGTGCCGCTGCCGCACGCGGGCGCGGTGGGCTACACGGTGCGCGTGCTGCCCCGGCACGACCTGCTGGCGTCACCGGCCGAACTGGGCCGGGTGGTCCTGGCGGGCTAGCCGCCCCCACCCCGCCCCGCCGGGCGCCCGGTTCTCGCCTCACCGGCGCCCGGCTGCTGCCTCTCGCCTCACCGGCGCCCGGCTCAGCCTCTCGCCCCCTCGACCCCGGTCGGGGGTCGTCTCAGGCGATGTTGAGCCGGGCGCTGGTCTCGGCGACGCGCGGCAGCCACCCGGCCAGCCGCTCGGCCTCGACCAGCGTGGCGCGGGCGGCCGCGTTGTCGCCGGAGGCCATCTGGGCCCGTGCCATGGTGGCCAGCGCGTCGGCCCGGTCCAGCCCGTCCTCGCTGGTCTGCCGGGCCTGGTTGGCGAGGGTGAACGCGGTGGCGTGGTCGTCCTCCAGCAGCGCCAGCCGGGCCAGCGCGCCCGCGCAGCGGTAGCGCGGGTAGCCGAGCTTGACCGCGCCGTCCAGCGAGTTGCGCACCGCGGGCGCACCCACCTCCAGGGGCACCAGGCCGACCTCCAGCGCGTTGACCGTGGACCCGGCCAGCTGCGCCATCACGAACGCCATGTCGCGCGGCCCGAGGTCCGCCCGACCGGCGAGCCCGCTGACCACCTGGAGCGCCTCCAGGTACCGGGTGCGCAGGCTCAGCACCGCCACGCGCGCCCCGGTGGACACCAGCAGCGCCGGGTACCGCCCCACCAGCTCGTCGGTCAGCGCCTCGGCCCGGTCCAGGTCGCCGACCGCGATCGCGTCGGTCACCTGGTTGAGGAGCGGCGTGGCCTCGTACTCCTCCAGCGGCCGACCCGACAGCCGGGGCAGCGAGAACAGGAACCAGCCGACCGAGGTGGTCCCGGGCCCGCGCCGCGGCCACAGCGCGTTGACCGCCACCGCCGTCCCGGCCACCGCGAACCCGCGCCAGAAGTCGCTCCCCCAGGCCCACCAGGCGGCGCCCGCCACCGCGACCAGCACCACCGAGGCCACGAGCGCCGTGCACCACAACCGAACCCGGACCGGCCCCCGGACCGAGGTCACCCCGACCGACATCAGCAACGGCACGTTCCGCAGCACCACCCGCCGCCCGGGCCGGGTCCACGTCCGCACCTCGCCGCCGACCCCGATCACCACCAGCGACACCCGGACCCCGGCCACCAGCGCCCCGACCAGCAGCCCGACCTGGACCGCGGCCAACACCGCCCACCACCCGACCGCGGCCCCACCGGCCGCCGCCACCGAGGGCCGCCACACCGCCAACACGACCAGGACAACCCCGGCCAACACCTTCCACACGCCACCCAGACGCACCCAAAACCCCCCAGGTTCCGCGAGTCGTACGTCCAGAACCCGCGAGTCGTACGTCCAGGACACCTGAGTTCAGCGTTCAGAACACGCGTGCCACGCACTCGGACCCGCCGAGTTCGGAGTTCAGCGGTTCCTGAACATGCAACTCAGGTGTCCTGAACGTACGACTCGGTGGTCATGGACGTACGACACGCTGGTTCTGGACGTACGACTCGCGGGGTCAGGTGATGGGGGGAGTCGGGGTTCGGGTGATGGGGAGGTTGGCGGCGGCGTAGGCGCGGAAGCCGCCTGCCAGGTCGGTGGCGTTGGGCAGGCCCACTCGTTGGAGGTCGCGGGCGGCGAGGCTGGAGGCGTAGCCCTCGTTGCACACGACCACCACGGTGGTGTCGGCGGTGAAGCCGGGGATGCGGTGGTCGCCCGTCGGGTCCAGGCGCCACTCCAGGACGATGCGCTCGATCGGGATCGAGCCGGGGATCTCGCCCTCGGCGGCCCGGTCGTGGTGGGGGCGGATGTCGACCACCAGGGCGTCCGGCAGGCCGGCCAGCTCGTGGGGCTCGACGCGGACGAGGTCGCGTCGGGACTCCTCCAGCAAACGCTCGGCGCTCACGGGCCCTCCTGCTCGGTCAGCACGCTCAACTGCTCCAACGGCAGCCGCCGGGCCGGCAGCGGCGGGATCCGGTCCGGGACGTCCAGCAGGCTCCGGTACTCGCGGGTCGGCACCAGCGGCGGTGAGTAAGCGTGCACGCTGGCCGCGCCCACCGCACCCCGGTTCACCACCCGGTGCGCCCGCCCGGCGCCGAACCCGAGCGCGCTGCCCACCGGCCGCGCCGCGCTGCGGACCGGCCCGCCGGGGTAGCGGTAGTCCTCGTGCAGCTCACCGGTCAGCACGGTGAACGACCCGGCCGCCCCGCCGTGGTCGTGCGGTTCGGTGCCCTGGCCGGGCAGCCAGCTCAACAGCCACAGCTCCACCCCCTCCGTCAGCCCCAGCCTGGCCCACCAGCGGCGCGCCGGGTCGTACTCCAGCACGCCCAGCAGCGGGGTGGTCAGCTCGGCGGCGACGGTGGAGGTCAGGTCGCGCAGCTCGCGCGGCGTCCACAGGTCTCGGGTCGGGTGGATCAGGTCGTGCAGCAGCGGCACGTCCAGTTCCGGGTGCAGGTAGGCGCCAGGGATCGTCGTGGTCACGACAGGTCGCTCCTCGATGGCTACGGAGAAGTGCGAGCAGCTGTCAGGACGCGACGCGGCGTATTCCGGGTGGGGGAACGTCGGCTCGCGGGTGGAGGGACGTCAGCTCACCGGCCGCGCCGCGTCCGGCTACAGCCGCACGACGCCACCAGCAGGAGGTCGACCGGGCGGTCGCACCAGGTCAGCAGCTGTCGGGCCATTCCGGAATGGTGGCACGGGGCACGCCGGCACGCAGCGCGTCCCAGCGACCGGGAATACCTCTGTGATAGAGGGAGGGGAAGGGGTTAGTCCGGGACGCGGAACAGCATCAGGGAGCGGGCTCCCAGGGGCACCTTCGTGCCGGCGGCCAGCGAGCCCGGTGACGCGGGGGAGCCGTCGGCCGTGGTGGTGTCCAGCACGGGTTCGTAGCGGCCGCCGTACTCGGGGCCCGGGAGGGTGACCTCGATCGCGTCCGGGCCGGCGTGCACGAGCAGCAGCCACGAGTGGTCCGACACCAGTTCGCCGTCGCGGGAGCGGGACAGCGACGTGGACCCGTCGATCCACATGCCCAGGAACCGCCTGCCGTCGTCGAACCAGTCCGTCTCGGCCATCTCCTCGCCGTCGGGGCGGAACCACACCAGGTCCGTCGCGCCCGACGGCGTGGTGCGGCCGTCGAAGAACTCCGGCTGCCGCAGCGCCGGGCTCTCCGCCCGCAGGTTGATCACCCGCCGGGCGAAGGTCAGCATCGACTCGGCCTCCGGCGACAGCTCCCAGTCGACCCACGACGTCTCGTCGTCCAGGCAGTACGCGTTGTTGTTGCCCAGCTGCGTGCGCCACTGCTCGTCACCGGCGGTGATCATCGGGGTGCCGGTGGACAGCAGCAGGGTGGCGAACAGGTTGCGCGCCTGCCGCGCCCGCAGCGCCAGCACCACGGCGTCGTCCGTCTCGCCCTCGACGCCGCAGTTCCACGACCGGTTGTCGTTGGTGCCGTCGCGGTTGTCCTCGCCGTTGGCCAGGTTGTGCTTCTCGTTGTACGACACCAGGTCGCGCAGCGTGAACCCGTCGTGCGAGGTGACGAAGTTGATCGACTGCCACGGTCGCCGCAGGTCGTCGGCGTACAGGTCGGACGACCCGGACAGCCGGTAGGCCAGGTCGCGCACGTTCGTCATGCCTCGCCAGAAGTCGCGCGCGGTGTCCCGGTACCGGCCGTTCCACTCGGCCCACTGCACGCCGAAGTCGCCCACCCGGTACCCGTCGCCGGTCGCGTCCCACGGCTCCGCGATCAGCTTGCACCGCGACAGCACCGGGTCCGAGGTGATCGCGGTGAGCATCGCCGACGCCCGGTCGAACCCCCGGCCGCCCGGCCGGCCCAGCGTGGACGCCAGGTCGAACCGGAACCCGTCCACGCCCATCTCGGTCGCCCAGTACCGCAGCGAGTCCGTGACCAGCCTCACGAACTGCGGCGAACCGGCCTCGGTGGTGTTGCCGCACCCGGTGATGTCCAGGGTGCCGCCGCCCTCGATGTGCAGGTAGTAGCCGGGCGCGTCGAAACCCCGGTAGCACAGCGTCGGCCCGTCCGGCCCGCCCTCGCAGGTGTGGTTGTAGACGACGTCGATCAGCACCTCGATGCCCGCCGCGTGCAGCGCGGACACCATGGTGCGGAACTCCTCGACCTCGCGCCCCGGCTCGCTGGCGTACCCGGGGTGCGGCGCGAACCAGCTCAGCGGCGAGTAGCCCCAGTAGTTGCGCCGACCGGCCTTGACCAGCGACGGCTCGTCGACGAACGCCTGCACGGGCAGCAGCTCGACCGTGGTCACGCCCAGCCGCGCCAGGTGCTCCACCACGGTCGGGTGCGCCAGCCCCAGGTAGGTGCCGCGCAGGTGCTCGGGCACGCCGGGGTGCCGCTGGGTGAACCCCCGCACGTGCAGCTCGTAGACCACCGCCTCCTCGAACGGCACCTGGGGCTTGACCCCGGTGTCCGGCCCGCCCGGCGAGGTCACCACCGACAGCGGCACGCTGCCCAGCGAGTCGACCGGCGACGGGCCGCCGTGCATCGGGTCGCCCACGTAGCCCAGCGCCGCCTCCAGGTCGGTCAACCCGCCCGTGATCCTCGTCGCATACGGGTCCACGAGGATCTTCGCCGGGTTGGCGCGCAGCCCGCGCGACGGGTCGTAGGGGCCGTGGACCCGGTAGCCGTAGCGCTGGCCGGGGGTCACGCCGGAGATCTGGCCGTGCCAGACGCCGAACGTCCGCTCGGTCAGCTCCACCCTCTCCTCGGTGCCGTCGTCGCTGATCAGGCACACCTCGACCGCGTCGGCGGGCGGCGCGGAGACGGCGAAGCGCACCCCTCCGGCCTCGGGGTGGGCCCCGAGGGGGAACGGTCGGCCGGCGAGCAGGATGGAGTCGGCGGGCATGCCCTGATCCTCCCAGCACGCACCGACGGTTCGGGAACGAGCACGCCGCGCCACGACAACGTCACACCAACCGCCCCCGCCGCACCCGCCGCGACGGGCCTTGCAGAACAATGGCCGGGGGTAGGTGTCGATCGGGGCGAGGACGAGCGTGGAAAACGAAGATCTGGTCATCCACATGCAGGGTGTTTCGGTTCGACGGGGCAGGACCACGCTGGTCGGGGACGTCGACTGGGGCGTGGAGCTGGACGAGCGGTGGGTGGTGCTCGGGCCCAACGGCGCGGGCAAGACCACGCTGCTGCGCCTGGCGGGCGCCGAGCTGCACCCGACCAGGGGCGAGCTCCACCTGCTCGGCGAGCGGGTCGGGCGCACGGACGTGTTCGAGCTGCGGCCCCGCATCGGGCTGTGCTCGGCGGCGCTGGCGAACCGCGTGCCGAACGAGGAGAAGGTCGTCGACCTGGTGGTCAGCGCCGGGTACGCGGTGCTGGGCCGGTGGCGCGAGGAGTACGACAAGCTCGACACGGGCCGGGCGCGGGAGCTGCTGGGCGCGCTGGGCATCGAGCACCTGGCGGACCGCACGTTCGGCACCCTGTCCGAGGGCGAGCGCAAGCGCACGCTGATCGCCAGGGCCCTGATGACCGACCCGGAGCTGCTGCTGCTCGACGAGCCGGCGGCGGGCCTGGACCTGGGCGGCCGGGAGGACCTGGTGGCCCGGCTCTCGGAGCTGGCCCTCGACCCGGACGCGCCGGCGATGGTGCTGGTCACGCACCACGTGGAGGAGATCCCGCCGGGCTTCACGCACGCGCTGCTGCTGCGCGACGGCGGTGTCGTGGCGCAAGGCCTGCTGGACGACGTGCTGACCGAGGAGAACCTGTCGAAGACGTTCGACCAGCCGCTGGAGCTCCAGCGGGCGGGCGACCGGTACTTCGCCCGCCGCAAGCAGGCGTAGCGGGTTCGACGGGCGCTCTGGCTACCCAGGGGTAACCTGCGGGGCCTACCGACACGGGTCGAGGAGGACTGCGTGGCTGAGTTCGTGGGGCTCGAAGTCGAGGGCGGTATCGGCACCATCCGGCTGGACCGCCCGCCGATGAACGCGCTCAACAGGCAGGTCCAGGAGGAGATCCGGGCCGCCGCCCTGGAGGCCGCCGACCGCGCCGACGTGTGGTCGGTGATCGTCTACGGCGGTCCGAAGGTGTTCGCCGCGGGCGCGGACATCAAGGAGATGGCCGAGTTGACCTACGCCGAGATGGCGGCGCGCGCGGGCGCGCTGACGTCGTCGCTGCGCGCGGTGGAGGAGATCCCCAAGCCGACCGTGGCCGCGATCACGGGCTACGCGCTGGGCGGCGGCTTCGAGCTGGCGCTGTGCGCGGACCGGCGCATCGCGGGCGACAACGCCAAGGTCGGCCAGCCGGAGATCCTGCTCGGCGTCATCCCCGGCATGGGCGGCACCCAGCGCCTGCCCCGCCTGATCGGCCCGTCGCGCGCCAAGGACCTCGTCTACACCGGCCGGTTCGTCGGCGCGGAGGAGGCGCTGCGCATCGGCATGGTCGACGAGGTCGTCGCGCCGGACGACGTGTACGAGGCGGCCAAGCGGTGGGCGGGGCAGTTCGTCAACGGCCCGTCGCGCGCGTACGCCGCCGCGAAGGCCGCGATCGACGGCGGCCTGGACACCGACCTCGGCAGCGGCCTGAAGCTGGAGAGCCACCTGTTCGCGGCGATGTTCGCCACCGAGGACCAGAAGACGGGCATGGCGTCGTTCATCGAGAACGGGCCGGGGAAGGCGGAGTTCAATGGCCGTTGATCCAGTCGGCCCCCCGGGGGCGGACCCCCGGCCGCACCCGCACGCCACCGCCGAGGAGGTCCAGGCGGCCTACGGCGACCCCAAGCTCGCCAACGTGCTCTACCACGACTGGGAGGCGGGCACCTACGACGAGAAGTGGTCGATCTCCTACGACGAGCGCTGCATCACCTACGCCACCGACCGGTTCCGCGCGGCCGCGGGCGACGTCGGGCCCTACGGGCACGCGCTGGAACTGGGCTGCGGCACCGGGTTCTTCCTGCTCAACCTCATGCAGGGCGACGTGGTCGAGAAGGGCTCGGTGACCGACCTGTCGCCGGGCATGGTCGAGGTGGCGCTGCGCAACGCGGAGAACCTGGGGCTGCCGGTGGACGGCCGGGTCGCCGACGCCGAGCGCATCCCTTACGACGACGACACCTTCGACCTGGTCGTCGGGCACGCGGTGCTGCACCACATCCCGGACGTCCCCGCGGCGATGCGCGAGGTGCTGCGGGTGCTCAAGCCGGGCGGGAAGTTCGTGTTCGCGGGCGACCCGACGAACATCGGCAACACCTACGCGCGCAAGCTCGGGCAGCTCACCTGGTGGCTGACCACCAACGTGACGAAGCTCGGCCCGCTGGGCGGCTGGCGGCGCCCCCAGGAGGAGCTGGACGAGTCGTCGCGGGCGGCGGCCCTGGAGGCGGTCGTCGACCTGCACACCTTCGACCCGGGTTCGCTGGAGCGGGTGGCGCGCGGCGCGGGCGCGGTGGACGTGCGGGCGGTGACCGACGAGCTGTCGGCGGCGCTGTTCGGCTGGCCGGTGCGCACGTTCGAGGCGGCCGTGCCGCGGGAGAAGCTCGGGTTCGGGTGGGCCATGTTCGCCTACCGCACCTGGCAGCGGCTGTCGTGGGTCGACCAGAACGTGCTGGCGAGGGTCCTGCCGCGCGAGGTCTTCTACAACGTGTCGGTGACGGGCCGCAAGCCGGTCTAGTGGGGTACGCGTTCAGCCTCGACGACGTGGCGCACCTGCGGTCGGACGCCGGGCGCGCCGCGTTGTCGGCGTTGGCGGACCTGCCGCTGACCGACGCCTCGCGGCTGCGCGACGCGCAGGTCGCCAAGGAGGTGTCGCCGGACCGCTTCGCGGCCGTGCTGGAGACCCTGCTGCTGCGCCGCCGGGCCGCCGGCAAGGTGCCGTTCGCGGACGGCCTGTTCACCTCCGACGCCCTCCAGCAGGCCACCGCGCACCCGGTCGCGGTGCACCGGGCGAGCCGGTTCACCGGGCCCGTGCACGACGTGACCTGCTCGATCGGGGCGGACCTGGTGGCGCTGCCGCCCGGTTCCCTCGGCTCGGACCTGGACCCGGTGCGGCTGGCGATGGCGCGGCACAACCTGGGCGACGCCGTGCCGCTGGTGCGCGCCGACGCGCTGCGGCCGGTGTCCCGGGGCGTGGCGGTGCTCGCCGACCCGGCGCGGCGGGACTCGGCCGGGCGGCGGACGTGGCGCCCGGAGGACTTCGCGCCGCCCCTGGACGGCCTGGCCGCCGCCCACGCCTCCCGCGACCTGGCGGTCAAGTGCGCGCCGGGCGTGGACTTCGCGGTGGCGCCGTGGGCGGACGAGGTCGAGCTGGTGTCCCTCGACGGCCAGGTGCGCGAGGCGTGCCTGTGGACCAGGGGCCTGGCCACGCCGGGCGTCTCGCGGCGCGCCACGGTGCTCCGCTCGGGCGGTCCGACCTGGACGATCACCTCCGCCGAGCCGGACGACTGCCCGGTCACCGCGCCCGCCGAGTGGCTGGTCGACCCGGACGGCGCGGTGGTGCGGGCCGGCCTGGTCCGGCACTACGCGGCCCGGCACGGGCTGGCGCAGCTGGACGAGCGGATCGCCTACCTGACCGGCCCGACGCCGCCGCCGGGCGTCCGGGCGTTCCGCGTCGTCGAGCACGGCCACCACAGCGAGAAGACCCTGCGGCAGGTGCTGCGCGCGCACGACGTGGGCCGGCTGGAGATCCTGGTGCGCGGCCTGGACGTGGACCCGAACACCCTGCGGCGGCGGCTGAAGCTCACCGGGTCGGGCGAGGCGACGGTCGTGCTGACCCGCGTGGGGTCGCGGCCGGTGTACCTGCTGTGCCGCGCCGAGCGGACGTAGCCGCGTAGGTGGCGGCGAGGCGGCGCTGCACCTCCAGGTGGCGGAACTGATAGGTGGCGCCGTTCTGGCGCAGGACGCCGTGCACGGTGTGGGCGTCCTCCAGGAACGCCATCAGCCGCCACGGCGCGCGGCCGGTCAGGGCGAGCGCGCACCGGGTGACGAGGTAGTGCAACCACTGCGCACGGCCGGTCGCGATGAGGACCCCGGTGGCCACGCCGTACGACAGGCCGCCAACGAGGCCGGCCCCCGTGTTGAACTCCTCGCCCGAACCAGCGACGAAGCCGGTGGTCACGGCGATCGTCAGCACCGTGGCCGCGAAGACGACCAGGAACACACCGCGGTCACGGGCCAGCACCCGCGCGGGCGTCCTGACCGCGGTCACCCGCCGTGGCACCTCCACCCCGTAGGCGAGGCCCACGGCGCAACCGACCGTCGCGCCGATCACGCACGCCGTCACCGGGCCGTACCTCCAGAGCAGCACCGCGCTCACCACCGCGGCGACGAGCGCGCCCGGCAGGAGTCCCCGCTTCGCCAACCTCAGTTCCTGGGCCGGTGCCCTGGCGGGGAGGTGCGAGGCAGCCAGTTCGACCACCAGGCCGACGACCACGCCGACGGCGAGACCGTACTCCGGGCTGTCGAACAGCACGTGCACGAAGCCGTAGCTCAACCCCGCGAGCAAGGGTGAGGTCAGCCAGTCCCGCGGTTCGCGAGCCCGAGCCGCGAGTCGGAATGCGAGGATGAACGCGATCGCCGCGAGCGCCTCGACGACCGCGGCCTCGAAACCGTAGATGCCGGCGGTGACCACACCGAGCACGACCACGCTCACGCCTCTCCCCACCGCGAGCACCGCGCGAGCACGAGGAGCGCGCACGGCGCGTCGGGCGGAGAGGCACACGACGAGCCCCAGCAGTGCCACGGCGACGCCGTTGGGCAGGCCGTATCGGAGTGCCTGGGCGAACACGACCATCGTCGTGGCGAGTGGGAGCGCCCCCCACGGGTGCGGGCGGTCGTCCCCGATCCCACGAGCGACGAGGATCGCGATCAGGGCGATCGCCCCGGTCAGGACGAGGTTGGTCGAGCCCGCCAGCACCGCGATCACCACGTGGTCGTCGGTGACGATCGCCCCGTACCGCTCATCCCGCGACAGCCACATGGTGAAACCGCGCACGGCTCCCATGACCACCGCGAAGGCGAGCAGGGCGGACCACCGGGGCCGTTGTCCGTTGCGAGCCGTGTCCAAGGTGATACCGGCCAGCAGCAGGAGTCCGGCGCGGACCGCGACGGCGCTCGCCTCGTGCAGCGCGTCGGGGAGGTCTGTGCGGAGGGAGTAGAGGGCGGTGTAGGCGACCAGCGCCACCGCGCCGAACCACATCCCGGCCGACACGGCCGACAGTTCCCCCCGCCGGTCCGGGTGGGCGAACCCGGTGGCGAGCCCGATGCTGATCAGCAGTAGCGGCATGGGCGACATCAGGTCCGTGACGTCGCCGATGACGCCGATGGCGAGCCCTCCCGCGATGCCGGTCACCGCGCTCGCGCTGATCGCGGCGCCGAACTGCCCGGTGAGCCACCGGACCACCCCGAAGACCAGGGAGGTGGTCACGCACACCGTCAAGCCCGGTACCAGGAAGAAGGAGAGCGTGACGATCGTCGTGTGCGAGTAGGCCGAGCCGTACAGGAATCCCGAAGCGATCCCCGCCACCGCGCTCAACGAACCGGCGGCGGCCAAGCCGACGACCGGTGAAGGTGCTCTTGGCGCGGGGCGCAGGTGCAACTGCCACCACGCCAGATCGGGACTGGCCGCACGGTGGTGCTCCAAGTGGTGGGCGAGGTGCTCGAGCCACTCGTGGGCATGGTCGGCGCGCCACCGCGTCGGCCCGCCCGGGTGCCGCCGGTAGGCGGCCGGCACGAAGCCGTCGAACAGGTGCTGTTCGATCGCCTCGCGGTCGGGCAGCCCGACGAGCACGTCCGGACTGGGCACGCTGCCCGGGTCCACCCCCGGTGGCGGGTTATGCACGATCCGGGCCAGGGTCGCCATCAAGGGCGTCACCATCGTCGTCGCCAACGGCCCGCTACCGGCCAGTGCCGCCGCAACCCGGTCCCAGCGCCGTTCGCCCGCCGGGCCGCCCGCACTGCTGCGCAGGTAGGAAACCACGTCAGCGGTGTCCAGCGGTCGTAATCGGATGCCCGCGGCGCCGGTCAGCGTCACCTCGGCGCCACCCGGTGGGCGGGTCGCCTCCCGATAGGCGTCCGTGCGGCTGCTGACGACCAACCGCGCGCCGCCGGCCAGCCATGCGTTCATCTCCGCAACCGCCCTCGACCGCAATCGCTCCGGGATCTCGTCCAGACCGTCCAGCACCACGAGGACCAGTCCCTCGTCCAGCAGGCGGCGGAGCAGCGACGTGCCTCCCGCGGTCCGACGGTCCAGCGCGGGGTGGTCGACGGCCAGGCGTTCGGCCAGCCAGGTCGGCAGGTCCTGGTCGTTCGGGTTCCACGAGGCGGCGGAGACCAGCACGGGCACCGGGGTGCCCTTGACGCGAGCGGTCGGGTCGAGCACGTCGACGACGAACCGCGCGAGCAGCATGGTCTTGCCCGTGCCCGGTGCGCCCAGCACCACCAGCCGACCGGTGGGCACCCTGCGCCAGATTTCGATCAGGTCGTCGCCCACGAGCTCATCGGCCGAGGGCGCCCACGCGGTGCGGTCCTCACCGCGCGGGCGACCGACCCCGTCCACCGCCAACCGCGTGATGTCGGCCCAACTCGCGACCAGGTCGGCGGGGGCGGGGTCCCAGCGCACCGGCAAGGGGTACGGGTCGTTGAGCGACCGCCGGGCGACCTCGTCCCGCCACTGCTTGCGTACCACCGTGGCCAGGTGGTCGACGAGCGCGGGCAGGTCCTCCTCTTGCCCGAGGGCGCCCGGCGCACGCCGCTTCTCCAGCAGCACGGCCGCCACGACCAAGGCGGCGACCGCAACCCAGACCGTGACAGGCCACCACGGCCGGTTGACGGAGACGGTGTTGGTGGCCATGTTCCCGACCAGGGCGATGGCGATGCCGACCACCAGGGTGGTGCTCGGCGACGGGCGCCAGGCCACACGCGGCTCCAGGATCGTCGACTTCGGTTGTGCGGAGAAGATCGGAAGGCTCGGAGGTGGTGTTACGCGCCGCCCAGCGACGACAGCCGCTCGAACAGGAAAGCCCGCAGGCCGTCGAAGTCGGTGTCGGTGGCGATGCGCAGGTTCTCCGGCCCCGGCGCCTGGAGCCGCCGGTCCACCACCAGCCCGCCCCGGCCGGGGCCGTGCGAGCAGTCGACCTCCAGGGCGTAGGGCTTGGCGGCCAGGAGGCCCGGCCGGATCGCCTCGGCCACCGCGATGGCGTCGTGCACCACGATGCCGTCCAGGTCCAGGATGCGGCGGTAGGTGGCCAGGTAGTCGGCGGTGAGGCCGACGAGCGCGCCCGCCGTGGCGGAGGTCCGCCCCAGCTCGGCCAGCCACTCGGCGGACACCGCGCACCGGTGGGTGACGTCGATCGGCACGAGCGTGGTGGGCACGTCCTCGTCGACCAGCACCCGGCGGGCGGCCTCGGGGTCGCTCCACACGTTGAACTCGGCGGCGGCGGTGATGTTGCCGCCGTTCACCCCGCCGCCCATGACGACCAGCCGGCCGATCTTCTCCTTGAGGCGGGGGTGCGCGGCCAGCAGCAGCGCGACGTTGGTCAGCGGTCCGATCGGTACGATCGTCACGGGCTGGTCGGCCGCCTCCAGCAGCTCGCGCATCAGCGTGACGGCGTCGCGCGGGTCGGTGGCGCGGGTCGGCTCGGGCAGGGTGCCGCGCGCGCCGGACAGCCCGTCGGAGCCGTGGGCGCTGGACAGCTTCGGCTGCGGGTGCACGAGCGGGCGGTCCGCGCCCGCCGCGACCGGCACGTCCTCGCGGCGCAGGAGGGCGCGAAGTCGCAGGGCGTTGGCCGTGGTGTCGGCCAGGGGGACGTTGCCGAAGACCGTGGTCACGCCGATCAGCTCGACCTCCGGGCTGGCGGCGGCGAGGGCGAGGGCGAACGCGTCGTCCACGCCGGGGTCGGTGTCGATGATGAGAGGGGTCGTCACGTGCACCATCCTGGCCCGGTGATCGAAATTCGGCCGCTCGAAGCCGACGAGTGGGCGCTGTGGCGGTCGTTGCGCCTGGCCGCCCTGCGGGAGGCGCCCGACGCGTTCACCTCCCGGTACGAGGACTGGGCGTCGGCGTCGGAGGCGCGGTGGCGGCAGCGCCTGTCCGGGTGGCTGAACCTGGTGGCCGCGCTCGACGGCGAGCACGTGGGCATGGTCGGTTGCGGGGCCGGCGACCCGGCGCCGGTGGTCTCGCTGTGGGTGGCGCCGCGGGCGCGCGGGCGCGGCGTGGGCGACGCGCTGGTGGCGGCGGTGGTGGCGTGGGCCGCGCCCCGGTCGGTGGAGCTGGGCGTGGCGGCCGGCAACGACCGCGCGCGGGCGCTCTACCTGCGGCACGGGTTCGTCGAGGTGGGCGGGGGACGCCTGGTCCGGGCGGGTGCGCGGGCGGGCGGTTAGGGTGCCCGCATGACG
Organism: Saccharothrix xinjiangensis; assembly: GCF_039527585.1. NCBI lineage: Bacteria > Bacillati > Actinomycetota > Actinomycetes > Pseudonocardiales > Pseudonocardiaceae > Saccharothrix > Saccharothrix xinjiangensis. Next base: position 619,099 of record NZ_BAAAKE010000002.1, on the reverse strand, counting down.
AGCATGTGGGGAGCACCGGTGTGGCGCAGGTGGCGCGGCTCGCGCCGCGACCCCGCGCAGGCCCGCTTCCTCACCGCGGCGTCGCTGCGCTGGGTCCTCAGGCACCGCGCCTACACCCCCTGGTACCTGGTGCGGTACTGGCGGCTGCTGCGGTTCCGCCTGGCCAACCCGCACGTGGTGCTGCGCGGCATGGTGTTCCTGGGCAAGGGCGTCGAGCTGCACTGCCGCCCCGGCTACGGCCGGCTGGAGATCGGCCGCTGGGTGCACATCGGCGACGGCAACGCCATCCGCTGCCACGAGGGGTCGCTGCGCATCGGCGACAAGGCCGTGTTCGGCAAGGACAACACGGTCAACTGCTACCTGGACGTGGAGATCGGCGGGTCCACCCTGGTCGCCGACTGGGTCTACATCTGCGATTTCGACCACGTCACCGCCGACGTCACGCTGCCGATCAAGGACCAGGGCATCGTGAAGTCGCCGGTGCGCATCGGCCCGGACTGCTGGCTGGGCACGAAGGTCACCGTCACCCGCGGCACGCGCGTCGGGCGCGGCTGCGTGATCGGCGCGCACGCCGTGGTGCGCGGCGACGTGCCGGACTTCAAGATCGCCGTCGGCATCCCGGCCCGCGTGGTCAAGGACCGGCGCGAGGACTACGAGGCCGACGCGGTGCGCCGCGCCGCCGTCGCCGACATGGCGCGCAAGGCCGACGAGGCCCTGGAGCGCTCGCGCAACGGCTCCTCGTGACGGTCCGCGCCCGGTAGGCCGCGCGGCGGTCCTCGGGCGGTCGGGGTGGTCGACCGGTCGGGGTGCCGTCGAGCCGGTTGGGCCGGTCGCGGTCGCCGTCGCGGTGGTTGAGCGCGGTGCAGTGCCGCCTGCGGGTGAACACGTGGTAGGACAGGTCGTCGCCGACCGGCCCCGGCACGACGCGGACCGCGACGCCGCGGCCGAGGAGCTCCGCGCCCGCCCTCAGGCAGTGGTGGTGCTGCCCGGTCACCAGGCGCACGCCCAGCTCGCCGTTGATCCGCTGCCACTCGACCTGGAGGTCGCGCAGCGCCTCGTCGTGCCCGGCGGGCCGGAGGTTGGGCACGAACGCGTCCAGGCGCTCGACGTCCTCGCCCCGCGAGATGCGCAGCACGGTGTCGAGGTAGCTCCGCCGCCGCACCCAGCGGGACGGCGCTCGCGGCACCTCGCGCCGGCGGGCGGTGACGACCGCGGCCACCAGGCCCCCGCCGGTGATCGACGCGGGCAGTTGGTCCCAGGGCGCGGCTACACCTCGTCCGGCAGGTCGTGCACGAAACCCGGGTACGGGTCCGCGCGGTGCTCGTTCATGGCCTGGGCGATCTTGGCGGCTTCCGACTCGAGGTCGGTCACGTAGCGGGTGAGGTTGGCGCGCGCGCTGTGCACGACCACGCCGAGCGCCGCCTCGACCCGCCCGTCGGCGTCGAACACCGGGACGGCCACCGAGCACGACCCGGGCGTCATCTCCTCGTTGGTCAGCGCGTAGCCGCGGGCGCGGGTGAGGGCCAGCTCCCGGCGCAGCCTGCCCGGCTCGACGATGGTGTGCCGGGTGCACCGCGCCAGCGGCCGCGCGCAGTAGGTCTCGATGAACTCCTCGCTCGCGAACGCCAGCAGCGCCTTGCCGACGCCGGTCGGGTGCATGGGCAGCCGGGCGCCCTCGCGCGAGGTGATCGGCACGGCCTTGTGGCCGGTGAGCTTGGCGATGTAGAGCGCGTCGTGGCCCTTGCGCACCGCGAAGTGGATGTTCTCCTTGCTGCGCTCGTAGAGGTCCTGCATGAACGGCAGCGCGATCTCCCGCAGCCGGCGCGGCACGGGCGACAGCAGGCCGATCTCCCACAGCCGCAGGCCGACCTGGTAGCGGTTGTCCGCGTTGCGCTCCAGCGCCCGCCACGCCTCCAGCTCGCCGACCAGCCGGTGCGCCGTGGCCATCGGCATGTCGCACCGCGCGGCCAGCTCGCTCAGCGTCAGCGTCGGGTGCTCGACGTCGAACGCGCCGAGCAGGTCCAGCGCGCGCGAGGTGACCGAGCGGCCGTTTCCCCCGTTGCCCATCCCCGTCCGTCCTCCGGATCAGTGGTCCGTGTCGCCGCCGGAGGATCCTCGCGACGCGCGAGTAGGCACAGACCTCGGTTCCGTTCGGCGGGAAGACCTCCGGGCGGCGCTGGTGGAACCACGATCCAACCGGGTGCCCGGACGCCGATCCACGCCCTGGTTCCGCTCAACGGAACCGCCGTCGCGCCCCGGTGGGCCGGGTCGGCGACGGGAAACCGGCCTGCCGCGCGCCCGGTCCGCGCGCACCTACAGGAACGCGTTGCCCGTCGCGATCTTCGGCCGCCCCAGCGGCTCGCGGGCCCGCACCCGCGCCGCCCGGTAGACCTCCGCCGTGTCCCGGGCGATCGTCGCCCAGTCGAAGTCCGTCGCCAACCGGGCCTTCGCCGCCCGGGCCCGCCGCGCCGCCGCCGGCCGGTCGTCCAGCACCGAGCGGACCGCCCGCGCCAGCCCGTCCACGTCGCCCGGCGCGAACGACAGCCCCGTCACGCCGTCCACCACGACCTCGCCCAGCCCGCCCGCGGTGGAGGCGACCAGGGGCGCGCCCGCCGCGGCCGCCTCCAGCGCCACGATCCCGAACGGCTCGTACCTGGACGGCAGCACCACCGCGTCCGCCGCCGCCAGCAGCGCCGCCAGCGACCGGTCCGGCAGGTGCCCCGCGAACGACACCGCCCGCCGCACCCGGTGCTTGCGCGCCTGCTCCGCCAGCCAGTCCCGGTGCGTCCCGGAGCCCGCCACCACCAGCCGCGCCCCCGGCCGCGACCGCCGGACCCGGGGCAGGGCGGCGATCAGGTCCTGCACGCCCTTCTCCCACTCCAGCCGCCCGAAGAACAGCAGCAGCGGCTCGCCGGCCGGGCTGTGCTCCGCCCGCGCCGCCGCCACGTCCGCCGCCCGCACGCGCCACCGCCGCGGCTCGATCCCGTTGTGCAGCACGGTGATCGCGCCCGGGTCCACCTCGAACAGGTGCGCCACCTCCGCGCGCATCGCCGCCGAGCACGTGATCAGCGAGTCGGCCCGGTTCGCCAGCCACCACTCCACCGAGTGCACCTGCTGGTTCAGCGGCTGCGACAGCCACCCGCCGTGCCGACCGGCCTCGGTCGCGTGCACGGTCGCCACCAGCGGCGCGCCCGCCGCCCCGGCCAGCGCGACCGCCGCGTGCGTCACCAGCCAGTCGTGCGCGTGGACCACGTCCGGCCGCCAGTCGCGCAGCAGCGCCAGGCCCGCGCGCGTCATCGCGTGCCCCATGGCCAGCGTCCACGCCACCAGGTCCCGCTCGAACACCAGGTGCGCCGGGTCCTCGGCCACGCGCACCAGCCGCACGCCCTCCACCGGCTCGTCGGACGTCGGGTGCGTCACCGCGTCGGTCCCGGTGGGCTGCCGGCACAGCACGACCACGTCGTGCCCCTGCGCGGCCAGGCCCGTGGCCAGCGCGTGCACGTGCCTGCCCAGCCCGCCCACGACGACCGGCGGGTACTCCCACGACACCATCAGCACGCGCATGGCCCATCCTCCCAACCGCCGGCCACACCCCGGGCGTCCAGGTGCCCGAACGGCCCGTCGACCCGCCGCAGCTCGGCGGCCCGGACCGCGCCGCGCCCGGTCCGGTCCGCGCCGCGCCCGGCCCGCAGCAGCGCCGCCAGCTCGGCGAACCGGTCCGCGTGCGCCTTGGCCCGGTACCGGGCGTAGTCCGCGGCCGAGTCCTTGGTGACCATGAACGCCCAGTCGCTGGACAGCGCCAGCAACGCCTCCCGCACCGCCTGGTCGGCCACCGGCGAGCGCACCGGACCGGACAGGTCCAGCGCCAGCAGCTCCCGCTGGACCTGCTCGTTGCCCCGCACGACGTCGGCGACCTGCGGCCCGTTCCACACGCGCCAGTCCTTGCCCGAGCCCCACGACGACGGCGGCAGCTCCACCGGCGCGCCGACGTGCCCCGCCTCGACCGCGCCGCGCAGCGTCGTCACCCGCACCCCGGCCTCGGGCAGCGCCCGCAGCACGGCCTCCAGCCACGCCGGGCCCTCGTGCCACCAGTGCCCGTACAGCTCGGTGTCGTACGCGGCGACGACCAGCGACGGCCGGCCGTGCCGCTCCTTCAACGCCCGCAGCCGCGCCACGACGGTGCCCACGAAGTCGGCCGCGTGCCGCCGCACGGCCTCCGCGGCCTGCGCCGGGTCGTACGGCCGCTTGTCCTGGGGCGCCACGTTCTTGCCGGTCACCCGGGACGGCTTGAGCCCGCTGGGGTGGTCGTAGGTGTGGAAGTCCCGGTACGCCGGGTCGCCCGGGTAGCCGACCTTCGGCGACCACACCCGGTAGGACACCTCCAGGTCCCGCCCGAAGCACACCACGCCCGAGTCGCCCACCGGCCGGCCCGCGGAGGTGTCGCCGTGCAGCGCCGGACCGTCCACCAGGAACCGCCGCACGCCCGCCCGCGCGTAGTCGCGCTCCAGGCCGGGCGCGTACGCGCACTCCGGCGCCCAGATGCCCTCGGGCGTCGAGCCGATCCGGTGCGCGGTGTCGGCCAGCCCGGTGCGCAGCGAGAACGCCCGCAGCCGCGGGTCCAGCAGCGGCTGGAACGGGTGCGCGGCCGGGCCGCCGAGCAGCTCGACCACCCGCGAGTCGACGAGGGGGCGCAGCACGGGCGAGAAGCCGTGCCGCCACCGCGACTCGAACCGCTCCAGCGCCCACGCCGAGCCGCGGTGCTCGCGCGCGGCCAGGTCGGGCAGCCGGTCGGCGGCCCCGTGCGCCCGCAGCTGCCAGTCGCCCAGCCAGTCGTGCAGGCCGCGCAGGCAGTACGGGTCGTCGAGCTGCGCGGCCAGGACCGGCGTGACGCCGAGCGTCAGCACGTCCTCGCGGCCCTCGGCGGCGAACCGCTCCAGCAGGTCCACCACGGGCAGGTACGAGTGCGCCCACGCCTGGTACAGCCACTCCTCGCCGACCGGCCACGCGCCGTGGTGCGCGAGCCACGGCAGGTGGCTGTGCAGGACCAGGCAGAACGCGCCCTCCGCGCCCGTCTCGCCCCCGGTGTTCGACGTGGTCACGGCCGCACCGCCACGGCCACCAGGTCGAGCGAGGCGTCCAGGTCCTCGGTGGTGATCTCGAAGTCCTCGCTGCGCACCGACGCCACGGCCGCCAGCAGGTCGGCGGGCCACTCGCCGCCGCCCAGCGCCACCGCGACCTGCGCGTCGATGATCGACCCGCCGAACGCGCCGTCCAGCGCGCGCAGCGCGGGCCCGTGCCGCAGCCCGGCGAGCAGCTCGACCTCCAGGCCCGCGCCGACCAGCAGCCCGCGCAGCTCCTCCGGCGCCAGCTCGCGGGTGTGGAACGGGTTGAGCGGCGCGTCGCGGCCGGGGGAGAAGGTGATCCGGTTCGGCGTGGTGACCAGCAGCCGCCCGCCGGGCCGCAGCACCCGCGCGCACTCGGCCAGGAAGCCCTCCTGGTCCCACAGGTGCTCGATGACCTGGAGGTTGGCCACCACGTCCACGCCCGCGTCCCGCACCGGCAGCGCCGCGAGGTTGCCGCGCACCGCGGCCAGCTCCGGGTAGGCGCGGCCGACGTGCGCGGCGGTCGCCTCGTCGTAGTCGAGCGCGACGACCCGCGCGGCCCGGCCGGCGATCAGCGCGGCGCCGTAGCCCTCGCCGCACCCCGCCTCCAGCACCACCAGGCCGGCGCAGTGCCGCACCAGGTCCAGGTACGCCGCCTCGTGGCGCCTGAACCAGTAGTTCTCCTCGACGATCCCGGGCACGGTGCGCTCACCGGTGAGGGGCAGCGGCTCGACGGTCACCCGACCAGCCTAGTTGCTCGTTACTCGCGGGTAGGCAGCGCCCGTCCGCTGAGTTGTCACTAATTCGGGCGAAGTTTTTCTATTGATTACGGTGTGTTGGTGGAACGGGGAACTCCCACGCTGCGCGCTCCTTTTCGCAAAGTAACACCATCGAGTGACCTCGGCCCTTCTCGGGTTGATCTCCCACGATGGTGTTTGTCCTGATCCGGCGCGCATCGGCCCGGTGTCGGCGGGGTAGTCCGAGCTGGTCATGTGCTGGATGGGGTGCCGGGTGATCGGTACTCTCGGCCAATCTTCGCGAACGAGTGGGGCCGCCATGGGTGCGAAAGAACCGGAGATCGTTCCGCTGCACGCGGGTTTCGACGTCGTCTACCGAGGTTTCCACCGCAAACAGGTGATCGAGCACCTGGAGAACCTGGAGGAGCAGCTCAAGTACGCGTGCCTCGACCGCAACGAGGCACTGGCCCAGGCGACGGACCTGCGCAAGCTGCTGGAGATGACCAGGCACGACCTGGAGGAGGCGCGGACGCGGGTCGAGCGGCTGGAGCGGTCGCCCGGCACGACGGCCGGCGCCACCGAGCGGATGCACCGGATGCTGGTGATGGCCGAGGACGAGGCCAACGAGCTGCGGCTCAACGCCGAGCGCGAGGTCGAGTCGCTGCGGGAGCGCACCCGGGTCGAGCTGGCCGAGCGGGTGCGCGAGGTGGAGGCCCGGATCGCCGAGAGATGCGACGAGGCCGACGCGTACGCCCGCGAGCAGCGCGAGGTCTCCAACCGGCGGGCCGCGGAGGTGGACCAGCGCGAGATCTCCGCGGAGCGCCACCGCGTGGAGGTCGAGGCGCACCTGAAGGCGCGCGTCGAGGAGGTCGAGGCCGAGTGCGACGCCGCCGCGGTGCGGGCGCGGGAGGCCGGGGACCGGCTGCTGCACGAGACCGCCGAGCGGTGCCGCCGGCTGGAGGCGGAGGCGGACGCCAAGCGCGCCAAGGTGCAGAACTTCTTCGAGCTGACCATGAACCGCCGCCGGCACGAGGCCGAGCAGCACTTCGCCGAGCAGGAGGAGCTGGCCAAGGGCCGGGCGGCGTTCCTGATCAAGCTGGCCGCCCGGGAGGCGCGCCGGCGCATCGACGAGGTCCAGCGGCGGACCGACCAGCTCCAGGAGCTGCGCCGGGTGGTGGCCGACCAGCTGGCCGCGTCGCGGGAGGCCTTGGAGGAGGCGGTGGGTCGCGTGCCGAGCCTGATCCCGGAGCAGGCGACCGCCGAGCAGGCGGACGCGGCCGTGGGCCAGGTGCGGGACGGGCAGGCGCTCGACGCGCAGTCCCGTGACGGGCAGGCGCTGGACGGCCAGGTGCTCGACGGCCAGGTGCTCGACGAGCGCGCGGGGAAGGGTTCGGCGGACCGGCGGGTGGGAGCTTGACGGTCCCGAGGCAGTTCGCCGCCCTGCCGCCGGCGGCGGTCGCCGCGCGGTGGGTGGAGTCGGTGCGCGGCCCGTCGGTGGGCGGCGGGCCGCGAGCCGAGGTGCTCGTCGGGTAAGGGGGTGCGCTGAATGTCCGGTGCGATCACGTTCGGGTTGTGCGCCCTGTCGTTCGCGGCGGGGTGCGTGCTGACGGCGGTCATGCTCCGCCGCGAGCCGCCACCCGCGCCCGCCGTCGAACCCGCTCCGCCGCCGATCGCGGAGGAGCCGCCGGAGTCGCCGGAGGAGCCGCCGGAGGAGGTGCGGTGGCCGCCCTGGGACTACGTGGGCAAACCGATCCACCGCAACCCGGTGATGGGCCTCCCGGCCGCGCTGCCCGCGTCGGAACCGGCCCGGCCGGTGCTGGTGCTGGTGCCCGACCTGGAACCCGCGGAGCCGGTCGAGCGGGCCGGGGTCCGCCGGATGAGCGTGGTGCCCGACCCGCCGGAACCGCTGGAACCGCCGGAACCGTCGCGGGCCGAGCCGGTCCACGCGGAACCGGCGTCCGACGGGCCCCCGCCCGACGAGCGCTCGCCCGACCGGCCCGTGCCCGACCAGCTCCCGCCCGACCAGTCCTCGGGCATGGCAATGCCGGCGCACCCCGCACCCGTCACCGGGCCGGAGCCGCCGGCACCCACCACTGAACCTGCGACGGCCGAACCGCCGTCCTCGTCGTTCCCGCTTCCGGACGCGACCGAGTTCCGGCAGCGCTACCTGCGCACCTTCGACGCCGCCCGTCGCGGGCCGAACCCGTAGCGCAGACCCCGGCGGAACCCGCCGGGCCGCGCGATCACGGGTGCTCGGCCCACGTGCGACCGGTCGTCGTGCGCCCCGTCAGCGCTTGCGGAACTTCCGCAGCACCTCTTGCGCCTTCGCGCGCTTGTGGGGGTCTCGTGCCGCGAACTTGGCCTGGTCGACCAGCCGCCGCCCCTGGGGGCTGCGGGCGAATGCCGCGATCTTGTTGAACAGCGAAGCCATGACCCACCTCCTTGCCCTGCCCGGGTGTCTCCCCGGCAAGCTTCCCCGTCCGTTCAACGCCCAAACCCGGTGCGGAGTTCCGAACCGGCCTAAACCGGCGAAACGGTCACCCCCACGGCGCCCGGCCCGACGTGCGCGCCTATGGCCGAACTGACCTGCGTCAGCATGAACCGCCGCACGCGGGGCAGCTCGTCCCGCAACGACCGCAGCACCTCGCGGGCCCGCTCGGCGGCGTCGAAGTGCTCCACCGCGATGTCCACCTCGTCGCCGCCCGCCCGCCGCACCGCGAGGTCGACCAGCTTGCGCACCGCCCGCTCGGCGCCGAGCACCTTCTCCAGCGGCGCGATCCGCCCGTCCGCCACGGTCAGCAGCGGCTTCACCGACAGCGCCGACCCGAGCAGCGCCGTCGCCCGGCTGACCCGGCCGCCCCGCTTCAGGTGCTCCAGCGTGTCCACGTAGATCAGCTCGGTGCTGCGGGTGGCGGTGCGCTGCGCGGCGGACAGCACCCGGTTCACGTCGCCGCCCGCGGCGGCCGCCGTGGCGGCGGCCACGACCGCGTACCCGAGGCTCATCCCGCACGTCTTGGTGTCCACCACGTGGACGGGCGCCCGCACCTGCGCCGCGGCCTGCCGCGCCGCCCCCGCGGTCTCCGACAGCCCGGTCGACACGTGCAGGGACACGATCGCCTCCGCGCCCGAGGCGGCCGCGTCGGAGTAGGCCCAGAAGAACGCGCCGGGGTCGGGCGGCGCGGTGGTCACGTCGAGCTGCTCGCGCAGGGCTCCCACCAGTTCGGTCACGGGGACGCGGCACTCCTCGTCGACCCGGTCCCCGATGCGCACCCGGATCTGCGCCACGGTGATGCCGAGCTTCTCGGTCAACTGCGGCGGCAGGCACGCGGTGGAGTCCGTGACAATCGCTACGCGCCGGTACATGCGCCCGAACCTAGCCCAATGGGACGAGGCCCAGTAACGCTGCGGCGATCAGCGACGACATTCCGCGAATATCGTAAAACCGATCAGTGAGCATCATCACGCGCACGTGGTGCTTGCTGTGGTTTGCACCTCTGCTACTGGCGGGTAACATCCGGGTGGCAGACACCACCGTGCCAATGCGGCGACGACATGGCAGGGTCACGGGCACCGAGTGAAGAATCCGCGACGGGCGCCAACCGTCGCCCCGGCACGTCGCCGCCCGTCCGCAGGAGGTCGAAGAGGACCCATGAACATCGTCGTCCTGGTCAAGCAGGTGCCCGACACCTGGTCCGAGCGCAAGCTCACCGACACCGACCACACCCTCGACCGCGACTCGGCGGACGCCGTGCTGGACGAGATCAACGAGCGCGCCGTCGAAGAGGCGCTGCTGCTCCAGGAAGCCCACGGCGGCGAGGTCACCGTCATCTCGATGGGTCCCGACCGCGCGACCGACGCCATCCGCAAGGCCCTGTCCATGGGCGCGGACAAGGCGATCCACGTCTCCGACGCGGCGCTGCACGGCTCCGACGCGATCACCACCGCGAAGGTGCTGGCCAAGGCCATCGGCACGGTCGAGGGCTTCGACCTCGTCATCGCGGGCAACGAGGCCACCGACGGCCGCGCGGGCGCCGTGCCCGCCATGCTGGCCGAACTGCTGGGCCTGCCGCAGGTGACCCAGGTCCGCAAGCTGAGCGTCGAGGGCGGCACGGTCAAGGCCGAGCGCGAGACCGACGAGGGCCTGGCCCACCTGGAGGCGAGCCTGCCCGCGGTGGTCAGCGTGAACGAGAAGATCAACGAGCCGCGCTACCCCTCCTTCAAGGGCATCATGGCGGCGAAGAAGAAGCCCGTGAGCACGCTCACCGTCGCCGACCTGGGCCTGGACGCGGGCGAGGTCGGCCTGGGCGCGTCGTGGTCGCAGGTGCTGGAGGCGGCCCCGAAGCCGCCGCGCAGCGCGGGTCAGCGCGTCGAGGACTCGGGTGACGGCGGTTCGAAGATCGCCGAGTACCTGGTCGGCCAGAAGCTCATCTGAAGGCGAGGAATCACATGTCTGAAGTCCTGGTCCTCGTCGACCACGTCGACGGCGAGGTCAAGAAGGTCACCTATGAGCTTCTATCCGCCGCGCGCCGTCTCGGCGACCCGGCCGCGGTGGTGGTCGGATCGCCCGGCACCGCGGGCAAAGTGAGGGAGTCGCTGGGCAACTACGGCGCGACCAAGGTGTACGCGGTGGAGTCCGAGGACGCCGCCAACTACCTGGTGACGCCCAAGGTCGACGCGCTCGCCGCGGTCGTCGCCACCGCCTCCCCGGCCGCCGTGCTGGTCTCGGCGACGCTGGAGGGCAAGGAGGTCGCGGGCCGGCTGGCCGTGCGCCTGGGCTCCGGCCTGCTCTACGACGCCGTCGACCTCGACGGCGAGGGCGTCGCCACGCAGTCGATCTTCGGCGGCGCCTACGCGGTGAAGTCGAAGGTGAGCAGCGGCACGCCGGTCATCGCGGTGCGCCCCGGCGGCGTCGAGGCCGAGGAAGCGCCGGCCGAGGCGGTCGAGCAGGTCGTCGAGCTGCCGGCCGCCGACCGGGCGAAGGCCACCCGCGTCACCGGCCGCGAGCCGGTGGTCGGCGGCGACCGGCCGGAGCTGACCGAGGCGTCGGTCGTCGTGTCCGGCGGTCGCGGCGTCGGCAGCGCGGAGAAGTTCGACGTCGTCGAGAAGCTGGCCGACAGCCTCGGCGCAGCGGTGGGCGCCTCGCGCGCCGCCGTCGACTCCGGCTACTACCCGCACCAGTTCCAGGTGGGGCAGACCGGCAAGACGGTGTCCCCGCAGCTGTACATCGCGCTGGGCATCTCCGGCGCGATCCAGCACCGCGCGGGGATGCAGACGTCGAAGACCATCATCGCGGTCAACAAGGACGCGGAGGCGCCGATCTTCGAGATCGCCGACTTCGGCGTCGTCGGTGACCTGTTCAAGGTCGCGCCGCAGCTCACCGACGAGGTGAGCAAGCGCAAGGGCTGACACCCGCGGTTCCCGGAGGGCCGTCCCGCGTCGAGCGGGGCGGCCCTCCGGCCGTTCCGGGGTCGCACCCGGCCGTAACCGAGGACTCACCGAGGCGTCACCGAAACGACCTGCTCCCGGTTGCGAGGCGCGGTTCACCCTGTGCTCATGACGCAGCCGCAACTGCTTGTCAGCACCGGTGACGCCGCCAACGACGCGCCGCGCTACTCCCTGCTGGTCGCGCGCGAGGGCGACGAGGTCGTGGCCGCCCAGCGGCTGCGGCACCGGGTGTTCGCCGAGGAGATGGGCGCCACCCTGCGCACGTCCGCGCCGGGCCTCGACGTGGACCGCTTCGACGAGTTCTGCGACCACCTCGTGGTGCGCGACGACCGCACCGGCGAGATCGTCGGCACCTACCGGATGCTGCCGCCCGCCGGGGCCGCGGAGTCCGGTCAGCTGTACACCGAGACCGAGTTCGACCTGTCCCGCCTGGACCCGCTGCGGCCCTCGCTGGTGGAGACCGGCCGGTCGTGCGTGCACCCCGACCACCGCAACGGCGCCGTCGTGTCGCTGGTGTGGGCCGGGCTCACCCGCTACATGCTGCTCACGGGGCACGCGTGGCTGATCGGGTGCGCCTCGGTGCCGCTGCACGACGGCGGCTCGTTCGCGGCGGGCGTCTGGGACGTGGTGCGCGCCAAGCACCACGCGCCCGACGAGTACCGGGTGGAGCCGCTGGTCCCGTGGGACGTGGACGCCGTCGCGCGACCCGACCGGACGGTGCTGCCGCCGCTGCTGAAGGGCTACCTGCGGCTGGGCGCGTGGGTGTGCGGGCGGCCGGCCCTGGACCCGGACTTCGGCGTGGCCGACCTGCCCGTGCTGATGCGCATGGACCGGATGGACCGGCGGTACCTGAAGTTCTTCCTGGGTGAGACGGCGTGAGCGCGCACGCGTGGATGCCCACCTCGCCGTGCGGCGACGGGTGCGTGGACCTGTCGACGCCGTCGGTGGGGCCGCTGCGGGCGGCGTGGCGGGCGTGCGCGGCGCTGACCGTGCTGCTGTGCGGCGCGCTCGTCGCGCCGGCGGCGCTGGTGACGCGGGGCGCGGTGCGGGAGGCGTTGCTGCGCCGGTGGTTCCGCGTGCTGCTGGGCGCGTTCGGGGTGCGGCTGAGGTCGGTCGGGCCGGTGTTCCAGGCGACGCCGGGGCGCGGGGTGCTGGTGGTGTCCAACCACGTGTCCTGGCTCGACGAGCTGGCCATCGACGCGGTCCAACCGATCCGGCTGGTGGCCAAGCGGGACATCCGCGACTGGCCCGTGCTCGGCCGCCTGATCACCGCCGCCCGCACCGTCTACCTGGACCGCGAGCGGCTGTCGCGACTGCCCGGCACGGTCGCCGAGCTGGCCGCCGCCCTGCGCGACGGCGCGGCCGTCGGGATCCACGCCGAGGGCACCACGTGGTGCGGCGTGGCGTCGGGCCGGTACCGGCCGGCGCTGTTCCAGGCGGCGCTGGACGCGGGCGTGCCCGTGCGGCCGGTGGTGCTGCGCTACGTCCAGGGCGGCGCCGCCACCACCCGCCCGGCGTTCATCGGCTCCGACACGCTGGTCGACTCGGTGCGCCGCGTCCTGCGCGCCCGCGACCTGGTCGTGGAGGTGCACGTCCTGCCCGAGATCGCCCCGGGCCGCGCCGCGACCCGCCGCGCCCTGGCCGCCCTGACCCAGCACGAGTCCGAACGCGCCACCTTCACCACGACCCCCCTGCCCACCCACCCCCGCGAGTCGAACACCCGGGTCGACCGTGTCGAACACCCAGGACCCCCGAGTTCCACGTTCGCGGCCTCCTGAGCGACCCCGCGTGTCGGCGCGGGGTGTCAGAGCCGGCTGGTGGTCAACCGCTCCAGCAGCGGCACCGCGCGGGCGGGTTCGGGCAGCTCCAGCACCTCCTCCCGCACCCGCTCGGCGGCCCGCCGGCAACCCGGGTCCGCCAGCACCGCCGCCACCGCGTCCCGCACGTCCCCCGGGGTGGCGGCGACCGGGTCCAGCTCCCGCCCGACGCCGAGCCGCGCGCACTGCTCGGCGTTGTGCGGCTGGTCCGCGCCCAGGGGCAGCAGCACCACGGGCAGGCCGTGGGCCAGCGCCCCGATGACGCTGCCCGAGCCGCCGTGGGAGACCACCAGGTCGCAGTGCGGCAGCACCTCGGCCTGCGGGAGGTAGCGGGCGACGCGCACGTTCGCCGGCTGCTCGCCCAGCTCGGCCGGGTCGACGTGCTCGCCGACCGTGGCGACCACGTCGACCGGCAGCTCGCGCAGCCCGGCCAGGACGCGGTGGAACAGGTCGCCGGACTCGGTGTTGAACACCGTGCCCAGGGTGAAGTAGACGGTGGGTTTCACCGACCGCGCCAACGGGCCGACCGGCGGGCGGATCGGGAAGGCGGTGCCGGGCAGCGGGCAGGCCGGGTCGCGGAAGCTCGGCGGGAACGGCGAGAGCAGCAGGCGCCGGTGCAGCATGTCCAGGTCGGGGTCGGGCGGCAGGTTCCACTCGGCGCGCAGCTCGGCGAGGGCCGGCCCGACCACCGCGGGCCGCACGAACGCGCCGGACGCGATGACCTGGGCGTTCGCGTAGCGCAGCCCGAGCATCTCGGCCGCGAGCATGCTGCCGAAGTCGACCTCCTCGCAGACCACCACGTGCGGGCGCCACTTCGCGAACAGCTTCAGGTAGAGCGGCAGGCTGCGGCCGGCTCCGCGCCGGACGAAGCCGTCACGCAGGTCGCGGTCCTCCCGCTCCCGGTCGGGCGCCGGCAGCGGCCGGCGTTCCGGGACCTCGTCGCCGTTGCCCTCGCCGACCGCGAGCGCGGTGAACCCGGCCGCCTCGATCGCCCGCCGGAGGGCCGGGGCGGCCGCGAACGCGACGGTGTGACCGGCGGCGGCCACGGCCGCGGCGAAGGGCGTCAACGGCTGGAAGTGACCCAGCCCGCCCGCGAAGGTGAACAGCACGCGCACCGCGCCAACCTATCCACCGCCCCGCGACGGCCCGCAAACCCTTTTCGGCGCCGACCCCCGACCGCACGGGCGAGCCCCGGTCGTCGCCGCGAACCCGGACGCCGGCGGGCGCCGGGCACGGCGGCTAGACGGCCTCCAGCACGAAGAACAGGAAGCACGGGAAAGAACCGGAGGGGAAGTTCGCGAGTTCGTCGGGGAACAGCTCGCGGGCTTCCGGCGCGGGCGGCGGTTCGCTGATGACCGAGATCCGGAAACCGGCCGAGGTGAAGGCGTCGGTCATCGCGTGCAGCGGGCGGTGCCGGCACTCCAGCACGGCCCTCTGCCCGCCGAACGCGTGCTCGCTGGTCCACCGGGCGGTCGCGAAGTAGTCGGCTCCCGGGTTGGCCAGCTTGTAGGCGGCGGGGTGGTCGACCGCCAGGATCAGCCTGCCGCCGGGCCTGAGCACCCGCCGCAGCTCGGCCAGCGGCGCGGTCCAGTCCTCCAGGTAGTGCAGCACCAGGGCGGCGACGACGTCGTCGAACGCGTCGTCGGCGTAGGGCAGCGGCGCGGCCAGGTCGGCGACCCGCGCCGGCGCCGGTGTGCGCCACATCGCCTTGACCTCCACCGAGGTGGAGGTTGAACCATTGGCCCGTGACGACGACGGGGCCCCCGACCGGCAAGAGCAACCTCTGGACGGCCGAACGGCGGGGTCCGACGATCGGCATGGTGCTGCTCGTCACGCTCCTCGCCTTCGAGAACATGGGTGTTTCCACGGCCATGCCGCGCATGGTCTCCGAGCTCGGCGGCGAGGAGCTGTACGCCTGGCCGTTCCTGGCCTTCCTCGCCGCCAGCGTGGTGGCGACCGTGCTGTCCGGCCGGTTGAGCGACCTGCGCGGCCCGCGCCCGTCCCTGCTGATCGGCCCGGCCCTGTTCCTGGTCGGCCTCGTCGTCGCCGGCGTCGCGCAGGACATGACCCTGCTGCTGGCCGGCCGCGTGCTCCAGGGCCTGGGCGGCGGCGCGCAGGTGGTCGCGGTCTACGTCCTGATCGCCCTGGTCCACCCGGAGCGCGACCGGCCCGCCGTGTTCGGGCTGCTGGCCTCGGCGTGGGTGGTGCCCTCGCTGGTCGGCCCGGCGTTGTCCGGGTGGCTGACCGAGGTGTTGAGCTGGCGCTGGGTGTTCCTGGGCCTGGCGCCGTTCGTGCTGCTCGGGGTGCTTCTGGTGGTGCCCGTGCTGCGGGGCCTGCCACCGCACAACCCCGACCGCAACACCCGTCGCGGCCTGCCGCTCGCGGCGTTCGGCGCGGGCGCGGGCGTCGCGGCGCTGAGCTGGGCCGCGCAGCACCCGCGCGGGCTGAACCTGCTGGTCGGGCTGGCGGGCCTGGTCGCGCTCGTGCCGTCCCTGCGGGTCCTGCTGCCCAAGGGCACGCTCACCGCCCGCCCCGGCCTGCCCATGACGATCCTGGCCCGCGGCCTGCTCGCCGGGTCGTTCTTCGCCGTCGAGGCGTTCATCCCGCTGACCCTGACCTCCGTGCACGGCTACTCGGCGATCGCGGCCGGCATCCCGCTCACCCTGAGCGCGCTCGGCTGGTCCTCGGCCGCCTGGTGGCAGTCCCGCCGGCCGGACCACCCGCGCGAGCGGTTCGTCCGCTGGGGGTTCGCGCTCAGCGCCGCGGGTATTTCCGGGGTGACGCTCATCGCACCGGAGTGGGGTCCGGCGTGGGCGACACCGGTCCTGTGGGCGGTCGCGGGCGCGGGGATGGGGTTGGCGATGTCGAGCCTGAGCGTGCTCACCCTGGCGGCGTCCTCCGACGTCGACCGGGGTTTCAACTCCGCGGCCCTCCAGATCAGCGACATGCTCGGGTCGGCGCTGCTGGTCGGCCTGGGCGGGGTGCTGATCGCCTCGGTGGCCTCCGCCGACGCGCCGACGGCGGCCGTGCTGCCGTTCGACCTGCTGATGGCGGGGGTGGCGGTGCTCGGTGCGGTGCTCGCCGGACGGCTGCGCCCGGCTACCCTGGGAGACTGATGGCCTACTTCGACCACGCCGCCACGACCCCGGTGCTCCCGCAGGCGATCGAGGCGATGACGAGGGCGTTGTCCACCACGGGCAACGCCTCCTCGCTGCACACCTCGGGCCGGCGGGCGCGGCGCGCGGTCGAGGAGGCCCGCGAGGACATCGCCGACGCGCTCGGCGCGCGCCCCTCCGAGGTGATCTTCACCAGCGGCGGCACGGAGAGCGACAACCTCGCCGTCAAGGGCGCCTACTGGTCCCGCCGCGCGAACGGCCGCGAGCGGGTCGTGGCGTCGTCGGTCGAGCACCACGCCGTGCTGGACGCGGTGCAGTGGCTGGTCGACCACGAGGGCGCCGAGGTCACCTGGCTGGAGCCGGACGACCTCGGCCGGGTCCAGCCGGAGGCGCTGGCCGAGGTGCTGGGCGACGACGTCGCCCTGGCCACCGTGATGTGGGCGAACAACGAGGTCGGCACGATCAACCCGGTGCCCGAGCTGGCCCGGGTGGCGGCGGCGCGCGGCGTGCCGTTCCACACCGACGCGGTCCAGGCCCTGGGCGCGGTGCCGCTGGACTTCGCCGCGTCGGGCGCCTCGGCGCTCACCGTCACCGGCCACAAGATCGGCGGGCCCTACGGCGTCGGCGCGCTGCTGCTGGGCCGCGACGTGGCCGCCACGCCCCTGCTGCACGGCGGCGGGCAGGAGCGCGAGGTGCGCTCGGGCACGCTGGACGTGCCGGCGATCGCGGGCCTGGCGGCGGCCGTGCGCCACGCGGTGGACGGGCAGCCGCGCGCGGCGGCCGAGCTGGCCGCGCTGCGCGACGAGCTGGTCGAGCGGGTGCGGGCGGTGGTGCCGGACGTGGTGGTGAACGGCGACCCGGTGCACCGGCTGCCCGGCAACGCGCACCTGACCTTCCCGGGCTGCGAGGGCGACAGCCTGCTGATGCTGCTGGACGCCAAGGGCGTCGAGTGCTCGACCGGCTCGGCGTGCACGGCGGGCGTGGCGCAGGCCAGCCACGTGCTGCTGGCCATGGGCGTCGACCCGGTGGCGGCGCGCGGCTCGCTGCGGTTCTCCCTCGGGCACACGTCGACGCGCGCCGAGGTGGACGAGCTGGTCGAGGTGATCGGCCCGGTGGTCGAGCGCGCCCGCACGGCGGGCATCGCGGGCCTGAAGCGGATGAAGGCGGAGGTGTGACGGGTATGCGGGTGCTGGCGGCGATGAGCGGCGGGGTGGACTCCGCCGTGGCCGCGGCGCGGGCGGTGGCGGCGGGGCACGACGTGACCGGCGTGCACCTGGCGCTGTCGGCCAAGCCCGGCACGCTGCGCACCGGCGCGCGGGGCTGCTGCACGCTGGAGGACGCCCGGGACGCGCGGCGCGCGGCGGACGTGCTCGGCATCCCGTTCTACGTGTGGGACTTCGCGGAGCGGTTCACCGAGGACGTGGTGGAGGACTTCGTCGCCGAGTACGCGGCGGGCCGCACGCCCAACCCGTGCCTGCGGTGCAACGAGAAGATCAAGTTCGAGGCGCTGCTGGACAAGGCGGTCGCGCTGGGCTTCGACGCGGTGTGCACGGGCCACTACGCTCGGTTGTCCACTGTGGACGGCCAGGTGGAGCTGCGCCGGTCGGCCGACGACGGCAAGGACCAGTCCTACGTGCTGGCGTCGCTGACCCGCGAGCAGCTCGCGCACGCCCTGTTCCCGCTGGGCGGCTCGACCAAGACCGAGGTGCGGGCCGAGGCCGACCGGCTCGGCCTCCAGGTCGCCGGCAAGCCCGACAGCCACGACATCTGCTTCATCCCCGACGGCGACACCCGCGGCTTCCTGACCGGGCGGTTGGGCGAGCAGCCCGGCCTGCTGGTGGACGACGCCACCGGCGCGGTGCTCGGGCGGCACGCGGGCGTGCACGAGTTCACCGTCGGCCAGCGCAAGGGCCTGGGCATCGACGCGCCCGCGCCCGACGGGCGGCCCCGCTACGTGCTGTCGCTGGAGCCGGTGACCGGAACGGTCCGGGTCGGTTCGGCCGAACGGCTGAAGGTCACCGAGATCGTGGCGCGGCGGCCGGTGACCCGGGTCGAGTTCGACGGCCCGGTGGAGTGCGTGGCGCAGGTGCGCGCGCACGGCGGCCTCGCGCCCGCCGTCGCGGAACTCGTCGGCGAGGAGCTGCTGGTGCGCCTGCGCGAGCCGCTGAGCGGCGTCGCCCCCGGTCAGGCGGTCGCGGTGTACCGGCCGGACCCGGTGGCGGGCGACCTGGTCCTGGCGAGCGCGACCATCAGCTCGACGGGTTGACGGGTTTTTGTCGGTGCGGCCTGACACACTGCTGGTGTGCCGCATGACAACGAACGACGACGACGCTCGCTGGTGGACGTCGAAATCCGGGTGGGTGTGCTGGGGAGCAAGGTCGACCACCCGTCCGCGCAACGCCTGACGGCCGAGCAGCACGAGAGGCTGCGGGCCGAGGCGCGGACGTTGCAGTGGGTGGTCCGGGAGCGCCGGCACCGGGCCGAGTGGGCTGACCTGCTGGCCCGGGTCGAGGTGCTGGTGGAGCGGGTGGAGCAGCTGGAACCGGTGGCCGAGGTCGACGTGCCGGTCCAGTCCAGGGGTTCGGACGACCGGGTGGCGCGCCGCCGCCTGGGCGACGGCCCCCCGGTGGTGTCCTACCCGTCCGCGAACCGGGGCTGCTAGGGAACGGGGCGCCGTGGGGCCCTCGGCGGCCTCACGGCGCCCAGTCCGTGTTCGCGCCGCACAGCACGACGCACGCCGCCTCGCCGGGCACGCGCCCGGCCAGCCACGCGGCGAACGGCACGGCCGCCGCCGGTTCCACGGCCAGCCGGAAGTCCTCCCACAGGCGGTCGCGGGCGGCCAGCAGCTCGGCGTCGGACACGAGCACCGACCGCACGTCGTGCGCCCTCAGCACCTCGAACGGGACCTCGCCCACGCGCGTGGCGCCCAGCGCCGACGCGGCGACGGAGACGACCTCCGCGTCCACCGGCCGGCCCGCCTCGAACGCGAGGTTCAGGGCGCGGCACCGCTCGGGCTCCACCGCGACGGTCGGCCGACCGGACGAGCCGAGCGCCGTGCCCGCCGCCAACCCGCCGCCGCCGACGGCCACCGCGATGACGTCCACGTCCGGCGCGTCCGCCACGACCTCCGCGGCCACGGTGCCCTGACCTGCGATGACGTCAGGGGAGTCGTAGGCCTCGACGTAGTGCCCCGGCGCCTCCCGCGCCGCCAGCACGGCCTCCGCGTAGGTCTCGCCGTGCCGGACCAGCTTCGCGCCCGCGGCCTCGATCCGCCGCACCTTGCCCTCCGGCGCGCCCAGCGGCACGAACACCGTGGCGGGCAGGCCCAGCTGCCGGGCGGCCTCGGCGACGCCCAGGCCGTGGTTGCCGCCGGAGGCCGTGACCACGCTGTCGGGTGATCC
Organism: Saccharothrix xinjiangensis; assembly: GCF_039527585.1. Classification (NCBI taxonomy): domain Bacteria; kingdom Bacillati; phylum Actinomycetota; class Actinomycetes; order Pseudonocardiales; family Pseudonocardiaceae; genus Saccharothrix; species Saccharothrix xinjiangensis. The sequence continues at coordinate 599,481 of NZ_BAAAKE010000002.1, read as the reverse complement.
CGCGGTGAGCAGCGCGTTCAGCGCGCCGCGCAGCTTGAACGAGCCGGTGAGCTGGAGGTGCTCCAGCTTGAGCACGAGCGGTCGGCCGTCGACCTCGGTGCGCCACAGCGGCGTGCGGCGGGCGTAGGGGCGGATGCGGTCCGCGGCGGCGGCTACGTCGGGGTTCATGCACCCAGGATGCGCTCACCCGGTGAGCCACCTGTAGGCCGACATGACGATGGTCACGGCGCCGACCACGAAGCACAGCAGCACGACCACCAGGCCGAGCAGGACCAGCGCGTTGGCCACCCAGGAGGAGTCGCGGTCGTCGGCGACCAGCAGCTCCTCGCGCAGCTGCGCGTTCGCCGCGCCGTGCAGCGCCACCAGCCGCTCCCGGGCGGTCCGCGTGCCGGCGGCCTGCTCGCCGCCGGTCCAGTTCAGGGCCGCTAATCGGGCCGTCGGGGTGCGGTAGGCGCGTTCGAACGCGGCCACCTCGGCCTCGTCGCGGTCCTCGGACAGGTAGCTCCACCGGCCGGCCTGGGCGGCGTCGCCGAGCACCCGGTAGACCCGCGCGAGGTGATCTCGCAGGTCCAGCCGGTGCGGGAAGCTCGTGACCAGGCCGATCAGCCGTTGCCGCGCGCGCAGCACGCTGGCCAGGTCACCGCGCGCGACCTCGGCGGAGGCCTTGTGCAACGTCAGCTCGACGGGCATGACGCACATGGTCCCAGCACGGGCAACCGTAGGATCTCTTGGTGATCGCGGTGGCGGTGGTTGCGTTCGGGTTGGCCTGGTGGCTCGGGCTCTACCTGGTGACGAGGAACCCGCGGAAGCCCCTGGTCCAGCGAGCCTCGTTCGGGCTGCTCGCTTACGCGCTGGTGATCGTCCTGCCGGTGCCGCCGGCGGCGCTGGCCGTGCCCGCGGTGGCGTGGACGGGCGCGGTGGTGTGCTGGCTGCCCGCCCGCCACGACCGCTGGTGGCGCTGGAGCGCGGCGCCGCTGCTGGTGGCGGCGTGGTTCGCGCCCTGGGTGGCGCTCGTGCCGCTGGCCGTCGCGGTCGCGCTGTGCCTGCGGCTGCGGCGGGGGCTGCTGGTCGCGGCGACGATCATGTTCGGGCTCAGCTGCGCGGTGCTGCTGCTCGACGTGCTGCCGGAGGTGCTCGTGCTCGCCTCGGCGGGCTTCGACCTGCTGCTGTTCGGCGTGGTCGTGGCGGTGTCGGACGCGTTCGACGAGGGCGAGGCGGTGCGGGCCGACCTGGTCCGGTCGCTGCTCGGCGCGGCCGGGTTGGCGCTGGTGTTCGGCGGGCAGGTGGCGCTGTTCCTCGACGACCGGCTGGTGCCCCTGCTCCACGGCACGGTGGCCGCCGCGATCGCGGTGCAGGTGCTGGCGAACCCGCTGGCGCTGCTGGTCGACCGGGTCGCGGTGCCCGACGTGGCCGACTCGCGGGCGGAGCTGCGCGAGGCCGCCGAGGCGCTGCCCCGCCGCGCGCCGCTCGACCCGGCCGAGTTCGCCAAGCTCACCAGGCGCGCGCTGAGCCATTACGGCGACCTCGGGAAACTGGTCGCCAGCCCGTTGACGCGGTTGCCGGTGATCGACGCCAGGTTGGCCGCGCGCGGCGCGTCCGACCAACCGCTGGAACGCGCCGCGGAATTGAAATCGCTGCTGCTGGAGAGCATTTCGCGGCTCAAACCGCGCGACGGCGATTTCGGCACCAGCGACGAATGGCGGCACTACAACGCCCTGTACTTCTACTACGTGGCCGGCATCCGCCCCTACAGCAGGCGGACCAAGCGGGAGGACCTGGACCCGGTGGCCCGCCGGGCGCTCTCGTGGTTCGTCGACCAGGTGCCGGAGCGGACCCTGCACAACTGGCAGAACGCGGGGGCGAAGTTGGTGGCCGAAGACCTGTCCGCCCAGGTGGAGGGCTAGAAATCGGCAGTCGTTGGCAGTGTTCGACGTACCGCCGGCAGTGCCGCCGGGTCCAGTGTCGGTGCCATGACGACCACTGGGGTCCGCAATGACGACCTTCTCCGCTTCGCGCTCAAGCTCGACGGTGTCGCCTCGGGCGGCCTGGGCCTGCTGGCGCTCCTGTTCGACTTCCCGCTGGGTTTGCCACGAGGCCTGGTGATCGGTCTCGGCGCATTCCTGGTCGCCTACGGGATCGGCGTCTTCCTGCTGGGCGTGCGCCCGATCCGCCCACTGGTCGCGGTGGTCGTGATCGGCAATTCGCTGTGGGTGGTGGACAGCTTCCTCACCGCGTTCGCCGACTGGTTCCCGGTGACCGGCCCAGGCGTCGTCGTGATCGTCGCCCAAGCCCTCGCCGTGCTGGGTTTCGTCGCGCTCCAGGTGCTGGGGCTGCGGCGCTCGGCCTGAGCGCCCGCCCCCGCGGGACCACCGCCCGCGCCTGTGTTCGCCGCCCGCGCCGCCACGGTCACCGAGCCGTGGCGGCCGGGCTCCACCGGCTAGCCGGTGAAGCCCTTGAAGAGGGTGGTGAACTCGTACTGGGACTGGGCGATGCTGCTGCACGTCGGCGAGATGCCGCCACCCGGGCAGCCGCCGTTGTCGCGGCCCGCCGACCAGAACGCCAGCAGCCCGATCCTGTTGGTGTTCGCCCAGTTCACGAGCTTGCGGGCGTGGGCCTGGGTGAAGACCTTGCCGTTGAAGTTGCGGCCGATCATCGGGGTCACCCCGAGCAGTCGCTTCAGCTCGGCGTCCGACTTGGCCGGCCAGATCTGCTTCATCTGCCGCAGGCTGCTCTCGGCGGCGGCGATGACGGCGTCGCCCCAGTCCGCGCGGGAGGAGCCGAACTCCATGGTCATCGGGTTCACCAGCACGGTGAGGCCCTTCGCCGCCGCGTTCTGGAGCACCTGCACCGAGTACGGGTCCATGCCGTAGTCGTCGCCCTGCACGCGCATGGTGTAGCTGATCGACGTGCCGCGCTCGGTCTGGAGCTCCTTCAGCGCGGTGTTGACCAGGTCGTGCGGGATGGTGGCCTCCACGTCCACGTCCAGGTGGTTGCCGCCGACCGCGTCCAGGACCTCCTCGTACGCCGCGAGCAGGGCGTCGGCGGTGGAGCAGGAGTGCTCCAGGTAGGGCCCCGCGGCCCCGCCGGTGGCCACGATGACGTCGCCACCGAGGGCTTTCAGCGCGCGCACGTCGTTGACGATCCGGCTGTCGTCGATCGGGATGGTGCCGCCCCACGAGGGGTTGCAGCCGGTGCTGTCGGCGAGCGCGAACGCGAGCGTGAAGACCTTCTGGCCGGTCGCCCGCGCCACGGATTCCAGCGACGGGGTCGGCATGGTGATGTCCACGTACGGCGCGGACTTCAGGCCGCCGGGCGGCAGCGGGACGTCCGAAGTCGTGGTCGTGGTGGTGGTCGACGTCGTGGTGTTCGTCGTGGTCGTGCCGCCGGTGCAGGGTTGGCCGTTGAGCTTGCAGTTCCGCGGCAGCCCCGAGCCGGTGACCAGGAAGCCGAAGGACGCGGACGCGCCGGCCGCCAAGGACCCGTTGTACTCGCGGTTGGTGAACGCGTGGTGGGTGCCGCTGCTGGTCAGCGTCGCGTCCCAGTACGACCCCGGCGTGGCGCCCGCGGGCAGGTCGAACTCGACCCTCCACCCGGTCATCGGCGCGGAGCCCGCGGTGACGGTGAACCTGCCCTGGTAGCCGGAGCTCCACGAGGAGTCCTGCCCGAACACCGCGGTGGGCGTCGGCGCGGCGCCGGCGGGGGCGGTCAGCAGCAGTCCGGCGGTCACGACCGCGGCGGCGCTCGCCGCCGGCGCGAACAGGACCTTGCGCTTCGAGGACGACATCGCACCTACTCCCGTGCAGGGGAACGGGGTGGGAGTGGTGCGGGAGCGTGGGGCGCGGCACGCCCCCACACCACGTTCTCGGCGGTGCCCTCGCCACTGTCGGCACCGACAAGGTGACGGTAGGTGGCCTAGACCATCGCGTCAATGGGTCTAGACCTTTTCGCCGTACACCCACCGGAACCCGTGAATGGGAGACTGGGCGGGTGGACGCACCCCCCTGGCCCGCCGGCACCGCGACCGGCATCGGTTCGCTGCCCGGCACCGACCCCCTCGAAGCCGCCCGCGTGGTGCTCGGCGAGCTGCCCGACCTGCCGCACCTGCCCGAGCTGCCCGCGCGGGGCGTCGGCGCGGACATGATCGGCCGCACCGCCGGCCTGCTGGTCGACCTGCCGGTCGAGGTGGTCCCCTCCGGCTACCGGGCGGCCTCCCACCCCGGCCGCGACCACCGGCGGGCGGTGGACCTGATGCGCCGCGACCTCGACGCGTTCGAGGAGGCGGCCGACCCCGCGCCGCCGCGGGTGGTCAAGGTCCAGGCCGCCGGGCCGTGGACGCTCACCGCGAGCGTCGAGCTGCTGCGCGGCCACCGCGTGCTCACCGACCGGGGCGCGCTGCGCGAGTTCACCGCGTCGCTGACCGAGGGGCTCAACCGGCACGTCGCCGAGGTCGCCAAGCGCACCGGCGCGCGGGTCGTGGTGCAGCTGGACGAACCGGCGCTGCCCGCCGTGCTGCGCGGCCTGCTGCCCACGCCGTCCAAGCTCGGCACGGTCGCCGCCGTGCCCGAGCCCGAGGTCCAGGCCACCCTCCAGGCCGTCATCGAGGCGCTGGAGGCCGACGTGGTCCTGCACTGCTGCGCGCCGAAGCCGCCCATCACCCTGATGCGCCGGGCGGGCGCGCGCGCCGTCTCGTTCGACGTGACCGCGCTGGACGAGACGAGCTGGGACGAGGTCGGCGAGGCCTGGGAGGAGAAGACCACGCTGTTCCTGGGCCTGACCCCCGGCACCGACCCGACCCACCCGCTGACCCTGAAGGCCGCGGCCGCACCCGCCCTGGCCCTGGTCGACCGCCTGGGCTTCCCGCGCGACGTCCTCGGCGCGCTCGCCGTGCCCACCCCGACCTGCGGCCTGGCCGGCGCGACCGCCGGCTGGGTGCGCCGGGTCCTCCCCCTGACCCGGGACCTGGGCAAAGCCTTCACCGAACCCCCGGAAACCTGGTAACCCCCGCGAGTCGTACCTCCAGACCGCGCGAGTCGTACGTTCCGGTCCACCGTGTCGCACGTTCGCGACCCCCGAGTTCAACACTCAGGACGTCGCGAACGTGGAACTCGGGGGTCCTGAACGTACGACACGACCGTCCGGAACGTACGACTCGCGCGGGGTCAGAGGGTGGTGAACGGGGTGGCGTAGTGGAACTCGCCGCGCAGGCCGGGGTGGTAGGTGGTGAGGGCGCGCACCTGGAAGTGAGGGGCCCACTCGGCGACCGGGGGTGTGATGCCCAGGTCCGCGGCGGGGCGGAAGCCGAAGCGGGAGTAGTAGGCGGGGTCGCCCAGCAGGACCACCAGCGGCTCGCCCAGGCCGTCCGCCACGCCCAGCGCGGTGTGCACCAGGGCCTTGCCCACGCCGGTGCGCTGCCGCGCGGGCAGCACGCTCAGCGGTCCCAGCCCCAGCGCCGGCGCGCCGCCCACCGAGCCCCGCGTGCACACCACGTGCCCCACGACCTCGCCGTCCGCCTCGGCCACCAGGGACAGCGCCGGGATCCACCCCGGGTCGGCCCGCAGCTCGTCGACCAGCCGCACCTCACCGCCGGGGTTCGCCGCGAACGCGGCCCCGGTCACGGCCCGGATCGCCTCGACGTCGGCGTCCGCCTCGCGTCTGATCAGCACGCCGCGCAGCCTACGACCCGGGTCGGGGCGCCGTTCAAGACCCCGCCGAGCCCACCGCGCGCACCCCGGCGGGCAGTTCCGCGCCGCGCAGGAACCCCAGCAGCACGTCCCGGAACGCCCGCCCGGCCGACGTCGGCGCCACGTCGGTGCGATGGGCCAGCGCGACGGTCCGCCCCGCGCCCGGCGTCAGCGGCGTGCCGTGCAGCGACCGCGCGGCCAGCACCGTCGACGGCACGACCGCCACGCCCAGCCCGACCTCCACGAACCGCAGCACCGCGTCCATCTCGCCGCCCTCCACCGCGAACTCCGGCTCGAACCCGGCCCGCCGGCACTCGGCCAGCGTGGTCTCCCGCAGGTCGTAGCCGGGCCGGAACATCACCAGCGGCTGCCCGCGCAGGTCGGTCCACCGCATCCGGGGCACGCCCAGCGGCTCGGCCGAGGCCACCACCAGCTCCTCCCGCAGCACCGGCACCACGGTCAGCGCCCGGTCCGCGTCGGCGGGCGACACGATGACCAGCGCCAGGTCCAGGTCACCGGCCTCCAGCGCGGTCACCAGGTCCCGCGACCCGCCCTCGGTCACCGACACGCGCACGCCGGGGTAGGCGTCGTGGTAGCGCTTGATCACGTCCGCGAACAGGCTGCCGCACAGGCTCGGCGTGGCGCCCACCCGCACGCGCCCGCGCCGCAGCCCCACCAGCTCGGCCACCTCCAGCCGCGCCGTGTCCACATCGGACAGGATGCGGCTCGCCACCGGCAGCAGCGCCTCGCCCGCGGGCGTCAGCGAGATGTTGCCGCGGGCCCGGCTGAACAGCGCCGCGCCCAGCTCCTTCTCCAGCGCGTGGATCTGCTTGGACAGTGAGGGCTGCGCCACACGCGCCTCCACCGCGGCGCGCGTGAAGTGCCGCGTCCTGGCCACTGCCAGGAAGTACGCGAGCTGCTGGAGCGTCATAGCGCCAGGCTATCGTCAGGCAGCCCACGATGTATTGGACGACTCGTCAGGCGCGTTCCTAGCGTCTGATGGGTGGACACGATCCGGCTCTACCGCACCACCGTCGGCAAGAAAGCCGTCATGGCGGTCACCGGCGCGGTGCTGCTGCTGTACGTCGTCGCGCACATGCTCGGCAACCTCACGATCTTCTCCGGCCCGGAGGCGATCGACGGCTACGGCCGGTGGTTGCGCGAGGTCGGGGCCGTGTGGCCCACCCGGGTCGCCCTGCTCGTGGCCGTCGCGCTGCACTTCACCGCCGCGTACCAGCTCACCGCGCGGGCCCGCCGCGCCAGGGGCCGCTACGCCCACCGGCGGCCCGTCCGGGGCGGCTACGCGGCCCGCACCATGCGCTGGGGCGGCGTGGTCATCGCCCTGTTCGTGGTCTACCACCTGCTCGACCTGACCGCCGGGTGGCTCAACCCGCACGGCGTGCCCGGCGAGATCCACGCGAACGTGGTGGCGGACTTCCAGCACTGGTACGTGGTGCTGGCCTACACCGCCGCGGTCCTCGCCCTCGCCCTCCACGTCCGCCACGGCGTGTGGAGCGCGACCCGGAGCCTGGGCGTCACCACCTCCCGCGCGATCGGCCTGGTGGCCGCCACCGCCATCGCCGCGGGCTTCCTGTCCGTCCCCTTCGCCGTTTTCACCGGGTTGGTGAGCTGAGACATGCCGGAGAACCTCTACACCGAGGGCGCGCCCCTCCACGACCACCGCGTGCCCGCGGGTCCGATCGAGCACCGCTGGGACCGCCGCCGCTTCTCCGCGCGCCTGGTCAACCCCGCGAACCGGCGCAACCGCACGGTGATCGTGGTCGGCACGGGCCTGGCCGGCGGTTCGGCCGCGGCGACGCTCGCCGAGCTGGGCTACCGCGTCACGTCGTTCTGCCACCAGGACAGCCCGCGCCGCGCCCACAGCATCGCCGCGCAGGGCGGCATCAACGCCGCCAAGAACTACCGCAACGACGGCGACAGCGTGTGGCGGCTGTTCCACGACACCGTCAAGGGCGGCGACTTCCGCTCCCGCGAGTCGAACGTGCACCGGCTCGCGCAGATCAGCGTGGAGATCATCGACCAGTGCGTGGCGCAGGGCGTGCCGTTCGCCCGCGAGTACGGCGGCCTGCTCGACACCAGGTCATTCGGCGGCGCCCAGGTCTCCCGCACCTTCTACGCCCGCGGCCAGACCGGGCAGCAGCTCCTGCTGGGCGCCTACCAGGCCCTGTCCCGCCAGGTCGCCGCCGGCCGCGTCGAGGTGCGCGCGCGCACCGAGATGCTGGACCTGGTCGTGGTCGACGGCCGGGCCCGCGGCATCGTGGCCCGCGACCTGGTGACCGGCGAGGTGTCCACGCACCTCGCGGACGCCGTCGTGCTCGCCACCGGCGGCTACGGCAACGTGTTCCACCTGTCCACCAACGCCAAGGGCTGCAACGCCACCGCGATCTGGCGGGCCCACCGCCGCGGCGCGCTGTTCGCCAACCCGTGCTTCACCCAGATCCACCCGACGTGCATCCCGGTCAGCGGCGACCACCAGTCCAAGCTCACCCTGATGAGCGAGTCGCTGCGCAACGACGGCCGCGTGTGGGTGCCGCGCGACCGGCACGACCGCCGCGCGCCCGGCGACGTCCCCGAGGCCGAGCGCGACTACTTCCTGGAACGCCTGTACCCGAGCTTCGGCAACCTCGTGCCCCGCGACATCGCCTCCCGCGCCGCGAAGAACGCCTCCGACGAGCAGCGCGGCGTGTACCTCGACTTCGCCGACGCCCTCGCCCGCCTCGGCCGCGACGCGGTGGAGCAGCGCTACGGCAACCTGTTCGAGATGTACCAGCGCATCACCGGCGACGACCCGTACCGGGAGCCCATGCGCATCTACCCGGCCGTGCACTACACCATGGGCGGCCTGTGGGTGGACTACGACCTGAGGTCCACCATCCCCGGCCTGTACGTGATCGGCGAGGCGAACTTCTCCGACCACGGCGCGAACCGGCTGGGCGCGAGCGCCCTCATGCAGGGCCTCGCGGACGGCTACTTCGTGCTGCCGGGCGTGATCGGCGACTACCTGGCCGACGCGCCCTTCGAACCCGTGACCGCCGACCACCCGGCCGTGGCCGACACGGCGTCCGAGGTCCGCGGCCGGCTCAAGACGCTGCTGGCGGTGAGGGGCGACCGCACGGTCGAGTCGTTCCACCGCGAGCTGGGCCGGCTCATGTGGGACGAGTGCGGCATGGAGCGCGACGGGACCGGCCTGCGCAAGGCCCTGGAGCGCATCCCGGAGCTGCGCGACGAGTTCTGGCAGCGGGTGCGGGTGCCCGAGGGCGCCGACCTCAACCAGGAGCTGGAGAAGGCCGGCCGCGTCGCGGACTTCCTGGAGCTGGCCGAGCTGATGTGCCTGGACGCCCTGCGCCGCGCCGAGTCCTGCGGCGGCCACTTCCGGACCGAGAGCCAGACCCCCGACGGCGACGCGCTGCGCGACGACGCCCGCTTCGCCCACGTCGCCGCCTGGGAGCACACCGGCGTGGGCCGACCGCCCGTGCTGCACCGGGAAGAACTCGTCTTCGAGCACGTCACGCCCACCACCAGGAGCTACGCGTGAAACTCACCCTGAGGATCTGGCGGCAGCACGGCCCCACCGGCCGGCTGGTCGACCACGACGTGGACGGCCTGTCGCCGGACATGTCGTTCCTGGAGGCGCTGGACGTGCTCAACGAGCGGCTGATCACCTCCGGCGGGCAACCCGTGGCGTTCGACCACGACTGCCGCGAGGGCATCTGCGGCGCGTGCGGGGTCGTCATCAACGGCGAGGCGCACGGCCCGCAGCGCGCCACCACCGCCTGCCAGCTGCACCTGCGCCACTTCCGCGACGGCGACACCATCACCGTCGAGCCGTGGCGGGCCGGGCCGTTCCCGGTGGTGCGCGACCTGGTGGTGGACCGGTCGGCGCTCGACCGCGTCGTGGCCGCGGGCGGGTACGTCGGCGTGCCGACCGGCAGCGCGCCGGACGCCCACGCCGTGCCCGTGCCCAAACCCGACGCGGACACCGCGTTCGAGGCGGCGGCCTGCATCGGCTGCGGCGCGTGCGTGGCGGCCTGCCCGAACGGGTCGGCCATGCTGTTCACCGCCGCCAAGGCCACCCACCTCGGCGTGCTGCCGCAGGGCCAACCGGAACGGTGGTCGCGGGCCCGCGACATGGTCGACGAGCACGACGCGGCCGGGTTCGGCGGGTGCACCAACACCGGCGAGTGCGCGGTCGCCTGCCCCAAGGGCATCCCGCTCACCACCATCGCCCGCCTCAACGCCGACCTGCTGCGCGCCCACACCACCCGCCGCGGCGCGTAGTTCAATGGGGCCATGAGCTGGTTCCGCCGACGCCGGGAGCCCGACCCCGCGCCCGTCCACCTGCCCAACCCGGCCGAGGCGGCGGTCGCCTTCTGGACCGCGTGGCACGACCTGCTGCCCTCGGTGAGCGCGGCGCTCGGCGACCGCGCGCCCGAACTCGTCGAGGACCGGCTCGCCGAACTCGTCGCCGACGTCCACCCCGACCTGCGCTTCTCCCTCGAACGCGGGCACCGGGCCATCTACGCGCTCGTGGTCACCGGCCAGGAGGACCCGCGGCTGCGGCCGTGGACCGACGCCTGGATCGCCGCCGCGCCCGCCGAGGACGTGATCTGGGAGTACCACGACTCGGTGCCGCCCGTGCCGGACCCGACGGAGGTGACGATCAACCTCGGCCCGCGGCGGCTGCGGCTGGCGGACGTGCGGGTGGTGGCGCAGGAGTCCGACGGCCTGGTCGACGTCGCGGTCTGGCACCCCGGGTTCGCCGAACTCGACGACGCGTCCCGGGAACGGCTGACGTTCCTCCCCCTGGACGTCACGCTGGGTGAGCGGCTGGCCGGTGAACGCCTCGGCCGGGTGGAGACCGCGGTGGTCGAACCGGAGGGCGCGATCGGCCTGCTGGAGTTCCGCGACCTCGTCCGCGGCACAGGTGAGCACCCCTCCTGAAATTGTCATACCCCCTGGCTAGGCTCACCGCGTGACCAGCAGCGACCCGTTGAACCCGGCCGAGGTTCCCGCCGAGGGCGTCGAGGACGTGCCCGCCGACGTGCGGGAGGAGCACGCCGCCCTCGCGGAGGTGGTGCGCGACCACCAGTTCCGCTACTACGTCAAGGACGCGCCCACGATCAGTGACGGCGAGTTCGACGCGCTGCTGCGCCGGCTGGAGGCGCTGGAGGAGTCGCACCCCGGCCTGGTCACGCCCGACTCGCCCACCCAGCGGGTCGGCGGCGCCTTCTCCACCGAGTTCACCGCGGTCGACCACCTGGAGCGGATGCTCAGCCTGGACAACGCGTTCTCGGCCGACGAGCTGCGCGCCTGGTTCGAGCGGGTCCACCGGGAGGTCGGCGACGGCGCCCACCTCCTGTGCGAGCTGAAGATCGACGGCCTCGCGATCAACCTGCTGTACGAGAGGGGCAGGCTGGTCCGGGCGCTCACCCGCGGTGACGGGCGCACCGGCGAGGACGTGACGCTCAACGTCCGCACGCTGCGCGACGTGCCCGAGACCCTGACCGGCACGGACGAGTACCCGGTGCCCGACCTGGTCGAGGTGCGCGGCGAGGTGTTCTTCGCCGTGGAGGACTTCCTGGAGCTCAACGCCAAGCTGGTCGAGGCGGGCAAACCGCCGTTCGCCAACCCGCGCAACACCGCCGCCGGGTCGCTGCGGCAGAAGGACCCCAAGGTCACCGCGTCGCGCAGGCTGCGCATGATCTGCCACGGCCTCGGCAAGCGCGAGGGCTTCGAGCTGACCAGGCAGTCCGAGGCGTACGAGGCGCTCAGGGCCTGGGGCCTGCCCACGTCCCCGCACACCCGGGTGCTCGGCGCGGTCGACGAGGTCGAGGCGCACGTCGCCTACTGGGGCGAGCACCGGCACGACGCCGTGCACGAGATCGACGGCGTGGTGGTCAAGGTCGACGAGGTGGCGTCGCAGCGCAGGCTGGGCAGCACCTCGCGCGCGCCGCGCTGGGCGATCGCGTTCAAGTACCCGCCGGAGGAGGCGACCACCACCCTGCTCGACATCAAGGTGCAGGTCGGCCGCACCGGCAGGGTGACCCCCTACGCGGTGATGGAGCCGGTGAAGGTGGCGGGCTCCACGGTCGCGCGGGCCACCCTGCACAACGCGAGCGAGGTCAAGCGCAAGGGCGTGCTGATCGGCGACCGCATCGTGATCCGCAAGGCGGGCGACGTGATCCCCGAGGTGCTCGGCCCGGTGGTCGACGCGCGCCCCGCCGACGCCCGCGAGTTCGAGATGCCCACGACGTGCCCGGAGTGCGGCCACCTGCTGCGCCCCATGAAGGAGGGCGACGTCGACATCCGCTGCCCCAACGCCGCCGGGTGCCCCGCCCAGCTGCGGGAACGCCTCGCCCACCTGGCGTCGCGGTCCGCGCTCGACATCGAGGTGCTGGGCTACGAGGCGGCCGCCGCCCTGGCCGAGTCGGCCGCGTACGGCGACGAGGGCGACCTGTTCGCGCTGACCGCCGACGACCTCGGTTCGGTCGACCTGTTCCGCACCAAGGAGGGCGCCCTCACCGCCAACGCGGCCAAGCTGCTGGACAACCTGGAGACGGCCAAGGGACGTCCACTGTGGAGGATCCTGGTGGCCCTCTCCATCCGCCACGTCGGCCCCACGGCGGCCCGCGCCCTGGCCCGCGAGTTCGGCTCGGTCGACCGCATCGTGACCGCCTCGGAGGAAGAGCTGGCGGCCGCCGAGGGCGTGGGCCCCACCATCGCCGCCGCCGTGCGCGAGTGGGTCGGGACGCCATGGCGGCAGGAGGTGGTCGAGAAGTGGCGCGCGGCCGGGGTGCGGGTGGCGGAGGAGCGCGACACCTCGGTGCCGAGGAAGTTGGAGGGGCTGTCGATCGTGGTGACGGGTTCGCTGGAGGGCTTCTCTCGCGACGAGGCCAAGGAGGCGATCCTCGGGCGGGGCGGGAAGGCCGTGGGGGCGGTGTCGAAGAAGACGGCGTTCGTGGTGGTGGGGGAGTCGCCGGGGTCGAAGGCCGACAAGGCGGTGCAGCTGAAGGTGCCGGTGCTGGACGAGGCGGGGTTCCGGGTGCTGCTGGAGGAAGGGGCGGAGGCGGCGACCAAGGTGGCGATCGTCCAGGAAGAGCAGGAGGTCGAGGAGGAGCCGAGCCCCGGCCCCACCGAACAAACCTGACCCACCGCCACACGATGGAGTGACAATCCGCAGCCGATGTACGAAAACGCCGTTACGGCCATCGGTTGAAGAATGAGGCCCCGACCAACCCGCCCCACATGACCACCCACCCCTCCCGCCGACTCACCTCACCTCGCTCCGCCCCACCCGCTCCGCCCCACCCGCTCCGCCCCACCCGCTCCGCCTCACCCGCTCCGCCCCACCCGCTCCGCCCCACCCGCCCCGCCCCGCCCGCTCCGCCGCCTCGCCTCGCCGCTCCGCAGCCTCGCTCCGCCCCGCCCGATCACAGACGCTGCCCGACCCGAGACACCACCCGACTCCAGCCCCATCACCTGGCCCGGTATCGACCCTCGGTCCCTGCCCCCAGCCCCGGCCCTCGGTCTCAGCCCGGCCCTGACTCGGCTCCAGCCCTTGCCCCCGGCTCTCGGTCCCAGCCCGGCTCCAGTCCTGGCTCCCGGCCCCGGCTCCCGGCCCGGCACCCGGCCCCGGTCCGCGCCCGTCCGACCCGGCATTCCCCGCCCCCGCCCCAACCCGGCCGGTCGGCCGGCGACAGGTCGCCCAGTCGACGCGCTGGGCGTTCGCGGCAGCCGGGTCAATGGGGGAAGCGCGCCACCCACCGCTTCTGCCACGGCGTCTCCACGGCCCGCCGGTGGTAGTGGGAGCGCGTCCACGCCACCGCCTCCTCCGCCGGCACGCCCGCCAGCACGGCCAGGCACGCCACGGTGGTGCCGGTGCGCCCGATCCCGCCACCGCACGCCACCTCGACCCGTTCACCGGCCAGCGCCCGCGCGTGCAGGTCCCGGATCAGCGACGTGGCCCGTTCGTGGTCGCGCGGCAGCCGGAAGTCCGGCCACTCGACCCACTCGTGCGCCCACGTGAACGAGTGGGCCCGTCGCATCCGGTTCGATCCCAGGTAGAGCCCGTAGTCGGGCGTGCCCTCCGGGGTGGGGTCGCGCAGTCCCCGACCGCGCACCGCGGCGCCGTCGGGCAGTTCGATCGCTCCGGGCAACATCATCCGCGCATCATCCCCGACACCGCTTCCGACCCGGCGCGTCGGTCACGGGCCTTCCCGTGACCGACGCGCCGGGTCGGAAGCGGGCCTTCCCGTGACCGACGCGCCGGGTCGGAGTGCGGAGCGCGGATCAGGCTTGCAGCTCCCAGAAGACGTTCACCCGGTAGCACCCGCCGTCACCGTAGAACCACAGCGACTGCTTCGGGGTGCGCAGGTTGTCCCAGCCCGGCAGCTTGTTGTTGTCGAACATGTGCTTGTAGCGGTACGGGATGGTCTTGCTCACCACGCTGGGCGTGAGCACCTCGTCCCCGAACAGCTTGACCAGCCACTTGAGGAACACGTCGACCAGCCAGGCGACCAGCTTGCCGATCAGGGTGATGATCACCTTCGCCACCGACTGCGGCAGCACGAAGCCGACGCCCTGCTCGATGGCCTTGGTGACGATGCCCTTGATCTTCTCCCAGGCCGCGCCGATCGCCTTGGCGAACCCGGAGCTGTCCTTGTCGGCCAACATGACCTTGCTGACGAACGACAGCGGCGCGGACGGGTCGGTGCCGGTCACGTCGTGGTGGGCGAACGTCAGGCCGGGCGCGGGGAAGACCACGATGTCACCGGTGTCGAAGCTGGAGCTCACCATGAACTCGTCGACCTTCTTGGCGACGCCCTTGTGGTTGACGTTGACCCCGCCCATGGCGATCTCGTCGTCCGTGCCCCAGTCGGAGGTCTCCTCCACGGCCTTCACCGAGGTGACGCGCAGCCGCACCGACTTGACCAGGGCGGTGGCGGCGGTGGTGTCGACGCCCTCCGCGGCCGCCACGTCCAGGGCGTGCTGCCCGGCCACCGCGCTCTCCGCCTCGACCTGCGCGGCCTGGGCCCGGAGGCTGCGGCCGAGCTCGTTCCAGTCGACCGGGATGGTCGCGGCGGTGAACGCGCCCTCGAAGCCGAGGCGCGCGTACTCCCGCGGCTCCACCCGGCTGTGCCGGCCGAACTCCGCCGCCCGGGTCCCCGCGTCGGCGGTCACCATGGCCTGGGCGTTGCGCGTGGCCAGGGCCTGCCGATCGGCGGGCAGCGCGCGCAGGCCCTCCCGGATGTCGGCACCCACGGTGCCCGCCGCCGGCTCGATCTCCGGGTTGGCGGCCAGCGACGCCACCAGGTAGTTGAGCGCCTGGCCGGCGTCCTGCGCCAGGGCCAGGCCCTGCGGCTGGTCCCGCAGCGACGTCGGCGCCTCCGCGGCGGGGTAGTCCATGTCCTCCGGGGTGGTCGTGCTGTCCGTGAACGCCTGGGCCGGCATCGTGGACGCGACGACCGCGGCCGCGGTCACCACCGGCAGGGCGTAGCGCCACAGCGGGTTCGAGCGAGGACGGAGGTGTGTTCTCATCGGAGTTCCCCTTCTGGTCGGCCGGTGGGTCCCGTCCACCGGACAACCACAGGTCTACGGAGGCGGGGTTGTCGGCCTGTTGTGCCGCGGTTGTGGCCCGCGGGGACCGGGGAGGGGAAGCGCGTGACCACCTCCGAGCGGTGTGAGGTGCGGGTGCTGGGCCCGGTGACCGCGCTCGGCCCGGCCGGTCCCGCCGCGCTGTCCGGCGCCCGGCAGCGGGCGGTGCTGGGGGTGCTCGCGCTGCACGCGGGCGCGGTGCTGCCCGGGAACCGCCTGGTGGACGTGCTGTGGGGCGAGGACCCGCCGCGCACCGCGCTGCGGACCCTGCACAGCCACGTCGCCCGGATCCGGCAGGCGCTGGCCGCGTGCGGCGCGGGGCCGGTGCTGCGGACCAGCGAACCGGGTTACGTGCTGGACCTGCCCGCGGCGCAGGTCGACGCCCACCGCTTCGCCGACCTGGTGGCCGCCGCCCGGCGCGACCTCGTCGGGACGCCCGACCGGGCCGCGCGCACGCTGCGCTCCGCCCTGGGGCTGTGGCGGGGCGAGCCGCTGGCGGGGGCCGGGTTGGCGGGCTGGGGCGAGCGGGAGGTCGAGCGCCTGCACGAGCTGCGGTTGTCGGCGGTCGAGGACCTGTGGGACGCCGAGATCCGCTCCGGCGGGCACGGCGCGGCCGCGCTCGAACTGCCGCGCCTGCTGGCCGAGCACCCCACCCGGGAACGCCTGGTCCGCCTGCACATGCTGGCCCTCTACCGCTGCGGCCGGCACACCGACGCCTTGGAGGTGTACGGGCGGCTGCGGCAGGACCTGGCCGAGGAGTTCGGCGTCGACCCCGGCCGCGAGCTGGTCGAGCTGCACACCGCGATCCTGCGGCGCGAACCGGTGCTGGACCCGCCTCCCGCGGCGCCGGCCCCGGCCGTGCTGCCCAGGCAGCTCCCCGCCCGGGCCGGGCACTTCACCGGTCGCGCGGCGGAGCTGGCCGCCCTGGACGGGGCGGTGGCCGCCGCGGCCGACGACCTGCCGGTGCTGGTGGTGACCGGTCCCGCCGGCATGGGCAAGACGTCGCTGGCCGTGCAGTGGGCCCACCGGGTGGTCGACCGCTTCCCCGACGGGCAGCTGTTCCTGGACCTGCGCGGACACGACCCGGAGCGCGCCGTGTCCGCCCACGACGCCTTGGCGCACTTGCTGCGCGGGCTGGACGTGCCCGAGGACCGCGTCCCCGGCGGGCCGGACGACCGGGCCGCGCTGTACCGGTCGCTGCTGCACGGCAAGCGGTGCCTGGTGCTGCTGGACAACGCGGGCAGCGCCGAGGACGTGGCACGGCTGGTGCCCGGCGGCGAGGGCAACCTGCTGCTGGTGACCAGCCGCCGGGTGATGTCCGCCTTGGCCGCCCGGCACGCCACCCGGGTCGTCGTGGTCGACGCGCTGGGCCACGACGAGGCCGTGGCGCTGCTGGGCAGCGTCGTCGGCGACGACCGGGTGGAGCGGGAGGCCGGCGCGGCGGCCGGGCTGGCGCGGCTGTGCGGCGGGATGCCGCTGGCCCTGCGCATCGCCGCGGCCCGCCTGGTCGGCCAGCCGGTGCGCCCCCTGGCCGAGTTCGCCGCCGAGCTGACCGGGGCCGACCGGCTCGACGGCCTGGCCGTCGAGGGCGATTCCCGCACCGTGCGGACCGTGCTGGCGGGGGCGTGCGCGCCGCTGGCCGAGGGCACGGCCCGGGTGTTCGACCGGCTCGGCCTGCACCCGGGCCCCACGTTCGGCCCGCACCTCGGCGCGGCCCTGTGCGGGTTGCCCCCGGACGGGGGCAGGCGCGCGGTCGCGGAGTTGGCCGCCTCGCACCTGGTGAGCGCGGTGGCCGCGGACCGCTACCGCTTCCACGACCTGATCGGGGAGTTCGCCCGCCGTCGGTTGACGGCCCGCGAACCCGGCGGCGACACCGCCGACCGCCTCGTGGACTGGTACCTGGCCGTGGTGGACGCGGCCAACCGGCTCCTCGACCCGGCCCGCGGCCTGGTGACCCCGGCCGTGGTCCACCCGCCGGCGGAGCTGCCGTTCCCCGCGCGCCAGCAGGCCGCGCTGGCGTTCCTGGAGTCCGAGCGGGGCAACCTGGTGCCGGTGGTGCGGCAGGCCAGGGCCTGGGGCCACCTCACCGCGGCCTGGCAGCTGACCTACCTGCTCACCAGCTTCTACGCCTCCGCCGGCCACTGGCAGGAGCGGGTCGAGCTGTGCCGCGAGGGCGCCGCCGCGGCGGAGGGCCTGGGCGACCGGGCCGCCGAGGTGGAGATGCTGCGGGCGCTGGGCGTGGCCTACTCCATGACCCGGAGGCTCCGCGAGGCGCTGGAGACCAACGAGCGGGCCCTGGAACTGGCCCGCGCCATCGGCGACGTGCCGGGGCAGGGGCACATCCACAACAACGTGGCCAACATCCACACCAAGCTGCGCCGCTTCGACGAGGCGGTGGCCGCCTACCACCTGGCGGTGGAGCGTTGCGCCGCCGCCGGGGACGGCCTGGGCGCGGCGCTGGTGCAGCGGAACCTGGGCAACGCCTACGTGCGGATGGGCCGCCCGGAGCCGGCCTTCGCGCCGCTGGAGGAGGCCCTGGCCCGGTGCCGCGAGCTGGGCCACCCCCGGGTCGAGGCGGCGGCCCTGGACACCCTGGGCGAGGCGTGCCTGCTGCTCGGCGACCCGGAGCGGGCGTTGGCGCACTTCGGCCGGGCGCTGGCGATCAGCCGCGACATCGGCGACCGCTGGCTGGAGTGGGAGATCCTGCTGGACACCGGTGCGGCCCACCTCGACGGTGGCGACCCCGGTCCGGCCCTGGCGTGCTTCGAGCGGGCGCTGGCCATCAGCCGCGAGGTCGGCGACCGCCACGGCGAGTCCTGCGCCCTCGCGCACCTCGGGCGTGGCCACCTGCTCTCGGGCGACCTGGCCGCGGCGGGCGAGCACCTGGACGCGGCCCTGGTCGTGCGGGCCCGGGTGCCCGACGACCACGAGGAGGCCCACCTGCACCGGGACCTGGGCGAGCTGTGGGGACGCCGCGGCGACCCGGCGGCGGCGGAACGGCACCGGCGGACCTCGGCCCGGCTCCGCGCCCGCGCGAACGCCGCGGGCGATGAGGGCGCCGAGGGCGAGGCGGGCGAGGCCGGGTCCTGACCGGCCTGCCGCAGCCGACCGCCCGCCCGGTCGGGACCGGCCGGCCGGCCGCGGCCCGCGTCAGCAGGCCCGCGTCAGCAGGCCCGCGTCAGCAGGACGGCCTCAGCGCACGGCCCCGGGGTCGGCCTCGGCGGGCGGCGCCGGTGGCACCTCGATCCGCGGCGTGCCGATCGTGCCCGCCGACGGCGCGAACAGCTCGACGAAGAAGCGCGCGCCCGGTTCCGCCGCCGCGCCCGGGAGCTCGATCCGCGCGGTCGCGGTGTCCTGCCCCACCTCGAAGGTGACCAGGCCGTCCGACCCGGGCACGTGGCGCACGCCGCCCGCGACCGCGTCCTCGACGGCGCGGAAGCGGACGGTGACCGGGGCCCTGGCGGGCGAGGTGAGGCGCAGGTCGAGGTCCAGGTGCGGCGGGTACCAGTCCATCCTGCCGCCGTGGATCTTGACGCCCGCCTCGTCGTCGAGGATCGACCCGGTGGCGACCCGGTGGCCCACGGTCACCCCGCTCTCGCTGTGCAGGGCGACCCGGAACAGCTCGTCGGGTTCCTGCACCTCGTCCGCGGCGACCCACACGACCACCGACTGCGAGCCGCCGCCGGCGATCTGGAGGACCTCGTCGACCGCGGTGTAGTCCACCGAGCCGGTCGCCCACCCCTGGCCCTGGTCGTGCAGGGTCCGGTACCCGACCGACCCCGCGCAGCCCGCCGACGCGGTCACCGTGAACTTCACGGCGGTGTCCGCGTAGCTGCCCTCGTACACCGCCGCCGCGTCGTGGACGTCGACCACGCACCCGGTGCCGGCGGCGGCCACCGCGGGCGCGAACCCCAGCACCACCGCGACCGACGCGGTTCCCACGACTGCCCGAAGCACCATCGTCCTCATCCCCCCTGCTGCCCGTTCGGATCTGTGCACAGTGGTAGTCCCCGGCTGTTGTGGTTCTGTTGTGGCGCCGGTCCGCGGGGGAGGCCGGGGACACCGCACCGGGCGAGCGGAGGGCAGGGACGATGACCGATGTCGTGGTGAGGTCCGCGCGGGAGGACGAGTGGTCGACGGTCGGGGCCGTCACGGTGGCCGCCTACCTGGCCGACCGGCACGTCGACAGCCACACCGGCGGTTACGCCGACGTGCTGGCCGACGCGCGGACCAGGGCCCGGCAGGCGGAGCTGCTGGTGGCCGTCGACGAGGGGGGCTCGGTGCTCGGCACCGTCACCATCGCCCAACCTGGCTCCCCGTACGCCGAGGTCGGCGAGGCGGGCGAGGTCGAGTTCCGGATGCTCGCGGTGAACCCGCCCGCGCGCGGGCGCGGCGTCGGCGAGGCCCTGGTGCGGGCGGCCATCGCGCGGGCGCGCGAGCTGGGCGCGCGGCGGCTGGTGATGAGCAGTTCCGAGCGCATGGCCGCGGCGCACCGCCTCTACCGGCGGCTGGGTTTCCGCCGGCTGCCCGAGCGCGACTGGCGCCCGGTGCCCGGCGTCGTCGCCCAGGCGTTCAGCCTCGAACTCCCATGACCTCGTCGTACAGCGACCGGTCCGCGCACGCGCGGTCGTAGAGCAGGGCCACCAGCGTCGCGTGGTCCAGGGACGCCAGGCGCTCGCGCAGCTCCTCGTCCTCCGCGTCCGGCGGCGGCACGGTCAGGCCCCGGTCGAGCAGCACCAGCCCGACCGCCACGCAGTGCTTGCAGAAGAAGCCCTGCGTGCCGTAAGGGCACGAGCAGGTGCCCGCCAGGTGGTTGTCCCGCCACGCCAGCGACACCCGGTACGGGTCCGCGCCGACCACGACGCCGTCCACGTGCCGGGAGCGCACCACCAGCTCCACGACGGCGTCCCGGTACGTCAGGCCGCGCCAGTACGACTTGGCGCCCGCGTGGTGCCGGAGCAGGGCCTGGGTGAGCGTCTGCATGGCGGTATCCAACACCGTGTGGTTCGGTGGGCTTCGTGCTCCAGGCCTGTCTGAACGGCGCCCGCGAGCCGGGCGGCCACCCGAACCTGCCGATCACGCCCGACCAGCTGGCCGGGGCCGCCGCGGACTGCGCCGAGCTGGGCGTGGCGTCGTTCCACCTGCACCCGCGCGACGTGCTGGGCCGGGAGGTGCTGGCGGGTCCCGAGGTGGCCACGTCGGTGGCGGTGGTGCGGGCCGCCGTGCCGCACGCGGGGATCGGCGTGACCACGGGCGCCTGGATCGTGCCGGACCCGGCGCTGCGGGCGGACCTGGTGCGCGGCTGGGCGGGCCTGGCGGCGGGCCGGCCGGACTTCGCCTCGGTCAACGTGCACGAGGACGGCTGGCTCGACACCGCGGCGGCGCTGCGCGAGGCGGGCGTCGGCGTCGAGCTGGGGGTGTTCCACGAGCGGGCCGCCCGCGTGCTGCTCGACCACGGCCTGCCCCGCGGCGTGGTGCGCGTGCTGGCCGAGGTCCAGCCGGGCGAAGGGGTGGCGCACGCCGACCTGCTGCTCGACCTGCTCGTCCCGCTCGGCGTGCCGGTCCTGCTGCACGGCGAGGACGACAGCGCGTGGCCCGTGCTCGACCACGCGGTCGCGCGGGGCCTCGACACCCGCATCGGCCTGGAGGACACCCTGCTGGACCGCTCCGGCGCGCCCGCGCCGGACAACGCGGCGCTGGTGGCCTCGGCCCGCTGAGGAAAATGCCGCCGGCCCGGCCGGTGACCGGGATTACGCTGCCGCCATGGTGACCACCGACCGGCTGCTTGCGTTCGCGGCCATGTCGTTGCTGCTGATCGTCGTGCCCGGCCCCAGCGTGCTGTTCGTGGTGGGTCGGGCGCTGGCGCAGGGCCGCCGCACCGCGCTGATCACCGTCCTGGGCAACACGCTCGGCGCGTACGCGCTGGTGGTGGCCGTGGCGCTGGGCGTCGGGCCGGTGGTGGAGCGGTCGGCCCTCGTGTTCACCGCGCTGAAGCTGGTCGGCGCGGCCTACCTGGTCCACCTGGGCGTCAAGGCGCTGCGGACGCGGGGTTCGCTGCGGGCGGCGTTCGACGGCTCCGCGCCCGCGCAGGGCGGTCTGCGCACGCTGTGGGAGGGGTTCGCGGTCGGGGTGGCGAACCCGAAGACGGTCGTGTTCTTCGCCGCCGTGCTGCCCCAGTTCGTCGACCGGGCGCAGGGGCACGTGGTGGCGCAGGTGCTGGTGCTGGGGCTGGTGTTCAACGTGATCGCGGTGCTGTGCGACAGCACGTGGGGCCTGGTGGCGGCGACCGCGCGGGACTGGTTCGCCCGCTCGCCGCGCCGGCTGGAGCTGGTGGGCGGCGTCGGCGGCGTCACCATGATCGGCCTGGGCGTGGCGGTCGCGGTGACCGGCCGCGAGGACTGACCGCCGCGCGGGCGCTCGACCGGTCCCGCAACACCGCAACCGGGCAGCGCCCCAACCGGGCAGCGCCCTCGAC
>NZ_BAAAKE010000002.1:362426-577611 GCF_039527585.1 Saccharothrix xinjiangensis | reverse complement strand
CGAACCGGCGCCCTCGACGAACCGGCGCCCTCGACGAACCGGCGCCCTCGACGAACCGGCGCCCTCGACGAACCGGCGCCCTCGACGAACCGGCGCCCTCGACGAACCGGCGCCCCCGGCGAACCGGCCCTAGTCCGGCAGCACCACCGACACGATCCCGGCCAGGTGCGCCAACCGCGCCACCTCCGCCGCCCGGAACATCGGCCCCCCGGGCCGCCCCACCAGCAGCACCCGGTCCGGCTTGCCCAGCGGCGTGGCGGCCAGCTCCGTCCCCAGCTCGCGCCAGGTCTCCGGCACCCAGTCCTCGTCGCCGTCGAGCACGGTCGCCCGCGCCAGCGGCAGCCACGGCGGCGACGGCAGGCCCGCCTCCGGCGCGGCGGACGACGCGGTCAGCAGGCGCAGCGCCGCGCCGTCCCACGACACCACCACGGCCCACCCCGCCCGGATGATCTTCGGCACGCCCTCGGTGAACACCGCCAGCCCGTGCGCGGGCTCCTCCGCGACCTCCTCGACCAGCTCCAGCTCGCGGTGGGTGTCCAGCACACCCGCGTACGGCCGCACCGCGTCCACCTCGACGCCCTCGATGGACTCCGCCGCCGTGATGAGCACGTCCGGCAGCCTGCCGGACGGCAGCTCGACCACCAGGTCGTCGATGGCCAGCCCCGCGCCGCGCTCCACCACGTCCACGCTGAGTATGTCGGCCCCGATCTCGCCGAGCGCGGAGGCGACGGCTCCCAGGGTGCCGGGACGGTCCGGGAGTTGGACCCGGATCAGGAAGGACACGGTGCACGCCTCCAGGCTGGAACGGACTTGCCGGCCGCTGATTCTCGCAGACGCAGCTTCGCTTTCCGACCCACCAGGGGCGTTGCGCACCGGTAAAATCGCGCCCCCACGCGCGCGAGCGCGGGCAACCCGGTACGAGGCCGCCCTGACCAGCCAATAGACTCGGCAGGTCCAAAATCCGAGAAAACCAGACCCCCGGGGGTTGACGAGGTGCCCAGCATCTCCCGCGACGAGGTCGCGCACCTGGCCCGACTGGCGAGGCTCGCCGTCACCGACGACGAGCTGGACCTGTTCGCCGGCCAGTTGGACGTGATCCTCCAGTCGGTGGCCACGGTGGGCGACATCGCCACCGCGGACATCCCGCCCACTTCGCACGCCGTTCCGCTGACCAACGTGTTCCGCGAGGACGTGGTGCGTCCCAGCCTCGGTCAGCAGCAGGTGCTGGCGGGCGCCCCCGCGGCCGAGGAAGGCCGCTTCCGCGTCCCCCGCATCCTGGGTGAGGAAGCATGAGCGACTTGATCCGCAGCACCGCCGCCGAGCTGGCGGCCAAGATCGCGGGCCGCGAGGTCTCCGCGGTCGAGGTCGCGCGGGCCCACCTCGACCGGATCGGCGAGGTCGACGGCGCGGTGCACGCGTTCCTGCACGTCGACGCCGAGGGCGCGCTGGCCGCCGCGAAGAAGGTGGACGACGACGTCGCCGCCGGCGTCGAGGTCGGCCCGCTGGCCGGCGTGCCGCTGGCCCTGAAGGACGTGTTCGCCACCGAGGGCGTGCCCACCACGTGCGGCTCGAAGATCCTCGAAGGCTGGCGTCCGCCCTACGACGCCACGGTCACCCGCCGCCTCAAGGAGGCGGGCATCGTGATCCTCGGCAAGACGAACATGGACGAGTTCGCGATGGGCTCGTCGACCGAGAACTCGGCCTACGGCCCGACCCGCAACCCGTGGGACACCGACCGCGTCCCGGGCGGCTCCGGCGGCGGCTCGTCCGCCTCGCTCGCCGCGTTCGAGGCCCCGCTGGCGATCGGCACGGACACCGGCGGCTCGATCCGCCAGCCCGGCTCGGTCACCGGCACGGTCGGCGTGAAGCCCACCTACGGCGGCGTCTCCCGGTACGGCCTGGTCGCGTTCTCCTCCTCGCTGGACCAGGCGGGGCCGTGCGCGCGGACGGTGCTGGACGCGGCCCTGCTGCACGAGGTCATCGCCGGTCACGACCCGCTGGACTCGACCTCGGTCGACGCGCCGGTGCCGCCGGTCGTCGCGGCCGCCCGCGAGGGCGCGAACGGCGACCTGTCGGGCGTGCGCGTCGGCGTGGTCACGCAGTTCAGCGGCGAGGGCTACCAGCCGGGCGTGCTGCGCAGCTTCGAGGCGGCCGTGGCCCAGCTCAAGCAGCTCGGCGCGGAGGTCGTCGAGGTCTCCTGCCCGAGCTTCGACTACGCGCTGCCCGCCTACTACCTGATCGCGCCCAGCGAGGCGTCCTCGAACCTGGCCCGCTTCGACGCCATGCGCTACGGCCTGCGCGTCGGCGACGACGGCACGCGCAGCGCCGAGGAGGTCATGTCGCTGACCCGCGAGGCGGGCTTCGGGCCCGAGGTGAAGCGGCGCATCATGATCGGCACCTACGCGCTGTCGTCGGGCTACTACGACGCCTACTACGGGTCGGCGCAGAAGGTGCGGACGCTGATCTCGCGCGAGTTCGACCAGGCGTTCGCCACGGTGGACGTGCTGGTCTCGCCGACCACGCCGACCACGGCGTTCCGGATCGGCGAGCGCACCGGCGACCCGATGGCCATGTACAAGGCGGACCTGTGCACGATCCCCGCCAACCTGGCCGGCAACGCCGCCATGAGCGTCCCGAGTGGACTGTCCGACGAGGACGGGCTGCCGGTCGGCCTCCAGATCATGGCGCCGGCGCTCCAGGACCACCGCATGTACCGGGTGGCGGCGGCCTACGAGGTGGCCCGGGACGCGGCGGCCGGTTCGCCGCTGATCCTGGGCGCGCCGGAACCGGCGGGCGCGCGATGAAGAGGGCGCGGACGGTCCTGTCGCTGGTCGGCGCCGCGGGCGCGGCCACCAGCGCGTTCTCCACGTTGAAGTCCGCCCGCGGCAAGAACGACAAGCTGGCCCTGGCCAACGCGGCGGCGAGCATCCTGGTGGCGATCACGGGCGCGGCGCTGGCCGCGCGGGATCTGCGGAAGGGCGGGAAGGCATGACGTCGGTGGACGAGCTGATGGACTACGCCGAGGTCATCGAGCGCTTCGACCCGGTGCTGGGGCTGGAGGTGCACGTCGAGCTGCACACCAACACCAAGATGTTCTGCGGGTGCGCGAACCTGTTCGGCGGCGAGCCGAACACCCACGTGTGCCCGACGTGCCTGGGCATGCCGGGTTCGCTGCCGGTGGTCAACGGCAAGGCGGTGGAGTCGGCGATCCGCATCGGCCTGGCGCTGAACTGCGAGATCGCCGAGTGGTGCCGGTTCGCCCGGAAGAACTACTTCTACCCGGACATGCCGAAGAACTTCCAGACCTCGCAGTACGACGAGCCGATCGCCTTCAACGGCTGGCTCGACGTGGTGCTGGACGACGGCGAGGTCGTGCGGGTCGACATCGAGCGCGCGCACATGGAGGAGGACACCGGCAAGTCGCTGCACGTCGGCGGCGCGACGGGCCGCATCCACGGCGCCGAGCACTCGCTGCTGGACTACAACCGGGCGGGCGTGCCGCTGATCGAGATCGTCACCAAGCCGATCACCGGCACGGGCGAGCGCGCGCCGGAGGTGGCGCGGGCGTACGTGAGCGCGCTGCGCGACCTGCTCAAGGCGCTGGACGTGTCGGACGTGCGGATGGACCAGGGTTCGCTGCGGTGCGACGCGAACGTGTCGCTGATGGCGAAGGACGCGTCGGAGTTCGGCACCCGCACCGAGACGAAGAACGTGAACTCGCTGCGCAGCGTCGAGCGGGCCGTGCGGTTCGAGATGACGCGGCAGGCGGCGGTGCTGGCGGCCGGCGGCTCGATCACCCAGGAGACCCGCCACTTCGACGAGTCGACCGGCGGCACGTCGTCCGGTCGCACCAAGGAGACGGCCGAGGACTACCGGTACTTCCCGGAGCCCGACCTGGTGCCGATCGCGCCGTCGCGGGAGTGGGTCGAGGAGCTGCGCGGCACGCTGCCCGAGCTGCCGTGGGAGCTGCGCAGGCGCGTGCAGCAGGAGTGGGGCCTGACCGACGCCGAGCTGCGCGACCTGGTCAACACCGGCGCGCTGGACCTGGTGGCGGCGACCGTCGCGGCGGGTGCGACCCCGGTCGAGGCCCGGTCGTGGTGGGTGTCCTACCTGCCGCAGCAGGCCAACAACCGCGGCGTGGAGCTGGTCGGGCTGGCGATCACCCCGGCGCAGGTGGCGCGGGTGGTGGCCCTGGTGAACTCCGGTGAGCTGACCAACAAGCTCGCCCGCGAGGTCGTCAACGCGGTGCTCGACGGCGAGGGCGAGCCGGAGGCCGTGGTCGAGGCCCGCGGCCTGAAGGTGGTCTCGGACGACTCGGCGCTGGAGAAGGCGGTGGACGAGGCGCTGGCCGCGCAGCCGGACGTGGCCGCCAAGATCCGCGACGGCAAGGTCGCGGCGGCGGGCGCGATCGTCGGCGCGGTGATGAAGGCGACGAAGGGCCAGGCGGACGCCAAGCGCGTGCGGGAGCTGGTCATCGCGCGCTGCTCGTGAGCGGCGCCTCGTGAGCGGTGCGCGGAGGGGGCGGGACCCGACCGGGTCCCGCCCCCTCCGCGTCCCCGGCCGGGCCCCTTGGGACCCCGGCCCGCGGGCGGCGGGATTCCAGGCCGCGTGGGCCGGCCGGAGTACCCGTATTGCGGCTTCAGCACCACTGCATTCTGTTAACGCATTACACCGTTAGAGTGGTAACGCTTGCGGAACTTGGTTTCCGCTGCTGGTCAGACGTGGGCTTGATCACTAACTTTGTCGCTCTCGGTGAAGTTTTTCCTCCCGGCTGCGTCCGTCTGTGTCAGGCTTGGGCCCGTTCGGCCGGTCGGGGAGGACCGCCGGACATCCGCCGCCGGTGCCCCGTCCCGAGGGGCCGTTGCAGGGGAGGACAACGTCATGTCTGGTACCGATCCCAAGCTCATCGCCGAGATCAACGCCATCGAGGACGCGATCGAGGACGAGATCATCGACGCGGTCGTCGAGGAGGAGTTGCCGCCGGCGCCCGTCGTCGACGACCTCGACCCGCGGCTGCCGGACGAGGACCCCGTCGTCCTCCCGACCGGCGGGCCCTACAAGCCGACCGGCGACCCCGTGGTCACCCCGATGGGCGGGCCCTACAAGCCCACCGGCGACCCGGTCGAGACCAACGGCGGCCCGTACAAGCCGACCACCGACGAACCGGCGGCGGCCACCACCGTCAAGTGACGCCTCGGTGAAGGCGCGGCGGGCGCCCCCGGTCAGCCGGGGGCGCCCGCTTGCTCTGTGTGATCTCATATGAACGTGCCTGCGCATTCATCCGAGAGCGGAAGAAGCGGGAAGCGCGATTCCGACGACCCCGACAGAGCCGTCGCGGCCGCCCGCTCGCTGCACCGCGCCGCGCTGGACGCCGCGACCGCGGACCGCCACCCCTCCGCCATCCGGTGGATGCGCCGGGGCCTGGCCCTGCTGGAAGTCCCCGGCATCGACCCGCAGGAACGCCTCGAAGTCCGCATCCGGCTGCTGAACACCCTCGCGTTCTGCCTGGCCGAGACCGGCAACGTCGACGACGGCCTGACCCAGCTCGCGGGCGTGGACCAGGAACTGGCCGGCCTGCGCGACGAGGCGCTGCGGAGCGGGCTGTCCACCAAGGTCAACCTCAACCGCGCCGCCCTGCTGTGCCGCGTGGGCCGGGTCGACGAGGGCATCGCCCAGCTCGACCTGGAGGTCGAGCGCAGCGAGCGGAGCCTCGCGCGGCGCGCCGACCCCGACACCGAGGCCGTCGACCTGCTCGCGCTCGCGCTGTCCAACCGCGGCAACGCGCACGGCGAGGCGCACCGCGTCGACAAGGCGGTCCGCGACCTCGACCGCGCCGTGGCCCTCGCCCGCACCCACGACCTGCCGATGCGCGCGGCCATCGCCAAGCACGCCCTGGGCAACGTCGTGCAGCGCGCCGGCGACATCCCCGCCGCCCTGCGCCACTACGAGGAGGCCGGCCGCGCCTTCCAGGAGCTGGAACCCGGCCTGCTGCTGCGCCTGCGCATCGACCAGGCCGAGGCCATGATCAGCGTCGGCCTCGCCGACGAGGCGGGCCGGCTGCTCGACGAGGTGCTGCCGGAGCTGCGCCGCCAGCGCATCGGGCAGGACGTCGCCGAGGCCGAGCTGTTCCGCGCCGCCGCGGCCCTCCAGGACGGCGACCTCGTGCTGGCCAAGCGGACGGCGTGCGCGGCCCAGCGCAAGCTGCTGCGGCGCGGCAGCCCGGCGTGGGCGGCGGTGGCGGGCCTGATCGCGCTGCGCGTGGACGTGTCGCGGGCGCTGGAGTCGCGGCGGCCCTCCGCCGCGGTGGTGGCGCGGGCGGTCGCCCTGTCCGCCGAGCTGGCCGCGCTGAAACTGGCCGACCAGGCCGCGTTCGCGCTGGTGCTGGCCGCCCGCGTGGAGATCCGCCGCGGCGCGCCCGACCGCGCGGAGGAACTGCTCCGCGGCGTGCCGAAGACCCGCCGGATCACGCCGATCGACCACCGGATGCTGCTGCGGCTGTGCCGCGCCGAACTCGCCCTCGCCCGCGGCAACCCGCGGGTCGCGCTGGCGCAGGCCAAGGCCGGGCTCGCCGAGCTGGGCCGGGTGCGCGACCGGCTGGGCGGGCTCGAACTCGTGTCCGGCACCGCCGTGCACGGCCGCGAACTGGGCGAGCTGGCCGTGTGCCTGGTGCTCGCCGGCGGCGACTCCACCGCCAACGCCAGGCGCCTGTTCACCTGGCTGGAGCGCACCCGCGCCCAGCTCTACCGGTACGACCCGGTCGAGTCCACCACCGACTCCGAGCTGGGCGAGCGGATCGCCGAGGTGCGGCGGCTGAGCCGCGCCCTGCTGCGCGCCCGCCTGGACGGCCTGCCGACCGAGCGGCTGGAGGCGCTGCTCAAGGCGGGCAGGCGCGCCGCCAACCAGCTCGACTGGAGCGCCACACCGTGGGGCACGCCCCGCCCGGTCGTCACGGCCGCGGAGGTGCTGCCCCGCCTGGCCGGGCGCGCCATGGTCAGCTACGCCACCGCGGGCGACGAGCTGACCGCCGTGGTGCTGGTCGACGACCGGGTGCGGCTGGTGCGCCTCGGCTCCGCCGCCGCGGCCACCGAGGGCGCGCGCCGCCTGCACGCCGACCTCAACGCCCTCGCGCCCGACCACCTCCCGGCCCCGCTGGTCCAGGTCATCTCGGCGTCCGCGCGGCGCGAGGCGGAGAAGCTCGACCAGGCGCTGCTGCGCCCCCTGGCCCCGATGCTCGGCGACCGCGAACTGGTCGTCGTGCCCACCGGCGCGCTCTACGCGGTGCCGTGGGGCGTGCTGCCCACGTGCGCCAACCGCCCCACCGCGGCCGTGCCGTCGGCGACCGCCTGGGTGTCGGCCACGCGCGAGGACCGGCCGCCCGCGGGCGGGGTGCTGCTGGTGCGCGGCCCCGGCCTCCAGGCCGCGCAGGGCGAGATCGACCTGCTCGCGAGCTACCACGGCGACGCCGAGCTGCTCGGCGTCGCCGAGGCGAAGGTCGGCGCGGTGCTGGACGCGCTCGACGGCATCCGGCTCGCGCACATCGCCGCGCACGGCGAGCACGAGCCGGAGAACGCGCTGTTCTCGCGGCTGGAACTGGTGGACGGCGCGCTGTTCGCGCACGAGGTCGGCCGCGTGCGCCGCCCGCCGCACCAGGTGGTGCTGGCGGCGTGCGAGCTGGCGCTCAACCGCGTGCGGCCCGGTGACGAGCCCCTGGGGTTCGCGGGGGCGCTGCTGGCCAGCGGGGCGCGCACGGTGATCGCCGCGTCCAGCAAGGTGGGGGACCAGCCGTCGGCGGCGGCGATGGCCGACTTCCACCGCAACCTGTCGGGCGGCGCGTCACCCGCGGTGGCGCTGGCGGACGCGGTGGCCGTGGACCCGCTGCGCCGCCCGTTCGTGTGCCTGGGCTCCGGCTGACGCGTTCACGCGCCCCGGTCTCCCACCCGCCGTCGCGCCTGCCCGCCTTGGTGCCCGACCTTCTGCCCTCCCTCCTCCCTCTTTCCAGCCCTCGGCCCTTTGTCCCCTCGGCCCTTCCTCCTCCCGGGTCCCCTCCCCTCGATGCCGCCGTCTCCTCACCCTTCCCCTCCCTCCCGTCACTCCGTCGTGGACCTGACCAGCCTTTCGAACGGTTGACCGGCGAAGCGCCCACCCACTACCCAGGGAGGAGGTGAATTTCCCCGGTGATCGGAGGGCTCGGTGCGCTCACTGCTGCTGCTGCTGCTGACGGTGGTGTTGCTGGCCACGATGACCACACCCGCCACCGCCGCGCCCCCGGTCGGCCGGGGCGGCGAACCGGGCAACGGCCCGGAGCGCCACCTGGTCGCCGCCGTCGACCTGCCCCCGGCCACCACCGCCGCGCGGGGCGAGAACCGGCCCGAGGCCGTCCAGGGCTACCCGCGCCGCACGCTGCTGCGCGAGTTCCCCGAGCACCCCACCGACAGGTCGATCAAGCTCGGCCTCGCGCCGTACCACTCGCTCGCGCCGCGCCTGAACGACCTCCAGCGCCGCAGCGACCGCATCTCCGTCGAGGTGGTCGGCCAGTCCGCCGCGGGCCGCGACCTCTACCTGGTGACCCTCACCGCGCCCGAGACCCCGGCCGAGGCGCGGCGCCAGGACGCGTGGCGCGAGAAGATCGAGGACAACCCGGCGGCCGCGAGCCGCGACGTCCTGCTCCGCCACGCCTACAAGGCGCCCATCTGGATCAACGCCAACATCCACGGCGACGAGTGGGAGGGCACCGACGGCGCCCTGCGCGTGGTCGAGGACCTGGGCCTCACCCGCGACCGGTGGGCGCTGGAGCTCCTCAACCGCCACCGCGTGCACGTCAACCTCACCGCGAACCCGGACGGGCGCGTGGCCGGGACGCGCGCCAACGCGAACGGGTTCGACCTGAACCGGGACTTCGTGACCTCGTCGCAGCCCGAGTCGCGGGTGATGCGGGACCTCGTGCGGCGCGTCCAGCCCGTGCTGGTGCTCGACCAGCACGGGTACGTGGAGAACACGCTGATCGAGCCGACCACGCCGCCGCACGGCCAGAACTACGACTTCGACCTCTACATCGAGCACGGTTACGCGGGCGCGCTGCGCATGGAGCAGGCCGTGCGGGCCCTCGGCCACCCCGAGGCGGCACGTCCCGAGATCCCGTTCCGCGACTACGAACCGGGCGTGTGGGACGGCTGGGCGCCGATCTACACCGCCCAGTACGCGATGTACCACGGCGCCGTGTCCTACACGATCGAGATACCCATGAGGGTGAACCGGGGTGACTACGACTCACAGCCGGTGACCGAGCTGCGGCGGCGCTCCGGCATCAACACCGACGTCGTCGAGGCGACCATCCGCGGCGCGTTGTCGTACGCGCGCGACAACCGGGCGTCGATGGTGGACAACCAGGTCGAGGTGTTCCGGAGAGGGGCGGCGGGCGAGCCGCAGCGGCACGTGCCGGACGGGATCGTGCCGGGCTTCGGGCCGGAGGACAGGTACACCACCGAGTTCCCGCGCGCGTACGTCATCCCGGCAGGGGACCGGCAGCGCTCCGGCCCCGCCTCCGCGAGGCTGGTGGATCACCTGGTGGCGCACGACGTACGGGTGAAACGTGCCGACCACTCCTTCACGCTCAGTGGTCACCGCTACCCGGTCGGGACGTACGTGGTGGACATGCGCCAGCCGAAGCGCGCGCTGGCCAACGTGATGCTGGAAAGAGGACGGGACCTCTCCGCCGACGTGCCGACGATGTACGACATCTCGGCGTGGAGCCACCGACTGCTGTGGGGGGCGTCCGTGGACGTGGTCCGCTCGGGTCGGCTGGACGTGCCGGGCCGCGACGTGGTCGCCGCGTCACCCACCGGATCGGTGCCCGCCACCTCCGCGGCCGGCTTCGCCCTCACCCTCGTGGACGGCGAGGACGCCGCGGCCGCGAACGACCTCCTGGGCCACGGCGTCGAGCTCCGGCGGCACGACGACGGCACGATCGTGGCGCCGGCGGCGGCCCGCGCGACCGTGGAGGAGGTGGCCGACCGCCACGGCGTGCGGTTCACCCCCGGGAGGCCGGGAGGAACCCCGCTGCGCCCGGTGGCCGTGGCCGCGGCGGTGGCGGCCGACGAGCTGAAAGCACTGCGCGACATGGGTTTCAACGTCCGGCCGGTGTCGACCACCCTGCTCAACGACGGCTTCGACCTGTCGCGCGTGGACGTCCTGTTCGTGTCGTCGGGGTTGAGGTACGACCAACTGGACCAGGAGGCGCGGGCGGGGGTCGACGCGTTCCTCTCCCGGGGCGGCGTGGTGACCAGGGGCGCGACCGGCGCCCGTTTCGCCGCGGACACGGGCGTGCTCCCGGTCCGGGCGGTGGCGGGCAAAGAAGACGCGAACGGAGTGGTGGAGGTGAAAGACCCGAAGGGCCACCAATCCCACACGTTCGTGTACGCCCCGCACTGGTTCACCGACCCGGGGCCGGGCGTCGAGGTGGTGCAGCGCTACGGAAGCTTGGTGGCCGGGCACTGGACGACCCGCCCGGACGGCTCCGGCGGACAGGGAGAGGCGGAAGGACAAGCCGCAGTGGTGGCCGGCACATCACCACGCGGGACGAGGGCAGTGCTGTTCGGCACGGAACCCCTGTTCCGAGACCACCCGAAAGGGTTGTACCGGCAGGTGGCCGACGCCATCTACCGCACGGCACAATGATCTTGCACAACCCGCAGCCAGAACGGCTCCCACCAGCCGTCCCGGCACATGCCCGCCCCGCACTTTCGGGTGAAGATGGCCCGAAAATGTACGAAAACACCGTCACCGATCATCGGTTGGAAATGAAATGGAGCCGCCGACCACAACCACACCGACCCCCGCACCACCACTTCGACCTCTGCCGGCTCGGCCCCTGCCGGCTCGATCTCCGCCAGCCCGATCTCCGCCAGCCCGATCCCTGCCGAGCCCGAGCCCTGTTCAGCTCAACCCCTGCCGGCCCAGTCCTGGCTCGACTCCTGCCGCCGGCTCGACCCTGCCGGCTTGACCCTGCTAGCCCAGTCCCGGCTCGACTCCTGCCGCCGGCTCGACCCTGCCGGCTTGACCCTGCCGGCCCAGACCCGGCTCGACCCCTGCCAACTCGACCCTGCCGGCCAGTCCTGGCTCGACCCTTGTCGGGTCAGTCCCGGCCGCCGTTGCCGCCGCCCGTTTGGCGCACGAGGATCGCCACCCGGTCGTCGCTGGACACCGGTGAGCCGCCGGGGGCCTTGTTCACGGTGCCCACCAGCGCGGTCTGGTCGTCCAGCGCCACCATCGGACCGAGCCGCCCGAAGCCGTCCTCGCCGTCCATCGCCGCTTCCGGCTTGCCGGTGAAGCTGCCGTCGGGGCTCATCGGCAGGGAGAGGGTGCCCGGTGTCGCGGACGTCGCCAGCCACACCACGTCCGTCATCGCCGCGCACCCGCCCACGCCGGGGCGTTCGGGCCAGGACCACGCCGGGTCGCCCAGGGGCTTGCCGGCTTCCACGCGGTAGAGCAGGTCGGCTGACGTGCCGGCGTCGGTCACCCAGGTCTTCGTGCCGTCGCCCGACACGCAGAGGCCGCCGGGTGAGCGCAGGCCGCCGGTCAGCACCCGGGATCCCGCCGTCGGGTTGCCGCGCGCCGGTTGGCCGGAGCCGTCGATGCGGAGGACCTTCCCGGCCGGCGAGTTCGGGTCGGCGGCCAGCGCCGGGTTGCCCGCGTCGCCGGTCGCGACCAACAGCGCGCCGGTGCTGTCGTGGGCGAGGACGCCCCGGTTGCCCGACGGGCCCTTGGGGATGCCGGTCAGCACCGGTTTCGGCACGTCGCCCGGCGCCACCCGCATCACCCGGTTGTCGGTGGCGGTCGTCACGTAGACGTAGACCAGCTGGTCCTCGGAGTAGGTCGGCGACAGGGTCAGGCCGGTCAGCCCGCCGCCGGTGGTGGCGTCCACGTCGAACCGCGCCAGTTCGACCGGGTCCACGTCCTTGGTCACGCGCAGCAACCTGCCGGTCGCCCGTTCGGTCGCCAGGGCTGTCACCACACCGGTGGACTGGTTCACGTCGATCAGCGCCACGCCGGACAGCGGGTCCAGGCACGTCGCGACCACGGCCGGGCTGAAGTCCTTGCAACCCTCCGGCGGGGGCACGGGCGTCGCCGACTGGCCTGGTTGCTGGTCCTGGGGGCTGCGCGGCAGCTCGCCGGGCAGTTCGGGGCGCGGCCCCGCCTGCGGCGTCAGCTGCTGGGCCGCGCTCCACTCCGCCGGTGCGGGCTGCTCGGGGAAGCTCGCGCAGCCCGAGGCCAGCAGGCCCAGGGCCGAACCGATCAGCACTCCACGCAGTCGCGACACGCCACCCAGCCTAGGTGCGCGCTCGTGAACGCGAGGTGAGTGACCCGGAGAGCCCACAGGTGAACCGCCAGGAGAGGCGAACGACCGGGAGAGCGAGGAAGAGGGGGGAGGTGCGTGGCCACGAGAGGGCGGTCGAGGGGAGCCGACGTGCCGTAACGTGCCTGGTGTGACGCTGCTCCACCGTGGGACCGACAACGAGTTGACCGTGCTGGTGCCCGACGACCTGGGTGTTCGCGCGCTGTCCGAGGTGGAGGGCGTCCGGCCCGTCCGCTACGAGCCCGGCCACCCGCTGCCGGACGAGGCCGCGCGTGCCGAGGTGCTGGTGCCGAAGTTCCTCCAGGGCACCGACCCGACCGAGGTGTTCGCCCAGCTGCCGGCGCTCAAGCTGGTCCAACTGCTGTCGGCGGGCGCCGAGCGGTTCATCGGGGTGGTGCCCGACGGGGTGCTGCTGTCGACCTGCCGCGGCGCGCACGGCGGCAGCACGGCGGAGTGGGCGATCGGCGCGCTGCTCGCCGTCTACCGGGACTTCCCGGTGTTCGAGCGGGCCCGGCAGGAGCGGCGCTGGGACTACCACCGGACGGAGACGTTGCAGGACAAGGAGGTGCTCGTGGTCGGTGCGGGCGACCTCGGTGAGCAGTTCCGCCGCCGGTTGGAGCCGTTCGGGGCGACCGCGACCATGGTCGGCCGCACCGCCCGGCCCGGTGTGCGCGGCGTGGACGAGCTGCCCGACCTGCTGGGCGGTTTCGACGCGGTGCTGGTCGTGGTGCCGCTGACCGCGGAGACCACCGGGATGGTCGACGCGAAGTTCCTGTCCCGGATGAGGGACGGCGCGATCCTGGTCAACGCCGCGCGCGGGCCCGTGGTCGACACCGACGCGCTGCTGCCCGAACTCGTCTCGGGCCGGTTGCGGGCGGCGCTGGACGTGACCGACCCGGAACCGCTGCCCGCCGACCACCCGCTGTGGTCCGCGCCCGGCCTGTTCCTCACCCCCCACGTGGCGGGCAGCTGCACGGGTCACGCCGAGCGTGCCTACGCGGTCGTCGCCTCCGAGGTGGCCAGGTTCGCGCGCGGTGAGGAGCCCGCCAACCTGGTCAGGGGAGATTATTAACCCGTTCGGCCTAACGCGGGCTGCGGAACGGACGCTCGCGGTGGTCGGCCGAACCTCCTAACGTGCGGGTGCGTGGCTACTCACGACGACCGCTCCGGTGCTTCGGGCGGCTACTCCGGCGCAGGGTCCTACCCGACCGGAGGGGCGCACCACTTCGACGACGGCACCCGGTCGTTCGGTCGGGACGCCTTCCGCGAGGACGCCTTCCGCGAGGACGCCTCCGGCAGGGACGTCTTCGACAAGGACACCCAGAGCTTCGACACGACCGGGTACACGCCGGTCGCCGACCTGGACCCGGAGCCCGCGCACTACGACGACGAGGACGAGCGCAAGCCGTTCGGGTGGAGCGGCAGCGCCGACCTGGGCCTGCTCGTGCTGCGCCTGGCGCTGGGCGGCGCGTTCGTCGCGCACGGGCTCCAGAAGGTGTTCGGCCTGTTCGGCGGGCCGGGCATCGACGGGTTCGAGCGGTACCTCCAGGCGGCGGGGTTCCGGGAGGCGCGGATCCTGGCGTGGGTCACCGGCGTCACCGAGCTGGCGGGCGGCGGCCTGCTGGTCCTGGGCCTGTTCACGCCGCTGGCGGCGGCCGGGGTGCTGGGGGTGATGGCGAACGTCGTTGCGCTCAAGTTCCGGGGCGGGTTCTTCGCGCCCAACGGCGTGGAGCTGGAGGTCGCGTACGCGGCGATGGCGTTCGGCCTGCTGTTCGCCGGACCGGGCCGGGCGGCGCTCGACTACAACCGCGCCTGGTTCCGTCACCCGTTGGTGTCGGGTTTCCTGTGCCTGGTCCTCGCGGCCGGGGCCACCACGGCGACCCTGTACGTGTTCCGCTGACCTGCCCGACCGGGGGAACAGGCCCTGAACGGCGAGGACCGGCCGACGGGAACCCGCCGACCGGTCCTCGAAACCGGCCAAACGAACCAAAAGCGACCTACTTGTTCACGTCCCGCACCGCGCCGGTGGACGCGTCGGTGGCCATCCGGGCGTACGCGCGCAGCGCCGAGGTGACCGGCCGCACCCGGTCCACCGGCTGCCACGGCCGCTCCGAGGCGTCCATCTTCGCCCGCCGCTCGGCCAGCACCGCCTCGTCGACCAGCAGCTCCAACCGCCGCTCGTGCACGTCGATCAGGATGCGGTCGCCGTCCTCGACCAGGCCGATCAGGCCGCCGCCCGCCGCCTCCGGCGAGACGTGCCCGATGGACAGGCCGGACGTGCCGCCGGAGAACCGGCCGTCGGTGATCAGGGCGCACTTCTTGCCCAGGCCGGCGCCCTTGAGGAACGCGGTCGGGTGCAGCATCTCCTGCATGCCCGGACCGCCCGCCGGCCCCTCGTAGCGGACCACGAGCACGTCACCGGGCTGGATCTCCTTCTTCAGGATCACCGAGACCGCTTCCTCCTGGGACTCGACCACGCGGGCCGGCCCCTCGAAGCGCCACAGCTCCTCCTCGACGCCCGCGGCCTTGATGATCGCGCCGCGCTCGGACAGGTTGCCGCGCAGCACGGCCAGGCCGCCGTCCCTGGTGTAGGCGTGCTCGACGTCGCGGATGCAGCCGCCCGCCGCGTCCGTGTCGAGCCTCGACCAGCGGTTCGAGGTGGAGAACGCCTGCGTGGTGCGCACGCCGCCGGGCGCGGCGTGGAACAGCTCGACCGCCTCCGGCGACGGGTCGGCGGCGCGCACGTCCCACTGCGACAGCCACGACGCCATGTCGGGGCTGTGCACGGTGCGCACGCCCTCGTTGAGCAGGCCGGCCCGCCACAGCTCGCCCAGCAGGGCCGGGATGCCGCCGGCCCGGTGGACGTCCTCCATGTGGTAGTCCGAGTTCGGCGACACCTTCGCCAGGCACGGCACGCGCTTGCTCAGCCTGTCGATGTCGTCCAGCGTGAAGTCGACCTCGCCCTCCTGCGCGGCGGCGAGGACGTGCAGGACGGTGTTGGTGGAGCCGCCCATCGCCATGTCCAGCGCCATGGCGTTCTCGAACGCCTGGCGGTTGGCGATCGAGCGCGGCAGCACCGACTCGTCGTCGTTGTCGTAGTACGCCCGGCACAGCTCGACCACGGTGCGGCCGGCCCGCGAGAACAGGTCGCGGCGCGCGGCGTGCGTGGCCAGCGTGGAGCCGTTGCCGGGCAGCGCCAGGCCCAGCGCCTCGGTGAGGCAGTTCATGGAGTTCGCGGTGAACATGCCCGAGCACGAGCCGCAGGTCGGGCACGCCGAGCGCTCCACCTCGGCCAGGCCGGCGTCGTCGACGTCCGGCGAGGCGGACGCCGAGATGGCGGTGATCAGGTCGGTCGGCGCGACGGCGACGCCGTCCACCACGACCGCCTTGCCCGCCTCCATCGGCCCGCCGGAGACGAACACGACCGGGATGTTGAGCCGCATGGCGGCGTTGAGCATGCCCGGGGTGATCTTGTCGCAGTTGGAGATGCACACGATCGCGTCGGCCTGGTGCGCGTTGACCATGTACTCGACGGAGTCGGCGATGATCTCGCGCGAGGGCAGCGAGTAGAGCATGCCGCTGTGGCCCATGGCGATGCCGTCGTCGACCGCGATGGTGTGGAACTCGCGCGGCACGCCGCCCGCCTCGCGGATCGCCTCCGCCACGATGTCCCCGAGGTCGCGGAGGTGCACGTGACCGGGCACGAACTGCGTGTAGGAGTTGGCGATGGCCACGATGGGCTTGCCGAAGTCCGAGTCGGTCATGCCGGTCGCACGCCACAGCGAGCGAGCGCCCGCGGCGTTGCGGCCGTGGGTCGTGGTGCGGGAACGGAGCGGTGGCACGGCTCCTCCAGGAAGTCTGCGTGGAAGCTGTTCGCGAACGGCGCGGGGGTGGGCGCCGGTGGTGGGAGCGGTGCCTTAGAGGCTACTCCGTCGCAACGCCCCCGTGACCAGCACAGCCGCGAGCGCGAGTGTGATGACGTGCACGGCGGTGCACCACAGGCAGATCTTCCCGATCAGCAGGAACTCGGCGGCCACCAGGTAGACGACGAACAGCACGCCCACGCCCGCCGCCGCCAGCCGCGCCCAGTGCAGCGCCTCCACCCGCCACGCGAACGGCAGGGTGGCGACGGTCAGGAACGCGAAGAACGCGAGGCCGAGCACGGCGACCGGGACGCCCAGCAGCTCGGACTGGTCACTGGTGGTGACCGTGCCGCAGTCGATGACCTCGCCCTCGGCGCACAGCAGGGCGCCCTGCCGGAAGTGGGCGACCGTGAGGTAGGTCGAGACGGCCAGGCCGGCCAGGGACAGCAGCAGGCCGGCCACCGGCACCCGGCCCAGCTCGCGGGTGGTGTTCTGGCTCACTCCTCGGACTTTACGGGCGGGGGCGTTGCCTCCTGGTCAGGCGCGACGCCCTCGGCCACACCCTCGGCCACGTCCTCGACCTCGACCTCCGGCGTCGCCGCCACCGCGGTCGGGTCGGCCACCCGACCGCCGCTGACCGCCGACAACGCCGGCAGGTGCCCGACCCGCACGGCGGGCAGCCGCACGAGGGAGTCGTCCTCCAGCACCGCCGACAACCACCCCTTCGGGTCAACTTTGATGGCCTTCACGTCCGTCCACGGCAGCACGCGCTTGCCGAACGTGCTCCGCGCCACGATCCGCTCGCCGTCCACCGCGGTCCGGTTGCGCACCACCCACAGCGCGAAGGCCAGCGGCAGCAGGTAGAGCGCCTGGAGACCGGGCGCGGCCCACGCCACCGGCGTCACGCAGATGAGGGCGAGGCCCGCGGCGAGCAGGGCGGGGGTGGGGATGCGGAACACGACTTTCTGCACTTCCCGATGGTCCCACCTCGCCTTTCGGCGCCTTCGGGCCGCCCCGGTGCCCCCGTCCGCGTTTCCACCATCCGGGAGTGCCGTCCCGCACAGTTGACGCTCGCCGGGCTTGACGGTTAACGTCAGGGCCATGCAGCGCAACCTCGTCCTCGTACTTCCCAGGCGCGTCGACGCCTAGGCAGTCCGAGTTTGCGTCGACGCGCGACCCTCGTCCCACCCGTCCGGGTTGGCGAGGGTTTTTTCGTGCCCGGACCGTGCACCCTTAACCACGAGGCAGAAGATGACCAGCGCAACCTCGCGACCGGCTCCCGGCGAGTCGTCGCCCCGCCCCGGACCCCGGCCGAAACCGGCCCCGCCGAGCGGCGCCCCGGTCCGCGTGACCGGCGCCCAGTCGCTCGTCCGCTCCCTCGAAGCGGTCGGCTGCGAGGTGGTCTTCGGCATCCCCGGCGGCACGATCCTGCCTGCTTACGACCCGCTCCTCGACTCCACCAAGGTGCGCCACGTGCTCGTCCGCCACGAGCAGGGCGCGGGCCACGCCGCCACCGGGTACGCCCAGGCCACGGGCAAGGTCGGCGTCTGCATGGCCACCTCGGGCCCCGGCGCGACGAACCTGGTCACGCCGCTGGCCGACGCCAACATGGACTCCGTCCCGGTGGTCGCCATCACCGGCCAGCAGTCCCGCCCGCTGATCGGCACCGACGCGTTCCAGGAAGCGGACATCTGCGGCATCACCATGCCGATCACCAAGCACAACTTCCTGGTCACCGACGCCGCCGACATCCCGCGCGCGATCGCGGAGGCGTTCCACCTGGCGGCCACCGGCCGCCCCGGTCCCGTCCTGGTGGACATCCCCAAGGACGTGCTCCAGGAGATGACCTCGTTCTCCTGGCCGCCGGAGCTGCGCCTGCCCGGCTACCGGCCGACGACCCGGCCGCACGGCAAGCAGGTGCGCGAGGCCGCGAAGCTGATCGCCGCCGCCCGCAGGCCCGTCCTCTACGTCGGCGGCGGCGTCATCAAGGCCGAGGCGTCGAACGAGCTGATGGCGCTCGCCGAGTCCACCGGCATCCCGGTGGTGACCACGCTGATGGCGCGCGGCGCGTTCCCCGACTCGCACCCGCAGCACCTGGGCATGCCCGGGATGCACGGCACGGTCGCCGCGGTCGCCGCCATGCAGGCGTCCGACCTGCTGGTCGCGCTGGGCGCGCGGTTCGACGACCGGGTCACCGGCCAGCTGTCCACGTTCGCGCCGGACGCGCAGGTCGTGCACGCCGACATCGACCCCGCCGAGATCTCCAAGAACCGCCGCGCGGACGTGCCGATCGTCGGCGACTGCAAGGAGATCATCAGCGACCTGGTCGAGGCCGTCCGGGTGGAGAAGGAGAACTCCCAGCGCGTGGTCGACCTGGCGCCGTGGTGGGCGCAGCTGGACACGTGGCGCGAGACGTTCCCGGTGGGCTACGACTGGCCGGACGACGGCACGCTGTCACCGCAGTACGTGATCGAGCGGATCGGCGTGCTGACCCCGCCGGACACCCTGTTCACCGCGGGCGTCGGCCAGCACCAGATGTGGGCCGCGCAGTTCGTGAAGTACGAGTCGCCGCGCACCTGGATCAACTCCGGCGGCCTGGGCACGATGGGCTACGCGGTGCCGGCCGCGATGGGCGCCAAGGCGGGCGTGCCGGGCGTGCAGGTGTGGGCCATCGACGGCGACGGCTGCTTCCAGATGACCAACCAGGAGCTGGCCACCTGCGCCATCGAGAACATCCCGATCAAGGTCGCGGTGATCAACAACGGCAACCTGGGCATGGTCCGCCAGTGGCAGACCCTGTTCTACGGCGAGCGGTACTCCAACACCGACCTGGGCACGCACAAGCACCGCATCCCCGACTTCAAGATGCTGGCCGAGGCCATGGGCTGCGCCGGGCTGCGCGCCGAGTCGAGGGAGCAGGTCGACGCGGTCATCGAGCAGGCCATGGGCATCGACGACCGGCCGGTCGTCATCGACTTCGTGGTCGGCAAGGACGCCCAGGTGTGGCCCATGGTCGCGGCCGGCACCGGCAACAGCGAGATCATGGCCGCGCGGGGCATCCGCCCGCTGTTCGACGAAGACGATGTGTAGCGCCCGCCGCCCGACGGGCGAGAGTTGCCACGACGAAGACGACGTCTAGGACTGACTGATGATGACGAAGCACACCCTGAGCGTTCTGGTCGAGGACAAGCCCGGCGTCCTCGCCCGCGTGGCGGGCCTGTTCTCGCGGCGCGGCTTCAACATCGAGTCGCTCGCCGTCGGCCGCACCGAGCACCCCGACATCTCCCGCATGACCATCGTCGTCTCGGTCGACGAGCTGCCGCTGGAGCAGGTCACCAAGCAGCTCAACAAGCTCATCAACGTCATCAAGATCGTCGAGCTGGAGACCTCCGCCTCGGTGCAGCGGCAGCTCCTGCTCGTCAAGGTGCGCGCCGACGCGACGGTGCGCAGCCAGGTCCTCGAAACGGTGCAGCTGTTC
This sequence comes from Saccharothrix xinjiangensis, assembly GCF_039527585.1. Taxonomy (NCBI): domain Bacteria; kingdom Bacillati; phylum Actinomycetota; class Actinomycetes; order Pseudonocardiales; family Pseudonocardiaceae; genus Saccharothrix; species Saccharothrix xinjiangensis. Next base: position 557,918 of record NZ_BAAAKE010000002.1, on the reverse strand, counting down.
CGCGCGAAGGTCGTCGACGTCTCCCCGGAGGCGGTCACCGTCGAGGCCACCGGCACGTCTGACAAGCTCGACGCGCTGTTGCGGATGCTGGAGCCCTACGGGCTCCGCGAGATCGTCCAGTCCGGCATGGTCGCCATCGGCCGTGGCGCCCGTTCCATCACCGCGACCGCGGTGCGCTGAAACCCGCTGTAGGAAAGGGAGTACCAACCAGTGAGCGTCGAGATCTTCTACGACGACGATGCCGACCTGAGCATCATCCAGGGGCGCAAGGTCGCGGTCATCGGCTACGGCAGCCAGGGTCACGCGCACGCGCTGAGCCTGCGCGACTCGGGCGTGGACGTGCGCATCGGCCTGCGCGAGGGCTCGAAGTCCGCGGCCAAGGCCGAGGAGGAGGGCCTGCGGGTCCTGAGCAACGCCGAGGCGGCGGCCGAGGCCGACGTGATCATGGTCCTGGCGCCGGACACCGCGCAGCGGCACATCTACGCGCAGGACATCGCGCCGAACCTCAAGGACGGCGACGCGCTGTTCTTCGGCCACGGCTTCAACATCCGCTACGGCCTGATCGAGGCGCCGTCCAACGTGGACGTGGCCATGGTCGCCCCGAAGGGCCCGGGTCACCTGGTGCGGCGGCAGTTCGTGGACGGCAAGGGCGTGCCCGCGCTGATCGCGATCGAGCAGGACGCGACCGGCAACGCCCAGGCGCTCGCGCTGGCCTACGCCAAGGGCATCGGCGGCACCCGGGCGGGCGTCATCAAGACGACGTTCAAGGAGGAGACCGAGACCGACCTGTTCGGTGAGCAGGCGGTGCTCTGCGGTGGCGCGTCGGCGCTGGTGCAGGCCGGTTTCGAGGTGCTGACCGAGGCGGGCTACGCGCCCGAGGTGGCCTACTTCGAGTGCCTCCACGAGCTGAAGCTCATCGTCGACCTCATGTACGAGGGCGGCATCGCGCGGATGCGCTACTCGATCTCCGACACCGCCGAGTTCGGCGACCTGACCCGCGGCCCGCGCGTGATCACGCCCGCGGTCAAGGACGAGATGCGCAAGATCCTGGGCGAGATCCAGGACGGCACCTTCGCCACGGAGTGGGTGAACGAGGACGACGCCGGCCGCGGCAACTACAAGAAGTTGCAGCAGGAGGGCGAGCAGCACCCGATCGAGGAGGTCGGCAAGAAGCTGCGCGGCCTCATGTCGTGGGTCGACCGCCCCATCACCGAAACGGCGTAATACCAGCGGTTTTTTCACCGGGGCCCGTGGTTTCGACCGCGGGCCCCGGTATATCTAGGCCCCATGACCGACAGTGCGCCGATCTACGACGACAAGGCCCACGTCCGGGGCAACCTCGATCTCACGGGCGTCGAGTGGATCCGCAGCGACGAGGGCGCGGAGGACGAGGAGGAGCACGTCGAGATCGCGTTCGTCGAGCACGCCGACGGCGTGACCTACACGGCGATGCGCAACTCCGCCCACCCCGAGGGCCCGGTCCTGGTCTTCACCCCGCCCGAGTGGGAGGCCTTCATCCTCGGCGTCAAGGACGGCGAGTTCGACGAGCCCTGGGCCGAGTAGAACCACCGAGCACGCGGCCCCGGCGGTCTCCAGCGCACGACTCGCGACCCCACCGCACGACTCGCGATGCCCCAGTGCACGACACGCGATGCCCCAGTGGACGACACGCGATGCCCCAGTGGACGACACGCGATGCCGGAGTGGAGGACACGCCGGGTTTTCGGGTTCGGGTTCCGCGTGTCCTCCGGTCGGACGTCGCGTGTCCTCCGGTCCGGCACCGCGTGTCCTCCGGTCGGACATCCCGGGTTGGTCCGGGCGCGGTGGGGGTGCCGGTCTAAACGGGACGTGCGTACCGCGTTCCAGCAGGTGAAACGGGGGACCCGCCGTTCTCGCCGGCGGGTCGGCTGACTATGCTCGTTAACAACCCGGACACATTGCCGTGGCCGGCCGGCGCGGGTGACGACCGGCAACGACACGGCCCCGCGCTCCCCACCAGACCAAGACCGCTGGGAGCGACGTCCGTGACCAAGCCCGTTGTCCTGATCGCCGAGAAGCTCGCACCGTCCGTTCTCGACGTCTTCGGCGAAGGCATCGAGGTGCGCCACGTCGACGGCACCGACCGTCCCGCGCTGCTCGAAGCCGTCGCCGACGCCGACGCCCTCCTGGTCCGCTCCGCCACCAAGGTCGACGCCGAGGTCCTCAGGGCGACCACGAAGCTGAAGGTCGTCGCCCGCGCGGGCGTGGGCCTGGACAACGTCGAGGTGCCCGCCGCCACCGAGCGCGGCGTGATGGTGGTCAACGCGCCGACCTCCAACATCGTCAGCGCCGCCGAGCACGCCGTCGCCCTGCTGCTCGCCACGGCCCGCCAGATCCCGGCCGCGCACGCCACGCTCCAGGACCACCAGTGGAAGCGCAGCAAGTTCAACGGCGTCGAGGTCAACGGCAAGACCGTCGGCGTGGTGGGCCTCGGCAAGATCGGCCAGCTGTTCGCGGCCCGCATCGCCGCCTTCGGCACCACGGTCATCGCCTACGACCCGTACGTGTCGGCCGCCCGCGCCGCCCAGCTCGGCATCGAGCTGGTCACGCTGGAGGAGCTGCTGGAGCGCTCCGACTTCGTCTCGATCCACCTGCCGAAGACCCCGGAGACCAAGGGCCTGATCGGCGCCGAGCAGCTGGCCAAGGCCAAGCGCGGCGTCATCATCGTCAACGCCGCCCGCGGCGGCCTGGTCGACGAGGAGGCGCTGGCCGAGGCGGTCAAGGAGGGCCAGGTCGGCGGCGCCGGCATCGACGTGTTCTCCACCGAGCCGACCACCGAGAGCCCGCTGTTCGGCGTCCCGAACGTGGTCGTCACGCCGCACCTGGGCGCGTCCACCACCGAGGCGCAGGACCGCGCGGGCACGGACGTGGCCAAGTCGGTCCTGCTGGCCCTGGCCGGCGACTTCGTGCCGGACGCGGTGAACGTGCAGGGCGGCGGCGTGGTCGGCGAGGAGGTCCGCCCGTACCTGCCGCTGGCGCAGAAGCTGGGCACCGTCGTGGCGGCCCTGTCCGCCAAGGCGCCGACCTCGGTCACGGTCGAGGTGCGCGGCGAGCTGTCCAACGAGGACGTCGCGGTGCTGCCGCTGGCGGCGCTGCGCGGCGTGTTCTCCAGCGTGGTCGAGGAGCAGGTCACCTTCGTCAACGCGCCGGCGCTGGCCGGCTCGCTGGGCGTGCAGGTGGAGCTGGTGAAGGAGGCGGAGAGCGCGAACCACCGCAGCCTGCTCACCGTGCGCGCGGTGCAGGCGGACGGCGCGGTCATCACCGTCTCGGGCACGCTCACCGGTCTCGACCAGGTGCAGAAGCTGGTCGGCGTCAACGGCCGCGGTTTCGACCTGCGCGCCGAGGGCAACGTGCTGCTGCTGGAGTACCCGGACCGGCCGGGTGTCATGGGCACCGTCGGCACCCTGCTGGGCGAGGCGGGCGTGAACGTCGAGGCCGCGCAGATCAGCCAGACCAAGGACGGCCAGGACGCGTTCATGCTGCTGCGCGTGGACCGCCCGGTGGACGCCGCCGTGCTCGACCCGATCGGCGCGGCCGTCGGCGCCCGCACGGTGCGCTCGGTCAACTTCGACTGATCCCCGAGAAGGACATCCCCGAAACGGGTTAACGCCGTCGGGACCTGTCGATGTATATCGTCGCAGGTCCCGGCGGCGTTCCAGTTAACCGTTGATTGTCAAATCTGTGGGTGTCGTCACTCGTTCGGTCTAATTGATCGACACGATCGAGGGATTAGGTTCCCTCCCACGAGGTTGACCGGTGCCGTAGAGGGCACGGCACCACGCGGGCTGCTGTCCCCTTGAAAACGTCGCGACGCCGCCCGCCCGGTCGAATCCGACCTCGGTTGGGGCACGTTGTGAGCCGATCTCGCGTTTTCGCCAGATCAGCCGTACCGCTGTTCGCCACGATCCTCCTCGTGGCGTCCACCGGCACGGCACTGGCGGCGGAAGATCCGCCGGCGCCGTCCGTCGCCGCCGCGCGCGGGCTGGACGCCGGCAAGTTGCAGTTGAAGGTCTCCCAGCGGCTGACCGCCGCCAAGGGCCGCGTCACCGCGTTCGTCGAGCTGGAGGCCAAGCCCGCCGTCGACGCCTACGCGGAGAAGACCAACCAGGGCGCGAGCAAGCAGCAGGCCAAGGAGGCCGCCAAGGCCACCAAGAACGACACCGGCAAGGTCGTCGACCGCGTGGTCGGCGACCTCAAGGGCCGGGACCGCGCCACCAAGGAGCTGTACCGGACCGCCAACGGCGTGCCCGGCGTGGTCGTCCAGGCCGACGCGGCCAAGGTGAAGGAACTGGCGCAGCGCGCGGACGTGAAGTCCATCCGCACCGTGGTGCCGAAGACCCGCCAGAACTCCAGCGCCGTGCAGCTGACCAACACGCTCAAGGCGTGGCAGCAGTACGGCAAGCTCGGTGACGACACCCGCGTCGGCATCATCGACACGGGCATCGACTACACCCACAGCGACTTCGACGGCCCCGGCACCATCGAGGCGTTCGAGGCCATCGACGAGACGAAGGTCGACGCCTCGTACTTCCCGACCGCCAAGGTCGTCGGCGGTTACGACTTCGTCGGCAACGCCTACGACGGCGGCAGCGACGACCCCGCGCTCAACACCCCCAAGCCGGACCCCAACCCGCTCGACTGCAACGGCCACGGCTCGCACGTCGCCGGCACCGCGGCGGGCTTCGGCGTCAACGCCGACGGCAGCACCTTCAAGGGCGACTACACCAAGCTCACCCCCGAGTCCCTCGACGCGATGCGCATCGGCCCCGGCACCGCGCCCAAGGCCCTGCTGTACGCGCTGAAGGTCTTCGGCTGCGACGGCTCGACCAACGTCACCGCGCAGGCCCTGGACTGGTCCCTCGACCCCGACGGCGACGGCGACTTCTCCGACCACCTCGACGTGGTCAACCTGTCCCTGGGCTCCGACTACGGCGCGCCGGACGACCCCGACAGCCTGTTCGTCCGCAAGCTCAACGCCTCCGGCGTGCTCACCGTCTTCTCGGCGGGCAACGGCGGCGACCTGTACGACATCGGCGGCTCGCCGGGCAGCACCCCTGAGGCGCTGACCGTGGCCAGCACCCGCGACGCGTACGTGCTGCGCGACGCGGTCGAGGTGACCGCCCCGGCGAACCTGGCGGGCCCGAAGCCCGGCCAGTACAGCCAGAGCTTCAACCTCGAAGGCGTGAGCACCACCGGCCAGGTCGTGAAGCTGAGCGACCCGGCCAACCCCGACGGCTGCCTGCCGTTCTCGGCCGCCGACAGGGCCGCCGTGGCGGGCAAGGTCGCGTGGCTGGAGTGGGACGACAACGACGCCACGCGCCGTTGCGGCTCGGCCGGCCGCGCCAACAACGCCTCCAACGCCGGCGCGATCGGCGCGCTGTTCACCTCGCGGCTGGAGCACTTCAACGCCGGCATCGCGGGCAACGCCGTGATCCCGGTGCTCCAGCTGACCGGCACGGCCACCGCGCAGCTGCGCCCGGCCGTGGACGCGGGCACCCTCGTCGTCCGCTTCGGCGGCGACCTGGCGACCTCGCTGCCGACCTACGACCCGTCGATCACCGACACGCCCAGCTCGTTCACCTCGCGCGGCGTGCGCGGCCCGGCCGTGAAGCCGGACGTGGCGGCCCCCGGTGACACCATCACCTCGGCGCTCGTCGGCTCGGGCAGCAAGGCGTTCGTCAACTCCGGCACCTCGATGGCGGCCCCGCACGTGGCCGGCGTCGCGGCGCTGGTCCGCCAGGTCCACCCGGACTGGACGCCGGCCGAGGTCAAGGCCGCGGTGATGAACTCCGCGGGCTCCGACGTCAAGGCCGACGGCGAGACCTACGCCCCCAACCGCGTCGGCTCGGGCCGCGTCGACGGCAAGGCCGCGGTCGAGAACCAGGTGCTGGCCTTCGTCGAGGACGCCCCGGGCGCGGTCTCCGCGTCCTTCGGCGTGGTCGAGGTGGCCGAGCCGGTGTCGCTGACCAAGACGATCAAGGTGGTCAACAAGTCCACCAAGTGGGTCGACTACACCGTCGGCTACGAGGCCCTGACCCAGATGCCGGGCGTGCGCTACGAGCTGTCGGCGAACACCGTGCGGGTGTCCCCGCGCGGCGTCGCCCGGGTCAAGGTCACGCTGAAGATCGACGACCCGAAGGCGCTGCGCAAGACCGTCGACCCGACGATCGAGCCGCTGCACCTGGACGTGCCGCGCCAGTTCCTGGCCGACGCGTCGGGCCGCGTGGTCCTGACCCCGAAGGCGGGCTCCTCCGTCGCGCTGCGCGTGCCGGTGTACTCGGCGCCGAAGCCGGTGGCCGACATCAACGCGCCGAGCAGCGTGAAGGCCGGCAACAGCGGCCAGGCGGTGCTGAACCTGACCGGCAAGGGCCTCAACCAGGGCGCCTACCAGTCGCTGGTCAGCGCGCTGGAGCTCCAGGCCTCCTCGCCGAGGCTGCCGGAGTGCCGCCGCAACGTCACCACCAACTGCGTGCTCAACGACACGGCCAAGGGCGGCGACCTGCGCTACGTCGGCGCCGCGTCCACCGCGCCGCTGGCCAAGCTCCAGGGCAACCCGGACGAGGCGCTGCTCGCGTTCGGCATCGCCACCTGGGGCAACTGGTACAACCTGGGCAGCAACACGGTGCCGTTCGTCGACATCGACACCAACGGTGACGGCGTGCACGACTACGAGGTCTTCGCGACCAAGCTGACCGACACCGACCTGCTGGTCGCGACCACGGTGGACCTGAGCACGGGCGCCACGGTCGACATCCAGGGCGTCAACGGCCAGTTCGGCGACGTCGACACCAACGTGTTCGACACCAACGTGGTGGTGCTGCCGGTGCTGCTCTCGGCGCTCGGCATCGACGCCTCGGCGGACACCTCGCGGATCTCGTACCAGGTGGGCGTGGCCGGGTTCTACCTGGCGCCGGGCGCGAGCGACGGCCTCGTGGACTCGATCCCGAGCCGGCTGTCGTTCGACCCGCTCAAGCCGGGCCTGTGGGTGCAGGGCGGCGGCGACGCCGCGCTCTCCTACCAGGCGCGCCCGGGCACCGCGCTGGTGGTCAACCGCGACGCCGCGGCGCTGGCCGCCGACGGCGCGGACAGCCTGCTGCTCCTGCACCACCACAACGCGACCGGCGACAGGGCCGACGTGGTGAAGGTGAAGGGCAAGTCGGGGAACCGCTCAGCGGACTGATGCGGGCGGACTGATCGACGTACCACGCTCTGGCCGGTCGGGGGTTGCCCCGGCCGGCCAGAGCCTTTTAGGCGGTTCGGGTGACACCCGTTCGGACGCCTTGAACCGTTCGGGTGTCCCGCAGTCCGGGAGACATCGCCCCGTAGGTGTGTTCCGAGTGCGTTTTCACGCTCCGCGCCCGGTAGCCTTTCGCATTGAGAACTAGTCCCGCGAAATGGGACTGATACCTGGGAGGTGTGTGGATGCGGCTCGCAGTGATCCCAGGGGACGGGATCGGGCCCGAGGTCGTCGCCGAGGCCCTGAAGGTGCTCGGTGAGGTCGTTCCAGCGGCTGAGATCACCCGCTACGACCTCGGCGCGGCGCGCTGGCACGCCACAGGTGAGTTGTTGCCGGAATCGGTGCTCGGTGAGCTCCGCCAGCACGACGCGATCCTGCTCGGCGCAGTGGGCGACCCCTCCGTGCCCAGCGGCATCCTGGAACGGGGCCTGCTGCTCCGGCTCAGGTTCGAACTCGACCACCACGTGAACCTGCGCCCGGCCCGGCTCTACCCCGGTGTCCGCAGCCCGATCGCCGACCCGCCGGAGATCGACATGGTGGTCGTCCGAGAGGGCACCGAGGGGCTGTACGCGGGCAACGGCGGGCTCCTGCGCAAGGACACCCCGCACGAGATCGCGACCGAGGTGTCGATCAACACCTCGTTCGGCGTGGAGCGGGTGGTGCGCGACGCGTTCGCCAGGGCGGCCAACCGGCCGCGCAAGCACCTGACGCTGGTGCACAAGACCAACGTGCTCACCCACGCCGGCTCGCTGTGGTCGCGCGTGGTCGAGGAGGTGTCGCTCCAGCACCCGGACGTGACCGTGGCCTACCAGCACGTGGACGCGGCCACCATCCACCTGGTCACCGACCCGGGCCGGTACGACGTGATCGTCACCGACAACCTGTTCGGCGACATCCTGACGGACCTGGCGGCGGCCGTGACCGGCGGCATCGGCCTGGCGGCGTCGGGCAACCTCGACGTGACCAGGCGGAACCCGAGCATGTTCGAGCCGGTGCACGGCAGCGCGCCGGACATCGCGGGCCAGGGCATCGCCGACCCGACGGCCGCGGTGCTGTCGGTGGCGCTGATGCTCGACCACCTGGGCGAGTCGGAGGCGGCGCGGCGGATCGAGGCCTCGGTGGCCTTCGACCTGGCCACCCGCGACCACTCGTCGCCGGGCGCCACCTACGCCGTGGGCGACCGCCTGGCCGCCCTCGTCTCGTCCAACGTCCGCACGGGAGCCTGACGAACCCCCGCACGTGATCAGGGCCACCACGACGCCGTCGTGGTGGCCCTTCGCGTTAAGGTCGCCGGTGCCGCCCGTGGGGGAAGTCCGGTGAGAGTCCGGCGCTGACCCGCAACGGTAAGCCGAAGTCGTGCTTCGGCGAGCCCGATCACCCGTGGGCGGTGGGAAGAAGCTCCACTCCTGCCGTGGTCTGCGGGACGGGTGCGCACCGGTCCGCCGCGGCCCGGGGCGCGACCGGTCGCGGCCACCCGCCCGGAAGGCGCCCGGTGACCGCGACGACCATCAGGCCCGCGAGGCCACCCAGTTCGAGGCGTTCCACCGCCGCCGCCTGCGCCGTCCTGGCCGTCGCGCTGGCGTTCTCGGTGGTGTGCGGCGTGGCCCTCGGCCCGGTCGGCGTGCCGTTCGACGACGTGGTCCGCCACCTGCACGCGGCCGTCACGGGCGGGGTGGTCGAGGCCGCCGAGGCGGGCCACTACCGGATCGTGTGGGACATCCGGCTGCCGCGCGTGCTGCTGGCCGCCGTGGTGGGCGCGGGCCTGTCCGCGGTCGGCGTGGCCGTCCAGGCGATGGTCCGCAACGCCCTGGCCGACCCGTACGTGCTGGGGATCTCCTCGGGCGCGAGCGTCGGCGCCACGGCGGTCGCCACCACCGGCCTGTTCGCCTCCCTCGGCGTCTACGCCCTGTCCACGGCCGCGTTCCTGTCCGCCCTGGCCGCCATGGCCCTGGTCTACCTGGTGGCCGGCCGGGGCGGCCTGACGCCGCTGCGCCTGGTCCTCACCGGCACCGCCCTCGCCTACGGCTTCTCCGCGATCGCCATGCTGCTGGTCTTCCAGTCGCCCCGCGGCGAGGCGGCCCGCGCCGCCATGTTCTGGCTGCTGGGCAGCCTGGGCGGGGTCACCTGGGCGTCGGTGCCGGTCGCGGCGGCCGTGGTCGTCGCGGGCACCGCCTACCTCACCGCCCGCGCCGGGCACCTCAACGCCCTGGCCATGGGCGACGAGACCGCCACCACCCTCGGCGTCGACGTCGCGCGCACCCGCCGCGCCCTGTTCCTGGTCACCGCCGCCATGACCGGCGTGCTCGTCGCGGTCAGCGGCGCGGTCGGCTTCGTCGGCCTCATGCTGCCCCACCTGGTCCGCCTGGTCGTCGGCGCGGACCACCGCCGGGTGCTCGCCGTGGCGCCGCTCGCGGGCGCCTGCTTCCTGATCTGGGTGGACGTCGTCGCCCGCCTGCTCGCCGCGCCCGAGGAGCTGCCGCTGGGCGTCATCACCGCGGCCCTGGGCGTGCCGTGCTTCGTGGTCCTGATGCGCCGCCGCGGCTACGTGTTCGGCGGCCGCTGATGGAGCTGCGCATCGAGGACCTGGTCGTCGACGGCATCCTGCGCGGCGTCGACCTGACCGCCGGCACGGGCGAGGTGCACGGCATCGTCGGCCCCAACGGCAGCGGCAAGTCCACCACGCTGCGCTGCGCCTACCGGGCGCTGAAGCCGCACGGGGGAGCGGTCCGCCTCGACGGCCGCGACATCACCGCCGCCCGGGTCCGCGACACCGCCCGCGAGCTGGCCGCGCTCACCCAGGACAGCCACGTCGAGTTCGACTTCACCGTCACCGAGGTCGTCGCCCTGGGCCGCCTGCCCCACGGCACGGGCCCCGGCGACGAGGCGATCGTGCGCGAGGCGCTGTCCCGGGTGGACGCGGCCCACCTGGCGCACCGCGGCTTCCTCACCCTGTCGGGCGGCGAGCGGCAACGCGTGCTGATCGCCCGCGCCCTGGCCCAGCGGCCGCGGGTGCTGGTCCTCGACGAGCCGACCAACCACCTGGACATCAGCCACCAGCTGGCCGTCCTCGCCCTGGTCCGGAGCCTGGGCGTGACCGTCCTGGCCGTGCTGCACGACCTCAACCTGGCCGCCGCCCACTGCGACCGCCTGCACGTGCTCGACCGCGGCCGGGTGGTGCGCAGCGGCACGCCCGCCGAGGTGCTCACCCCCGAGCTGCTGGCCGAGGTCTTCCGCGTCCGCGCCCACGTCGTGCCGCACCCCACCACCGGGGCGCCCCAGCTGCTGTTCGAACACCAGGAGGCAACACCGTGCTGAGGAAGCCCACCGCGCTCGTCGCGCTCACCGCGGCCCTGCTCGCGACGGCGTGCGGCGCGCGGATCGACGAGGGGGCGCGGGCGGCGGGGACCGCGACCGTCACCAACTGCGGCCGGGAGGTCGAGTACGCGAGGCCCTCGCGCGTGGTCACCAACGACACCGGCATCACCGAGCTGATGTTCGCGCTCGGCCTGGCCGACCGGATGGCCGGCTACACCGTCTCCTCCTCCGCCAAGACCGGCGACGTGGCGTCCTCCCCGTGGCGGGCCGACTTCGGGCGCGTGCCGCACCTCGGCGAGAAGGTCACCAAGGAGCTGGTCCAGGGCGCGAACGCGGACCTCGTGTTCGCGGGCTGGAACTACGGCTTCTCCGAGAGCACCGGGTTCACCCCGGACGCGCTCGCCGAGCTGGGCATCGCCACCTACCAGCTCACCGAGGCGTGCCGGAACGGCGTGGGCGAGCAGCGCGGCATCATGCCCCCGCTGGAAGCCCTCTACACCGACCTGCGCAACCTCGGCCGGATCTTCGGCGTCGAGGACCGGGCCGAACGGCTCGTCACCGGCTACCAGGAGCAGGTCGCCGCCGCGCAACGGCTCGTCAAGGGGGAGCGCCCGAGGGTGTTCCTCTACGACAGCGGCCTCGACCAGCCGTTCACCTCCGGCCGCAACGCCGCGCCGCAGGACGTCATCGGCAAGGCGGGCGGCGACAACATCTTCGGCGACCTCGACGACAGCTGGACGACGGTCGGCTGGGAGGCCGTGGTCGACCGCGCGCCGGAGGTCATCCTGATCAACGACTACGCCGACGGCGACGCGACCACCCCCGAGCAGAAAAGGGCGTTCCTGGAATCGTACGAACCGCTCAAGGACGTGCCCGCCATCAAGGACAAGAGGTTCTTCGTCCTGCCTTACGCGGCGTTGGTCGAATCGCCGCGCAACCCGGCCGCCATCGAGGCGTTCGCCAGGTTCCTGGCCGGTAGCTGACACTCACCATGTGGGACAACCCGTCCGTGGCTTGGTCAGCGCGGGCGGGGTGTGGCACTATCGCCGACGTGGCTCTCCACACCGTGATCATTATTTCCCAGCGCGTCGGGTAGGTGCTCCGCCGGAGCAGCCGACGCGCAGACCTCTCGCATCCCGCGGGGGGTCTTTTTGTTTTCCCAGATCCCAAGGAGCCCCCTCGTGACCCCCCTCGGCGACAGCTTCCACGTCTACGACACGACCCTGCGGGACGGTGCCCAGCGCGAGGGCATCTCGTACTCGGTCACCGACAAGCTGGCCGTGGCCCGCCTGCTCGACTCGCTGGGCGTGGGCTTCATCGAGGGCGGGTGGCCGGGCGCGCTGCCCAAGGACACCGAGTTCTTCGCCCGCGCCGCGGCGGGCGACCTCACGCTCAAGCACGCGCAGCTCGTCGCCTTCGGCTCCACCCGCAAGGCCGGGGTCCGGGTGACGGAGGACCCGCAGGTCAGGGCACTGCTGGACAGCCGGGCGCCGGTGGTGACGCTGGTCGCCAAGTCCGACCGCAGGCACATCGAGCGGGCCCTGCGCACCGACGTGGCGGAGAACTGCGCCATGGTCCGAGACACCGTCCGCCTCCTGGTCGACGAGGGCCGCCGCGTCTTCCTCGACGCCGAGCACTTCTTCGACGGCCACGCCTTCGACCCGGACACCTCCCTGAGGGTGTTGGAGTCCGCTGTGGAGGGTGGCGCGGACGTGGTCGTGCTGTGCGACACCAACGGCGGTCAGCTGCCCCTGGGCCTGGCCGAGACCGTCGCCGACGTGATCGCCCGCACGGGCTTCCGCGTCGGCATCCACTGCCAGGACGACACGTCCTGCGCGGTGGCCAACACCGTCGCCGCGGTGCAGGCGGGGGCGACCCACGTCCAGTGCACCGCCAACGGCTACGGCGAGCGAGCGGGCAACGCGGACCTGTTCGCCGTCGTCGGGAACCTCGTGACCAAGCTCGGCCTCCAGGTGCTACCGCACGAGTCGCTGGCCGAGCTCACCCGCGTCTCCCATGTCCTCGCCGAGATCGCCAACATCGCACCCGACACCCACCAGGCCTACGTCGGGTCGTCGGCCTTCGCCCACAAGGCGGGCCTGCACGCGAGCGCGATCAAGGTCGACCCGGAGCTGTACAACCACATCGAGCCGGGGACCGTCGGCAACGACATGCGGGTGCTGGTCACCGAGATGGCGGGTCGGGCCAGTCTCGAGCTCAAGGGACGTGAGCTGGGGATCGACCTGACCCGTCGGCCCGAGGCCCTGACCAGCGCCGTGCGCAAGGTCAAGGAGCTGGAGGCGGGCGGCTGGTCGTTCGAGGCCGCCGACGCCTCCCTGGAGCTGCTGCTCAAGGCGGAGCTGTCCGAACTGGACGAGGCCCCGTTCGAGCTGGAGTCCTACCGCGTGGTGCTCGACCACCGCCAGGACGGCGTCATCGTGTCCGAGGCCACGGTCAAGGTGCACGTGGCGGGCGAGCGGGTCATCGCCACCGCCGAGGGCAACGGGCCGGTGCACGCGCTGGACGCCGCGCTGCGGAAGGCGCTGCTGCCCCACCTGTCCTGGCTGGACGCGGTGGAGCTGAACGACTACAAGGTCCGCATCCTCCCCGGGACCCGCCACAACTCTGTCGAGCACGGCACCGACGCCGTCACCCGCGTGCTCGTGGAGTCCACCGACGGCGAGCGCGAGTGGACCACCGTGGGCGTGCACGGCAACATCGTCGAGGCCTCCTGGCTCGCCCTGTGCGACGCGCTGGTGCACAAGGCGACGCGGGTCAGCCCGTCACGAGCGTGAAGCCCTCGGCCGACAGGATCGCCCGGAGCGGCTGGTAGTAGCTGGAGCCGCCGGTCGTGCAGTTCCCGCTGCCGCCCAGGACGTGCCCCTGGGCCTGGGAGCCGCTGAACACCGGGCTCCACAGCTCACCGGGTTCGGTGCACAGGGTGGTCCGGGTGAGCCCGGAGACTGACCCGGTCGGGTAATGGACCGTCACGTTCTTGGCCTGGAGGGTGCCGCACCTCAGCCCGATGGTGCGGCCGACCGTGCACACCCTTCCACCAACGGGTGACTCCATGGCGCCGGTGATGACCCCGGAGTGGCCGACGATGGTCGGCCGCTGGACCCACGCGGCGGTGTTGGTGATCCGCACCACCGCGTAGGTCTGGCGGACGGCCACGACCGGACCGACGTCGACGCCGCCGGGGCCGCGCACGACCGTGCCGACGGGGCCGCAGCCCGGCGGGACCAGCAGGTGCCCGCGGACGTTGTAGCCGTTGACGCACCGACTCGTGGCGGAGTGGGTGCTGAGGTGGGTGCCCGCTTCCAGGGGCACGGGGGCGGCGGCCGCGGGGGTGGCCGTGCCCAGCAACAGGGTGAGTGCGATCAGCAGGGTTCGCATCCCTCGACGCTAGGCACGCGAGGTGCGCTTTCAAGCCGCCGGTTAGGGTGAACTCCGTGCGCATTGCCCGTATCGCCCAGCCAGACGGCCTCGCCTTCGCCGCGATCGAGGGCGAAGGCGACGACCTGACCGCGGTCGAGATCGCCGACGACCCCTTCGCGAACCCGACGTTCACCGGCCGGCGCTGGCCGCTGGCCGACGTCCGCCTGCTCGCACCGTTCCTGCCGCCCAAGATCGTGGCGATCGGCCGCAACTACGCCGAGCACGCCGCCGAGATGGGCAACGAGGTGCCCGACGAGCCGCTCATGTTCCTCAAGCCGAACACGGCGGTGATCGGCCCGAACGCCGAGATCAAGCTGCCCGCGGCGTCCGAGCGCGTCGACTTCGAGGGCGAGCTGGCCGTCGTGGTCGGCGTCGGCGGCCGGGACATCCCCGCGTCCCGCGCGCGGCAGGCGGTCCTGGGCTACACGATCGCCAACGACGTGACCGCGCGGGACCTCCAGAAGAGCGACGGGCAGTGGACGCGGGCCAAGGGCTTCGACACGTTCTGCCCGCTGGGCCCGTGGGTGGAGACCGAGTTCGACCCGTCCGACGTGGCGATCCGCACCGAGGTGGACGGGGTCGTGAAGCAGGACTCGCGGACCTCGCTGCTGCTGCACGGCATCCCCGAGCTGATCGAGCACATCTCCTCGGTGATGACCCTGCGCCCGCTGGACGTGATCCTGACCGGCACGCCCGCCGGCGTCGGCCCGCTGGCCGCCGGGCAGACCGTCTCGGTGACCGTGGAGGGCCTGGGCACGCTGACCAACCCGGTCGGCAACCGCTGACCCGCCGGTCCCACCGACCCGCCGGCCCGGTCGACCCCGCCGGTCCCCGTCAGCTCCGCTCGATCCGCTCGGGCGCGCGGCGGGCGAACCCCGGCGCGTGCTCGGGCAGCAGCCCGACACCCGCCAGGTAGGCGGGCACCACCTGGAGCGCCGGGAAGCGCCGCATCAGCCGGACCGGCCGCGGCGGCTTCCCGGCGTCCGCGCCCGGCACGCCCTCCAGGGTCGGCTTGAGGAACCGGTCCTGGATGCGCCGCTGGATCGCCTGCGTCACCGCGGTCGGGAGCCACCGGCGCCGCCGCACCCGCGCCAGCACCCGCGGGGTCAGCTCGCCGCGCCGCAGCGGCGCGGCGACGATGCGCGCCGCGGCCACCGCGTCCTGCACGGCCAGGTTGATGCCGACGCCGCCGATGGGCGACATGGCGTGCGCCGCGTCGCCGATGCACAGCAGCCCGTCGGCGTGCCAGCGCCGCAGCCGGTCGAGCTTGACGTCCAGCAGCTTCACGTCGTCCAGCGACCCGATCGCGCCGACCCGGTCCGCCAGCCACGGCACCAGCGCCACGACGCGCTCGCGGAACGCCTCGACGCCCTCCTGCCGCAGCACCCGGTCGGTGCCCTTGCGGATCAGGTAGGCGGTCTGGAAGTAGTCGCCCCGGTTGATCAGTACCAGCGCGTTGCCCCGGCTGAACCGGCCGGTCGCGCCGTTGAGCTCGTCCGGGTTGCGCGGCAGGCGGAACCACCACACGTCCATCGGCGCGCCGAACGCGCGCACCGGCAGCCCGGCCTGGTCGCGCACCAGCGAGTGCCTGCCGTCGGCCGCGACCACGAGGTCGGCCGCCAGCTCGCCCGTGCCGCCGTCCGCCGCGCGGTAGCGGACGCCGGTGACCCGGTCGCCGTCCCGGAGCAGGCCGACGACCTCGGTGTCCATCCGCAGGGTGAACGCGGGCTCCCGCCTGCCCGCGTCGGCCAGCAGGTCCAGGAAGTCCCACTGGGGCACGAACGCGATGTGCTTGTGCGGACCGGGGATCCGCGACAGGTCGCCCATCGTCTGCAACCCGCTGTCCAGCATCACCTGCACCCGTTCGACCAGCTGGTGCGGCACCTCGGCGAACGAGGGCCCGAGGCCCAGCTCGTCCAGCAGCGTCAGCGTGGACGCGTGCACCGTGTCCCCCCGGAAGTCGCGCAGGAAGTCGCCGTGCTTCTCCAGCACCGTCACCTCGACCCCGGCCCTGGCCAGCAACAACGCGCACACCATGCCCGCCGGTCCGCCCCCGACCACGACAACGCCCGTCCGTTCCACGATCGCCCCTCCTCTTTTCAACACGAGTTGAATAACTTCAGGATGCTCCCGGGGGACGCGTTGGTCAAGCCGGATAGGCTGATCGGGTCATGAGCGCATCAGCAGCCACCCCAGAAGCGGCCGGCACCGGGGTCCGCGTCAGGTTCTCCCCGTCGCCGACCGGCACGCCCCACGTGGGCCTCATCCGCACCGCCCTGTTCAACTGGGCGTACGCCCGCCACGCGGGCGGCAAGGTCGTGTTCCGCATCGAGGACACCGACGCGGCCCGTGACTCCGAGGAGTCGTACCTCTCGCTGCTGGAGGCCATGCGCTGGCTCGGCCTCGACTGGGACGAGGGGCCCGAGGTCGGCGGCCCGCACGCGCCGTACCGGCAGAGCCTGCGGCGCGAGCTGTACGACGACGTGGCCAGGCGCCTGTTCGAGGCAGGTGAGCTGTACGAGTCCTTCTCCACCGCGGAGGAGGTCGAGGCGCGCCGCAAGGCCGCCGGCCAGGACCCGAAGCTCGGCTACGACGGCTACGACCGCGACCTCACCGACGAGCGGAAGGCCGCCTTCCGCGCCGACGGCCGCGCGCCCGTGCTGCGGCTGCGGATGCCCGACGAGGACATCTCCTGGGTCGACCTGGTGCGCGGCGAGGTCACCTTCAAGGCGGGCAGCACGCCCGACCCGGTGCTGGTGCGCGCCAACGGCGACCCGCTGTACCCGTTCGTGAACCCGGTCGACGACGCGCTGATGGGCATCACCCACGTGCTGCGCGGCGAGGACCTGCTCCCGTCGACGCCCCGCCAGATCGCCCTGTACCGGGCGCTGACCCGCATCGGCGTGACCGGCTCCACGCCGGCGTTCGGGCACCTGCCGTACGTGACGGGCGAGGGCAACAAGAAGCTCTCCAAGCGCGACCCGCAGTCCAACCTGTTCCTCTACCGCGACCGCGGCTTCCTGCCCGAGGGGCTGCTGAACTACCTGGCGCTGCTGGGCTGGTCCATCGCCGACGACCGCGACATCTTCTCGATGGCCGAGATGTTCGAGGCGTTCGAGCTGGGCCGGGTCAGCGCCAACCCGGCCCGCTTCGACCTGAAGAAGGCCGAGGCGATCAACGCCACGCACCTGCGCGCGCTGCCGGTGGAGGAGTTCGTCCGGCGCGTGGTGCCCCACCTGGTCAAGGACGGCGTGCTGCCGCCCGAGCCGACCGACGAGCAGCTGGCGCTGCTGGGCGGTGTCGCACCACTGGTGCAGGAGCGCCTGGTCGTGCTGTCCGAAGCGTCCGGGATGGTCCGTTTCCTGTTCGTGCCGGAGCAGGACTTCGCGCCGGAGGAGGACTCCGCGGCCAAGGCCCTCGGCGAGGACGCGCGGCCGGTGCTGGAGGCCAGCATCAGCGCCCTGGAATCGCTTCCGGAGTGGACGGCCGGCGCGATCGAGGAAGCCCTGAAGGTGTCGCTTGTGGACGGAATGGGTCTCAAGCCCCGCAAGGCGTACGCCCCGGTGCGGGTTGCCGTGACGGGCCGTACCGTCTCGCCACCCCTGTACGAATCGATGGAACTCGTGGGCCGGAGTCGCTCGATCGGGCGATTGCGCCGCGCGCTCGGGGCAATCTGAGTGGTGCTATCGGGGGGTTCTCCGGTGCTTGACCGTGCAAGAACCCCCAGATATCACCTCTCTGGCTGAGTCGGACGGGGGGTGGGCGCACCTAGCCTCTCAGGGTGACAACCGCAGCCCCGACTTTTACCCCTCGGAGAACCGGCGAAATCCGGGCCGTGTGCCTCGACGTCGACGACACCCTCGTCGACTACAGCACCTCGTCCCGGGCCGCCCTGGCCGCGATGGTCGGCAACGCCGACGCCTGGTCGCTGTGGCAGCGCATCACCGACGAGCACTGCGCCCGCCTCCTCGCGGGCGAGCTCGAGTACGAGACCATGCGGAACATCCGCACGCGCGCCTTCTTCGCGGCGCTGGGGGAGGACCTGGACCAGGAGGAGGCGACGCGGCGGGAGCTGCGGCGCCAGGAGGTCCTGGCGTCGGGGTGGCGGCTGTTCCCGGACGTGGTGCCGTGCCTGGAGTGGCTGCGGGCCACCGGCCTGCCCCTGGCCGCCGTGAGCAACGCCTCGGGACGCCACCAGCGGGCGAAGATCTCCATGCTGGGGCTGGCCCCGTACTTCGACACGGTCCTCATCGCGGGCGAGGTCGGCGCCGCGAAACCGGACCGGGTGATCTTCGACACCGCGTGCGCCGACCTGGGCGTGGACGTCGAGGACGCGGTGCACGTCGGCGACCGGTTGCACGCCGACGCGATCGGCGCCCGGGACGCGGGCATGAAGGGCGTGTGGCTGAACCGCCAGGGCCCGCGCGAAGGCTCGCTGCCGTCGGGCGTCGCGGCCATCAGCAGCCTGTCTGAGCTGCCCGAACTCCTCGTCTGCGAGCTGGCGGCCACCTCCGCGTGACCCCCGATTTCCGTTCCGCCGGGCACGTGGTCTAGTATTCTCCCCGGCGGAACGGAGAGCCCCCCGAAACCCCGAGGACAAGATCCCGGGAGGACGGGTAAGCTAGCCGGGAAACCAATGGGGTATGGTGTAATTGGCAGCACGACTGATTCTGGTTCAGTTAGTCTAGGTTCGAGTCCTGGTACCCCAGCTGCAACGGTGGAAAGAAAGACGTGCTAGGCTGCCGGAGCAGACAGGAAAGCGGATTTTGCAAGAATCCGAAGACCTGCTAAACTGAATACGAGCGAGTTACCTAGGGCCCCGTCGTCTAGCGGCCTAGGACGCCGCCCTCTCAAGGCGGTAGCGAGGGTTCGAATCCCTTCGGGGCTACAGATCCGGGAGATCCCTGTTTCGTTGACGCGAAACAGGGATCTTTCGCATTCACACCGGGGGTCCGACCCCCGGACCCCGGGCAGGTGGGGCTTCGCCCCCCTGCACCCCCGGTTGGTTGGCCTTCTCCCCGGTTGGTGGCCTCACCTGTGTTCACGTTCCGCGGTGGTTGGGCCTCCGCTGCACGTCCTGCTGTGGTGGCCTTTTCCCTGCGCCCCCGCGTTGGTTGACCTCGGCGGGGGCGCAGGAGGGGTGGCTAGAGGCGGGATTGGAGGGCCTCTGCGGCTGCCAGGAGGTCCGCCGCCCACCTCGCGCCCGGGCGGCGGCCCATGCGGTCGATGGGGCCCGAAACGGAGACGGCCGCTACTACTGCGCCGGTGCTGTCGCGGACCGGGGCGGAAACGCTCGCCACGCCCGGTTCGCGTTCTGCGACGCTTTGCGCCCAGCCTCGGCGGCGGACTTCCAACAATGTGCGTTCGCCGTAAACGGCGTCGGCCAGGACTGAGCGTTGGGTGCCCGGGTCGGACCACGCCGCCAATACTTTGGCGCCGGAGCCGGCGGTCATCGGCAAACGCGCGCCGATCGGCACGGTGTCGCGCAAACCGCTCGGGGGTTCCGCGGAGGAGACGCAGATGCGCTGCATCCCGTCCCGCCGGTAGAGCTGGACGCTCTCGCCGGTGATGTCGCGCAGCCTCGGCAACACCGAGGACGCCGCGTCGAGGAGGGGGTCGGTCGCGCCGCCCGCCAACTCCGCCAGTGCCGCGCCCGGACGCCAGCGGCCGTCGGAACCCCGTCGCAACAACCGGTGCACCTCCAGGCCGACCGCCAACCGGTGCGCGGTAGCCCTCGGCAAGCCCGTCCGGTTGCACAACTCGGCGAGCCCACACGGATCCTTTGCGACGGCGTTCAAGACGGCCACTGCCTTGTCCAGCACGCCGATCCCGCTATGCTGTCCCACAAGCCGATACTAACTTCCCACTGTCTGGGAAGTCCAGATCTATCGACTGTCCAGATCTTGGGAGAGTTGCGATGAGCCGCACGCTCGCGGAGAAGGTGTGGGAAGCACACGTCGTGCGCCACGGCAGTGGCGCGGAGCCGGACCTGCTCTACATCGACCTCCACCTGCTGCACGAAGTGACCAGCCCGCAGGCCTTCGACGGGCTGCGGTTGGCGGGGCGCCGGATCCGCCGGCCCGACCTCACCATCGCCACCGAGGACCACAACGTCCCGACGGTGGACATCGAGCTGCCCATCGCGGACCCGGTGTCCCGCACGCAGGTCGAGACGCTGCGCAAGAACTGCGCCGAGTTCGGCGTCCGGCTGCACCCGATGGGCGACGCGGAGCAGGGCATCGTCCACGTGGTGGGTCCGCAGCTGGGCCTGACGCAGCCCGGCATGACGGTGGTCTGCGGTGACAGCCACACGTCCACCCACGGCGCGTTCGGCGCCCTGGCGTTCGGCATCGGCACGTCCGAGGTCGAGCACGTGATGGCGACCCAGTCGCTGCCCCTGAAACCGTTCAAGACCATGGCGATCACCGTCGAGGGCGAGCTGCGGCCCGGCGTGACGGCCAAGGACGTCATCCTCGCGGTGATCGCGAAGATCGGCACCGGCGGCGGGCAGGGCTACGTCCTGGAGTACCGGGGCAGCGCGATCGAGGCGCTGTCCATGGAAGCCCGCATGACCGTGTGCAACATGTCGATCGAGGCCGGCGCGCGGGCGGGCATGATCGCCCCCGACCAGACGACGTTCGACTACCTCCGGGGCCGCCCGCACGCGCCGTCCGGCGCGGACTGGGACGCCGCCGTGGAGTACTGGAAGACGCTGCGCACCGACGACGACGCCGAGTTCGACGCCGAGGTGCGCCTGGACGCCGCCGAGCTGACGCCGTTCGTCACCTGGGGCACCAACCCCGGCCAGGGCCTGCCGCTGGGCGACCGGGTGCCCGACCCGGAGGCGATCGCGGACGAGAACGAGCGCGTGGCCGCGGAGAAGGCGCTGGCGTACATGGGGCTGGAGCCGGGTACCCCGCTGCGCGACGTGCGGGTCGACACCGTCTTCCTCGGCTCGTGCACCAACGGCCGCATCGAGGACCTGAGGGTGGCCGCCGACGTCCTGCGCGGCCACAAGGTGGCCGAGGGCGTGCGGATGCTCGTCGTCCCCGGTTCCATGCGCGTGCGCGCCCAGGCGGAGTCCGAGGGGCTGCACGAGGTGTTCCTCGGCGCGGGCGCCGAGTGGCGCCAGGCCGGTTGCTCCATGTGCCTCGGCATGAACCCGGACCAGCTCAAGCCCGGTGAGCGCAGCGCCTCCACGTCCAACCGCAACTTCGAGGGCAGGCAGGGCAAGGGCGGTCGGACCCACCTGGTCTCGCCGCTGGTGGCCGCCGCCACCGCCGTCCGCGGCACCCTGTCCTCGCCCGCCGACCTGGTCTGAGGGAGATCGATCCGAATGGAAGCGTTCACCACCCACACCGGGGTCGGGGTGCCCCTGCGCAGGTCCAACGTGGACACCGACCAGATCATCCCGGCCGTCTACCTCAAGCGCGTCACCCGCACGGGCTTCGAGGACGGCCTGTTCGCCGCCTGGCGCGGTGACGAGCACTTCGTGCTCAACCAGGAGCCGTACCGGGCCGGCAGCGTGCTGGTCGCCGGACCCGATTTCGGCACCGGCTCGTCCCGCGAGCACGCCGTGTGGGCGCTCATGGATTACGGCTTCCGGGTGGTCATCTCGTCCCGGTTCGCCGACATCTTCCGGGGCAACTCGGGCAAGCAGGGGCTCGTGGCGGCCCAGTGCGAGCAGTCCGATGTCGAATTGCTCTGGAAGGTCCTGGAGAACGAGCCCGGCACCCCGGTGACCGTCGACCTGACGAAGAACACGGTTGTGGCGAAGGACTTCACCGCCCCCTTCACCATCGACGAGTACACCCGCTGGCGCCTGCTGGAGGGATTGGACGACATCGCCCTGACCCTGCGGCACGCCGATGACATCACCGAGTTCGAGCAGCGCAGGCAGGGGTGGCTGCCGACCACCGATCCAGTGCCCGCGAAGTGACCCGAAGGGGCCGGATTTCCCCCTCTAGCAGCGGAAATCCGGCCCCGGTCTTTCCCTCAGGGGCCCCGGGGAGTGTCCCTCGACAGGACGTAATCGCCCACGCCACAACGAAAAGTTTGGCGTGGCGATTGGTATTTCCTTGCATATGGGCTTACCGTGACTCATCAGTCGGCCCGACTAGGGCCGTGAGCGTCCTGGGAGGGACTGAAGGTGAACAAGGCCCAGCTCATCGAGGCGCTCGCCGAGCGCCTTGGCGACAAGAAGAACGCCGCTGCCGCCGTCGACGGCATCGTCGACGTCATCGTCCGCAGCGTCCACAAGGGCGAGAAGGTCAACATCACCGGCTTCGGTGTCTTCGAGAAGCGTGCCCGCGCGGCCCGCACCGCTCGCAACCCGCGCACCGGTGAGACCGTCAAGGTCAAGAAGACCAACGTGCCCGCGTTCCGCGCCGGTTCGACGTTCAAGGACGTCATCAGCGGCACCAAGAAGCTGCCTCGCGTGACGGCCGCGAAGCCCGCTGCCGCTGCCGCCGCGGCCGCCAAGCCGGCCGCGGGCACCAAGGCACCGGCGACCCGCAGCACCACCGCGCGCACCACCACGGCGCGTTCCACGGCGCGCAGCACCAGCTCCACCACGCGCGCCGCTGCGGCTGCCACGAAGGCCCCGGCCACCCGCAGCCGGTCCACCACGGCGGCGGCCAAGCCGGCCGCCACCGCCACCAAGGCCGCGCCCGCCAAGAGCGCCGCGACCAAGACGACGGCAGCGAAGTCGACCGCCACCAAGGCGGCGGCGGCCAAGCCGGCGGCTGCTGCGGCGGCGACGACGCCGAAGAAGGCGAGCACGACGAAGGCGTCGACCGCCAAGGCCACCACCTCGGCGGCCGCCAAGCCGGCGGCCGCGAAGAAGGCCACCGCGGCGAAGACGTCGGCCGCCGCCAAGACGGCGACCCCGGCCAAGGCCACGTCGGCCGCGGCCAAGACGTCGGCGGCGAAGAAGAAGTGACCCGGGGCCGGCAACCCCGGCCCAGCTCCACCCGGGGCCCGGTGCGGACGCGCACCGGGCCCTACCCGTACCCCCTCCCGCCCAACCCCCGAACACCCACCCCGCTCCGCGTGTCCTCCACTCGGACACCGCGTGTCGTCCAGTCCGGCATCGCGTGTCGTCCACTCGGACACCGCGTGTCGTCCAGTGGGGCATCGCGTGTCGTCCGGTCCGGCACCGCGAGTCGCGCGGTCGAGCACGCCGGACCCACCACTTGGCCGCACCGGCGTGAGCGCACGGTTCCGCGCCGGTGCCGATCGTGACCCGACCGGCCCAACCACGACCCGGGCGGCCTACTCGTGACGCGCCACCGGCAGGTTCGCGGTGCCGGAGTGGAGGACACGCGATGCCCGAGTGGAGGACACGCGCGGGTTCAGGGGGTGGGCAGGGCGGTGGGGAGGTAGTGGGCCGCGACCAGGCGGGGCCAGCCGGTGGACGAGTCCGATGTGGACCAGCCCGGGGCCGGGCGGCGGAAGGCCAGGAGCCAGGCGCTGCCCTTCTTGCAGGGGGTGCCGTCCAGGGGGAGGCCGCCCAGGTCGGCGAGGGTGGAGACGATGTCCGGGATGACGCCGCCCTGGCTGGAGACGACCGAGGCGCCCGTGCCGTCGGCGATCTCCAGGAAGCGGACCAGGGCCGCCTCCCGGTCGGGCCAGTAGCCCTCCTCGGACAGCCGCGGCTCCAGGAGGACGGC
This sequence comes from Saccharothrix xinjiangensis, assembly GCF_039527585.1. NCBI lineage: Bacteria > Bacillati > Actinomycetota > Actinomycetes > Pseudonocardiales > Pseudonocardiaceae > Saccharothrix > Saccharothrix xinjiangensis. The sequence continues at coordinate 534,218 of NZ_BAAAKE010000002.1, read as the reverse complement.
CGCGCCGAGGTCGTCCGCGACGCCCCGGACGGTGTCCACGCAGCGCACGCGCGGCGCCGAGTGGACGCGTGAGGGCGCCCAGAGCGGCAGCAGCGAGCGCAGGCCCGCGGCCTGCCGCCACCCGGCCGCGCTGAGGGGGCGCAGGTCGTCGTCGCCGGGCCAGTTGTCCCGCTTGCCCGCCTTCGCGTGCCGCACCAGCAGCACGTGCGCCAGGTCGGCGGGCTCGGCCAGGAAGTCCTCCAGCACGACCCGGTCGGTGTCGCGGCTGACCAGGTCCGAGGCCTCCGCGAACGGCACCCAGCGCAGCTCGTCCACCTCGTCGTTGGGCGAGAACGCGCCCGACGCGGCCCACGCGCTGAAGTAGTCCACGACCTTCGGCCCGGCCGCCACCTCGTACGACACCCGGCGCAGGTGCCGCCCCAGCACGGCCCGGAACCCCGTCTCCTCCCGCACCTCCCGCACCGCCGCGGCGGGCACGGTCTCGCCCGGGTCCAGCTTGCCCTTCGGCAACGACCAGTCGTCGTACCGCGGCCGGTGCACGACCGCCACGGAACCCTCGCGCCACAGCACGGCGCCGGCAGCCCTGATCAACGGTTCACCCCAGCGAGCGGTGGCGGCGGAGCAGTTCGGTCTGGTGGTCGCGCACCCGGCTGCCGTCCGCCGGCCACGCCTCCCACTCGCCGTCGGGCTGGAGCACCCAGCACCTCGTGGTGGGCTCCAGCGCCGACTCGAACATGGCGTCCAGCTGCCCGGTCAGCTTCGGGTCGGTCACCCGCACGCACACCTCGACCCGCCGGTCCAGGTTCCGGTGCATCATGTCGGCGCTGCCGATCCAGTGCTCGCCCGCCCCGGCGAAGTGGAACACCCGCGAGTGCTCCAGGAACCGCCCGAGGATCGAGCGCACGTGGATGTTCTCCGACAGCCCCTCGATGCCGGGCTTCAGCGTGCACACCCCGCGCACCACCACCTCCACCGGCACGCCCGCCTGCGACGCCCGGTACAGCGAGTCGATGACCTCCTCGTCCACGAGCGAGTTCACCTTGATGCGCACGCCCGCGGGCAGCCCGGACCGCGCCAGCTCGATCTCGTGCCCGATGCGCTCCACGATGCCCCGCCTGACGCCGTACGGCGCCACCAGCAGGCTGCGGTAGTGGTCCTGCCGCGCGTACCCGGTGAGCACGTTGAACAGGTCCGTCAGGTCCGCGCCGATGGTCGGCTCGGCGGTCAGCAGGCCGATGTCCTCGTACAGCCGGGCGGTCTTCGGGTTGTAGTTGCCGGTGCCGATGTGGCAGTACCGCTGGATCCGCGAGCCCTCCTGCCGCACCACCAGCGACGTCTTGCAGTGCGTCTTCAGCCCCATCAGGCCGTAGACGACGTGCACGCCCGCCTTCTCCAGCGCCCGCGCCCACTTGATGTTGGCCTGCTCGTCGAACCGCGCCTTGATCTCCACCAGCGCCACGACCTGCTTGCCCGCCTCGGCCGCGTCAATCAGCGCGTCCACTATCGGGGAGTCGCCCGAGGTGCGGTACAGGGTCTGCTTGATGGCCAGCACGCGCGGGTCGGCCGCCGCCTGCTCGATGAACCGCTGCACGGACGTGGAGAACGAGTCGTACGGGTGGTGCACCAGCACGTCGCCCTCCCGGAGGGTGGCGAAGATGCTCTTGGGCGTCTCCCGCTCACCGAACGCCGAGTGCGTCACGGGCACGAACGGCGCGTCCTTGAGCTGCTTGCGGTCGACGCTGTAGAGCTGCCACAGGCACGACAGGTCGAGCAGGCCGGGCACCTGCACGACGTCGGCCGGGTCGACCTCCATCTCGCGCAGCAGGCGCTCCAGCATGTGGTCGGTCATGTCGCCGGCGACCTCCAGCCGCACCGGCGGCCCGAACCGGCGGCGGGCCAGCTCGCGCTCCAGCGCCTGGAGCAGGTCCTCGTCCTGGTCCTCCTCGACCTCCAGGTCGGCGTTGCGGGTGACCCGGAAGGCGTGGCACTCGACCACCTGCATGCCCGCGAACAGCTCGCCCAGGTGGGCCGCGATCAGCTCCTCCAGCGGCAGGAACGTCGCGGTCGGGCTGGTGCGGTCGTTCTCCACGCGGACCAGCCGCGGCACGTTGTCCGGCACCTTGATGCGGGCGAACCGCTCCGCGCCGCCCTCCGGGTCCCGCACGGTCACCGCGAGGTTCAGCGACAGGCCCGAGATGTAGGGGAACGGGTGCGCGGCGTCCACGGCGAGGGGTGTGAGCACCGGGAACACCTGGTCGGTGAAGTAGTTCGACAGGCGCAGCTTCTCGAAGTCGGTCAGCTGCGCCCAGTTCACGATGCTGATGCCGTGCTTCTCCAGCTCCGGCTGCACGTGGTCCAGGAACGCCCTGGCGTGCTGCTCGACCAGCTCCTGGGTGCGCTTGAAGATGTTGGACAGCTGCTCGCGCGGGGTGAGGCCGTCCGCGCTGCGCACCGACAGGCCGGTCTCGTCGCGGCGCTTCAGGCCGGCGACCCGCACCATGTAGAACTCGTCCAGGTTCGACGCGAAGATCGCCAGGAACTTGGCCCGCTCCAGCAGCGGCTGGGAGGCGTCCTCGGCCAGCGCCAGCACCCGGGCGTTGAAGTCCAACCAGGACAGTTCGCGGTTGAAGTACCGGTCGTCGGGCAGGTCGACCTGGGTCTCGGTCGCGGTGACGGCGGGCGGTGAGCTGGGGAACGGCCGGGCGGGCGTCTCGGCGGGCGGCGGGGTCGGCGTCGGCGTCCGCACCGGGCTGCGGCGGGTGGCCGGCCGGGGACGGCGCGTGCTGCCCGCCGAGGGGGTGGTGGCGCGGGGTGTTCGGGTGCGTCGCCGCGGCGCCGGCTGGTCGGGGGTGTTCTCGGTGCTCACGAACGCATTGTTCCCCAGAAAGCCGGCGTTCGCCCTGATCGGGGCGGTCAGGGAGGTGAACTCCCCGTCACACCGGCCGCAGCAGCGCCCGCACCCCGCCGGCCCCGTCGCGGTCGAGGGTCACGCGCTGGCCGGGCCGCAACGCGCGCCAACCACCGGCGGCGACCGCGGCGGCGGGCACGTCGACGAGCACGCCGTCGTCGCGCAGGACGGTGGCTGCGCCATCCGGGTGGTGCGCGCTGACGGTCGCTTGCTCGGGCACGGGTCAACGCTAACGGATCGGGGGCGGGGGCCGGGTGTGGTCGGGCTGGGTGTGGTCGGGCTGGGTGTGATCGGGTCGGGTTCGGCGGGTCGGGTGTGGTGGGCCGGGGCCTTCGGGGACCCCACTTCTTGTCGGTGTGAGCCGGCAGACTTGAAGCAGGGGTCCCCCGGGAGGGGACGCCTGCTCCGGCGATCTCGTCGACCGACGCCGGATCGGGTTGGTCCACGCGCCGCCGCCCGCGCGATGCCGTTACCGTGGCGCGGTGGCGGTGGGACCCGTGTTGAGGTGGGCCGAACGCGCCGTGGCGCCCGGCGCGGGGGTGGTCGACGTCCGGGACCTGCGGGTCGGCGGTCCGTGGTTGGTCCGCTTCGAGAACCCCGCGAGCGCCGCCGTCCTGCGCGTGGCCGAGGTGGGCGACCGCGGCGGGTGCGAGCGGCTCGCGACCGAGGCCGCGGCGCTGGACCTGGCGGGGCGGCACGGCCTGCCCACCCCGCGGCTGATCGCCGCCGACCTCGACGGCGAGGCGTCCGGCCGCGTCGCGGTGCTGTCCACGGCGCTGCCCGGCAGCAGCCGGGTCCCGGTGCACCCGTCGGCGGACCGGATGCGGGCGCTGGGGCGCGCGGCCGCCGCGCTGCACGCCGTGGAGGCCGAGCCGCGGCCGGGGCTGCCGTTGCGCCGGTGGCCGATGGACGGCGCGGGCGCGGGTTTCACCGCGGCCCGGGACGGCGGCTCACCGCTGCTCGCCGAGGCGCGGGAACGCGTCGGCGCCGCGCCCGCGCCCGTCGGCCGGACCGTGCTCGTGCACGCCGACCTCTGGCAGGGCAACACCCTGTGGGTCGGCGACTCGTTCGCGGGCTTCGTCGACTGGGAGTACGGCGGGGTCGGCGCCGCCGGCGTGGACCTCGGGAACCTGCGCTGCGACGCGTCCCTGCTCGCGGGACCGGCGGCGGCCGGGCAGGTGCTCGACGGGTGGGAGGAGGTGGCCGGGCCCGCCGACGACCTCGCGCACTGGGACGTCGCCGCCGCCCTGAGCACGCCGGTGGACGTCGCGCGGTGGCTGCCGGCGATCCACGGCCAGGGCCGCGCCGACCTGACCGCCGAGGTGGTCGCCGGGCGCCGTGACGCCTTCCTGCGCGGCGCGCTCGACCGGCTCACCTGACACACGGCCCACCTGGCACGGCCCCACCTGGCACGGCTCGTCCAGCACACGGCTCGTCTAGCACACGGGGCTCAGGACCGCCGCCGTGCGCGGGCCGAGGCCGAGGGCTCCCGCCAGGTCCAGGTCCTCCGCCGTGTCCACGTCGTGCCGCAGCGACGGCCACGGGCCCACCAGCGCGGTCGCGCCGGACGCCGCGTGCGCCGCCGCCGAGCCCACGCCGAACGAGGGTTCCAGCGATCCACCCGGTTCCGACAGCAGCAGCGTCGTCCCGGTGCCCTGCCGGTCCGGGCAGAACGCCCGCCCGCGCGCCGACGCCACCGCGAGGGCCAGCTCGGCGGTCCGCAGCGCGGGCAGGTCGGCCTGGAGCGCGCCCACCACCGACGCCGGGTCGCGCTCGCGCAGCACCGCGGCCCCGAACCGCAACGCCTCGTTGAGGCCCTCCGGCCCCTCCGCGGACTCGACGCCCAGCGCCCGCAGCTCCAGCGCCACCGCCGGGTCCGACGTGACGGCCAGCACACGCCGCGCGACGGGCAGCGCCGCCGCGATCGTGTCCAGCGCGAACGCCAGCGCCAGCGCCGGCCGGTCCAACCGCGACCCCACCAGCCGCGACTTGGCCCGGTCCAGGGTCTTGACCGGCACCACCAGGTCCACTTCGGCTCCCACCCCGCCATACTCCCCGATGCCGGCTGGACCTGGCCGGGGGCTCGGGGGAAGACTCCGGGTCCACGACTTCAGCAGGGAGTGCACGTGGCCAAGGAGAAGGGCGGCTTCTGGGTCGGGGTCGCCGCGGTGGCCTTCTACCCCTCGACCGCGTTGATGTCGCGGAAGCGCATCCAGGGCGGGGAGCGGGTCCCGAGGAGCGGGGGGACGCTCGTCGTGATGAACCACGTCTCCCACCTCGACCCGGTCTACGACGCGGTCTTCGTCCACAAGCAGGGCCGGGTGCCGCACTTCCTGGCCAAGCACGGCCTGTGGAACGTGCCGGTGCTCGGCTCGGTGCTCAGGGGCGCCCGCCAGATCCCCGTCTACCGCGGCACCGCCGACGCCCAGCAGAGCCTGCGCGCCGCCCACGAGGCCCTGGAGCAGGGCATGCTCGTGATCATCTACCCGGAGGGCACCATCACCAAGGACCCCGACGGCTGGCCGATGACCTCCCGGACCGGTGTGGCGCGGCTCGCGCTGGAGCACGACGTCCCGGTGGTGCCCGCGGCCCGCTGGGGCACCCGCGACGTCTACGACCACTACCGGAAGAAGTTCCGGCCGCTCCCGCGCAAGACCGTGGTGACGAACGTCGGCGAGCCGGTGGACCTGTCCGCGTACCGGGAGCAGCCGCAGAGCCTCGCCGTGCTGCGCGAGGTGACCGACCTGCTGATGGGCGAGGTGAAGGACCTGCTCGCGGAGATCCGCCAGGAGCAGGCGCCCGACGGCTTCTACACGAAGAAGGCCTGACGTGGAACGGGTCGCGGTGCTGGGCGCCGGGTCGTGGGGCACCGCCTTCGCCAAGGTGCTCGCCGACGCCGGCACCGACGTGGTCCTGTGGGCGCGGCGGCCCGAGGTCGCCGACGCCATCGCCCAGGACCGGGTGAACGCCGACTACCTGCCGGGCATCGGCCTGCCGGACAACCTGTCCGCCACCTCCGACGCGGCCAAGGCGCTGGACGGCGCGGAGGCCGTGGTGCTGGCCGTGCCGAGCCAGACGCTGCGCGCCAACCTCACCGGCTGGCGCGACCTGCTGCCGCCGGACGCCACGCTGGTCAGCCTGGCCAAGGGCGTGGAGCTGGGCACGCTCAAGCGGATGAGCGAGGTGGTCCGCGAGGTCGCCGACGTGCCGGAGGACCGGGTCGCGGTGGTGTCCGGGCCGAACCTGGCCAGGGAGATCGCCGCCGAGCAGCCCACCGCCACGGTCATCGCGTGCACCGACCACGACCGCGCGGTCGACCTCCAGCACGCCTGTTCGAACTCCTACTTCCGGCCTTACACGAACGTGGACGTGGTCGGCTGCGAGCTGGGCGGCGCGTGCAAGAACGTGATCGCGCTGGCCTGCGGGATGGCCGCGGGCATGGGCTTCGGCGACAACACGATGGCCTCGCTCATCACCCGCGGCCTGGCCGAGACCGCGCGGCTCGGCGAGGCGCTGGGCGCGGACCCGCTGACCCTGGCCGGGCTGGCGGGGCTGGGCGACCTGGTGGCCACGTGCGCCTCGCCCCTGTCGCGCAACCGGTCGTTCGGGGAGAGGCTGGGGCGCGGCGACTCCCTCGCGCAGGCGCAGGAGGCCGCGCACGGGCAGGTCGCCGAGGGAGTCAAGTCGTGCTCGTCGATCCGGGAGCTGGCGGCGCGGATGGACGTGGACATGCCCATCACGGAGGGCGTGCACCAGGTGTGCCACGAGGGGATGGACCCGCGCGTGCTGACGGCGGCGCTGCTCGGGCGGGAGCGGAAGGCGGAACGGCAGTGAGCGGGAACGAGGGCGCGACAGGCGAGGGCGCGGCGGCGCGCGCGGACGGCGGCGCGGCGGCGGGCGAAGCTGTGGCGAGCGCCACGCCGGCGCGTGACGCGGCAGCGGGCGGTGCGGTGGAGGGCGGTGCCGAGAGCAGCGCGGCGGACGGCGCGGCAGCGGGCGGTGCGGCGGCCGGTTGGGGCGACGGCACGCGGGTCGTGCACTCCTCTCCGACCGCGCCCGGTCAGCCGTTCCTGGCGGGCCCGGTGTTCGCCTCGGCCTACCACCTGGGCGGCGAGGACACCTACGGCCGCGTGCACAACCCGACGTGGCGGGCGCTGGAGGCGGTGCTGGGCGAGCTGGACGGCGGCACGGCCGTGCTGTTCCCGTCCGGCATGGCCGCGATCTCGACGCTGCTGCGCGTCGTGCTCCGACCCGGCGACACCGTCGTCGTGCCGGGCGACGGCTACTACCTGACCCGCACGCTGGTCGCCGAGATGCCGGTGACCGTCGTCGAGGCGCCCACGGCGGGCCCCTACCCCTCGTTCGACGGGGTCGGGCTGGTGCTGCTGGAGTCGCCGTCCAACCCCGGCCTGGACGTCTGCGACATCGAGGCCCTGGCGCGCGCGGCCCACGCGGCGGGCGCGCTGGTGGCAGTGGACAACACCACCGCGACGCCGCTCGGGCAGCAGCCGCTGCGGCTGGGCGCGGACGTCGTGGTCAGCAGCGACACCAAGGCGGTCGCCGGGCACAGCGACGTGCTGCTCGGCCACGTCTCCACCGCGGACCCGGACCTGGCCGAGCGGGTGCGGGCGGCGCGCACCACCGGCGGCGCGATCCCGGGCCCGTTCGAGGCGTGGCTGGCGCACCGCGGCCTGGGCACCCTCGACCTGCGCCTGACCCGCCAGGCGGAGAACGCCGCCGCCCTCCACGAGGTGCTCAAGGGGCACCCGGCGGTCACCGGCCTGCGCTGGCCGGGGTCGCCGGAGGACCCGGCGCACGAGGTGGCGGCCCGCCAGATGCGGCGGTTCGGCGGGGTGCTGACCTTCGAGCTGGCCGACGCCGCGGCGGTCGCGGCGTTCCTGGAGCGGTCGCGGCTGGTGCACGCGAGCACCAGCTTCGGCGGCCTGCACACGACCCTGGACCGGCGGGCCCAGTGGGGCGACCCGGTGCCGGAGGGCCTGGTCCGGGTGTCGGCGGGCTGCGAGGACACCGCGGACCTGGTGGCCGACTTCCTCGACTCCCTCGGTTCCCCCTGAAGGGTCCATTTCGTGGGATGCGCTTGCCGGGGGTCGGGGGTGCTGCCACCCTCGACCCCATGTCCTTCCGCGCCATGACCGCCGGGCGGGGTCACATCGACCTCGGCCTGGTCGCCAGCGCGCTCTGTCTCCCTCGGTGATCGCCTCGCGCCCCGCGAGCCGTTGAGGCCCGCACGCCCACGAGACACCGAGAAGGAACCATGTTCGCCGTTCCGGAGAACACGATCGCCCTGCCCCAGTCGCACGGCGCGCTGCACCCCGTGCGGATCGCGCTGGACACCGCGGCACGGCGCGAGCGCTGGACCCACCTGCTCCGCTACGACCCCGACTCGCGCTTCGCCGCCCTCGTGGAGCGCACCGACTCCCAGGAGGTGTGGTTGATGAGCTGGCTGCCCGGCCAGCACACCGACCTGCACGACCACGGCCACACGAGCGGCGCGTTCACGCTGGTCAGCGGCTCGTTGACGGAGGTCGTCGCGACCGGGAACCGCCAGGTGCTGCACCACCTGGCGGCCGGCCAGTCGCGCGTGTTCGGCCCCGACCACGTGCACCAGGTCCGCAACGACGGCGTCGACCCGGCCGTCACGATCCACGTCTACCGCGACGGCGGGCGCACCATGCGCCCGTACCGGTACGACCCGGTCGCGGGCGCTACCCGAGAGGACCCCCGGCCGACGAGGCCCGACTGCGCGTGACGACGTGCGGCGGGACGTCCCAGCCGCCCACCAGCGTCGGGTCCGGCTCGGGCTCGCCCCAGACCGCGCGCACCGGCAGCACGCCCGCCCACCGGTCGTTCGCGGCCACGTCGTCCTCGTGGTCGCCGGGCGGGCCGCTGCGGACCTTCACCGACGCCTCGGTGAGGTCGAGCGCCAGCACCGACGTCGCGGCCAGCTCCTTGGTCGTCGGCTGCCGGGCGTAGTCCCACGAGCCGGGCGCGAGGTGCTCGGTGAGCACGCGCAGGCCGTGCAGCTTGGCCTCCGGCTCGGTGACGGGCACGGCGACGCCGTGGACGACCGCCGAGCGGAAGTTCATGGAGTGGCCGAACATGGAGCGCGCGTAGACCACGCCGTCGAGCACGGTCACGGCGACGCACACCGGGACGCCGGCCACGGCTTCGCGCAGGCTGCGCGCACCGGTCGAGCCGTGCAGGTAGAGGGTGTCGCCGTCGCGGCCGTAGCCGGTCGGCAGCACCAGCGGCGCGCCGTCGACGACCACCGCGAGGTGGCAGACGAGCGCGGCGTCGAGGACGGAGTGCAGGGCGGTGCGTTCGGTCACGGCGCGCTTGTGTCCGCGCTTGACCGTGCTGCGGGGCGTCGGCGACAGCGTCATGCGACCAGCCTCTCCGGTAAAGTGGCATCTCACAAGAGCCAATTCCTGGCTATTTGAGGAGACCACCTTGGCGGAGACGGCACTGGCGGTGGCGCTGGACCGCGAGTCGGCCGAGCCGCTGGCCGTGCAGCTGGCGGACGCGCTGCGCGAGGCGGCGGCGGACGGCAGGCTGCGCAGCGGCGACCGGCTGCCCTCGACCCGGGCGCTGGCCGAGCGGCTGGGCGTGAGCCGGACGGTGACCGCGGCGGCGTACGAGCAGCTGCACGCCGAGGGCTGGATCGCGGGCAGGCACGGCTCGGGCACCTACGTGACGACCACGCCGCCCGGCGCCCTGCGGGCCCGCACCCGCCGCGCCGCCGCCGCGCCCGTGCCCGCCGACGTGGTCGACCTGGCGCCGGGTGCGCCGTGGGCCGAGGGCCTGGACCGCGCGGCGTGGCGGCGGGCCTGGCGGGCGGCCGCGGACGTGCCGCCGCTGTTCCGCCCGTCCCGCGCGGGCCTGCCCGAGTACCGCGCCGTGGTCGCCGAGCACCTGCTGCGGCACCGCGGCCTGGCCGTGCGCGGCGGGCTGCGGGAGGAGTCGGTGCTCGCGACCGGCGGCACGACCGCGGCGCTGGTGGAGCTGGCCGCGGCGGTGCTGCGGCCGGGCGACGTGGTGGCCGTGGAGGAACCCGGCTACCAGCGGGCGGTGTGGGCGCTGCGCTCGGCGGGCGTGCGGGTCGTGCAGGCGCCGGTCGACGCCGAGGGCCTGCTCGTGGAGGGCGTGCCCGCCGGCGTCCGGGGCGTCTACTGCTCGCCCGCGCACCAGTACCCGATGGGCGGGCGCATGTCGGCCGCGCGCCGGGTCGCCCTGGTGGAGCGGGCGCGCGCCGAGGACTGGCTGGTCGTCGAGGACGACTACGACGGCGAGCTGCGCTACGACGTGGCGCCCCTGCCGCTGCTGGCGGCCCTCGCGCCGGACGTGGTCGTGCACCTGGGCACCACCAGCAAGATCCTCACCCCGACGCTGGGCGCGGGCTGGATGGTCGCGCCGGACCAGGTCGCGGTCGAGGTGACCGAGCACCGCGACCGCACCGGCACCAGCCCGTCGGCGGCGGGCCAGCGGGTGCTGGTCGAGCTGGCCCGCAACGGCGACCTGGGCCGCCACCTGCGCAGGCTGCGCCGCGAGCTGTCCGAGCGCCGCGCCCTGCTCTCGGCGGCCTTCGCCGACGCGGGCGTGCCGGTGCTGGGCGACGACGCGGGCGCGCACATCGTGGTGCCCCTGCCCACCGCGCAGGCCGAGCGCGACGTGCTCTCGGCGGCCTGGGCGAAGGGGCTGCGCCTGGACGGCCTGGCCCGGCACCACGCGGGCAGGCCCAGGGTGCACGGCGCGGCCATCGGCTACAGCGCCTGCTCACGCGACCAGCTCGCCGCCGCCGTGCCCGAGCTGATCCGCCTGCTGCGCGAGGTCCTGGCCTGACGGGGCCGGCCTGACGGGGCCGGCCCGGCCTGACCGGCGCTGCGCCCACCCCCGAGCAGCCCGGTCACGGTGTTACGCCATCCGGGTAGGGTCCGAGCCATGACACAGCGCAAGACCAAGGTCGCCGTGGTGTTCGGCGGGCGCAGCAGCGAGCACAAGGTCTCCTGCCTGTCCGCCGGCAGCGTCCTCCCGCACCTCGACCGGGAGCGGTTCGAGGTGGTGCCCGTGGGCATCACCGAAGCAGGCGCGTGGGTGGTCGGCGCCGACGACACGAAGGCGCTCGAGGTGCGCGACCGGCAGCTGCCCTCGGTCAACTCGCTGGTCCCGGTCTCGGGCGGCCAGCTGGCGCCCGCCGAGCCGGGCGCGGTGCTGTCCGACGTGGACGTCGTCTTCCCGCTGCTGCACGGCGCGTGGGGCGAGGACGGCACGGTGCAGGGCCTGCTGGAGCTGGCCGACATCCCCTACGTCGGACCGGGTGTGCTCGCCAGCGCGGCGGCCATGGACAAGGAGTTCACCAAGCGCCTGCTGGGCGGCGCGGGCCTGCCGGTCGGCCGGTACGCCGTGCTGCGGCGCGACCAGGACACCCTCACCGAGGCCGACCGGGAGCGCCTGGGGCTGCCGGTGTTCGTCAAGCCCGCGCGCGCCGGTTCCTCGGTGGGCATCTCCAAGGTCGCGTCGTGGGACCACCTGGACGGCGCCATCGCCCTGGCCCGCAAGACCGACCCCAAGGTGATCGTCGAGGCCGCGGTCTCCGGTCGCGAGGTCGAGTGCGGCGTGCTGGAGTTCCCCGACGGCCGCGTGGAGGCTTCGGCGCCCGCCGAGCTGCGCGTGGTCGGCGGCGCGGTCGACTGGTACGACTTCGACGCCAAGTACCTCGACGACGTGTGCGAGTTCGACGTGCCCGCGAAGCTGCCCGACGCGGTGGTCGGCGAGCTGCGCGAGATGGCCGTCACCGCGTTCCGCTCGTTGGACTGCCAGGGGCTGGCCCGGGTGGACTTCTTCGTCACCGAGGACGAGCGGCTGGTCGTCAACGAGGTCAACACCATGCCGGGCTTCACGCCGATCTCGATGTACCCGCTGATGTGGGCGGAGACCGGTGTGGACTACCCGACCCTGCTGACCACGCTCGTGGAGACGGCGATCGCCCGCGGCACCGGTCTGCGGTAGGTCAGCCCCGCGTGTCCACGGGGCTCTTCGCCAGGGTGTCCCGAACGGTCTTCGAGATGTCCTGGAGGGGCCCCGTGCCCGCGTCGGACGGCACGGTCAGCGCCACGTACACGGGCCGGTCCACCACGTACCAGGTGGACGAGCCCGCGTCCGACAGCACCAGCCACTCCACGTCGGAGACGTTGCGCAGCTCGGAGGTCGGCGTGAGGTCGCGGGGCCGCTCCAGCCCGCACCGCAGCACCACCGGCTCGTGCGCGGCGTCGCCCCAGGCGAGGGCGCCCTCGGGCGCGGGGGAGGCCGGCTCGCGGCGCGGCAGCGCGGCGCCGTTGGAGACCAGCTCCGCGGGCAGCGCGCCCAGCAGCGCCCGGCACCCCTCGGACCCGGCCCCGGGCGCGGGCACGGGGACCAGCGCGACGGGCCCGGACCGGTCCGCGGACGGCTGCGGGGCGGCTGCGGGGACGTCCTCGTCCACGGTGCGGGAGAAGAGGCCCACGGCCGCGACCCCGAGCACCAGCAGCGCCGCCAGGCCGCCGGCCACGGCGAGCAGCGGGCGCGGCAACGGCGGAGGGGGCGGAGGTGCGGTTCCCGGTTCCTGTGCCACGCCGCTATGACAGCACGGGGTCAGAGGTGGACCACCGGGCAGGTCAGCGTTCGGGTGATGCCCTCGACGTTCTGGATGCGGGCGACCACGAGCTGCCCCAACTGGTCCACGGTCTCGGCCTCCGCGCGGACGATCACGTCGTAGGGGCCGGTGACGTCCTCCGCCTGGGCCACACCCGGGATGCCCGAGATCTCCGCCGCGACGGCGGCTGCCTTCCCGACCTCGGTCTGGATGAGGATGTATGCGTGGACCACGGCGTGCCCCTTCGTCGCGACAGGTTGGGTCGGGGTAGGAACGTGCACAGCAACGTACCCCAGTTGGGGTTCCGAATGCTCAGAACGGGAGGCAATCGTGCGCCCGGAGCCGCCGCACAGCGCGGACACGGTCGCTGAAGTGGGTGAGTTCGGTCTCATCCGCCGCGTGACGGCAGGTCGGACGCAGCCGCCCACCACCCTGCTCGGGCCGGGTGACGACGCGGCCGTGGTGGCCGCGCCGGACGGCCGCGTGGTGGTGTCCACCGACGTGCTCGTCGAAGGTGTCCACTTCAGACTCGACTGGTCCTCTCCCGAGCAGGTCGGCCGCAAGGCGGCGGCCGTGAACCTGGCCGACGTGGCGGCCATGGGAGCCATCCCGACGGCCCTCACGATCGGCCTCGCCTGCCCCGCCGACACCCCCTCGGCGGTGGTCGAGGGGATCACCGCCGGTCTGTGGCAGGAGGCGGTCGTCGCGGGCGCGGGCGTGGTGGGCGGCGACATGGTGTCCTCCGCGACACTGGTGATCTCCGTTACGGCGATGGGCGACATGAACGGCATGGAGCCGGTGACGCGGTCCGGCGCCCAGGTCGGCGACGTGGTCGCGGTGTGCGGGCGGCTCGGCTGGGCGGCGGGCGGGCTGGCCGTGCTCCAGCGCGGGTTCCGGTCGCCGGTCGCGGTGGTCGGCGCCCAGCGGAACCCCGAACCCCCGTACGCGGCCGGTCCGCAGGCCGCCGAGGCGGGCGCGACCGCGATGATCGACGTGTCGGACGGGCTGCTGGCCGACCTCGGGCACATCGCGGACGAGTCCGGCATCGGCATCGACATCCGCACCGAGCTGCTGGAGGTGCACCCCCGGCTGATCGACGTGGCCGCGGCGCTGGGCGCGGACGCCCGGCACTGGGTGCTGACCGGCGGCGAGGACCACGCGCTGGCCGCGACGTTCCCCGAACCCGCCGCCGTGCCGGACGGGTGGACCATGATCGGCGCGGTCCGGCACGGCAGCGGTGTGACCGTGGACGGTCGCGCGTACGAGAAACCCCCTGGTTGGGAGCACTGGCGCTAGGTAACCTGATTGGTGTGGAACTATGCACGCTCGCGTATGACCATCCGGACTCGGTCAAGCTGATCACCGATCTCCAGCAGGTCTACGTGACCCGCTACGGCGACGGCGACGTGACACCGGTCGCGCCGGAGCAGTTCGCCGCGCCGCTGGGCCACTTCCTGGTCGGCTACCTCGACGACGAGCCGGTGGCCTGCGGCGGGTGGCGCGCGCACGACGAGGAGCAGGACTCGCTGCGCCCCGGCGACGCCGAGCTGAAGCGCATGTACGTGGTGGAGTCCCTGCGCGGGCGCGGCCTCTCGCGGCTCGTGCTGGCGGCCCTGGAGGACGCGGCGCGGGCGGTCGGGCGCGGGCGCATGGTGCTGGAGACCGGCGCCCGGCAGCCCGAGGCGATCGGGCTCTACACCCGCAGCGGCTACACCCGGATCGACAACTTCGGCGTGTACCGCGATCATCCCGAGAGCCTTTGCTTCGCCAAGGAACTGTAGAGGACGGCAGGAGGACCAGGTGGCCATCTACGCCCTGGGCGACGTGGAACCGGACATCCACCCGGACGCCTACGTGCACCCCGACGCGACCGTGATCGGCGACGTCCGGCTCGGCCCCCACGCCTCGGTGTGGTCGCAGGCGGTGCTGCGCGGCGACTACGGGCGCGTCGAGGTCGGCGCGCGCACGTCGGTCCAGGACGGCACGGTCGTGCACTGCACCGAGTTCCACCCGGCGCTGATCGGCGCGGAGTGCGTGATCGGCCACAACGTGCACATCGAGGGCGCGGCCATCGCCGACGGGTGCCTGATCGCCTCCGGTTCGGTGGTGCTCAACGGCTCCGAGGTGGGCGAGGGCGCGATCGTCGGCGCGGGCGCGGTGGTGTCGTTCGACGGGCGGGTCCCGGCGCGGTCCATGGCGCTCGGCGTGCCGGCGCGCGTGCGCGAGGGCCACGTGGTGCCCGAGGGCGCATGGAAATTCATCGTCGACAAATACGTCGAGAACATTTCCCGGTACCGCGGGGAACTGCGCCGCCTGGACTGAGATAAGGTCCCGCCGTGGCACGTCCTCTTGAGGAAATCGTGGAATCCGGCTGGGCCGCGGCACTCGCGCCCGTCTCCGACCAAATCGCGAAGATGGGCGAGTTCCTGCGGGCCGAGGTGGCCGCCGGGCGCACCTACCTGCCCGCGGGGGAGAACGTGCTGCGGGCGTTCCAGCAGCCGTTCCACTCCGTGAAGGTGCTCATCGTCGGCCAGGACCCGTACCCGACACCCGGGCACGCCGTCGGCCTGAGCTTCTCGGTGTCGCCGGAGACGCGGCCCATCCCGAAGAGCCTGGTCAACATCTACCAGGAGTACACGACCGACCTGGGGCACCCGAAGCCGTCCAACGGCGACCTGACGCCGTGGACCGAGCAGGGCGTGCTGCTGCTCAACAGGGCGCTGACCGTGCAGCCGGGCAAGTCCAACTCCCACCGCAACAAGGGCTGGGAGCCGGTCACCGAGCAGGCCATCAAGGCCCTCGCCGCGCGCGACACCCCGCTGGTGGCGATCCTGTGGGGCAGCCAGGCGCGGTCGCTCAAGCCGCTGCTGGCGCCGTTCCCGTGCGTCGAGTCGGTGCACCCGAGCCCGCTGTCGGCGGCCGGCGGCTTCTTCGGCTCGCGGCCGTTCAGCAAGGTCAACGAGCTGCTGGCGGCCCAGGGCGCCGACCCGGTCGACTGGAAGCTGCCCTGACCCGAGGGCGCCGACCCGGTCGACCGGAGGCCCCCTGACCGGTGAGCGTTGACCTGGTCCTCTTTCGAGTGATTCGCGCTTGACGCGTCGCGACCGGGCAATCCCACGGTCGTCCACCCGGACACCGCAAGTCGTCCACCCCGGAGTCCCGGGCTCGCCACCAGGGCCCGGCGGGTCCGTCCTCTGGCACCCCGTACCCGCCGCCCGGCAGGCCCGGGGTGGACGACAAGGGGCCGGTCACCTCGTGACGAGGTGACCGGCCCCTTCTCAAAGGCTCCTTCGACGCGGCCTCAGCCGCGCACCACCTTGCCCGCCTTCAGGCACGAGGTGCACACGTTCAACCGCTGCCGCTGCGAGGGCGAGACCTTCGCGCGGACGGTCTGGATGTTCGGGTTCCACCGACGGTTGGTGCGCCGGTGGGAGTGCGAGACCGACTTGCCGAAGCCCGGCCCCTTGCCACAGACGTCGCACACGGCAGCCACGTCAGCCACTCCTTAGGTTTCCTCAGCGGTACTCACGCCCCGGCGGGCGCGCAAGCGTGCACAAGCCTCAGCCGGGCATGGCAACCCAGACAGGGTAGCCCGTGGGCCGCGTCGCCTCCAAACCGGGTCGCGGCCGCGCCGAAGTACCCTCGCCGCCATGCGGGCTCTCGATGCGGTCGCGGTGCGCCAGTGGGTGGACGCCTGTGTGCGGTCCCTGGACGCCAACCGGGAGGACATCGACCGCATCAACGTCTTCCCGGTGCCCGACGGCGACACCGGCACGAACCTGCTCCAGACCATGCGCTCGGCCCTGGACAACCTGCTCCGCACCCCCGTCGACACGGTCGGCGCGGCGCTGGCCGCCCTGGCGCGCGGCGCCCTGGCCGGCGCCCGCGGCAACTCCGGCGTGATCCTGTCGCAGGTGCTGCGCGGGCTCGCCGAGGCGACCCAGGGCGCCTCGACGGCCACCGGCGGGTCGCTGCGCCGGGCGCTGCTGCGGGCCGACGAGCTGGCCACCGCCGCGGTGTCCGACCCCGTGCCCGGCACCGTGCTGTCCGTGCTGCACTCCGCCGCCGAAGCCGCTCGCGACTGCGCCTCCGACGAGCTGGGCGACGTGGTGACCGCCGCGGCCGGCGCGGGCGCGACCGCGCTGGCGGACACGCCGCGCCAGCTCGCCGTGCTGGCGCGCGCCGGGGTGGTCGACGCGGGCGGTCGCGGCCTGGTGGTGCTGCTGGACGCGCTGGCCGCGGTGATCACCGGGCAGGTCGTGCCGCCCGCGCCCGCCGGCCCGCCGGTGCCGCGCGACGCGCTGACCACGGCGCGCGAGGCCGGGTCGCCGGAGTTCGAGTACGAGGTCATGTACCTGCTCGACGGCACGTCCGACGCCGGCGCCGAGCGCCTCAGGACCGCGCTGGGCGCGCTGGGCGACTGCACGTCGGTCGTGGGCGACGGCGCGGACCTGTGGACCGTGCACGTCCACTGCAACGACATCGGCGCGGCGGTCGAGGCGGGCGTCGAGGCGGGCCGGCCGCACCGGATCACCGTGGCCAGGTTCGCCGACCAGGTCACCGCCCAGGCGTCCCGGTTCACCCGCGAGCGGGCCGTCGTGGTGCTGGTCGACGGCCCCGGCGCGGCCGAGCTGTTCCGCGCCGAGGGCGCGGTGGTGCTCGAACCCGGCGAGTCGGTGACCGCGGCCGACCTGCTCGCCGTGATCACCGGGACGCGCGCGCGGCACGTGACCGTGCTGCCCTGCGACCCGGCGCTGCGCGAGCCGCTGGACGACGCCGTGGCGCAGGCCTGCGCCGCCGGGCAGGACGTGGTCGTGGTGCCGACGTTCTCGCCGGCGCAGGCCCTGGCCGCGCTGGCCGTGCACTCCGGGAGCAGGCGGGCGGGCGACGACGTGGTGGCCATGGCCGAGGCCGCCGCCGCGACCCGCCGCGGCGAGGTCGCCGTGTCCGAGCGGGAGGCCATCACCTGGGTCGGCCGCTGCCTGCCCGGCGACCTGCTCGGCATGGTCGACGGCGAGGTCGTGCTGATCGAGCCGGGCGGCGCCGACGTGGGCGCGCTGGCGTGCCGGCTGGTCGACCGGATGCTCGCCAGCGGCGGCGAGCTGGTCACCGTGCTGCTCGGCCGGGGTGCCCCCGACGGGATCGGGCGGGTGCTGGAGGATCACCTCCGCGTCGCCCACCCCGAGGTGGAGCTGGCCGCCTACGACGGCGGGCAGCGGGACGCGATCCTGGTTGTCGGTGTCGAGTAGTTGGATGGGCCGCGATGACGACCTTCGACGACAAGCTGGAACCGGTGCTCGGCAAGAAGAGCGCCGACGCGCTGGAGTCCGGCCTCGGCCTGCGCACGGTCGGTGACCTGCTGCGCCACTACCCGCGCCGGTACGACGAGCGGGGTGAGCTCACCGAGATCAAGGGCCTGGAGCTGGGCGAGCACGTGACCGTGCAGGCCCGCGTGAAGAGCGCGCGCCAGCGGCGGATGAAGTCCCGCAGCGGCGAGCTGCTCGAAGCCGTGATCACCGACGGGTCGAGCGACCTGCACCTGGTGTTCTTCGGCCGGGGCTCCCGCAAGGTGGAGCGCGAGCTGCTGCCCGGCCGCGAGGCGATGTTCGCGGGCAAGGTCGGCGTGTTCAACGGCAAGCTCCAGCTCGCCCACCCCGACTACCAGGTGCTCGACGGCGAGGAGGGCGACGCGGCCAGGTTCGCGGGCGCGTTCATCCCCGTGTACCCGGCGGCGCAGGGCATCCAGTCGTGGCACGTGTCCAACTGCGTGGAGCAGGTCCTGGCCGTGTGGGACGGCGTGACCGAGGACCCGCTGCCGGCGTCGCTGCGCCAGGAGCGCGGCCTCGTGCCGCTGGAGAAGGCCCTGCGGGACGTCCACCGCCCCGACGGCTGGGCCGCGATCACCGTGGCGCAGCAGCGCCTCAAGTGGGACGAGGCGATGGCCGTCCAGCTGGCCCTGGCGCAGCGCCGCCAGTCGTCCAGCGCCCGCCCGGCGCCCGCCTGCCCGCCCCGGACCGGTCTGGTGCGCGACGCCTTCGACGACCGCCTGCCGTTCGAGCTGACCGCGGGTCAGCGGGAAGTGGGCGAGCGGATCTCCGCCGACCTGTCCGGCGAGCACCCGATGAACCGGCTGCTCCAGGGCGAGGTCGGCTCGGGCAAGGCCCAGCCGCTGGACGCGCGGGTGCTCACCCCGACGGGCTTCCGGCTGATGGGCGACCTGGTCGCCGGCGACGAGGTCATCGCCGCCGACGGCGAGGTCACCGTGGTCACCGGGGTGTTCCCGCAGGGCGAGCGCGACGTCTACCGGGTCGTCCTCTCCGACGGCACGGGCGTCGAGTCCGACCTGGAGCACCTCTGGGCGGTGGACCGGGCGGGGCGGCGCGAGGTGCTGACCCTGCGCGAGATCCGCGACGGTTTGTCCGACGGCCTGTCTGACGGTTCGCCCGACGGACCGTCTGATGACTCGTCCGATGGTGACGAGTGGCGACTGCCCGTCGTCGTCGCGCCCGAGTTCGACGGCGGCGCGGACCGCCCCGAAGACCCCTACCGGCTCGGCACGTCGCTCGCCGGAGGCGCCGAGGTGATCCCGGACGCCTACCTCGTCGCGCCGGTGAAGGACCGCCACGCGTTGTTGCAGGGGCTGCTGGACGGGGCCGGCGGGGTGGACGAGGGCGAAGTGGTCTTCCGGCCGCCCGCCTCGGCCGCGTCCTGCGGCACGTGCGTGGAGGTGGTCGCCGAGCAGGTCGGGTGGCTCGCCGCGTCGCTGGGCGGCACCGGTCGGGTTCGGGCCGACAGCTCGGTGGAGGTGCGCCTGCCCGAGGGGTTCCCGCCGTTCCGGCGCACCGGGGCCGGGGTTGGTGGCGGGACCGGCATCGGGACCAGTGCCGGGACCGGCGGCGAGACGGGCATCGGCGTCGGGGCCGGGGCTGATCTCGGCGCCGGGTGGGCGATGCCGGTCCGGGCCATCCGCCGGGTCGAGCACGTGGGCCGCAAGCCCGTGCAGTGCATCTCGATCGCCCACCGCGACCAGCTCTACGTCACCGACCACTTCATCGTGACGCACAACACGATGGTCGCGCTGCGGGCGATGCTCCAGGTCGTGGACGCCGGGCGGCAGGCGGCGATGCTCGCGCCCACCGAGGTGCTGGCCGCGCAGCACGCGCGGTCGCTGCGGGAGCTGCTGGGCGACCTCGGGCAGGCCGGGGAGCTGGGGGCGGCCGAGCACGCGACGCGGGTGACGCTGCTGACCGGGTCCATGGGCGCGGCGGCGCGGAAGCGGGCGCTGCTGGAGATCGTGACCGGTGAGGCCGGGGTCGTGGTCGGCACGCACGCGCTGATCCAGGACAAGGTGGAGTTCGCCGACCTCGGCCTGGTCGTGGTGGACGAGCAGCACCGGTTCGGCGTCGAGCAGCGCGCGGCGCTGAGCGGGCGGGCAGGCGGCTCGACACCGCACGTGCTGGTGATGACCGCCACACCCATCCCGCGCACGGTGGCCATGACGGTGTACGGCGACCTGGAGGTGTCCGCGCTGCGGGAGCTGCCCGCCGGGCGGTCGCCGATCAGCACGTCCGTGGTGCCGGTCGCGGAGAAGCCGGCGTGGCTGGAGAGGGCCTGGCAGCGCATCCACGAGGAGGTCGGCAAGGGCCACCAGGTGTACGTGGTGTGCCCGCGCATCGGCGACGGCGACGGCGACGACGCGGAGTCGGGGGAACCGCCGAAGGAGGACGGCTCCGACAGGAGGCCGCCGCTGGCCGTGCTGGACGTGGCCGACCGGCTGGCCGAGGGGCCGTTGCGCGGCCTGCGGATCGGCGTCCTGCACGGCCGGATGCCCCCGGACGACAAGGACGCCGTGATGAGGGCGTTCGCGGCGAACGAGGTGCAGGTGCTCGTGGCCACGACCGTGGTCGAGGTCGGTGTGAACGTGCCCAACGCCACCGTCATGGTGATCATGGACGCGGACCGGTTCGGCGTCAGCCAGCTGCACCAGCTGCGCGGCCGGGTCGGGCGGGGCAGCGCCCCGGGGCTGTGCCTGCTGGTGACGGAGATGCCGGAGGGCACGCCGACCATGGCCCGGCTGCGGGCCGTGGAGTCCACTGTGGATGGCTTCGAGCTGGCGCAGCTGGACCTGGAGCTGAGGCGCGAGGGCGACATCCTCGGCGCGGCCCAGTCGGGCACGCGGTCGGGGTTGAAGATGCTGTCGCTGCTGCGCGACGAGGACGTGATCGCCGAGGCGCGGGTGGTGGCGCAGCAGGTCGTGGACGCGGATCCGGACCTGACGGCGCACCCGGGCCTGGCGCTGCTGGTGGCGGGGCTGCTGGACGACGAGCGGGCGGAGTACCTGGAGAAGGCCTAGGGGTGGAGAGGAAGGCCGGGTGGGTCGGATGGCTAGGGAAGCAGGGCGGGGCGGGGTGCCCGGAAGAGGCCTGGCCGGCGGGGCGCCTGGAGCAGGCTTGGCGAGCGGGGTGCCCGGAGAGGCCTGACGGGCGGAGTACCTGGCGAAGGTCCAGCGGGCGGAGTGGCTGGAGCAGGCCTGGCGGGCACCCTGCCCGGCGAAAGGCCTGGCGGGCGTGCCGGCGGGGCCCGGGGCGGTGTGGTGTGTGGTTACCCTGACTCGTGCGCCGATTCCTGCTCGCCCTGGTTCCGCTGGCGCTGGTCGCCTGCTCGACCACGCCGTCCGGTGGTGACCCGGCCCCGTCCACCTCGTCCCTGCCCAAGGGCGACCTGGCGGTGCTGGCCGAACGCGTCGAGCAGCGGCGGGCCGAGCTGTCCACCGCGTCGTTCCACACCGAGGGTTTCGCCACCGACGGGCAGGGCCTGGACGTGCACAACGTCGTGGACGGCGTGGTGCGGTACTCCGGCGGCGGCGTGAGCGCGTCGATGGAGATGGACGTGGCGACCGGCGAGCAGGCCCCCAACCGGACGTCGCTGGTCCTGGTGCCCGGCGGGACGTACGTGCGGGTCGCGGGCGCGCCCATGCCGGAGGGCAAGCGGTGGGGCTACTACACGGCGGAGAACAGCGTCGAGCTGGGCGCGCTGCTGCGCGGGTTCGGGCCGAGCGCGACGGTGGGGGCCGAGCTGGACTACCTCCAGCCGAGGGCGGCGCTGATCGTCGGGCAGGGCGCCGACGACCTGGACGGGGTGCCGGTGAAGAGGTACGACCTGGTCGTGGACACCTTCAAGATGGCCAAGACCATCGAGGACCCGGACATCCAGCTCCAGCACACCCAGCTGGCCGAGTACGGGGTGAAGATCGCCGCGTCGGTGTGGGTCGACGACACCTCGGCGCCGTTGAAGGCCGAGTACCGGTTCGACCTGAACGGGAAGGTGGTCAAGCAGTCCACCACCCGGTTCCGCGACTGGGGCGACCCGGTCGACGTGGTCGTGCCCAACCAGGCTGAAGTCATCCCGGCGGAGGAACTCCCCCAGTAGGCGCGGGCCCAGTAGGACGCGGGCCCAGTAGGGCACAAGAGCAGCAGGGCGCGGGCGCAGTAGGTCGGGCGCGGTAGGTCGGGCGCGAGGGCCTCGGCAGGATGAGGCGCGGCAGGGCGTGAGGGCTCTCGTAGCAGGGTTCCGGCAGCAGTTGGCCCGGGGCCGGAGCGGGCCCGCAGCAGGAAGTGCAGAGGAACCACAGCGGGGGAGTGGGGGCGCGGCGGGTGGCCGCGCCGCCCCCTGCGGTCCCTGACTACCTGCCGCCCTTCTTGAGGATGGGGAGCTTGGTGGTCGGCGGCTCGGACTGGCTGGTCCCGGCCTGAGCGGTCCCGGTCTGAGCGGTCCCGGTCTGAGCGGACCCGGCGGCCTTTGCCTCGGTCGCCTTTGCTTCGGGAGCCTTTGCGCCAGGTGCCTTGACCTCGGAAGCCTTCGCGCCGCCTGCCGCGCTTGTCGCGCCGGCTCCGCCGACCCTGCTGGTCCCGGGCTTCCCGGCCTTCGGCTCGGTGGCAGCGGGCTTCCCGGCGGCGGCCGGTTTCGGCGTCACCACGGTGGTCTCGTCAGAGGTGGCTGGGGCGGTGTCGGCGGTGTCGGCGGCGCCGGCGGTGGCTGGGGCGGTGCCGGCGGTGGCTGGGGCGGTGCCGGCGGTGGCTGGGGCGGCGGTGTCGGTGTCGGTGGTGGCGGCGGTGAGGGCCAGGTCGCCCTCCAGTGGCGTCAGGGTGGCTACCGCGCGGGTCATCGCGTCCTGTGCTGCGGTGAACTGCTTGGTCAGCTCCTCGTGCACCGCGTGCAGCTGGGTCAGCTTGCGGTTCGCGGCGGTGATGCGGCTCGTGGCGTGGGTGTCCGCCTCGGTGATCGTCTTCTCGGCCCGGGTGTTGGCCTCGGTGACGGTCCGCTCCGCCTGCGCGTTGGCCTCGGTGAGGGTCTGCTCGGCCTGCGCGTTGGCCTCGCCGACCGCCTTCTCGGCGCGTGCGGTGGCGTCGCTGATCGTCCGTTCCGCCTGCGCGTTGGCGTCGGCGATCGTCTTCTCCGCCCTGGTCAGCGCCTCGGACTCCAGCTCGGCGGTCTCGGCGCGGGCGGCTTCGAGGAGCTTCGAGGCTTCGGCCTTTGCCTCGACCACGTGCACCTCGTGCTCCTTGCGGAGCTTGGTGCGCAGTTCGTCGTACTCCTTGTCCAGGTCGTCGTGGTAGCTCTTGTACTTCTGCTCCAGCTCGGTCCGCTTCGCCTCCAGCTCGGCGGACTTCGCCTCGAACTCCGAGGTCATCCGCTCGCGGTCCGCGCGGACCTCGGCCATCAGCGCTTCGTGCTCGGCGTTGAGCTTCGCCCGCAGCTCCTCGTGCGACCGCTCCAGCTCGGCGCGCCGCTCCTCCTGCTGCCGCTCCAGCTCGGTGGTCCGCTGGAGGTGCGCGGCCTCCAGCTGCCGTCGCCGGTCCTCCAGCTCGGCCATCGCCCGCTGGTGCGCCGCCCTGCCCTCGGCCGCCGCGCGGTCGGCCTCGGCGCGCGTCGCGTTCGCCTGGTCCTGCGCCGCCTTGCGGATGTCGGCGATCTCTTCTTCCGCCAACGTCATCATCACGCGCACGCGCTCGGTGACGTTGGACGCGTTGACCGGGCTGTTGGCCAGGTTGTTCACCTGGGACTTGACCTTGTCCAGCTCCGCCCGCGTGCCGTTGAGCAGCTTCGTCAGCTCGGCGACCTGGGCCGACGCCGCCTCGCGCGCTCTGGTGGAGTTCTTCAGGTCGAACTCCAGGCGTGTCACGCGCTCGTTCACCTGGCGTTGGTTGTACCCGCGGAGAACGACGTCGAAATGGGTGCGGGCAGCAGGCTGCCCAGTCCCTTCAGCCCCGGCCATGAGGCCAACCCTACCGAGAACACGACAGCTGTGGTCACTCGATGCGGTGAACGCAGTGTAATCGGACAGTAGTGGAGCGTTGTGAAATCGATTCGGCGCGTGGGGCGGCGGGCGGCTGCGGCACGGGGAAGGAGGGTTGTCGGGTGGCGGGCGGTGTGATGGGGGTCATGTATTTATTTTCGAACGGGTGTTCGATGGGGGCAAGGTCTCGATCGAGTGGGGTTTTCGGGCGCGGGGAGGGGAGAGGCCGGGGAGAGGGCGAGGGGAAGGGCGGAGGAAGGGCCGACGAGGAGGGCGGAAGGCCTGATCGCCGCTGCCGTACCGCCTTCCAGGGGCTGCGCCGAAGCGTCGCGCAGGGGAGAATCCCCGGGCATGGTCCCAGGTCGCACCGGCCTTGACGGGGAAAGTGACCGATTACGATGACGTCCGTCACGTGAGATGGAACTCCCGAGGGGCGGGACGCGCGCGGTAGCGTGCCTTGATTCACCGCCGAGTTACCGGGAGGGAACGCCGCATGTTCCGCAAGGTCCTCGTCGCCAACCGCGGCGAGATCGCGATCCGGGCCTTTCGCGCCGCCTACGAACTGGGCGCCGGCACGGTTGCCGTCTTCCCCCACGAGGACCGCAACTCCCTGCACCGGTTGAAGGCAGACGAGTCCTACGAGATCGGTGAGCCCGGTCACCCGGTCCGGGCCTACCTGTCCGTCGAGGAGATCATCAAGGCGGCCCGCAAGGCGGGCGCCGACGCGGTCTACCCCGGCTACGGCTTCCTCTCCGAGAACCCCGAGCTGGCCAAGGCGTGCGCCGAGGCGGGCATCACGTTCGTGGGCCCGCCCACCGAGGTGCTGGAGCTGACCGGCAACAAGGCCCGCGCCATCGCCGCGGCCCGCGAGGCCGGCCTGCCCGTGCTCAAGTCCAGCGAGCCCTCCAGCGACGTCGAAGCCCTCCTGCGGGCCGCGGACGACATCGCCTTCCCGGTCTTCGTGAAGGCCGTGGCGGGCGGCGGCGGTCGCGGCATGAGGCGCGTGGAGGACCGCAGCACGCTGCGAGAGTCCCTGGAGGCCGCCTCCCGGGAGGCCGAGTCCGCCTTCGGCGACCCGACGGTGTTCCTGGAGCAGGCGGTGGTGGAGCCCCGCCACATCGAGGTGCAGATCCTCGCCGACGGCGAGGGCAACGTGATGCACCTGTTCGAGCGCGACTGCTCGGTGCAGCGCAGGCACCAGAAGGTCATCGAGATCGCGCCCGCGCCCAACCTCTCCCCCGAGCTGCGCGAGCGCATGTGCGGCGACGCGGTGAAGTTCGCCCGCCACATCGGCTACCGCAACGCGGGCACCGTCGAGTTCCTCCTCGACCCGAACGGCAACTACGTCTTCATCGAGATGAACCCGCGCATCCAGGTCGAGCACACGGTCACCGAGGAGGTGACCGACGTGGACCTGGTGCAGTCCCAGATGCGCATCGCCAGCGGCCAGAACCTGGCCGACCTGGGCCTGAGCCAGGAGACCGTGCACCTGCGCGGCGCGGCCCTCCAGTGCCGCATCACCACCGAGGACCCGGCCAACGGCTTCCGCCCCGACACCGGCATGATCAGCGCCTACCGCTCGCCGGGCGGCTCGGGCGTCCGCCTGGACGGCGGCACCACGGGCGTGGGCACGGCCATCAGCGCCCACTTCGACTCGATGCTGGTCAAGCTCACGTGCCGCGGCCGCACGTTCTCCGCGGCGGTCGCCCGCGCCCGCCGCGCCGTGGCGGAGTTCCGCATCCGCGGCGTGTCCACGAACATCCCGTTCCTCCAGGCGGTGCTGGACGACCCGGACTTCTACGAGGGCCGCGTCACCACCTCGTTCATCGAGAAGCGCCCCCACCTGCTCACCGCCCGCACCCCCGCCGACCGCGGCACGCGCCTGCTCACCTACCTGGCCGACGTCACGGTGAACAAGCCCAACGGCCCGCGCCCGGCCGCGGTGGACCCCTGGGTGAAGCTGCCCGCCCTCGACCTGGCCGCCGAGCCGCCCGCCGGGTCCCGGCAGAAGCTGGTCGAGCTGGGCCCGGAGGGCTTCGCCCGGTGGATGCGGGAGAGCAAGGCGCTCGGCGTCACCGACACCACGTTCCGCGACGCGCACCAGTCGCTGCTGGCGACCCGCGTGCGCACCAAGGACCTGCTGGCCGTGGCGCCGCACGTGGCGCGCATGACACCGCAGCTGCTGTCGCTGGAGGCGTGGGGCGGCGCGACCTACGACGTGGCGCTGCGCTTCCTCGCGGAGGACCCGTGGGAACGCCTCGCCACGCTCCGCGAAGCCGTGCCGAACATCACCCTCCAGATGCTGCTGCGCGGCCGCAACACGGTCGGCTACACGCCCTATCCCGAGGCCGTGACCAGCGCTTTCGTTCAGGAGGCGACGAAGACCGGCATCGACATCTTCCGCATCTTCGACGCGCTCAACGACGTCGAGCAGATGCGCCCGGCCATCGAGGCGGTCCGCGAGACCGGCACGGCGGTCGCCGAGGTAGCGCTCTGCTACACCGCCGACCTGTCCGACCCCGCGGAGCGCCTCTACACGCTCGACTACTACCTCAAGCTGGCCGAGCAGATCGTCGGCGCGGGCGCGCACGTGCTCGCGGTCAAGGACATGGCGGGCCTGCTGCGCCCGCCCGCCGCGGCCCGGCTGGTGAGCGCGCTGCGCAAGGAGTTCGACCTGCCGGTGCACCTGCACACCCACGACACGGCGGGCGGCCAGCTGGCCACCTACCTGGCGGCCATCCAGTCCGGTGTGGACGCGGTGGACGGCGCGGCCGCGTCGATGGCGGGCACCACGTCGCAGCCGCCGCTGTCGGCGATCGTCGCGGCGACCGACCACACCGACCACGCCACGGGCCTCGACCTGCGGGCGGTGTGCGACCTGGAGCCGTACTGGGAGTCGGTGCGCAAGGTCTACGCGCCGTTCGAGTCCGGCATCCCCGGCCCCACCGGCCGCGTCTACACGCACGAGATCCCCGGCGGGCAGCTGTCCAACCTGCGCACCCAGGCGGTGGCGCTCGGCCTCGGGCAGAAGTTCGAGGAGGTCGAGGCCATGTACGCCGCGGCCGACCGGATGCTCGGCAGGCTGGTCAAGGTGACGCCGTCGTCCAAGGTCGTCGGCGACCTGGCGCTGCACCTGGTGGGCGCGGGCGTGAAGCCGGAGGACTTCGAGGCCGACCCGGGCCGCTTCGACATCCCGGCCTCGGTGATCGGCTTCCTGCACGGCGAGCTGGGCGACCCGCCCGGCGGCTGGCCCGAGCCGTTCCGCAGCAAGGCGCTGAAGGGCCGGTCCGCGCCCAAGGGCGTGGCGGACCTCACCGAGGAGGACGAGAAGGGCCTGGAGACCGACCGCCGCGCCACGCTCAACCGCCTGCTGTTCCCCGCGCCGACCAAGGAGTTCCAGGCGCACCGGGAGGCCTACGGCGACACCAGCGTGCTCGGCAGCAAGGACTTCTTCTACGGCCTCAAGCCGGGCGAGGAGTACCAGGTCGACCTGGAGCCGGGCGTGCGGCTGCTGATCGGCCTGGAGGCCATCGGCGAGGCGGACGAGCGGGGCATGCGCACGGTCATGGCGGTGCTCAACGGCCAGCTGCGGCCGATCCAGGTGCGCGACCGGTCGGTCGCGACCGAGGTGCCGGTGGCGGAGAAGGCCGACCGCGGCAACCCCGACCACGTCGCCGCGCCGTTCGCGGGCGTGGTCACGCCGAGCGCGGCCGAGGGCGACTCGGTCGAGGCGGGGCAGACCGTCGCGACCATCGAGGCGATGAAGATGGAGGCCGCGATCACCGCGCCGAGGGCCGGCCGGGTCAAGCGCCTGGCCGTGCGGGGCGTGCAGCAGGTGGAGGGCGGCGACCTGCTGATCGTGCTGGAGTGAGGCGGGACCGGGGTCGGGCGTCGCGCCCGGCCCCGGACCCCTCCGGGGGAACGGGGGACGCGTGACGGTCGACGCCGCGCTCGCGGATGGCTGCCCGACGTTGCACCCTTTGTGGGAAGGCGGTCACCCGTAGGCGTGGTCCCGGTCACGGTGCGGCGGGGAACCGCTCGATCCGGCGCCGCGTTGGAGGCTCCATGAAGAAGGTCACCGCCGCACTGCTCGCCCTCTCCGCCGGCGCACTCGCGTGGGCCGCGCGGGACGTGCCGACCGCGCTGGGCGGCAAGCCCGGCGACGACCGGGTGCGGCGGTCGCCCCGGTACCGCGACGGCAAGTTCCACAACGAGCACCGGACCCGCACCATGCCGCCGGACGGCGCGGCGGGCACGGTGCGGGAGATGTTCTTCGGCGGCCAGCGGCGGCGGCCGGTCGGCGAGGTGCCGCTGGTGCCGCCCACCGCGGCGCCGGCGGGCGACGGCCTGCACCTCACCTGGTACGGGCACGCGTCCACGCTCGTCGAGATCGACGGCGCGCGGGTGCTGCTCGACCCGGTGTGGAGCGAGCGCTGCTCACCGTCCCAGGCGGTCGGCCCGCGGCGGCTGCACCCCGTGCCGCACCGCCTGGACCAGGTCGGACGGGTGGACGCGGTGGTCATCTCGCACGACCACTACGACCACCTCGACCTGGACACCGTGCGGGCGCTGGCGCGCGACCAGGAGGCGGTCTTCGTGGTGCCGCTGGGCATCGGCGCGCACCTGCGCCGCTGGCAGGTGCCCGAGCACCGGATCGTGGAGCTCGACTGGGACGAGTCGCACGAGGTCGCCGGGATCACGCTCGTCGCGACCCCCGCGCAGCACTTCTCCGGCCGCGGCTTCGACCGGGACAACACGCTGTGGGCCTCGTGGGTGCTCAAGGGGCCGCGGCGCCGCATTTACTACACCGGCGACACGGGCTACTTCGACGGCTACCGGCGGATCGGCGAGGAGCACGGGCCGTTCGACGCCGCGCTGGTCCAGATCGGCGCGTACGGGCCGGGCTGGCCCGACATCCACATGACGCCGGAGGAGGGCGTGGCCGCGCACCGCGACGTGCGCGGCGGGCTGCTGGTCCCCGTGCACTGGGCCACGTTCAACCTCGCGTTCCACGACTGGTCCGAGCCCGTGGAGCGGGTGTGGCGCGAGGCCAAGGCCCACGGCATCCCGCTCGCCATCCCACGTCCGGGTGAGAGGATCGACGTCGACGAACCCCCCTCGGTCGACGGATGGTGGCAAGCACTGGCATGACCAGGACAGCTGTGGTGACGGGCGGCGGCACCGGGATCGGCCGGGCCGTCGCCGAGGAGCTCCTCCGGCGCGGCCTCGACGTGGTGATCACCGGTCGCCGGGAGGACGTGCCGGCGAGGACCGCGGACGAGATCGGCGCGCGGGCCGTGATGTTCGACGCGGCCAACCCGGTCGCGGTCGAGGCGGCCCTGGCGCACCTGCCCGAACGGGTGGACGTGCTGGTCAACAACGCGGGCGGGCTCGCGAGCGGCGACGACCTCAGGCAGCAGTGGCTGAACGACTACGAGGCGAACGTCGTCACGGCCGTCCTGGTGACCTCCGCCCTCGAACCGCGCCTCGCCGACCAGGGGCGCGTGGTGACCATCGGGTCCATCGCGGGCCGGCGCGGCGGCGGCAGCTACGGCGCGGCCAAGGCGGCGGTCGAGGCGTGGACGGCCGAGCTGGCGTTCCGGCTCGGCGGGCGCGGCATCACCGCCAACGTCGTCTCGCCGGGGTTCGTGGACGGCACCGGGTTCTTCGGCGGCGGCATGACCGAGCAGCGCCGCGCCCACCTCGTCGGGCAGACCGCCACCGGGCGAGCGGGCGCGCCCGCCGACGTCGCCGCGGCCGTGGCGTTCCTCGCCTCGCCGGAGGCCGGGCACGTCACCGGGCAGGTGCTCGCCGTCAACGGCGGCGCGCACCTGGGACGATGACCGGGTGACCAGGATCGTCGCGGGCGTGGCGGGCGGACGCCGGCTCCAGGTGCCGCCGCGGGGCACCCGACCCACCTCCGAGCGCGTGCGCGAGGCGTTGTTCAGCGCGCTGGAGAACCTCGTCGACCTCGACGGCGCGGTCGTGCTCGACCTGTACGCCGGGTCCGGCGCGCTCGGGTTCGAGGCGCTGTCGCGCGGCGCGGCGCGGGCCACGTTCGTGGAGTCGGACAAGCGGGCTGCCGAAGTGTTGAAGGGGAACGCGAAGGCGCTCGGGCTGCCCGGAGCGGTGGTGCTCACCCGCACCGCGGAGGCCGTCGTGGCCGTGCCGCCCGAGGAGCCGTGCGACGTGGTCTTCGCCGACCCGCCCTACGCCGTGGGTGACGACCAGTTGAACCGCGTGCTGTCCGCGCTGGTGGGGAACGGGTGGACGGCGCCGGGGTCGCTGGTGGTCGTGGAGCGGGACGCGCGGGGCGCCGAACCGGTCTGGCCGCGTGCGGTGGAATCCTTGCGCGGCAAGCGTTATGGCGACACGGCCCTGCACTGGGCCGAGCACGTCGGCGCCACCGGGTGACGCGGACCACGACCTGAGTGGGTGCGTCCGATCGGGTGCTACCGTCCGAACCCATGACGCGTGCCGTGTGCCCCGGCTCCTACGACCCGGCCACCAACGGACACCTGGACATCATCGGCAGAGCCGCGAAGCTCTTCGACGAGGTCGTCGTCGCGGTGATGATCAACAAGAACAAGAAGACGTTGTTCTCGGTCGAGGAGCGCACCGAGATGCTGCGCGAGGTGACCGCGCAGTGGCCGAACGTCCGCGTCGACGCCTGGCACGGCCTGCTGGTCGACTACTGCCGGGAGAACGACATCCAGGCCATCGTCAAGGGCCTGCGCGCGGTGAGCGACTACGACTACGAGTTGCAGATGGCGCAGATGAACCACCAGCTCACCGGCGTGGAGACGCTGTTCATGCCGACCAACCCGATCTACAGCTTCCTGGCCAGCTCGCTGGTGAAGGACGTGGCGACCTACGGCGGCGACGTGTCGAGCCTGCTGCCGCCGGCGATCAGGGAGCGGCTGCTCAACCGGCTCGCGGAGCGTCGCTGACCGGTTGCTGTCGGTTAACGGGATTCCCACCGGGATGTCACCCGGTGTAGTTAGCGTTCGTCGGCATGAGCGGAATCACATCGCGCGCCGTGAAGGTGCTCCTCTCCCTGCTGCTCGTCCTCGCCGGCACCCTCGCCACGCCGGTGGCCGCGTCGGCCCAGGCGGCGTGCGGCGACACGTCGGCCTTCCGCCGGGTCGCCCTGTCCAGCCTGCCGACCCAGGCCACCGACACCGTCAGGCTGATCCAGCGGGGCGGGCCGTACCCGTACTCGCAGGACGACCAGACGTTCCAGAACCGCGAGCGCATCCTCCCGGCCTGCCCGACCGGCTACTACCGCGAGTACACGGTCAAGACGCCGGGCATCTCCACGCGCGGCGCGCGGCGCGTCGTGACCGGCAACGCCAGCCCGAAGCTCTACTTCTACACCGCCGACCACTACGCCACCTTCACCCTGGTCGACATCACCCGCTGACCCCGCGAGTGCTCGACTCGCGCCGTGGACACGCTGGGTCGATCTCCCGGCGCTCGCGGGGCGGGCAGGGCACACTGGTACGGGTACTGCTGTGGGCGGCGAGGAGTGTGACGTGTACCGGGTGTTCGAGGCCCTCGACGAGCTGGTCACGATCGTCGAGGAAGCGCGTGGCGTGCCGATGACCTCCGGTTGCGTCGTCCCTCGCGGTGACGTGCTCGAACTGCTCGACGACGTGCGCGACGCGATCCCCGCCGAGCTGGACGACGCGCAGGACGTGCTCGACCACCGCGACGAGCTGGTCGGCAAGGCGCAGCACGACGCCGAGCAGAACGTGAGCAAGGCCCGCTCGGACGCCGAGCGCATGGTCGCCGAGGCCCAGCACGAGGCCGAGCGGATGCTGTCCGAGGCCCGCGACCGCGCCGAGCGGATGGTCGCCGAGGCGCAGGACCAGGCCGACCGCACCGTGGCGGCGGGCCGCAAGGAGTACGAGGACCTGGTGGGCCGCGCCCACGCCGAGGCCGACCGCATGGTCCAGGCGGGCCGGGCCAACTACGAGCGGGCGATCGAGGAGGGCCGGGCGGAGCAGTCGCGCCTGGTCACCCAGACCGAGGTCGTGCAGGCCGCCCACAACGAGGCCGCGCGCGTCCTGGAGGCCGCCCAGGCCGAGTCGCTCCGGCTGCGCAGCGAGTGCGACGCGTACGTGGACGGCAAGCTCGCCGACTTCGAGGACCTGCTCGCGCACACCCTGCGCAGCGTCGGCAAGGGCCGCTCGCACCTGCGCGGGCCGGCCGTCGCCAGCGCCGCCGCGCCCTTCGACTACCGCGACTAGGAGACGACCGGAGTGGCGACCAGGACGTGTCCAGCACTGCCGATACGGCCGATCGAAGGACGCCCGACCAGCCGATTTCACCTCGACGCCGGTTGTCCCGTACCCTTGACCGGCTGGTCGTGGTAAGTCCCCGGCAGCACACCAAACATCATGTCTGAGCATCGTCACGCCTCCGCGCGTTCCACAGCCACCGGGCCCTGGGTCATCGACACCAGGGACCTCGGGCGTCGCGCGGGCTCCAGCCGCAGGCTCGGCAGGACGGTGCCCGCCGAGGGCCTCGGCCTCCGGGACGTGATCGCGGTGCCGGCGGGGGGCGTGGTCGAACTCGACCTCCTGCTGGAGTCGGTGGTCGAAGGCGTGCTCGTGACCGGCACGGCCAAGACGGCGGTCGAAGGGGAGTGCTCGCGCTGCCTGGAGCCGCTGTCGGCGGAGGTCGAGGTGGAGCTGACCGAGCTGTACGCGTACCCGGACAGCACCACTGACGAGACCACCGAAGAGGACGAGGTCAGCCGTCTGCGCGACGACCTGATCGACCTCGAACCCGTGGTGCGCGACGCGATCGTGCTCGCGCTGCCGCAGGTGCCGCTGTGCTCGCCGGACTGCCTCGGGCTGTGCGTCGACTGCGGCGGGAAGCTGGCTGATCTCGGCCCCGACCACGGGCATGAGACGATTGACCCCCGGTGGGCCGCTCTCCAGGAGCGGTTCGACGGGACTCGTGACAATCCAGAGGAGAACTAGTCGTGGCCGTCCCGAAGCGGAAGATGTCGCGCTCGAACACGCGCTCGCGCCGCGCTCAGTGGAAGACCGCTGCCGTGCACCTGGTGGCCTGCCAGAACCGGGCCTGCCGCCAGCCGAAGCCGCAGCACGTCGCCTGCCCGGCCTGTGGCCAGTACGACGGCCGCCAGGTCGTCCAGCCGGCCTGATCTCCCCTGGCGAAGGTAGCTGGCGAAAAGTGGGGGGTAGGTCGTCGCGCGGTCGGTCCGCAGACCGCGCCCCGTTGCTCGAAGCGCTCGGCGTCCCGTTGGACGCCGAGCTGCTGACGCTCGCGCTCACTCACCGGTCGTACGCGTACGAGAACGGTGGTCTGCCGCCCAACGAGCGACTGGAGTTCCTCGGGGACGTGGTCCTCGGTCTGGTCGTCACGGACCACCTGTACCGCACGCACCCGGACCTGCCCGAGGGTCAGCTCGCCAAGCTCCGCGCGAGCGTGGTGAACATGCACGCCCTGGCCGGAGTGGCCCGGGGTTTGGGCGAGGACGGTCTCGGCGGTCACCTGTTGCTCGGTCGCGGCGAGGAGCTGACCGGCGGCAGGGACAAGGCGAGCATCCTCGCCGACGGCTTGGAAGCCGTCATCGGCGCGGTGTACCTCCAGTTCGGCATCGACACCGCGCGCACCGTGGTCCACCACCTGTTCGACCCGTTGCTGGCCGAGGCGCCACGCCGCGGTGCTGGCCTGGACTGGAAGACCAGCCTCCAGGAGCTCACCGCGTCGGCGGGCCTGGGCGTTCCCGAGTACCGGGTCGACGACCAGGGGCCGGACCACCGCAAGGAGTTCACCGCCACGGTGTACGTCGGTGGTCAGCCGTACGGCACCGGTGACGGCCGCACGAAGAAGGAAGCCGAGCAGAAGGCGGCCGAGGTCGCCTACCGCGTGCTCCACGAACGCGTCGCGGCGGAGCAGGAAGCCGCTGCGGCCGGGAACGGCCACGCCCCCAACTCGGCGAACAGGCAGGCTTCACCTACTCAGGAAGACTGACGCCGAAATGTATGCCACGAACGTCCGGACGAACCGCCGCGCGCGTCACGCCCGCCCGGCCCGCCCGCTGAACGCCACCCGCAACGGCGGCATCCAGGGTCTCGTGCTGGTGCGCGACGCCGCGCAGAACGGCGGTTGGATGCTCAAGCCCACCAAGCCGCAGGCCGCCGCCTACGAGCGCTTGGAGGAGTTGGAGCACGCCGAGGCCGAGGTCGCCGAGCGCGAGTCCCGGGACTGACCGACGCCCGTGCCCGAGCTGCCCGAGGTCGAAGTAGTCCGCCGAGGTCTGCACGAGCACGTCGCCGGGAGGACCGTCGCCGGTGTCGACGTCCTCCACCCGCGAGCGATCCGCCGCCACCTGCCCGGTGCGGCGGATTTCGCCGTGCGCCTGACCGGTCAGACCCTGCGCGCCGCGCGTCGGCGCGGCAAGTACCTGTGGGTCGACCTGTCGGGCGGTGACGCGATGCTGGCGCACCTCGGCATGAGCGGCCAGATGCTGGTGCAGCCGGTCGGCGCGCCGGACGAGAAGCACCTGCGGGTGCGCGTGCGGTTCGCCGACGGCGGCCCCGAGCTGCGCTTCGTCGACCAGCGCACGTTCGGCGGGCTCGCGCTCGCCGAGATCGTCGAGGTCGACGGCGCGCTGCTGCCGCAGCCGGTGGCGCACATCGCGCGCGACCCGATGGACCCGGCGTTCGACGCGGACGCCGCGGTGGCCGCGCTGCGCAGGCGGCGGACCGAGGTCAAGCGCGCGCTGCTCGACCAGACCCTGGTGTCCGGCGTGGGCAACATCTACGCCGACGAGGCGCTGTGGCGCGCCCGCCTGCACGGGCTGCGGGCCGCGGACAAGCTGAGCCGGCCGAAGACCGCCGAGCTGCTCGCGCACGCCACCCGGGTCATGCACGAGGCGCTGGGCGAGGGCGGCACCTCGTTCGACGCGCTCTACGTCAACGTGAACGGCCAGTCGGGCTACTTCGACCGGTCCCTGGCCGTTTACGGGCGTGAGGGCGAGCCGTGCCGGCGGTGCGGCACGGCGGTCAGGCGGGAGCCGTTCATGAACCGTTCTTCGTATTCGTGCCCCCGTTGCCAGCCGCGCCCGCGGAGTTGACCGCCGGCCCTGACCTCACCGGGCCGGGTCGGCAAGCCTTCGCAACAACGGTGTTACCGAACGCAGGGTTTCCCGTTCTTCGGCACTGAACCGGGAAAGTCGTTCGGACAGCAACTCCGCTTCGCCGTGCGCCAGGGACAGGATGGTGTCCCGGCCGAGCCCGGTCAGCTCGACGATGGTCGCCCGGCCGTCGGCGGGGTCGGCCTCGCGGCGCACCAGGCCGTTCGACTCCAGGCCCGTCACCACCGTGGTCGCCGTGGGCTGCGAGCACAGCGCCCGCACCGCGATCTCGCCGATCCGCATCGGTCCCTGCGACGCCAGCTCCGCCAGCACGAGCAGCTGGGTCGGCTGCAACCGCCGGACGGACGCGGACTGGCGCAGGCTGCGGATCAGCCGGTGAACGGCGACCACGAGTTGTAAGGCATCCTGATTGGTCACGCTCTGATTAGTCACACTGGTGGTCATCAAAGACCTCCTCGCGGCTCACCGTGTGTGAGCAAGTGTCCGAATTCGGACAGGACATTCGCACTATCGCAGTACTGCTGTCCAGGGAATGAATTCATTCGCACCCGGATGTACTCACGGTGTCCGCACCTATGCGGAGAACAAGACGTCATAACGGCATAAAAAGCACTGCCGGTGACGTCAAGGTCGCATCAGGATGTGCGCGGCACGCCGTCGTGGGCGGCAGTGGTCCGGTTGCCGGGCGTAGTGTCTCAGCGTGACGAAGGTGCTGGTGGTCGACGACGAGCCGCAGATCGTGCGGGCGTTGCGGATCAACCTGTCCGCGCGCGGCTACGCCGTGCTGACCGCGCACGACGGCACGGCCGCGCTCAAGGCCGCCGCCGAGGGCAAGCCGGACGTGGTGGTGCTCGACCTGGGCCTGCCCGACGTGGACGGCACCGAGGTGATCGCCGGTCTGCGCGGCTGGACGACCGTGCCGATCATCGTGCTGTCCGCCCGCGTCGACTCGACCGACAAGGTCGAGGCGCTGGACGCGGGCGCGGACGACTACGTGACCAAACCGTTCGGCATGGACGAGCTGCTGGCCCGGCTGCGGGCGGCGGTGCGGCGCGCGGCGGTCGCGGAGGGTGAGGAGGCGGTCGTGGAGACCGCGTCGTTCACCGTGGACCTGGCGGCCAAGAAGGTGCTCCGGGACGGCGCCGAGGTGCACCTGACGCCCACCGAGTGGGGCCTGCTGGAGATCCTGGCCCGCAACCGGGGCCGGCTGGTGGCGCAGAAGCAGCTGCTCCAGGAGGTGTGGGGCCCGCAGTACGCGAAGGAGACCCACTACCTGCGCGTGTACCTGGCGCAGCTGCGCCGCAAGCTGGAGCCGGAGCCCGCCCACCCCCGGCACCTGGTGACCGAGCCGGGGATGGGCTACCGCTTCGAACCCTGAGCGCCGGGCGCTCACCCCGCGGGCAGCACGGGGTGGCGCTCGAACAGGACCGTGCCGCGCACCACCAGCTCCTTGTACCGGGCCGCCACGCGCCCCGTGAGCACCCGCTCGACCGGGGTGTCGTCGGCGCGCACGAACTGGATCAGCCCGTCGCGGCGGCCCAGGCTGACGCACTGGTTGAAGTACCGGAAGCGCAGCGGCCGCGGCTCCCGACCGGCCAGGCCGCCCGCCAGCGACCGCATCGCGTGCCGGGTGGTCGGCAGGCCCGTCGCGCACGCCATGCGCAGCTCCAGCCCGTCCGGCCGCCGGATCGCGGCGGCGTCGCCGACGCCGACGACCTCCGGGTGCGAGACCGAGGCCAGGGCCTGGTCGACGACCAGGCGCCCGTCCCCGTCCACCTCGAACCCGGCCTCGCGGGCCAGCTCCGGCACGCGGAAGCCCGCCGTCCACACCACCGCGTCGGCCGCCACCAGCTCGCCGGTGTCGAGCACCAGGCCGTCGGCGCGGACCTCGGCGACGCGCGCCCCGTCGCGCACCCGGACGCCCAGCCGGTCGAACACCGAGCGCAGGTGCCGCGCGCCCTTCGCCGACAGGCCCGCCCCGAACCGGCCGCCGGTCACCAGCAGCACGGTCAGGTCCGGCCGCGACTCGGCCAGCTCCGCGGCCGCCTCGATCCCGGTCAGCCCGCCGCCCGCCACGGCCACCACGCGGGCGGTCCGCAGCGCCCCGGCCAGCTCCTCCGCGTCCTCCGCGGTCGACACCGAGTGGGCGTGCTCGGCGGCGCCCGGCACGCGCAGGTCGGCCCGGCTGCCCAGCGCGTAGACCAGCCGGTCGTAGGTCAGCGAGCCGGTGGCCAGCCGCACCCGGCGCACGTCGGCGTCGATGCCGGTGACCCGGTCCACGACCAGTTCGACGCCCGTGCCCCGGACCAGGTCCGCGAGCGGCAGGTCGCGCAGCCGCTGCCCGGCCGCCAGCTGGTGCAGCCGGACCCGCTCGACGAACCGGTCCCGCTCGTTGACCAGGGTGACCCGGCAGCCCGTCCACCTCGCCGCCAGCTTGGCCGCGGCCAGGCCCGCGTACCCCGCGCCGACCACCACGATGTGCTCCGCCATGTTCCCGTCCTTTCGTCGCACGAGAAGAGCGGGGCGGGGGCGCGGCACGTGACGCGCATAAGGTGTGAAGCGTGTCACCCATCTCCCTGCTCCACACCTGGCAGCTGCCCGGCGCCGTGCGCGCGGCCGCCCGGGAACTGCTCGACGAGGCGTTCGACGGCGAGTTCTCCGACGAGGACTGGGCGCACGCCCTGGGCGGCGTGCACGCCCTCGCGCGCGACGGCGACGAGCTGATCGGCCACGGCGCGGTGGTGCAGCGCCTGATGACCGCCGGCGGGCGCGTGCTGCGGGTCGGCTACGTGGAGGGCGTCGCGGTGCGGGCCTCCCACCGCCGCAGGGGTGTCGGCGGCGCCCTCATGGCGTCCCTGGAGGAGGTCGTGCGCGGCGCGCACGACCTCGGCGCGCTCAGCGCCTCGGAGGAGGCCCGGGAGCTCTACGAGGGGCGTGGGTGGCTGCCGTGGCGGGGGAGGACGTTCGCGCTGACGCCGGACGGCGTCCGGCGCACCGAGGAGGAGGACGAGGGGGTGCTCGTCCTGCCGGTGGAGCCGGTCGACCTGTCCGGCGACCTCACCTGCGACTGGCGCGACGGCGACGTCTGGTAGCTAGTCCGACCCGGTGGTGGTGGTGGTCGTCGGCGGCGAGGTGGTGGTCGACGAGGTCGTGGAGGACGACGACGGGGACGGTTCCGCGGACGACGGCGAGGGGCTCGGGGCGCTGGTCGGCGGCTGCGAGACCGGCTGGGGCTGCGCCGGCGCCGCGCTCGTCCGCTGGGGCGCGCTCGCCGGTGGCTGCTCGCGCCTGCCCTGCTCCGACTTCGGCGGGCCCGCCGCCTCGCGGCGCTGCGTCACGGGCATCCGCGTGGTGACGGTGACGAAGACCGTGGACGTGCTGCCGTCCGGCGCGATCGTCACCGAGGTCTCGATCGCGGTGCTGATCTCGGC
The DNA here is from genome assembly GCF_039527585.1 of Saccharothrix xinjiangensis. NCBI lineage: Bacteria > Bacillati > Actinomycetota > Actinomycetes > Pseudonocardiales > Pseudonocardiaceae > Saccharothrix > Saccharothrix xinjiangensis. Next base: position 495,800 of record NZ_BAAAKE010000002.1, on the reverse strand, counting down.
CTGCGGTTCCGGGGGGCCGGCCTCGGGCGGGTCGGAGGCCAGCACCGACGCCAGGGCGGCGATCGCGGTGGCGACCACCGCGCCACCGGCGGCGAGCAGGACCACCGGGGAGAACTTCTTCTTCGGCTTCGGCTTCTTCTTCGACTGCGGCGTCGGTGCCGGGGGCGTCGGCTCGGGCGACGCTTGACGAGCTTCCTCGAACACACCATCTCCCTGCGGGGGAACCGGTCGGATGGTCAGGTGCTCGGGTTATCGGCGGATCACCGGGCCCACCTCAACGTTCGAGCGGCCCACCACACGATGGTGTGGTGGGCCGCAACCGAAAGCCTCGGCGATCGTTTATTGACCTTCTGCGCTGCTCTCGGTGGTGGTGGTCGTGGTGACCGGCGGGGTGGTCGTCGTGGTGGTGACCGGCGGCGGCGTGGTCGTGACGACGGGCGGCGTGGTCGTCGTCTGCGTCGGGCCGGGGTCGCCGGTCTGCTGCGGCGGCTGGACCTCCTCGACCGTGGTGGTCGTGGTGGTGCCGTCCGGCCTGGTCACCGTGGTCACGCGGGTGCGGCGCGGCGTGGTCGTCGTGGGGCCGGCCGGCGACTCGGTCGTGGTGGTGGCCGTCGTCGTTTCCGCGGTGGTCGTCCCGCTGGAGGTCGTCCTGCCGGCGGGCACCGTGGTGAGGACGTCGCGGGACACGACGTCCTCGCGCGGCGTGGACCCCGCGGGTGCGGCGCCGGTCGTCGGGGCCGCCATCGAGGCGACCGCGGCGAAGATCGTCGACACGACGACGCCGGACGCGGCCAGCAGCACGTGCGGCGACACGCGCAGGCGGGGGCGGTCGGGCTCCGGGGTCTCGTGCAACGGTGCTCCCAAGGGTCGCTCGGCGGGTGGTCTACCAGCCGAAGTTCTGGGTCCAGTACCAGCCGCGGGTGTCCAGGCCGACGCCGATGGTGGTGAACCCGCAGTTGAGGATGTTGCGGCGGTGCCCGTCGGAGTTCATCCACGAGTTCATGACCTGCTCGGCCGACCGCTGGCCCTTGGCGATGTTCTCGCCGCCGGGGTTCGGGTAGCCGGCGGTCCGCATCCGCTGGGCGAAGTCCACGCCGTCCGGGGTGGTGTGCGAGAAGTAGCCCCGCTCCGCCATGTCGGTGCTGTGCTCCTGCGCCGCCTCGACCACCCGCTCGTCCACGGTCAGCGGCTCGCAGCCGGCGAGGTCGCGCGCCTCGTTGACCAGGGCCACGACCTCGTCCTCCGGCAGCGCCTCGACGGGCTCGGTGGTCGTGGTGGGCGCGGTCGAGGGCTTGCCGGTCGTGGTGGTCGTCGTCGCGCCGGTCGTGGTGGTGGTCGTGGTCTCGGTGGTGGTGGTCGTCTCGGTGGTCGTGGTCCCGGTCGACGTCGTGCCCCGGGTCGTGGGCAGGACCACGGGCTCGTCGGGGCCCGAGGGCTCGCCGACGCCGCCCACGCCACCGACGCCGGTCCGGTTGTCCGGGGCCGCGCTCTCCGCTGCGGTGTCACCGACGAACGGGGCCAGCTGCGCCGGGCCGGCGAAGGCGACACCGGTCGCACCGGCCGCGCCCAGCAACAGGCCGACGAGTCCGCCGATCACGGATCGGTTACCGCGCCGTGCACTCACGGTCGCGCACCGTACCACTATCGAGTGAAGTGACAGGATGGCTGTCGTGGCTGAAGTAGAACGGACCGTGCGTCTCACCGCCTGGGTGCGGGGCCGCGTGCAGGGGGTCGGCTTCCGGTGGTGGACCCGGTCCAAGGCTCTTGAGCTGGGCTTGGTCGGTTCCGCGTCCAACCTGAGGGACGGTCGGGTTGAGGTGAACGCCGAGGGCTCGGAGTCCGCCTGTCGGGAACTGCTCGTCGCACTCCGTTCGGGTGCCACCCCCGGTCGGGTGGAATCAGTCGTGGAGCGCTGGTCGGAGGCGCGCGGGGGCGCCACGGGTTTCGTGGAACGTTGAACGCGCGCGGGGCCGGTGGCGTAGTACACCGATGTGGACCGTGGCGAAGATGTCGTCAGGCAGCTGTACGGCCGTTGGCGCGGCCCGCTGCACGGCTACGTCCTGCGCATGGTGGGCGGTGACCACCAGCACGCGGAGGACGTGGTCCAGGAGACGCTGCTGCGGGCCTGGCGGCACGCCGACCAGCTGACCCCGGCCGAGGCCGGGCCGTGGCTCTACACCGTGGCGCGCAACCTGGTCGTCTCCGGCTTCCGCAAGCGCGACGGCAAGCACTCCGAGGTGCCGATCGAGGCGGAGCACCTGCCGCCGGTGGCCGACGCCGTCGACCACGTGCTCCAGAGCTGGCAGGTCGCCGAGGCGCTGCGCGCGCTCACCCCCGAGCACCGGAACGTGGTGGTCGAGCTGTACTACCGCAGGCGGTCGGTGGCCGAGGCGGCGGCGGTGCTGGGCATCCCGCCGGGCACGGTCAAGTCCCGCTGCTTCTACGCGCTGCGGGCGCTGCGCGACGCGCTGGAGGAACGCGGGGTGACCCAGTCGTGAGCTGCACGCGCACCGTCTCGCTCGGCGCCTACCTGCTCGGCTCGCTCGACCCGGCGGAACGGGCCGGGTTCGAGCGGCACGTCTCCGACTGCGCCGGCTGCCGCCGGGAGATGGTGCGCCTCGCGCCGCTGCCGGGGCTGCTCGGCCAGGTGCGGCTGGAGGACCTGGAGCTGCCGTTCGACGACCCGGAGCCGGAGCCCGCGCTGTGGCCGCTGCCCGCCGAACCGGAACCCGGGCCCGCCCGCCGGCGGGTGCGCCGGCCGGTGCTGGTCGGCGCCGCGCTGGTCCTGGTGCTGCTCGGCGCGGTCCTGCTGATCCCCCGGCTGCCGGGGGGCGACCCGGCCGGGGTCACCTGGCAGGCCACCGACCCCTCGTCCGGCGCGGCCGCCGACGTCGAGCTGGTCGCCAAGAGCTGGGGCACCGAGCTGTGGATGACCCTGCGCGACCTGCCCGAGGACGCGCGCTGCGCCCTCGTCGTCCACGACCGGGCCGGGCGCACCGAGATCGGCGGCTGGTGGGGCACCGGCCACCCCGAGGACGAGCGCATCCCCGGTTCCACGTCCTTCGGGGTCGACGAGATCGAGCGCGTGGACGTCGTGGTCGACAAGCGGGTGCTCGTGTCGGTGCGGCCGTGATCGCGCAGGTCAGCGCGTCCGCGCCGGGCCCAGGGCGTTCTTGGGTACTCTGCCGGGCGTGCACCTCAAGAGCCTGACGCTGAAGGGCTTCAAGTCCTTCGCCTCGGCTACCACGCTGCGCTTCGAGCCCGGCATCACCTGCGTGGTCGGTCCCAACGGGTCCGGCAAGTCGAACGTGCTCGACGCGCTCCGCTGGGTGATGGGCACGCAGGGCGCCAAGGACCTGCGCGGCGGCAAGATGGAGGACGTCATCTTCGCCGGCACGTCCGGCCGCGCGCCGCTCGGCCGCGCCGAGGTGACGCTGACCATCGACAACTCCGACGGCGCGCTGCCGATCGACTACGTCGAGGTGTCGATCACCCGCCGGATGTTCCGCGAGGGCGCCACCGAGTACGAGATCAACGGCAACTCGTGCCGGCTGATGGACATCCAGGAGCTGCTGAGCGACTCCGGCATCGGCCGCGAGATGCACGTGATCGTCGGCCAGGGCCAGCTGGCCGCGATCCTGGAGTCCAAGCCCGAGGAGCGGCGGGCGTTCGTCGAGGAGGCCGCGGGCGTCCTCAAGCACCGCAAGCGCAAGGAGAAGGCGCTGCGGAAGCTGGAGGCGATGCAGGCGAACCTGACCCGCCTGACCGACCTCACCGCCGAGCTGCGCCGCCAGCTCAAGCCGCTGGGCAAGCAGGCCGAGATCGCCCGCCGCGCCCAGGTCGTGCAGTCCGAGCTGCGGGACGCGCGGATGCGCCTGCTCGCCGACGACCTGGTCACGCAGCGCGAGTCGCTGGCCCGCGAGGAGCGCGACGAGGCCGCCGCCCGCGCCCGCCGCGCCGAGGTGGAGAAGTCGCTCCAGCAGGCCCAGTTCCAGCAGAACGAGCTGGAGGACCAGGTCGCGGCCGACGCGCCCCGGCTCCAGCAGGCCCAGGACACCTGGTACCGGCTGTCGGCGCTGGAAGAGCGGTTGCGCGGCACGGTGCGGCTGGCCGTGGAGCGGGAGCGGCACCTGTCGGCGGCCGTGGAGGCGCCGCGCGGCGGGCGCGACCCCGACGAGCTGGAGGCCGAGGCCGAGCAGACCGCCGTGCTGGAGCAGGAGCTCCAGGACGGCGTGACCGAGGCGCGGGTCGGGCTGGCCGAGGCCGTGGAGACCCGCGCCGAGCTGGAGCGGGTCGTGTCCGCGGCGGAGAAGGCGCACCTGGCCGCGGTGCGGGCGATCGCCGACCGGCGCGAGGGCCTGGCCCGGCTGTCCGGGCAGGTCGAGGCGCTGCGGTCGAAGACGAGCGCGACCGCCGAGGAGATCGAGCGCATGTCCGCCTCGCTGGCCGAGGCGGTGGAGCGCGCCGAGTTCGCGGCGGCGGAGCTGGCCGAGGCCCGCGAGGTGACCGGCACCGAGGACGAGGACGACGAGGGGCTCGACGAGCGGCACCGGCTGGCCGTCGAGGCGAACGACGCGGCGCGGGCGCGGGTCGAGGAGCTGGTCAAGGCCGAACGCGCGGCGGAGCGCGACATCGCGTCGTGGCAGGCGCGGGTGGACGCGCTGTCGCTGGGCCTGACCCGCAAGGACGGCGCGGGCGCGCTGCTGGCGTCCCGGCTGCCGGGCCTGCTCGGCTCGGTGGCGGCGCTGCTGACCGTGGAGCCGGGGTTCGAGGTGGCGCTGGCGGCGGCGCTCGGGCCGATCGCGGACGCGGTCGCGGTGGCGTCCGGGTCCGACGCGGCGGCCGCGCTGGAGCTGCTGAAGGAGGAGGACGCCGGTCGGGCCGGCGTGCTGATCGGCGGTGCGGGCGAGGTGGACCGGTCGGGCTGGCCCGCGCTGCCGGCGGACGGCCGGTGGGCCGTGGAGCTGGTGCGGTCGCCCGAGGCGTTGCGGCCCGCCCTGCACCGGGCCCTCGACCGGCTGGCCGTGGTCGACGACCTCGCCGGGGCGCGGGCGCTGGTGGCCGCGCACCCGTCGGTGCGGGCGGTGACCCGCGAGGGCGACGTGTTCGGCGAGGACTGGGCGGTCGGCGGCGCCGCCGGTCGCAGCCAGAGCGTCATCGAGGTCCAGGCCGCCGTGGACGAGGCCTCCGAGAAGCTGGCGCTGGCCGAACGGGCGCTGGAGCAGGCCGCGGCGTCCCTGGAGGGCGCGCGGGCCGAGCAGCAGGCGAGGCGCGCCGAGGTCGCCGCGGTGAAGGAGCAGCTCAACGAGGCCAAGGTGCGCCGCGCCCGGTCGTCCGAGCGGCTCAACCGGCTGGCGGCGGCCGTGCGGTCGGCCGAGGCCGAGGCGGAGCGGGCCCGCGCGCAGCGCGCGAAGGTCGAGTCGGCCCGCGAGGAGAACCTGCTGCGGTTGGCGGAGCTGGAGGAGCGCCTGCTCGTCGCGCAGGAGGAGCAGGACCTGGACGACGAGCCGGACACCGCGCACCGCGACGAGCTGGCCGCCGAGCTGGCGTCCGCCCGGCAGGGCGAGGTCGACGCGCGCCTGTCGCTGCGCACCGCCGAGGAACGCGCCCGCGCGTTGCAGGGCAAGGCGGACGGCCTGCGCCGCGCCGCCCGCGCCGAGCGCGAGGCCAGGGAACGCGCCCAGCGGGCCCAGGCGTCCCGGGCGCGGGGCGCGGTCGTGGCCAAGGCCGTGGTGCGCGGCGGTGAGGCGGCGCTGGAGCGGATCGCCGAGTCGCTGGCCCGCGCCGCCCGCGAGCGCGACGCCGCGCAGGAGCGCCGGACCCGCCGCGAGGCCTACCTGTCGCAGGTGCGCAGCCTGGTGCGGGAGATGTCGGTGGAGCTGGAGAAGCTGACCGACGCCGTGCACCGGGACGAGGTGCTGCGCGCCGAGCAGCGGATGCGCATCGAGCAGCTGGAGAACAAGGTCGCCGAGGACTTCGGCATCGGCCTGGACGACCTGGTCGGCGAGTACGGGCCCGACGTGCCGATCCCGCCGTCGCCGCAGGAGGTGGCCGAGTACGAGGCCGCCAAGGAGCGCGGCGAGGCGGTGACCGCGCCGCAGCCCATCCCGTACGACCGCGACACCCAGGCCCGGCGCGCCAAGCGGGCCGAGCGGGACATGTCGCTGCTGGGCAAGGTCAACCCGCTGGCGCTGGAGGAGTTCGCGGCGCTGGAGGAGCGGTACAAGTTCCTGTCCAACCAGCTGGAGGACATCAAGGCGACCCGGCGCGACCTGCTCACCGTGGTGAAGGAGGTCGACGACAAGATCCTGGAGGTCTTCACGCTGGCCTACGAGGACGTGGCGCGCGAGTTCGAGGTCGTGTTCAAGGTCCTGTTCCCCGGCGGCGAGGGTCGGCTCGTGCTGACCGAGCCGGGCGACATGCTGACCACCGGCATCGAGCTGGAGGCCCGCCCGCCGGGCAAGAAGGTCAAGCGGCTGTCGCTGCTGTCGGGCGGCGAGAAGTCGCTGGCGGCGGTGGCGATGCTGGTCGCGATCTTCCGGGCGCGGCCCTCGCCGTTCTACGTGATGGACGAGGTCGAGGCGGCGCTGGACGACACCAACCTGCACCGCTTGATCAGCCTGTTCGAGCAGCTGCGCGAGCGGTCGCAGCTGCTGATCATCACGCACCAGAAGCCGACCATGGAGATCGCCGACGCGCTGTACGGCGTGTCGATGCGGGGCGACGGCATCAGCCAGGTGATCTCGCAGCGGCTGCGGGGTCGGGACGAGAAGCCGAAGGCGGCCAAGCCCAAGGCCGCGGTGGCCGAGCAGACAGTGGCGGTGGCCGAGCAGACAGTGGCCGAGCCGGCAGCGGCGGTGGCCGAGCCGGAACCGGCAGCGGCGGTCGCCGAGCCGGGAGCGGCCGGGTCCGCCTGACCGCCCGACCTCACCCCGCGCCGCGCAAGAGCACTCGAACGGCCTAGTGGCGCGCGTCCAGCCGGGCCGCTTCCTCCGGCGTCGGCGCCGTGCCGCCCAGGTGCGCGGGCTGCCACCACTGGCCCTCGCCGGACTCCGGGTACCGCTGCTGGGCCTCGACCAGCAGCTCCTGCAAGCGGGTGCGCAGCGCCTCGTCCGTGGTCGGCTCGATCGGCGAACCCACCACGATCGTCACCGGCACGTGCCGCTGGGTCAGGTTCTTCGGCTTGCCCTTGGTCCACAGCCGCTGGGTGCCCCACAGCGCCACCGGCAGCAGCGGCACGCCGGCCTCGGTCGCCAGCCGCACCGCGCCGCTCTTGACCTCCTTGACCGCGAACGACCGGCTGATCGTGGCCTCGGGGAAGATCCCGACGACCTCGCCGGCCCGCAGCGCCGCCAGCGCCTGCTGGTAGGAGGCCTGGCCCGCGCTCCGGTCCACGGGGATGTGGTGCATGCCGCGCATCAGCGGCCCGGAGACCTTGTGCTCGAACACCTCGTGCTTGGCCATGAACCGCACGTACCTGCGGGCGGGCAGCGCCCCGAAACCCGCGAAGATGAAGTCCAGGTAGGAGACGTGGTTCGAGGCCAGCACGGCCCCGCCGGTGGTCGGCACGTGCTCGGTGCCGTCCCGGGTGATGCGCAGGTCGAGCACGCGGAACATCAACTTGCACGCGGCGATCACCGGCGGGTACACGCGATCAGGCATGACGCCCAGGATACGTTACTGATCAGTAGTCGTGCTGGTCGAGTGTTCGCGGACCACCTTCGGCGCGCCCGCCAGGTCCTCCTCGTTGCACAGCAGTTTCAGGTTGTAGTACGGCGAGCCCTTGGTGTCGTCGTAATCCAGGTGCACCGCGATCACGTCGACGGCTTCGCCGAGCCACTCCTGGGTCCGCCGCAGCCAGATCGCCGCGCGTTCCAGCGCGTTGGGCAGGTCGTCATCGCTGAACTCGACCGGTCGGTAGGGGACGTCCTGCACCTTGTCGCGCTGGTGGGAGGGCATCGGGAGGTCTACCGCCACCCCGGTGTCGTTGAGTTCGAGTTGGATCGTTTCCTCACTCACCCTCCCAGGGTTCCCCACAGCACCACGCCCGGCAACACCTACTCCAGGACGATTGGCAACTCGGCCAAACCGCTGACCAGCACCCGCCGCCACACCAGCTCGTCGACCGGGCGCGCCGGGCGCAGTCCCGGGAACCTCTGCAGCAGCACGCCCAGCGCCTCCTGGAGCTCGATCCGCGCCAGTTGCGCGCCCAGGCAGAAGTGCGGGCCGACGCCCAGCGCGAGGTGTTGGTTGGGCGTGCGGGCGAGGTCCAGCTCGTCGGGCTCGGGGAACGCCCTGGGGTCGCGGTTGGCCGAGCCGATCGACGCCATCACACCCTCGCCGGCGCGCACCACCACGCCCGCGACCTCCACGTCCTCCAGCGCGATCCGCAGCTGCCCCACGTCGCTGAGCCTCGTGAACCGCATCAGCTCCTCGACCGCGCCCGGCACCAGCCCCGGTTCGGCCGCCAGCCGCTCCCAGTGCCACCGGTCGCGCAGCAGCGTGGCCACGAAGCTGGTGATCTGGTTGGCCGACGTCTCGTGGCCGGCGACGAGCAGGTTCAGCGCGAACGCGACCAGCTCGTCGTGGGTGAGCGCGGTGGCGCACAGCTCGTCGAGCACGTCGTCCGACCGGCCCGCCCGCCGCTTCTCGGCCACCAGCCCGCCCATGTACTCCAGCAGGCCCGCCATCGCCGCCTCGACCCGCGGCCGTTCGGACACCTCCAGGCTGTACGCCGGCTCCACCCACCCGCGGAACCGCTCCCGGTCCGCGTAACGCACGCCCAGCAGCGTGCAGATCACCTGGATCGGCAGCGGCAGCGCGAACACCTGCCGCAGGTCCGCGCCGTCCACCACGTCGTCCGCCAGCTCCTCGCACAGCTCGCGCACCCACGGCCTGGTCGCCTCGACCCGCCGGTGCGAGAACGCGCCGGACACCAGCTTGCGCAGCCGGGTGTGCTCGGGCGGGTCGGTGGTCGGCAGGGTGTTGGGCAGCGGCTTGGACACCCCCGCCTGCGGCGCGCCCGCCGCCACCACGGCCGCGCGCGAGAACCGGGGGTCGGCCAGCACCAGCTTCACGTCGTCGTAGCGGGTCACCAGCCACACCTGCGCGCCCGTGAGGGTGCGCGCCCGGACCACGGGCGCCTCCTCCCGCAACCGGGCCCAGGTGGGCGAGGGGTCGAAGGCGAAGGCGTCGGGGAAGGGGATGTCGAGGACGTCGTCGGTGTGCCCGGGGGTCGTGGCGCTGTCCGTCATGCCCCGACGCTAGGAGCCGGACGCGCCAGGAGTCGAGCGGCGCGCAGCGCCGGCGCCGGCCCCCCGCCGCGGCAACCCGCCCAGCGGCACGCGGCCGTCGGCCCGCAGCAGGGTGTCCCGGGTCGTGGCCGGCCGGCGCGTCCTTCGCGTCCACGATCGGAAAACTCCCTCGCGTTCGTCAGATCCGCGAGCGACCATCTCAGCCATGTACGACATCCGTCCCGCCACCCGGTCCGACCTGGAGGCCGTCACCGCCCTGGTGCTCCGGTTGCAGGCCGACGACGCGCACCACATCGGCTACCTCGGCGAGACGCTCGGCGAGGTGGCCGAGGAGCTGGCCGAGTTCGAACCCGACTGGCCCTCGTGCACCGTCGTCGCCGTCGACGACTCGGACCGCGCGTGCGGCGCGCTGAGCATCGAGGTGGACACCGAGCTGCGCCGCGCGTTCCTGCACGGCCCGTTCGTGGACGTGCCGGTCAACCACCCGGCGGGCAGCCGCATCTGGGACCAGACCGCCGACGCCCTGTACGCCGCGGCGGCGTCGCTGCTCGGGGACGTCGTCGACCGCGAGCTGCTGGGCCACACCGGGCACCGGCGGCTGGCCGCGTTCGCCGAGAGGCACGGTTTCTCCGCCGCCCGACCGTGCGGCATACACACGCTGACGGGCGACGACCTGCGGAACCTGCTGCTGCGCGAGGCGGGCTGCCCGCGCACCGGGCCGGCGCGCGAAATGCGCGTGCTGCCCACCGACCCCGCCGTGCACGAGGCCGTCGCCGTCCTGCACGAGCGGTGCTTCCCCAAGACCTACCTGTCGGGCCGCTCCCTGGTGGACGGCAGCCGCGACCACACCGTCGTCGTCGCGATGGACGGCGAGCGGGTGCTCGGCTACGCCTCCGGCAAGGCCGACCCGGCCGAGTTCTACCTCGACTTCGTGGCGGTGGAGCCGGAGGTGCGCGGCAACGGCGTGGGCGCGGCCCTGGTCACCGAGCTGGTCTGGAAGCTCGCCGAGAAGTCCGGGGCGCGTCCCCAGGCCGCCGCCGCGATCCTGGCCGGCAACCGGTCGTCCCAACGCCTGTTCGAGCGCCTGGGCTTCCGGCTGCACCTGGAGCTGGTGGCCTACCGCGCGGGCAAGGCGGCTTGAGCGGGGTCGTCCGTCCGGTGCCGCAGCGACAGCAACCCGCCCACGACCAGCGTGACCAGCACGCCCAGCGGCGTGTACCAGGGGTAGGCGAGCGCGAACACCTTGTTCGCGGGCGACGCCGCGGCGAAGTCGACCACCAGGCGCGCGTCGGGGCCGACGAACTTCACCCCGAGGATCACGAACGCCATCACCACCACGGTCACCCCGAACGCCACGACCGCGTCGAGCTGCCGGGCCCGGCGGAACAGCAGCCCGAGCAGGAACGCGCCCAGCAGCGCGCCGTAGGTGAACCCGGAGATCGACAGGCCCTGCTCGACGATCGGGTTGCCGCGCCGGGTGAACGAGGCGAACAGCCCGGCGCACACGATCAGCAGGCCCGCCCACACCACGGTCCACGCGCGGCCCTGACGGAACATCTCCTCCTCCGTCATCGGGCGCCGCCGCACGCGCTGCACCACGTCGGTGACCGTCGAGGACGCCAGCGCCCCCAGCGACGACGACAGCGCCGCCGCGAGGATGCCCGCGATCACGAAGCCGGACAGCCCCGACGGCATCTCGTTGACGATGAAGTGCGCGAACAGCTCGTCGTTGTTGTTCAGGCCGAGGTCCTTCACCGGCGCGGCGGCCCGGTAGTGGGCCCACAGCATCACGCCGATGAACAGGAACAGCGCGAACTGGAAGAACACCACCACGCCGCTGGTGATCAGCGCCTTCTGCGCCGCCCGCACGTCCTTGGTGGCCATCAGCCGTTGCACCACCAGCTGGTCGGCGCCGTGCGAGGCCATGGACAGCACCGCGCCGCCGATGAGCGCGGTCGGCAGCGCGTACTGGGAGGTCAGCGGGTTGGAGCCGAGGTCGAGGACCTGGAACTTGCCCGCGTCGGAGGCGCCGGAGAACCAGCCGTCCGGCAGCTTCCCGCTCAGCACCGCGATCACCGCGACCGCGCCCAGGACGTACCAGAGCATCTGGATGGCGTCGACCCACACCACGGCCCGCACGCCGCCGAGGAAGCTGTAGACCACCATCGCCACGCCCAGCACCGCCACGATCGCCCAGTACGAGGCGTCCACGCCGTAGGCGGACAGCACCACCTTGACCGGGATGGCCGTGGCGAACAGCCGCAGGCCGTCCGCGAGCAGGCGGGTCACCAGGAACGTCACCGAGGCCGTGCCCTGGAGGCCGCCGCCGAACCGCTTGCCCAGGAACCCGTAGGCGGTGATCAGCTCGCCCGCGACGTACTTCGGCAGCAGCACGAACGACACCACGACCCGGCCGATGAAGTAGCCGATCGCGAGCGACAGGAACGTCGTGGTGCCGAGGTAGCCGACCGTGGGCACGCTCAGCACCGTCAGCGTCGACGTCTCCGCCGACACCACCGACACGCACACGACCCACCAGGGGATGCGGCGCTCGCCGACGAAGTAGTCGGTGGCCGACCGCTGCCTGCCGCCGATCCACACGCCCAGCAGCGGCATGCCCACCAGGAACAGCACGATGATGCCGACGTCAAGTGCGCGCACGGGGTCCTCCATCCCAGGGCCGCGGGCGGCGGCCGATCCTCAGACCGCGGACGGCGGTCACCGCGGGTTCCGGCAGGCGCGGCGGGAAGCGGCCCGGGGTGATCGACCCCAGCGGGCGCGGTCCGGCGGCGCCGGTGGCGGACGGCACGTTGGCGGGCAGGCCGTGCCAGGTCAGGAAGCCCAGCAGGGCGGCGAGGTAGGCCTCCTTGCCGTCGGCGGGCAGGCCGAACTCGTCGCTGGGGCGCAGGTCGACGTGCCGCCGCAGCGACTCGACGAGGGCGGGGTTGCGCATCCCGCCGCCCGAGCCGATGACGACGCCCTCGCACCCGGCGGCGGCGGTGCGGGCGGTCAGCTCGGTGAGGGTGGCGAGGAAGTCCTCGGCCTGGACGGTCATCCCGTCGGCGACCCGGTCCAGGTAGGCGCGGTTGAAGTGCTCCTTGCCGGTGGACTTGGGCGCGGGGAGCGCGTAGTACGGGTCGGCGAGGAGGCGGTCGAGCAGCTCGGCGTCCACCCGCCCGCGCCGGGCGAACTCGCCGTCGGTGTCCTGCGTGCGCCGGCCGCCGGTCAGCACGGTCATGGCCGCGTCCAGGAGCGCGTTGCCGGGCCCGGTGTCGAAGGCGATCACACCTTCGGGCGAAACCTTGGTCACGTTGGCGATGCCGCCGAGGTTCAGCGCGGTGGCCGGGCCGTCGAAGTCGGCCAGCCACAGCGCGTCCAGCGTGCTCGCCAGCGGCGCGCCGTGCCCGCCGGCGGCGACGTCGCGCGACCGGAAGTCGGAGATCACCGGCAGGCCGGTGGCTTCGGCTATCCACGCGGGCCTGCCGAGCTGGAGGGTGCCCAGGCAGCGGCCGCCCTCGACCTCGTGGTGCGCGGTCTGCCCGAGCGAGGCGACCAGGTCGCCCCGGTACCGCGCGGCCACCTCGCCGAACGCCCGCCCGATCCCGATGTCCAGGGCGCACAGGTCGGCGGCGGAGTTCGGCTGCTCCCGCAGGTGCTCGGGGAACGGGTGCCCGGCGTGCTCGACGGGTTCCAGGTGGACGGTGGGACCGTCCAGGGACAGTTCGGCCACGGCCACGTCGATGGCGTCCATCGAGGTGCCTGAGATGAGCCCGATCACCCTCACGCCTGTGGTCTATTGCACACCGGAGGGTGCGCGCAAGAGCGGTGGTGGGAAAGTTGCCTGATCTCGACGCGGTTCGTCGAACGGCAACATGGGCGGGTCGTGCGAGGATTGCCCGGTGACCACCACGACCCTGATCTGGATCATCGTCGTCGTCGCGGCACTGCTCCTGGTCGCCCTGGTGACGGGCGTCGTGCTGTCCCGGCGGCGGCGGATCAGCCTCACCGAGCCCGAGCAGGACAAGCCCGCCCAGGGGTACCGGGCGGGCGGCGCGATCACGTTCAACGCGCCCGCGCCGCCGCCGGTGGTCGAGCGCCCCGAACCCGACCTGGTGGAGAAGGCCGCACCCCCGGTCGCCGAACCGCGAATCGCCACGCCTCCGGTCCCTCCGCCCGTCACGCCTCCCGTCTCCCCGCCGGTCTCCCCGCCCGTCTCGGAGCCGGTGGTCGAACCGGTCGCGGAACCGGTCGAGCACCCGGTGGCCGAGCGCACGGAGGTCGACGGCCAGCCGGGCGTCGGCGACGACGCGGCCGTGCCGCGGGACTCGGCCAAGCGCGGGTTCGTCGAGGTCGAGCTGCCCGAGCAGGCGTCGGAGATCGACGAGATCGAGCCGACCGAGGGGCGGTTGGAGCGGCTGCGCGGGCGGCTGTCCCGGTCGCGGTCCACGTTCGGGCAGGGCCTGCTCGGCCTGCTCGGCGCGGGCGACCTGGACGAGGACTCGTGGACCGACGTCGAGGACACGCTGCTCATGGCCGACCTCGGCTCGGCGATCACCGACGAGGTGGTGGCCGCGCTGCGCGAGCAGATCGCGTCGCGGGGCGTGCGGACGTCCGACGACGCGCGGTCGATGCTGCGCGACGTGCTGGTGGGCGTGCTGCACCCGGAGATGAACCGCGCGGTCAACGCGCTGCCGCACTCGGGCAAGCCCGCGGTCGTGCTGGTGGTCGGCGTCAACGGCGTCGGCAAGACCACCACCACCGGCAAGCTGGCGCGCGTGCTGGTGGCCGACGGCCGGACCGTGCTGCTGGGCGCGGCGGACACGTTCCGCGCGGCGGCGGCCGACCAGTTGGAGACGTGGGGTTCGCGCGTGGGCGCGTCCACCGTGCGCGGCGCGGAGGGCGCGGACCCGGCGTCGGTGGCGTTCGAGGCGGTCAAGCGCGGCGTGGACGCGGGCGTGGACACCGTCCTCGTCGACACGGCGGGCCGCCTGCACACCAAGACCGGCCTGATGGACGAGCTGGGCAAGGTCAAGCGCGTGGTGGAGAAGCAGGCGGCGGTGGACGAGGTGCTGCTGGTCCTCGACGCCACCACCGGCCAGAACGGCCTCACCCAGGCCCGCGTCTTCGCCGACGTCGTCAACGTGACCGGCATCGTGCTGACCAAGCTCGACGGCACCGCCAAGGGCGGCATCGTCTTCCAGGTCCAGCGGGAGCTGGGCGTCCCCGTCAAGCTCGTCGGCCTGGGCGAGGGCGCCGACGACCTGGCCCCCTTCGAACCCCACGCCTTCGTGGACGCCCTGCTCGGCTGACCCCGCGCGTGTCCTCCACTCCGGCACCGCGTGTCCTCCACTCCGGCACCGTGAACCGACCGCTCGGGCACCAGGCAGCCGTCCTGAGCGGTCGACTCGCGGTGTCCGAGTGGAGGACACGCGACGTCTGGGCGGAGGACACGCGATGCCTGAGTGGAGGACACGCGGTTAGTCGGGGCAGTGGTGCCAGCATTCTTTTAGGTGGCCCGTGGTGGTCACGTGGTGGTGCAGGGGAGGCAGGGGGGAGCGGATCACCTGGGGGTGGATCTGCGGAGGAGAGCTGCGTGGGGGAGGGGTGAGGGCTAGGGGGTGGGGTGGGTGCGGGGGGCGCCAGGTCGGGCGGTTGGTGGCCCGGACGCGGGCGCCGGGGTAGGTGCGCCGGTGCTCGGCGATCAGGTCCACCAGCCACGCCACCCGGTCGGCCGGGGCGGTGGTGGGCGCCGGCGGGAGCTCGGTCCCGTCGCACCAGCGGCCCACCACCTGGTGATCGGTCCAGAACAGGGTCAGCGTTCGTCCGCGGTGGGTCGTCACCCGGTGATCATGCCGCGAAGAACGTCTTCGCCCGCGTCAGCGCGGTGGTGTCCGACAGCACGTCACCCGGTCGGTTCCCGATGCCGACCAGGCCGCCGCCCCACGACATCTTCGTCCAGTCCGCGGCGCGCCGGAGCGCGTCCAGCAGCGCGTCGGCCTGGTGGTGCTCCTCGGCGAGCGCGGTGACCACCCAGAGCTTCTTGCCCGCCATGGTGTCCAGGAAGCCGGGGACGCGCTCCCAGTTCGACCAGTGGTCCAGGTAGCGCTTGGTCGACGACGACACGCTGTACCAGTAGGTCGGCGAGGCGATCACGATGTCCGTCGCCTCCAGCGTGGCGTCCAGCAGCAGCTTCTCGTTGCCCTTCGGGTCGGGCCGCTCGCTGACCGGCCAGCGGACGTCCCGGTACTCCTCCAGCGGCACGTCGCCCAGCCACAGCCAGCGCTGCTCGACGTCGCCGAGCTGTTCGGCCGCGATCCTGGCCAGCTGCTCGGTGTTGCCGTCGCGCCGCGCGCTGCCCAGCACGAACAGGAACCTGCGGTCGGTCATGTCGCCTCCAAACCATGTGTATGTACGTGCATGTAATCTACCTGCGAGCGGGAGCACGTCAAGTCCGTTCCACCGGGGGGCGGTCGAGGGCCGCCTGGGCCGCGACCCGGTCCGGCGGGGCGTTCCAGCAGGTCGAAGGCTCGTCGCGGCGACCTGACGCCACCGGCGGACTCCCGGGGCACGGCCATCGCGCCCTCGTTGCCGTTCCGCTTCGCGGAAACTAGGGTCCGCTGAGCAGAAGTCGGCTTCGGAACAGAGGTGGCCTCCATGCCCGGTGTTCGCGTCCTCGGCGGCGAAGTGGAACGCGGGGACGAGGTCCTCACCCCGGAGGCGCTGGAGTTCGTCGCCGAGCTGCACCGGGCGTTCGCGCCGGAGCACGCCGCGCTGATGCGCCGCCGCGCGCAACGCCGCCCGCTCGGCTTCCTGCCCGAGACCAAGGCCGTGCGCGACGGGGACTGGCGGGTCGCCGAGGCGCCCGAGCCGCTGCGCGACCGGCGGGTGGAGATCACCGGCCCGACCGAGCGCAAGATGACGGTCAACGCGCTGAACTCCGGCGCGAAGGTGTGGCTGGCCGACCTGGAGGACGCGAACACGCCGCACTGGCACAACGTGGTCTCCGGCCAGGTCAACCTCCGCGACGCGGCCCGTGGCACCATTGGGTTCACCTCGCCGGAGGGCAAGCGCTACGCCCTGCGCGACGACGTGGAGCGCCCCGCGATCGTGGTCCGCCCGCGCGGCTGGCACCTGCCGGAGAAGCACCTGGAGGTCGACGGCGAACCCGCCATCGGCGCCCTGGTCGACTTCGGCCTGCACTTCTTCCACAACGCCTCGCTCGGCCGGCCGTACTACTACCTGCCGAAGCTGGAGGGCCACCTCGAAGCCCGGCTGTGGAACGGCGTGTTCACCACCGCGCAGCAGCGGCTCGGCGTCCCGCACGGCACGATCCGCGCGACCGTGCTGATCGAGACCATCCCGGCCGCGTTCGAGATGGAGGAGATCCTCCACGAGCTGCGCGACCACGCCTCCGGTCTCAACGCCGGCCGCTGGGACTACCTGTTCAGCATCATCAAGTACTTCCGCGACGCGGGCCCGGACGCCGTGCTGCCCGACCGCGGCAGCATCACCATGACCGCGCCGTTCATGCGCGCCTACACCGAACTCCTGGTGCGCACCTGCCACAAGCGCGGCGCGTTCGCCATCGGCGGCATGGCCGCGTTCATCCCGAACCGGCGCGACCCCGGGGTCACGGAGAACGCGCTGGCGAAGGTGCGCGCGGACAAGACCCGCGAGGCGGGTGACGGGTTCGACGGCTCCTGGGTCGCCCACCCCGACCTCGTGCCGGTGTGCCGGGAGATCTTCGACGCGCAGCTGGGCGACGAGCCCAACCAGCTCGGCGTGCAGCGGTCGGACGTGTCGGTCACCGCGGAGCAGCTGCTGGACTTCGCCTCGGCCGGTGGCGGCGCGACCCGCGCGGGCCTGGAGTCGGCGGTGGACGTCGGTGTGCGCTACCTGCTGTCGTGGCTGGGCGGCAACGGCGCGGCGGCCATCCACAACCTCATGGAGGACGCCGCCACCGCCGAGATCTCCCGCTCCCAGCTGTGGCAGTGGGTGCACAACGACGTGGTGCTCGACGACGGCACGCCGGTCACCGCCGACCTGGTGCGCGAGGTGCTGGCCGAGGTGGCGCGGGACCTGGGCGGCGACCACCTCGCGCCGGCCGTCGAGCTGTTCGAGCAGGTCGCGCTGGCCGACGAGTTCGTGGACTTCCTGACCCTGCCCGCCTACGAGCGGATCGGCTGACGTGCCCCGGACCTCGCTCGACCCGGGCGCGGTGCGGGCGCTCACCGCGCGGCTGACCGACGTGGAGCCGAGGTGGCCGGTCGGCAGGCAGCCCGTGCACACCTGCTACGTCCCCGCCGACCGGGTCACCGCCTCGACGGTGCGGGACTGGGGCGCGGGGGCGATCGGGGCGCTGGACGCGCACCCCGACCTGGTCGGCCTGCTCGGCGTGCCCGAGGTCGTGCCGGACCGGGTGCGCGCCAAGCTCGCCGCCGAACCGGTGGAGGACCTGCGGGTCGACTTCGAGGACGGCTACGGGGTCCGCGCCGACGACGAGGAGGACGCCGACGCCGAGCGCACCGCGCTGGTGGTGCGGGACTGGCTGGCCGACGGCGTCGCGCCGCCGCGCTTCGGGCTGCGGGTGAAGTCGTTCGACACGGCGGCGCTGCGCGAGCGCGGCCTCCGCACCCTCGACGTCTTCCTGACCGCGCTCGGCGGCGCGCCCGAGGGGCTGGTGATCACCTTCCCCAAGGTCACGTCGGTGGCGCAGGTCGAGGTGTTCGGCGAGGTGCTCGACCTGTTCGGGCTGCCGCTGCGGTTCGAGGTCCAGGTCGAGACGACGCGGTCGGTCGTCGACCCGGAGGGGCGGCTGGCCCTGCCGCGGTTCGTCGAGGCGGGCCGGGGTCGGGTCAGCGGCCTGCACTTCGGCACCTACGACTACACGGCGGGCTGCGGTCTCGGCGCGGCGCACCAGCACCTGGCGCACGGGGCGTGCGACTTCGCCCGCAACGTCATGCAGGTGTCCGCGGCGGGCACGGGCGTCGAGCTGTCCGACGGCTCCACCAACGTGCTGCCGGTCGGCGACCGGGTCGAGGAGGGGTGGCGCACGCACTACCGCCTGGTGCGCCGGTCCCTGGCGCACGGCTTCTACCAGGGCTGGGACCTGCACCCGGCGCAGCTGGTGACCAGGTACGCGGCGGTGCACGCGTTCCACCTGGAGGGCGTGGGGGCCGACGCGCGCCGGCTCCGGGCGTACGTGGAGCGCGCCGGCGGCGCCGTGCTGGACGAGCCCGCCACCGCCCAGGCCCTGTCGGCGTCCTTCCTGCGCGCGCTGGACTGCGGCGCGCTGGCCGAGGACGAGGTCCGCGACGCCACCGGCCTGGGCCTGCCCGAGCTGCGGGAGCTGGCCCGTCGCCGGATGGGGTGATCCTGGCGGCTCGCCGGGCCGATCCGCGCCCGAGCCGCCATCGTGGTGCGCATGACCATGCGCGCCGGGGTGTGGACCGGGCTGCCCGACCTGGAGCGGGCCGAGTTCCGCTACCAGGTGGTGGCGTGCGAGGCGGACGTCGACCTGCTCGTCGAGTCCCTGGCGCGGCCCGGGTGCAACGACGGGATGCTGGAGCACTTCGGCCGCGACGTGGACGACGAGGGCGAGAGCGACCACAACCTGGTGCTGGCCGTCCGCGGCGGGTGGGGCTACCTGAACTACGTCGACGACGAGTTCACCGGCTGGCCCAAGGGCGACCCGGGCGCGCCGTTCGTGGACGAGCCGTACACGGACTTCCCGCCGGGGGTGGGCGTGCCGCTGCCGGTGTTCCGGGCGATCCTGCTGGAGTTCCTGGCCACGGCGCGGCGGCCGACCGCCGTGGACTGGTACGAGGAGTCCGACCTGTTCCACTCCTGGCGGCTCCAGCGGATGGCGCGGTACGAGGGGTGAGGCGCTAGAAGGCGGGCAGGGTGTGCCAGGCCAGTCCGGGGTCCTCGGCGTCGTCGCGCAGCACCGAGCCCTCGATGAGCCCGTACGGCCGGTCGGCGGCGTGGAACACCTCGTTGTCGTTCGCCAGCCCGAACGGGGACAGGTCGACGGCGAAGTGGTGCCGGTTCGGCATGGACAGCCGGACCTCGGCCACCTCCGGCCGGGCCAGCAGCACCGCCTCGCCCATCGCGTAGAGGGTCTGCTGCAACGACAGGCTGTGCTTGCCGGCGAAGGTGGTCAGCAGCAGCAGCCTGATCGCGGCGTGCGCCTCGGCCCAGTCGACCTCCCCGGTCCGGTAGCGCCAGCGGGCGGTGACGGAGGTGGCGAGCACGCGGTCGTCGGTCTCCTGGAGCGTCGTGTACTCGTCGCGCGGGAAGCCGTGGAACTCCGAGCCGGTGGTCTTGAGCACCACGAGGTCCCGCACGCCGGACACCACCCACGACCGGTCGCCGTCGACGGTCACGGCGGTGGTGCGCTTCTCGGCGCTGCCCGACACGAACGAGTGGCCGTTGCCCTCGATCCGCTGCCACGGGTGCTCGTCGACCAGGACCCGCGCGCCGGTGATGGCCTCCTGGGAGGACACGAAGTGCCTGCCGAGCCGCAGCGCGAAGTCCTCGATCTCGCCGACGGGCTGCCGCTTGGCGAAGGCGTGGACGGTGTTCTTCTGCGTGTCGGTGGCCAGCACCTTGGCGTTGTCGCCGGTCAGGTGGGTGTCCGCGAGGTCGCCGCGCAGGGAGGTGCTCACGGTCAGGTCCTTGATCCGGTGCACGTCGCCGTCGCGCGACACCACGACGAGGCGGTTCTCCGCCTTCCCGTACTGGTTGTCCCCCAGGACGATGGCCACGGGTCAGCTCCCCCGGTAGGTGGTGTACGAGAACGGGCTCAGCAGGACCGGCACGTGCAGGTGGCCCCCTTCGGCCCGGAAGGTCACGGTGATCTCCGGGTAGAACGGGGTGTCGACCTCGAACACCAGCCGGTGCACGCCGGGTGACAGCCGTTCGGCGAACCGCAGCCGCCCGTCGTCGTCGGTGCGCCCGGTGGCCAGCACCTCGCCGTCGCGCTCCAGCCGGACCGGCACGCCGACCCGGGGCCGGCCCGCCTCCGCGTCGAGCACGTGGGTGGACAGCGTGCACCCGCCGGAGGTGGTCACGACAGCACCTTCCCCAGCCGCAGCGCCGCGATCCCGGCCAGTTCCCGGTTCGCCACGCGCAGCTCGACGCCCGGCGGGTTGGCCAGGCGCGCGGTGAGGTCGGCCAGCACCTGCTCGCCGCTCAGCCCGGTCGCGCGCACCAGGTAGACGTGCCCGAAGCGCTCCTCGTAGGCGGCGTTCGCGGCGGCCAGCCGTTCGGCGGCGGAGGCGGCGACGCCGGACTGCTCGTCGGCGGACCACCTCGCGCCGGGCCCGTCGCCCGTCGCGCGCTCGCCGATGCGCGGGTGCCCGGCGATCGCGGCGCGGACCTCGTCGTCGGACAGCCCCTCGGCGGCCCGGTGCGCGGCGGCGAGCAGCGCGTCCACGTCCGCGTAAGGCCTGCCGGCCAGCACGGCGTCGACCCAGCGCGGCGCCGCGAGGCACTCGGCGAGCAGGGGGCGGAGTTCATCCTGGTGCGCCGAGTTGAACGCGGGCAGGTCGGGCACTGGCGGTCCCCGTTCCGGTATCGCGGAACCTCGTTTCCGCCCCCGGGACGGTACGAGCGCCCTTCCGGACGTGTCAATGAGGTGAGACCCCGCCGCGACGGCCCGATCGGAAACGATCCCGGAACACCCGGGTGGTCGCCACGCGCCGGCTCGGCTGGGAAGGTGAGGTCCATGGACCTGGTGCTGCGCGCGGCGCGAGTGATCACCCCGGACGGCGAGCGCGCGGCCGACGTCGGCGTGGCGGGCGGGCGCGTGGTCGCGGTGGCCGATCGCCTCGACGCCGGCGCCGTGGTGGAGCTGGCGCCGGACGAGGTCCTGCTGCCCGGCCTGGTGGACACCCACGTCCACGTCAACGACCCGGGGCGCGCCGAGTGGGAGGGCTTCGCCACGGCCACCCGGGCGGCGGCGGCCGGCGGCGTCACCACGATCGTGGACATGCCGCTGAACAGCGTGCCGCCGACCACGACGCCGGCGGCGCTGGAGGTCAAGCGGGCGGCGGCGCGCGGCCGGGTCCACGTGGACGTCGGCTTCTGGGGCGGCATCGTGCCGGACAACGCCGACGACCTGGTGGCCCTGCACGACGCCGGCGTGTTCGGCTTCAAGTGCTTCCTGCTCCACTCGGGCGTGGACGAGTTCCCGCACGTCACCACCGACGAGCTGCGCCGGGCCCTGGACCGGTTGGCGCCGCTGGGCGCGCTGGCGGTCGTGCACGCCGAGGACCCGCGCGAGGTCACCGACCCCGGCCCCGGCTACCGGGCGTTCCTGGACTCCCGGCCGCACCGCGCGGAGACCAGGGCGATCGGCTCGGTGGTCGACCTGGCCGCCGAGACCGGCGCCCGGCTGCACGTGCTGCACCTGTCCAGCGGTGAGGCCCTGGCGCGGCTGCGGGAGGCGCGGGGGCGCGGGCTGGCGGTGACCGCGGAGACGTGCCCGCACTACCTCACGTTCGTCGCCGAGGAGATCGCGGACGGCGCGACGGAGTTCAAGTGCTGCCCGCCGATCCGCGACGCGGCCAACCGGGAGCTGCTGTGGCGCGCCCTGGGCGAGGGCCTGGTCGACCTGGTGGTGACCGACCACTCGCCGTGCACCCCGGAGCTGAAGCGGGGCGACTTCGCCACCGCGTGGGGCGGTGTGGCGAGCCTCCAGCTGGGCCTGCCCGCGGTGTGGACCCAGGCCCGGCGGCGCGGGTACGCGCTGACCGACGTGGTGCGGTGGATGGCGACCAACCCGGCCGACCTGGTGGGGTTGCCGACCAAGGGCCGGATCGCGCCCGGCGCGGACGCCGACTTCGCGGTGTTCGCCCCGGACGAGGCGTTCGTGGTGGACCGGGCGGCGCTGCACCACCGCAACCCCGTCACGCCGTACCACGGCCGCCCGCTGTCCGGGGTGGTGCGGCGCACGTGGCTGCGCGGGCAGCCGGTGGACGACCGACCGCGCGGGCGGTTGCTGACCAGGGGAGGACCATGACCGAGGCACCCGGCTGGACCCTGCTGCCCGACCTGGCCTGCCGGTCGGTCGGCGGCGGCGTGGTGTGGGCCAACGACGAGTCCTTCGCCGAGCGGGAGAACCTGGTCGAGCGGGCCGAGCCGGGGTACCGGCCGCACACGTTCGGCAACAAGGGCCAGGTCTACGACGGCTGGGAGACGCGCCGCCGCCGCGAGCCGGGCGCGGACCACGCGGTCGTGCGCCTCGGCCTGCCCGGCGTCGTCCGGGGCGTGGTGGTGGACACGGCGTTCTTCAAGGGCAACTACCCGCCGTTCGCGTCGGTGGAGGCGACCGCGGTCCGGGGCCACCCGGCGCCGTCGGAGCTGACCGACTGGGAGACCCTGGTGCCGAGGTCGCCCCTGGAGGGCGACCGCAAGCACCACTTCGACGTGGCCGACGGGCGTCGCTGGACCCACGTCCGCCTGACCATCCACCCGGACGGCGGCGTGGCGCGGCTGCGCGTGCACGGCGAGCCGGTGGTCGACCCGGACCTGGTGACGCCGGGGGCGCTGGACCTGGCGGCGCTGGAGAACGGCGCTTCGGTCACCGCGTGCAGCAACATGTTCTACGGCTCGCCGGGCAACCTGATCGCGCCGGGACAGGCCCGGGTGATGGGCGAGGGCTGGGAGACCGCGCGCCGCCGCGACGACGGCAACGACTGGGTGGAGATCGCGCTGGCCGCGCCCGGCGTGGTCCACCTGGCGGAGCTGGACACCACCCACTTCAAGGGCAACGCGCCGGGGTGGGCGTCGGTGCGGGGCGGGCGCGGCGACGGCGAGTGGTTCGACCTGCTGCCCCGGACCCGGTTGCAGCCCGACACGCGCCACCGCTTCCGCGTCGAGCGGGGCGGGGAGGTGACCCGCGCGCGGCTCGACATCTACCCGGACGGCGGGATGGCCCGCCTCCGCCTGATCGGCTCACTGACGCCGGCGGGACTCGATGCGCTCACCAAGCGCTATCAGTCCGTAACCCAAACGATGTGAAGTTGTCAGTCTGAGGGCTGATCTCATGTCCGACTTGAGTTGGTTGTGAGACGCGCAACACCCCTGAAAGCCTGCCATCACCCTATCGGGTGACAGGAACTAGGGAGGAACCTGTGCGATCGAGCATCCGAGCGCTGAGCGGCGTCGCCGCCGCCGTCGCGCTCGCAGTGGGGACAGCGCCGTCCGCGTCCGCGGAACCGCCGGGCGCGGCCGGGACGCCGGCGCCGCGCGTCGAGTGGGCGCCGTGCGAGGAACTGGCCGAGGTGGAGTGCGGCGCGCTCAGCCTGCCGATCGACTGGGAGCGCCCGCGCGGCGAGCGGTTCGACCTCGCCGTCGCCCGGCGCAAGGCCACCGACCCGACCAAGCGCGTCGGGGTGCTGGTGATCAACCCCGGTGGGCCCGGCGGTTCGGGTGTCAGCTTCGCGCTGGGCGCGAACGAGTACTTCAGCCCGGCCGTGCTGGAGCGCTTCGACGTCGTCGGCTTCGACCCGCGCGGCGTGGCCCGCAGCCAACCGGTGAAGTGCTCGCTCGACCTGCTGCTGGACGCGCCGTCGACCTACCCGGCCGACGAGGCGGGCTTCCGGGAGCTGGCCGCGTACAACCGCGAGCTGGCCGCCGACTGCCGCGAGCACTCCGGTCCGATCTACGACCACGCCGACACCCTGTCCGTGGTCAAGGACATCGACGCGCTGCGCAAGGCGCTCGGCGAGCGGAAGATCAACTACTACGGCATCTCCTACGGCACGCTCATCGGCCAGCAGTACGCCGAGGAGTTCGGCCGCGACATCCGCGCCATGGTCCTCGACTCGAACATGGACCACAGCCTGGGCGTCCGGCGCTTCAACGAGACCGAGGCCGTGGCCGCCGAGGACTCCTTCCACGAGTTCGTGAAGTGGTGCGACCGCACCCCGTCGTGCGCCCTGCACGGCCGGGACGTGGCCGCGGTGTGGGACGACCTGCTCGCCCGCGCCGACCGCGGCGAGCTCACCAACCCGGGCAACCCGGGCCAGGTGATCACCGCCCGGCAGCTCAGCGGCGCCGCGCTCGGCGCGTTCTACGGCCCGGACTGGGCCCCGCTGGCCCAGTTGGTCGCGGACCTGGTCGCGGGCGCGCCGAGCGCCGCGGCGTTCGCGGCGGAGGAGACCGCGGAGAACCCGTTCGCCGCGGTGTTCTGCCAGGACTGGGCGATCCGCGTGAAGAGCCACCGCGAGCTGTCCGCGCTGGTCGAGCGGAACAACCGGCTCGCGCCGCACATGCGCGGTTCGAGCCTCGGGCACGAGGCGACCGCCGGCTGCGTCGGCCTGCCGGAGAAGGTGAACAACCCGCAGCACCGGCTGCGGATCGAGGACGCGCCCAAGATCCTCATGACCAACGCCCTGCACGACCCGTCCACGCCCTACGAGTGGGCGGTCAACGCCCACCGGCAGAGCCGCGACACCACCGTGCTGCTCACCTACGAGGGCTGGGGCCACGGCGTCTACGGCCGCAGCGACTGCACCACCGGCGCCATGGACGAGTACCTGATCACCCTCAAGACCCCGCGCGACGGCGCCCGCTGCGCGGCGGTCGAACCCCCGGCCGAGTCGGTCGCGTCGCTCGACGCGACGCCGCGCCCGGTCGGCCCGGCGCCCGGCGTGCCGGGCTGGGAGCGGTAGCCGCACCAGGTCCACGAGCCGCCCTCGCCGCCCCTCGGCGAGGGCGGCTCGTGCCGTCCGCGGAGGGCCGTGCGCCGATCGGCCCACCCGCTCTGGCAGGCTCGACCGGGCACCGCCGGAACGGTCGTGACCCACCGTCGCCGGCGCCGCGGTCGGGAGACCCGGGACCACCCCGGGTGCGAGGGGCGCTCACACGGTCCGTCACCGGGGATTCCCCGGTCGAGCGGACTGATCGCGGGCGGAACCGCCCCCTTCAAGCACGCGAAACCTGGTCGTAACACCGGGCACCGGACAGTTCACCGGCGCGAAACCTTCGGCGCAACCGCGTGAAACAGGACATACCGATGCTCCCTGCAACCGACGTGCAGTGGAGGTCGACAGTGGATACAGGGGACACCGCCTGGGTACTCACCAGTGCCGCGCTGGTGCTGTTGATGACACCGGGCCTGGCCTTCTTCTACGGGGGCATGGTCCGGTCCAAGAGCGTGCTCAACATGATGATGATGAGCCTGGGTGCCATCGGCGTGGTCGGTGTGCTCTGGGTCCTCGTCGGCTACTCGATGGCGTTCGGCAAGGACGTCGGCGCGGGCCTGCTGGGCTCGCCCTTCGAGTTCTTCGGCCTCGACGGCCTGCTCAGCCCCGACGCGCTGTCCGGCACGCTGCCGGCCACGGTGTTCGTCGCGTTCCAGGCGATGTTCGCCATCATCACCGTGGCGCTGATCTCGGGCGCCATCGCCGACCGTGCCCGCTTCGGCCCCTGGCTGCTGTTCGCGGGCCTCTGGTCGATCGTCGTCTACTTCCCGGTCGCGCACTGGGTCTTCGACTTCGACGGCAAGGACGAGGCGGGCAACGTCGTCGACCCGGGCGGCTGGATCGCCAACCAGCTGGCCGCCATCGACTTCGCCGGCGGCACGGCGGTGCACATCAACGCCGGTGCGGCGGGCCTGGCGCTGGCGCTGGTCCTCGGCAAGCGCGTCGGTTGGCCGAAGGACCGGATGAAGCCGCACAGCCTGCCGCTGGTCGTCCTGGGCGCCGGTCTGCTGTGGTTCGGCTGGTTCGGCTTCAACGCGGGCTCCGCGGTCGCCGCCAACGCCACCGCCGGCGTCACCTTCGTCAACACCCTGGTCGCCACGTCCGCCGCGATGCTGGGCTGGCTGCTGGTCGAGCGCGTCCGCGACGGCAACGCCACGACCCTCGGCGCGGCCTCCGGCATCGTCGCGGGCCTCGTCGCGATCACCCCGGCCTGCTCGTCGGTCACCCCGCTCGGCGCCATCGCGATCGGCGCGATCACCGGCGCGCTGTGCGCCCTGGCGGTCAGCCTCAAGTACCGCTTCGGCTTCGACGACTCGCTCGACGTGGTCGGCGTGCACCTGGTCGGCGGCCTGTCCGGCACCCTGCTGATCGGCCTCTTCGCCAGCGACGCCGCGCCGGCGGGCGTCAACGGCCTCTTCTACGGCGGCGGCGTCGACCAGCTGTGGCGGCAGGCCGTCGGCGCGATCGCGGTGTTCGCGTACTCCTTCGTGCTCAGCCTGCTGCTCGGCTACCTGATCAAGGTCACGATCGGCTTCCGGGCCGACGAGGAGGCCGAGGTCGGCGGCATCGACGAGGCCGAGCACGCGGAGACCGCCTACGAGTTCGGCAGCGGCCTCGGCACCCGTGGCGGGAGCAAGTCCAGTGTCGCCGCCGGCGCCACCGCCGTCCTTGAGGGGAGCAACAAGTCATGAAGCTGGTCACCGCGATCATCAAGCCGTTCACCCTGGACGACGTGAAGGCATCCCTGGAGCAGCTGGGGGTGCTGGGCATGACCGTCAGCGAGGTGCAGGGCTACGGCAGGCAGAAGGGCCACACCGAGGTCTACCGCGGCGCCGAGTACGCCGTCGACTTCGTGCCCAAGCTGCGCATCGAGGTGCTGATCGACGACGCGGCCGTGGACAAGGTCCTGGACGCCGTCGTGGAGGCCGCGCGCACCGGCAAGATCGGCGACGGGAAGGTCTGGGTGACCCCGGTCGACACGGTCATCCGGGTTCGGACCGGGGAGCGCGGCTCGGACGCCCTGTAGGGAAGGGGGGACGGCCGTTATGGACGACGCCGAGACGGCCGTCGTCACGGCGGACGACCTGGTGCGGGCACGCGATCGGCTGCTCGCGCCAGGTCGGCGCCGTTTGACGGGGGAGTCGTTGCGCGAGGCGCTGGTGGACCTGCACGAGTTCTGGCTCACCGCGCACGCCACGCAGGCGGGCGTGGGTGGGGCGGGCAGCGGTGTCGCACTGGCCGCCGTGGGGGGTTTGGGCAGGCGGGAGCTGGTGCCCTATTCCGATCTCGACCTCGTCCTGGTGCACAACGGGCACAAGGGCGTCGACGTGGTGGCGGAGAAGCTGTGGTACCCGCTGTGGAACTCCGGCATCGGCCTGGACCACTCGGTGCGCACGGTCGGCGAGGCGCTGCGCGTCGCGGCCTCCGACCTGCGCACCGCGCTGGGGCTGCTCGACGCCCGGCACCTCGCGGGCGACCAGGAGGTCACCCGGCGCCTGGTCGACGGCGCGCGCCAGGCGTGGCGCTCCGGCGTGCGCGGCCGGCTGGACGAGATGGCCGAGTCCGCCTCGCGGCGGTGGGCCCGCAGCGGCGAGATCGCGCACCGCGTCGAGCCCGACCTCAAGCACGGCCGCGGCGGGCTGCGCGACGTGACGCTGCTGGACGCGCTGAGCGCCGCGCAGCTCACCGACCGGCCGTCGGCGGAGGTCGAGGAGGCGCGCAAGCTGCTGCTGGACGTGCGCACGGAGCTGCGCCGGGTGGCCGGTCGGCCGCGCGACGTGCTGCGCGCGCAGGACGGCGACGAGGTGGCGTCGGCCCTGGGCCTGCCGGACCGGTTCGCGCTGGCGCGGGCGATGTCCTCGGCGGCGCGCACCATCGTGTACGCCGTGGACGTGGCCACGCGCACGGCGCGGGCGGCCGCGCCCAAGCGGGGGCTGGGCGTGTTCGCGCGGTCCCCCCTGCGGCGCGCGCCCGCCAGACGACCCCTGGACGAGGGCGTCGTGCTGCACGGCGCGGAGGTGGCGCTGGCCCGGGACGCCGTGCCCGGTCGCGACCCGGCGCTGCTGCTCAGGGTGGCCACGGCCGCCGCGCGCAGCAAGCACCCGATCGCCGCGGGCACCCTGGCCAAGCTCGCCGACTCGGCGCCCGAGCTGCGGCAGCCGTGGCCCCGGGAGGCCCGCGACGAGCTGCTGGCGCTGCTGGGCAGCGGCACGGGCCTGATCGACGTGGTGGAGGCCCTGGACCGCACCGGCCTGTGGGGCAGGCTGTTCCCGGAGTGGGGCGCGGTGCGCGACCTGCCGCCGCGCGACGCCGCGCACACCTGGACCGTGGACCGCCACCTCGTGCAGGCCACGGCGCACGCGGCCCGGCTGGTCACCCGCGTCTCGCGCCCGGACCTGCTCCTGCTGGGCGCCCTGGTGCACGACATCGGCAAGGGCAGGCAGGCCGACCACTCCGTGGTCGGCGCGGCGCTGACCACGCAGATCGCCGAACGCCTCGGCCTGTGGCCGCAGGACGTGGTGACGCTCACCGCGCTGGTGCGCCACCACCTCCTGCTGCCGCACACGGCGACCCGGCGGGACGTGGAGGACGAGGCGACCGTGCGCCGGGTGGTGGACGCGCTCGGCGGCGACCCGGTGCTGCTGGAGCTGCTGCACGCGCTGGCCGAGGCCGACGCGCTGGCCACCGGGCCGGGCGTGTGGACGGACTGGAAGGCGTCGCTGGTCAACGACCTGGTCAGCCGCTGCCGCACCGCGATGGCGGGCGACCCGCTGCCCGAGCCGGAGCCCCTGGACCAGCGGCAGCGGGACCTGGCGCGGGCCGTGGCCGGCAGCGGCAGGCCCGACGTCCTGCTCGACGCGAGCGGCGGCACGGCCGTCGTCACGGTCGTCGCGCCGGACCGGCCCGGCCTGCTCTCGCGGGCCGCGGGGGTGCTGGCGCTGAACTCGCTGGAGGTGCACGCGGCCGCGCTGCGCTCGCACGAGGGCGCGGCCGTGGACGTCTTCACCGTCTCACCGAGGTTCGGCTCGCTGCCGGAGGTGACCCTGCTGCGCGAGCAGCTGACCAGGGCCGTGGACGGCTCGCTGGCGCTGGCCGACAAGCTCGCCGCCAAGGAGCGCGACTACGGGGGTCCGCCGCAGGACCCGCCGCCGCCGAAGGTGCTGTGGTTCGACGACGAGTCGACCGGCGCGGCGGTGCTGGAGCTGCGGGCGGCCGACCGGATCGGGCTGCTGCACCGCGTCGCCGACGCGCTGGAGCGGTCCGGCGTCGACGTGGTGTGGGCGCGGGTGTCCACATTGGGCTCCACGGTCGTCGACTCGTTCGCGCTCACCGCGGCGGACGGCCTCGGGTCCGACCGCCGCGCGGCGGTCGAACGCGCGGTGGTCCTCGCCGCCCGGTGAACCAGGTAGGTCTACGCACGACCCCCACGGGTGCTCACGCTGCCGGGCGACCCGCCGGCGGGGCAGGCTTGGGGTCGTGACGACGGGGGTCGTCGTCACCCGGGTGGTCCGGGAGCGGCTCATCGAGGGGTTGTGCCGCCCCCGGACCACCCGCCGGGAACGGCTCGGGCCGCCCGGGACCGGGCGGTTCGGAGCCGAGTGGTTCGATGCCGAGTGCCGGGGCCCGGGGACCCGGAACTCGGCGGCGTCCGAAACGTCTCTTTAGTATGGAAACGATGACCGCCGTCGCCGTGAGGCCGCGTTCACTCGTCGTGCTGGCCGGCCTGCCGGGCGCGGGCAAGACGACGCTGCTCGCCGCCGCCGACACCGGGGGCGCACCAGCGGTCGTGCTGGACTCCGACCAGGTGCGGGCCCACCTCGTCGGCATCGTCCCCCGGGCCGTTCCCTACCGCTGCTACCGCCCGGTGGTGCACCTCCTGCACCGCACCCGCATCCTCTGGTACGCGATCACCGCCACCCGCAGCCTGGTGCTGGTGCACGAGCCGTCCACCCGGCCGACCACGCGCGCCGGCCTGGTGGTCGTCGGACTGCTGACCGGCCGGTCCCGGCACTTCGTGTGGCTCGACGCCAGCCCCGAGGAGGCCCTGTCGGGCCAGGTCGAGCGGGGCAGGCTGCTGAACTCCCGGTCGTTCGCCCGGCACGTGCGCCGCGCGACCCGGCTGCGGGCCCGCTTCGCCTCGGGTCACCCGCCGCGCGGGTGGCGCGCCCTGACCGTGCTCACCCGCCGTGATCGCCTGCGGCTTTCGGTGGCCGCCGCGTGAGCGGCTACCCTGGCGGGTGACCAGTGGCGGAATCCGACGTGCGAGGTCTGGCGGCACCGTGTTCAACACCCTCTCCGACCGGCTCACCTCGGTCCTGCAGAACCTGCGGGGCAAGGGGCGGCTCTCCGACGCCGACATCGACGCCACCGCGCGCGAGATCCGCGTCGCGCTGCTGGAGGCCGACGTCGCGCTCCCCGTGGTGCGCTCCTTCATCGCCAGCGTCAAGGAGCGGGCCAAGGGCTCCGAGGTCTCCCAGGCGCTGAACCCGGCGCAGCAGGTCGTCAAGATCGTCAACGAGGAGCTGGTCGGCATCCTCGGCGGGGAGACCCGCAGGCTGAACCTGGCCAAGACGCCGCCGACGGTCATCATGCTCGCCGGCCTCCAGGGCGCGGGCAAGACGACCCTGGCGGGCAAGCTCGCCAGGTGGCTCAAGGTCCAGGGCCACACGCCGCTGCTCGTGGCGTGCGACCTCCAGCGCCCCAACGCGGTGACCCAGCTCCAGGTGGTCGGCGAGCGCGCGGGCGTGCCCGTGTTCGCGCCCGAGCCCGGCAACGGCGTCGGCGACCCGGTCGGCGTCGCCCGCCGCGGCGTCGAGGAGGCCAAGCGGGCGCAGCACGACGTCGTCGTGGTCGACACCGCGGGCCGCCTGGGCGTCGACGAGGAGATGATGCGCCAGGCGATCGACATCCGCGCCGCCGTGCAGCCCGACGAGGTGCTGTTCGTGGTCGACGCGATGATCGGTCAGGACGCGGTCAACACGGCCACCGCGTTCCGCGACGGCGTCGGCTTCACCGGCGTGGTGCTCACCAAGCTCGACGGCGACGCCCGCGGCGGCGCCGCGCTCAGCGTCCGCGAGGTCACCGGCCAGCCGATCCTGTTCGCCTCCAACGGCGAGAAGCTGGAGGACTTCGACGTCTTCCACCCGGACCGGATGGCGAGCCGCATCCTCGGCATGGGTGACATGCTCACCCTCATCGAGCAGGCCGAGCAGGCGTTCGACGCCGAGCAGGCCGAGGCCGCCGCGGTCAAGCTCGGCTCCGGCCAGCTGACCCTGGAGGACTTCCTGGAGCAGATGCTGGCCCTGCGCAAGATGGGGCCCATCGCCAACCTGCTGGGGATGCTGCCGGGCGCGAACCAGATGAAGGACCAGCTCGCCAACCTCGACGAGAAGCACCTCGACCGGGTCCAGGCGATCATCCGCGGCATGACGCCGGCCGAGCGCGACGACCCCAAGATGATCAACGCCTCCCGCAGGCTGCGCATCGCCAACGGTTCGGGCGTCCGGGTCAGCGACGTCAACGACCTGGTCAACCGCTTCTTCGAGGCGCGCAAGATGATGAGCCAGATGGCGGGCCGGTTCGGCCTGCCGGGCGGCGGCGGCAAGAACAACCGCAAGGGCAAGGGCAAGAAGGGGAAGAAGGGCAAGGGGCGCGGCCCGACGCCGCCGAAGGTGCGCGGCGGCTTCCCCGGGATGCCCGGCATGATGCCGCCGGGGATGGTGCCGCCCGGCATGGTCCCGCCCGGCGGCGCGCCCGAGCTGCCGCCCGGCCTCGGCGGCCTCGACCAGCTCCCGCCCGGCTTCGACCCGTCGAAGCTGAAGTTCGGCAAGTGACCGGTCTGCACCTGCGGGGCGTCGTCCTCCCCGAGGGCGGCGCCCCGCGCGACCTCTGGGTGGTCAACGGCCGCATCCGCACCCGCCCGGTGCCCGGCGCGACCACGGTGTCCGACGGCGGGTACCTCGTGCCCGGCCTGGTGGACGCGCACTGCCACGTCGGCCTCGGGCCCCACGGCGCGGTCGACCTGCCCGCGGCCGTCGACCAGGCGCTGGCCAACCGCGACGCGGGCGCGCTGCTGCTGCGCGACTGCGGCTCGCCCCTGGACACCAGGCCGCTCCAGGAGCGCCTCGACCTGCCGCGCGTCATCCGGGCGGGCCGCCACCTGGCCCGGCCCCGGCGCTACATCCGGTACCTGGGCCACGAGCTGGAGGACCCGGCCGACCTGCCGGCCGCGGTGGCGCAGCAGGTCGCCGACGGCGACGGCTGGGTGAAGCTCGTCGGCGACTGGATCGACCGGGACACCGGCGACCTGGCGCCGCTGTGGACCGAGGACGTGCTCGTCGAGGCGATCAAGGTCGCCCACGAGGGCAAGGCCAGGGTCACCGCGCACGTGTTCGGCGAGGAGGCCCTCCCGGCGCTGCTCAACGCGGGCATCGACTGCGTCGAGCACGGCACGGGCCTGACCGACGACGCGATCGAGCTGATGGCGCGCAACGGCACGGCCCTGGTGCCCACCCTGATCAACGTCGTCGAGAACTTCCCGTCGATCGCGGCGGGCGCGGACCGGTACCCGGTCTACCAGGCCCACATGCGGGACCTGCACGCGCGCGTCGACCGGACCGTGGCCAAGGCCGTCGAGGCGGGCGTGCCGGTGTTCGCGGGCACCGACGCGGGCGGCGGCATCGCGCACGGCCGGGTCGTCGACGAGGTCGAGGCGCTGCACCGGGTCGGCCTGACGGCGGAGCAAGCCCTGGGCGCGGCCTCCTGGGCGGCCCGCGAGTGGCTGGGCTTCCCGTCGCTCACCGAGGGCGCCGCGGCCGACGTCGTGGTCTACGAGTCGGACCCGCGCGAGGACCTGGCCGCGCTGCGCCGGCCGCGACTGGTGATGCTGAGGGGCCGGATCCACGGCTGACGCTCGCGCGAGCGGCGTTCCCGGGCGGCGTCCCGGACCTGTGTCGGCCGACCGGTGTCGCCGGACCGGCGTCGGCGGGCCGGCGCCGACCGTTCGGCAAAACCGCGCTCCCGGCGGAATTCTTCCTGCTCACGCGGGCACCCCGAACGCATGCGTGCCGCCGTCAGGGTGATCTTGACCGAACTCGGGCGGCACCGCACGTCCACGGCCCAGTACTTTCGGACGGGTGGCGGAACAGGACATCCAGGACACCGGTCGCGGGCACTGGGCGTTCCTGGCGTTCTTCACCGGCCTGGGCGGCTACTACCTGGCCACGCTGGTCTTCACCGCCGCCACCGCCGACCGCTTCGCCGAGGTGGACGTCGCCGACCCGCCGGTGCTGGGCCCGCTGCTGCTCCTGGTGTTCCTGCCCAACGTCCTGCTGGGCCTCGGCCCGGCCGTGGTGTCGTGGCGCCTGGGCAGCGGCCCGAACCGCGACTTCGGCCTGTGGCCCACCGCGCGCGACCTCCGGGTGGGCCTGGCCATGGGCGGCGCGGCGCTGCTGGCCGCCTGGCTGCTCGGCACGATCCTGCTGCGCATCAACCCCGACCCGACCACCGGGGTGGAGCAGATCGAGGCCCTGTCGGGCGGTCGGACGGTCTGGCTGGCCGCCGCGGCCCTGTTCGTCTTCCTCGGCGCGCCGCTGACCGAGGAGCTGCTCACCAGGGGCGCGCTGTGGCAGGCCCTGGCCCACTACAAGATCCCGAAGGGCGTGGTCCTGGCCCTCACCGCCCTGGTCTTCGCCTTCCTCCACGAGGAGAGCTGGCGGATGCTCGGCCTCTTCGCCCAGGGGCTCGCCATCGGCGCGGCCCGGATGATCACCGGACGGGCAGCGTCCAGCGTGGTGGCCCACGCGACGAACAACCTGCTGCCCGCCGTCTACCTGTACACCGGCTGATTAGGGTGGATGGCTGTGGAACCACCGGACGAACCCCCGACGGGGCTGATCGCGAGCGTCCGCGCCGTCGGGCGGGAACCGGAGCCGGAACGCACCGGCCAGCGCTGGGGCTTCGGCGCCTTCCTGCTGGTGGAAGCGGTCTTCATCCTCAGCGCCGTGTTCATCACGGCGCTGGCCCGCACCTCGGGCATGGACATCGGCTCCTCGGTGGCGTTCATCCTGGTGGGCTCGATGGTGCCCACCGTCCTCGCGGCGACCGTGGCGGTCGTCATCACCTGCGTGCGCGGCAACGGTCCGTGGCAGGACCTGCGCCTGGGCTGGAACCGGGCCGACGTCAAGATCGGCCTCAAGCTGGGCGCGCTCGGCCTGGTGCTGACCTACGTCGCCGCGGTGATCTGGTCGCACGTGGTGGGCGACCAGAACGCGACGTCGGCGATCGGCGAGCTGGTCGACGGCGCGGGACTGCCGGTGGGCGCCGCCGTCGCGATGTTCTTCTACGTCTGCTTCCTGGGCCCGGTCTGCGAGGAGGTCATCTACCGCGGCCTGCTCTGGGGCGCGATCGAGCGGCAGCGCTGGAGCCGCTGGGCGGCGTTCACGCTCACCACCCTGATCTTCGCGGCCAGCCACCTGGAGCCCCTGCGCACCTCGCTGCTGATCGTGATCGCCCTGCCGATCGGCATCGCCCGGCTGATCACCCGCAGGCTGACCGCCAGCGTGGTCGCGCACGTGATCAACAACTTCCTGCCCGGCCTGACCCTCCTGCTCGTCTCCATCGGGGTGATGCCCGCGTGATCGACCTCAACAGCGACCTCGGCGAGGGGTTCGGCATCTGGCGCCTGGGCGACGACGACGCCCTGCTCGACGTCGTCACCAGCGCGAACGTGGCCTGCGGCTTCCACGCGGGCGACCCGTCCACCATGCGGCGGGTGTGCCGGCTGGCCGCCGAGCGCGGCGTGGCCGTCGGCGCCCAGGTGTCCTACCGCGACCTGGCGGGCTTCGGCCGCCGCTTCATCGACGCCGACCCGGCCGAGCTGGCCGACGAGGTGCTGTACCAGGTGGGCGCGCTCGACGCGTGCGCCCGCGCGGCGGGCACCAGGGTGTCC
Organism: Saccharothrix xinjiangensis; assembly: GCF_039527585.1. NCBI lineage: Bacteria > Bacillati > Actinomycetota > Actinomycetes > Pseudonocardiales > Pseudonocardiaceae > Saccharothrix > Saccharothrix xinjiangensis. Next base: position 460,884 of record NZ_BAAAKE010000002.1, on the reverse strand, counting down.
TACGTGAAGCCGCACGGCGCGCTCTACAACGCCACCGTGCACCACGACGAGCAGGCGCGGGCCGTGGTGGAGGGCGTCCGGGCGTTCGGCGACCTGCCGGTGCTCGGGCTGCCCGGCTCCCGGCTGCTGCGCCACGCCGAGCTGGCCGGCCTGCGCGCCGTGCGCGAGGCGTTCGCCGACCGCGCCTACACCCCGGAGGGCGCGCTGGTGCCCCGCCGGCTGCCCGGCGCCGTCCTGACCGGCGTCGACGCCGTGCTGGCGCAGGTGCTGAGGCTGGCCGAGCACGGCGAGCTGGTGGCCGTGGACGGCACCGTCGTGCGGGCCCGGGTCGAGTCCGTCTGCGTCCACGGGGACACCTCGGGGGCGGTCGAGCACGCCCGGCGGATCCGCGCCGAACTGGAGTCGCGCGGCACTCCGGTGGCCCGGTTCGCCGCGGACTAGGGTCGTCTGGCACAATTGTCGGTTGTTCGCCGAGGTCGGTCCCTCTCACCGTGCCGTGGCGCCCCAGACACCTGGGCTTTCACCACCCGTGCCCCACTCGGGTGAGGACTGCCCAACCTGAGCACATCAGAGCACGAGGAGCACCCACACCCGTGGCCGTCAAGATCAAGCTTCAGCGGCTTGGCAAGATCCGTCAGCCGTACTACCGGATCGTCGTCGCCGACGCGCGCACCCGCCGCAGCGGCAAGGCCATCGAGACGATCGGCAAGTACCACCCGAAGGAAGAGCCCTCGCTGATCCAGGTCGACGCCGACCGGGCCCAGTACTGGCTGGGTGTCGGCGCGCAGCCGACCGAGTCCGTGCAGCGCCTGCTGGAGATCACCGGCGACTGGCAGAAGTTCAAGGGCCTGCCGGGCGCCGAGGGCACGCTGAAGCTCAAGGAGCCGAAGCCGAGCAAGGCGGACCTGTTCGCCGCCGCGCTGGCCGCCGCCGGCGACGCGCCGACGACCGAGGCCACCACGCCGAAGAAGAAGTCCGCGAAGAAGGACGACGCGAAGAAGGACGACGCCAAGAAGGCGGACGCCGAGCCCGCCGCCGAAGCCGCCAAGGACGAGGCGTGAGCTTGTTGGCTGACGCCCTCGAACACCTCGTTCGGGGCATCGTCGACCACCCGGACGACGTCCGGGTGAACCTGGTCACGACCCGGCGCGGTCGCACGCTGGAGGTGCACGTCCACCCGGACGACCTCGGCAAGGTGATCGGCCGGTCCGGCCGCACCGCGACCGCGCTGCGCACCGTGATGGCGGGCATCGGCGGCCGTGGCGTGCGCGTCGACGTGGTCGACACCGATCGCTGAGCGCGCACATGGACGTCGTCGTCGGCCGAGTGGCCAAGGCGCACGGAATCGGCGGCGAACTGGCCGTCGACCTGCGCACCGACCTGCCCGAGACCCGGTTCGCGCCGGGCTCGGTGCTGGCCGCCAAACTGCGTGACGGGACGTCCCGCAACCTCACCGTCGCAGCCGCCCGGAACCACTCCGGGCGGCTGCTGGTGCGTTTCGAGGAGGTCCTGACCCGCGACGTCGCCGAGACGCTGCGCGGCACCCTGCTGTTCGGCAGCACGGACGACCTGCCGCCCACCGGCGACCCGGACGAGTTCTACGACCACGAGCTGGAGGGCCTGGTCGCCGAGCTGGTCGACGGCACCAGGATCGGCACGATCCGCGAGGTCCTGCACGGACCGGGCGGCGAGCTGCTGGTGATCACGCGCGAGACGGGCGACGAGGCCATGGTCCCGTTCGTCCGGGACATCGTGCCCTCCGTCGACCTCCCGGGCGGACGGGTGGTGCTGGACCCGCCCGAGGGCCTGCTCGATGCGCGTTGACGTCGTCACGATCTTCCCCGAGTACCTGGACCCCCTGCGGGCCGCGCTGCTCGGCAAGGCGATCGACCGGGGCCTGATCTCGGTCGGCGTGCACGACCTGCGCGACTGGACGCACGACGTGCACAAGGCCGTGGACGACAGCCCTTACGGCGGTGGTCCCGGCATGGTGATGAAGCCCCAGGTGTGGGGCGCCGCGCTGGACGCCGTGTGCACCGAGGCGACCCGCCTGGTCGTGCCCACGCCCGCCGGGCGGCCGTTCACCCAGGCGATGGCCCGCGAGCTGGCCGGCGAGGAGCACCTGGTGTTCGCCTGCGGCCGGTACGAGGGCATCGACCAGCGCGTGGTGGACGACGCGTCCCGCCGGGTCCGCGTGGACGAGGTCTCCATCGGCGACTACGTGCTGGTGGGCGGCGAGGTGGCCGTGCTGGTCGTGGTCGAGGCCGTGGCCCGGCTGCTGCCCGGCGTGCTGGGCAACCCGCGCTCCGCCGCCGAGGACTCGTTCTCCGACGGCCTGCTGGAGGGCCCCAGCTACACCCGCCCGGAGGTCTGGCGCGAGCTGGCCGTGCCGGAGGTGCTGCGCTCGGGCAACCACCGGCTGATCGACCGCTGGCGGCGCGACCAGGCGCTGCGCCGCACCTGGGACCGCCGGCCGGAACTGGTCGAGGCGCTGCCCGAGGACGCCCTCGACAAGCACGACCGCGAGCTGCTCGACGAGCTCAGGTCAGGGCCGATTTCGCCCTGACCGGGCGCGTCTGGCACACTGGACAGGTTGCTGCACCCGGTTCAACCCATCCGGCGTGCGCCAAGCCCGCCCCCGCGCGTGTGAAACGTTGGCTGGACCGCGCCCTGGGGGAGTACGCAATACACGTGAGGACGAGGACGGACCACCGATGAACACCCTGGACGCTCTTGACGCCCAGTCGCTGCGCTCCGACATCCCGGACTTCCGGCCGGGCGACACGCTGAAGGTCCACGTCCGCGTCATCGAGGGCTCCCGCGAGCGGGTCCAGGTGTTCCAGGGCGTCGTGATCCGCCGCCAGGGCGGCGGCATCCGCGAGACCTTCACCGTCCGCAAGGTCTCCTTCGGCGTCGGTGTCGAGCGCACCTTCCCGATGCACTCCCCGAACATCGCCCAGGTCGAGGTCGCCACCCGCGGCGACGTCCGCCGGGCGAAGCTGTACTACCTGCGCGACCTGCGCGGCAAGGCGGCCAAGATCCGCGAGAAGCGCGAGGCCAAGCCGGCCTCCTGACGGCCGGTTCACGCGGAACCAGTAGCCTGCCCACGTGGCAGATCCCGTGCACCGCTCCGCTGACGAAGACGGTCAGGATCCCGCAGCCGAGTCCACACCGGACGCGGCTGCGGGAGGCAAGTCCGCCAAGGACAAGAAGAAGCCCCCGCTGTGGCGCGAGCTGCTCGTGCTCGGCGCCACGGCCCTGGTGCTCACCGTCCTGATCCAGACCTTCCTCGCGCGGGTGTACGTGATCCCGTCGCAGTCGATGGAGGAGACCCTCCACGGCTGCCCCGGCTGCAACAACGACCGGGTGCTGGTGGACAAGCTGGTCTACGACTTCACCGACATCGAGCCGGGCGAGGTCGTGGTGTTCCGCGGCCCCGACGCGTGGGGCCAGAACGACTTCACCACCGAGGAGTCGGGCAACCCGGTGGTCAGGGCCCTGCACTCGGTGGCGTCCCTGATCGGCCTCGCGCCGCCGAACGAGCGGGACTTCGTCAAGCGGGTCATCGCCACGGGCGGCCAGACGGTCGAGTGCTGCGACGACCAGCACCGGGTCAAGGTCGACGGCAAGCCGCTGGACGAGCCGTACGTCTACTGGCAGCCCGGCACGTCGCCGGAGAACCACGAGCCGTTCCCGCCGGTGGAGGTGCCCGAGGGCCACCTCTGGGTGATGGGCGACAACCGCACCAACTCCACCGACTCCCGCAAGCAGGGCGGCGGCGGCCTGGCGGGCGTCGTGCCCGAGGAGAACGTGATCGGCAAGGCCCGGGTGATCGTGCTGCCGCCGTCGCGCTGGCAGGGCATCGGCGACCACGACCCGCAGGCCGTGGCGCTGGGCGCGCCCGCGTGGCAGGGCGCGATCCCGGCGGGCGCGGGCCTGGCCGCGGCGTGGCCGGTCCTGTTCTTCACCCGTAAGGTGCGCAGGCGGTTGACCAGGGCCACACAGCCCTGATCGGTACGCTGGGCGGGTGGTAGACGTCGCACCGTCCCGGGGCCCTTCCGACGGGGAGGACCCGGAGCACGAGGAGAAGGTCGAGCGCTGGCGCGCGAGCACGCGCCGGAAGGCCGCCAGGAAGGGCTCCTTCTGGAAGGAGCTGCCCATCCTCATCGGTGTGGCGGTCCTGCTGGCGGTGCTGATCCAGACCTTCCTGGCGAAGGTCTACATGATCCCGTCGGAGTCGATGGAGCAGACCCTGCACGGGTGCACCGGCGACTGCTTCGGCGACCGCGTGCTGGTCGACAAGCTCACCTACGACTTCACCGACGTCGAGCCGGGCGACGTGGTGGTCTTCCACGGCCCGGACAGCTGGATCAACCGCGACTTCGCGTCGCCCGAGCCGGCCAACCCGGTCGCCAGGGCGGTCCAGTTCGCCGGTTCGCTGCTGGGGTTCCCCACGGCGAACGAGGAGGACTTCGTCAAGCGGGTCGTCGCGGTCGGCGGGCAGACCGTGAAGTGCTGCGACGACCGGAACCGCGTGCAGGTCGACGGCAAGCCGCTGGACGAGCCGTACGTGTACCGGGCTCCCGGGCGCAGCACCGCGCAGGAGTCGTTCGCCGAGGTCGAGGTGCCCGACGGGTACCTGTTCGTGATGGGCGACAACCGCAACGACTCGTGCGACTCGCGGTGCCAGGGCGGTGGCGGCGAGGCCGGGTTGGTGCCGGTGGAGAACGTGGTCGGCAAGGCGCGGGTGGTCGTGCTGCCGCCGTCGCGCTGGCAGGGCGTCGGCGACCACGACCCGCAGGCCCCGGTCCTCGGCGCGCCCGCGTGGCAGGACGCCCTGCCCGCCGGCGCGGGCCTGGCCGCCGCGTGGCCCGTGCTGCTGGTGGGCAGGCGGGTGAGGGCGCGGCTGAGGCGCTCCGGGCTGGGATAGGGTCGGGGGGTGATCCGCAAGCCGCCCCGCGCGCAGGTTCGGCAGGCCGCGGGCATGTGGGCCTTCCAGGCCGCGCTGGACCGGCGCGGCCTCGGTCCCGTGGCGGGCGTGGACGAGGCTGGTCGCGGCGCCTGCGCGGGCCCCTTGGTCGTGGCGTCGTGCGTGCTCAAGACCGGTGACGCGGCGAGGTTCGAGGGGCTCACCGACTCCAAGCTGCTCACCGCGGCCGCCCGCGAGCGGATGTACGACCTGCTGCTGGAGCGCGCGCAGGACTGCGCCGTGGTCGTGGTGCCGGCCGCCGAGGTCGACCTGATCGGCGTGCACGTGGCGAACATCGAGGGGATGCGCCGGGCTGTCGCCCGATTGGGTGCACATCCCGGGTACGTGCTGACCGACGGCTTCCCCGTGCCGGGGTTGACCGCGCCGAACGTGCCGGTGGTCAAGGGCGACCGGGTGGCCGCGTGCGTGGCCGCCGCGTCCGTGCTGGCCAAGGTGACGCGCGACCGGATCATGACCGGGTTGCACGAGGAGCTGCCCGCCTACGGGTTCGACGTGCACAAGGGCTACAGCACCGCCGATCACACGGCCGCGCTGCGGGAGCACGGCCCGAGTGCGCAACACCGCTGGTCGTATGCGAATGTGGCGGCTGCGGCCCGGGAGCACGGGCTGGAGCCGCCGCACCCGGTGGCGCGGGGCGCCTCGACCGCCGGCGTGGTCCAGAATGGAGCACCCCCGCACACCGGCGGTGGCAGGCTCGCGACGAGGAGGGGCGCGGATCAGATGAACACCCGCGCGGAGGCGTAATGAGTGCAGAGGATCTCGAGAAGTACGAGACCGAGATGGAGCTGTCGCTGTACAAGGAGTACCGCGACATCGTCAGCCAGTTCTCGTTCGTCGTGGAGACCGAGCGGCGGTTCTACCTGGCCAACTCGGTGGACGTGCAGGTCCGCAACGCGGACGGCGAGGTCTACTTCGAGGTGCGGATGTCCGACGCCTGGGTGTGGGACATGTACCGCCCCGCCCGGTTCGTCAAGAACGTCCGGGTGATCACCTTCAAGGACGTCAACGTCGAGGAGCTGGACAAGCCCGAACTCCGGTTGCCGGAGGACGGGCCGTTCAACTCCTGACACCCACCACGTCGCAGGGGTCCACCGTTTCGGTGGGCCCCTGCGGGCGTTGAGCCCGTCGGCGGGCGGTGGGGCTTTCGGGCTGTCGGCCCCTTCGGGATGCCGGTGCCCTTCGCGGTTGTTGAGCCTCTTCGCGAGGTCGGGTCTCCATGACGTCGAGCCCTTCGCGCCGGCGGGTCCCGTCGGGGCGTCGAGCCCTCGCGACGTTGGCCGTAGCACACAACCCCGACAATTCCGGTTTATCCACCACCACCGCCGCGAGTTGTCCACAGTTCCCGAATTCCCCGTGGCCCGCACCCACCCGCCCCGGCAAGGTCGATCCCGAGACCGACGACCGGGGAGGGACCATGAGCACCGCGACGGAGCTGGGCAAACGAGGTGAGGCCGCGGCCTGCCGCTACCTGGAGGAGCAGGGCCTGTCCGTCCTGGCGCGCAACTGGCGCTGCCCGGAGGGCGAGCTGGACATCGTCGCCACGGACGGCGACCGCCTCGTCGTGGTGGAGGTCAAGTGCCGCTCCGGCACCTCCCGCGGCGCGCCCCTGGAGGCGGTGGACGAGGCCAAGCTCGCCCGCGTGCGCCGGGCGGCCCTGAGCTGGCTGGCCGCGAACCGGATCGGCCGCGTGGAGGTCCGCTACGACGTCGTGGCCATCGAGTGGCCGCGCACCGGGCGGATCCACCTGCGCCACGTGCGGGGTGTGTGATGGCACTCGCGCGAGCGTGGTCGGTCGCCCTCTTCGGCGTGGACGGCGTCCCCGTCGAGATCGAGGCCGACGTGGGCGTGGGCGTGGTGAACACCCAGCTCCTGGGCCTCCCGGACGCCGCCCTGCACGAGTCGAAGGACCGCGTCAAGGCGGCCGTGCGCAACAGCGGCCACCACTGGCCGAGCCAGCGCGTCACCCTGGGCCTGTCCCCGGCCACCCTGCCGAAGAACGGCTCGGGCTACGACCTGGCCATCGCCTGCGTGGTGCTGGCGGCGGCGAGGGCCATCCCGGGCGAGGCCCTGACCGGCACGGTCCTGCTCGGCGAACTGGCCCTGGACGGCCGCGTCCGCCCGATCAGGGGCGTGCTCCCGTCGCTGCTGGCCGCCCGCCGGGCGAACCTGACGAGGGCCGTGGTGCCCGCGCCGTGCCTCCCGGAGGCCGCCCTGGTGGACGGCGTGACCGTCCACGGCGCGACCACCCTGGCCGAGGTGCTGGCGTGGCTCACGAACCAGGGCACCCTGCCCGAGGCGGGCGAGCCGGAGGCGACCGCACCGCCACCGGGCCCCGACCTGGCCGACGTCATCGGCCAACCGGAGGCGAGGTGGGCCCTGGAGGTGGCGGCCGCGGGTGGCCACCACGTCCTGCTCACCGGCCCGCCGGGCACCGGCAAGACCATGCTGGCCCAGCGACTGGCCGGCCTGCTCCCGCCGCTGTCGCCGGAGGAGGCCCTGGGCGTGACCGCGGTCCACTCGATCGCCGGCCTCCTGACCCCGGAGACCCCGATGGTCTCCACCCCGCCGTTCGTGGCCCTGCACCACTCGACGTCACCGGCGGCCCTGGTCGGCGGAGGGGCGGGCCTGGCCAAACCGGGCGCGGTGAGCCGAGCCCACCGAGGCGTGCTGTTCCTGGACGAGGCGTGCGAGTTCGGCGCGGCGAAGCTGGAGGCCCTGCGCACGGTCCTGGAGGAGGGCGAGGTGCGCCTGGCCAGGCGTGACGGCATAGCCCGCTACCCGGCGCGCTTCCAACTGGTGATGGCCACGAACCCCTGCCCGTGCGCCCCGCCGAAGGAGATCGACTGCGTCTGCCCGCCGGCCGCCAGGCGCCGCTACCGGGCCAGGCTCTCCGGCCCCCTCCTGGACCGGGTGGACCTGAGGGTGCCCATGCGCCCGCTGACCGCCATGAACGTCATCGACATCCCACCGGAACCCACCGCGACCGTCCGCGCCCGGGTCCACAAGGCGCGGACGAGAGCGACCGAACGCTGGTCGGCCCAAGGCTGGCTGACCAACGCCGAGGTCCCGGGCCCATCCCTGCGCCGCGAGTTCGCCCTGCCGAGCCACACCACCGCAATCCTCGACCGGGCCCTGTCGAGGGGCTCCCTGACCGGCCGAGGCGCCGACCGCTGCCTGCGCGTGGCCTGGACCCTGGCCGACCTGGCGGAGGAAACCCACCCCACCGCGGACCACGTGGCAGCCGCCCTGGAGTTCCGCGAGCGGAGGAAGTCATGACCGCCCACCACCCCCACCCTTCCACCCGCTCCACACCCAACCCGCGACCCGCGCCCAACCCGCCGGCGCCCAATCCGCGACCCGCGCCCAATCCGCGACCCGCGCCCAATCCGCGACCCGCGCCCAATCCGCGACCCGCGCCCAATCCGCGACCCGCGCCCAATCCGCCCGCACCCGAGCCGCGGCCCATGCCAAACCCGCCCACGCCGGTCCTTGCCGCTCCCACCGCTGCCCTCACCACCGCTGCCCTCACCACCCCTGCCCTCGTCGCGCCTGTCCCTCCCTCGCCCGCCCCACCCTCGTCCTCGCCGCACCACCTCGCTGCCGCGCCCTTCCCCCCGCCTCCTTCCACCTCCTCCGGTCTTCTCCTCCGCTGGTCTTCCATCGGCGGGCGGTCCTCTGTCGGTAGGCGGTCCTCCGGAGGTTGGCGATGAGCGGCGATGAGCTTCGGCTGGCCCGTGCCTACCTCTCCCGGGTGGCCGAACCGCCCGCTCCCGCCCTCGCGGCCTTCGTCACCGAGGTCGGTCCCATCGAGGCTGCGGCGAGGGTTCGGGCCGGTGATGTGCCCCCCGCCGTCGACGGTCAGACCTCCGCCCGCCGCGCCGAGCAGTGGGCCGAGCGCGACCTCGAACTCGTCGACCAGCTCGGGGGTCGGTTGCTGATCCCCGAGGACGAGGAGTGGCCGAGGTGGCCGTTCAACGCCTTGGCCATCGCCGCTGCCAACGGGTTGCGCTGTGGTCTCGAACCCCTCGCCCTCTGGGTTCGCGGCAGTTGCGACCTCGCCGCGCTGACCCGGCGGGCCGTCGCGGTGGTGGGTAGTCGGGCCGCGTCCGACTACGGGCAGCACGTCGCCGGCGAGTTCGGGTTCGGGCTCGCCGGAGCGGGGGTCACCGTGGTCTCGGGTGCCGCTTACGGCATCGACGGGGCCGCGCACCGGGGTGCCCTCGGCGCGGGCGGCCCGACCATCGCGGTGCTGGCCTGCGGGGTGGACATGGCCTACCCGGCCGGTCACCAGGTGCTGATCGACCGCATCGCCGACCGGGGGTTGGTGGTGACCGAGTACCCGCCCACCCGCAGCCCGGCCCGTCACCGGTTCTTGACCCGGAACCGGCTCATCGCGGCGCTGGCGGAGGGGACCGTGGTCGTCGAGGCCGGGCGGCGCAGCGGTGCCAAGAACACGGCGGCGTCCACCTCGGCGCTCGGGCGGGTGCTCATGGCGGTGCCCGGTCCGGTCACGTCCGTCAGCTCGCTGGGCTGCCACGAACTGCTGCGGTCCGGCGAGGCCCTGCCGGTGACCAGCGTCGCGGAGGTCCTCGAATCGACCGGGCGGCTCGGCGTCGACCTGGTCGAGTCCACTCGGAACACCGACACCGGTCCGCCACAGGGCGACGCGATGCGGGTCTTCGAAGCCTTGGGGCTTTCGTTCGGGTTCAGCCCCGAGACCATCTCGGTCGAGTCCGGCGTCGAGCTGAAGCGAGTCCGGGCTCTGCTCCCGCAATTGGAACTGGCCGGTCTCGCAGAACGCGCGGAGACAGGTTGGAAGCGCTCCCAGGAGATGAGTTGGCGTGGCGATACTTGACCAAGTGCGTCCGAGGGCGCAGCGTCTGGGGCTATGTCCCCGCCGCCGCCAGCTCGGGCACCCAGAGTCGATCTCGTGCGCCTGCGTCGCGGGCTGCCCACCGACGTCGGGACGGCGCTGGACCGCTACGAACGCCACCTGTCGTCGGAGCGCTCGTTATCCCCTCACACGGTTCGCGCTTACCTGGGTGACGTGGTGGCTCTGCTGGTCCACCTGGCCGGTGGCGCTCCGGAGCACGTCACCGTCGAAGCCGTTGACCTGGCCGGCCTCCGGTCCTGGCTGGGAGCGCAGCACTCGGCCGGCACGAGCCGCACGACGTTGGCGCGGCGCGCGGCGGCCGCTCGCGCGTTCACCGCGTGGGCCTCCCGCACCGGTCTGCTCGCCGACGACCCGGGCTCGCGGCTGGTCGCGCCCCGCCCTCACCGGACGCTGCCCCAGGTGCTGCGGCCGGAGCAGGCACGCGCCGCCATGACAGCCGCAGAAGTAGGCGCGGAACAGGGCGATCCGGTTGCGCTGCGTGACGGAGCCGTGGTGGAGTTGCTGTACGCAACAGGTATCCGGGTCGCCGAGTTGTGCGGTCTCGACCTCGACGACGTGGACTACTCCCAAAGGGTGATTCGGGTTCTGGGCAAGGGTAGTCGCGAACGCGTGGTGCCGTTCGGCGTTCCGGCCGAACGGGCAGTACGTCGCTGGGTGGAACACGGTCGATTGTCGCTGGTCAACGACCGTTCACAGCGGGCGCTGCTGCTCGGTGCGCGCGGCGGGCGGCTCGACCCGCGCACGGCCAGGAAGATCGTCCACGACGTGGTCGGCGCGATCCCCGAAGCGGTTGACACCGGACCCCACGGCCTGCGCCACTCGGCAGCCACGCACCTGTTGGAAGGGGGAGCCGACCTGCGCACCGTCCAAGAGCTCCTTGGTCACGCTACGCTCGCAACGACTCAGCTCTACACACACGTCACCGTCGAACGGCTGAAGGCGATCCATGACCGAACCCACCCCCGTTCCTGACGTCGCAGGGGGAGGTTCGCGGACCGCAACCGTGACCTCTCCTCCCGCCGCGCGCGTCGGGACCTCGTCGGAGGCGAGCACCCCCGCCGGGGTGAACGGTCACCACGTCGACGACGAGCCGCCGCGCAACGGGCACGCCGTTGGCGCAGGTGGTAGACCGGCGCACCCGGCTGCTGAGTCGCGCACGGCCGATGACGTGGAAGCCGGGATCATCGCGCTCTGGCACACCTACGGCGAGTCCCGGAAGCAGGCCCTGCGCGACCGACTGGTGCTCCACTACGCCCCGTTGGTCAAGTACGTCGCGGGCCGCGTGGGCACCGGCCTGCCCGCGCACGTGGACGTGGCCGACCTGATCCAGTCGGGCATCTTCGGTCTGGTCGACGCGATCGAGAAGTTCGAACCTGAACGTGGGCTGAAGTTCGAGACCTACGCCATGCAGCGAATCAGGGGCGCCATCCTCGACGACCTCCGGTCCCAGGACTGGGTGCCGCGCTCGGTCCGCAGCCGGGCACGCGACGTGGAACGCGCCCTCGAACGCCTCGGCGCCCGCCTCCAGCGCACCCCGACCGACCGCGAACTCGCCGCCGAGCTGAAGATCGGCCTCGCCGAGCTGCGCGAGCTGTACGCCCAGCTCCAGCTGACCAGCGTGGTGGCGCTCGACGAGCTGATCGCGGCAGGTCGCAGCGCCGGCGGCGCGGGCTCGTCACTGGCCGAGTCCCTGCCCGACGAGGGCGCGGAGGACCCGATCGCCACGCTCGTCGACCAGGACAGCCGCCGCCAACTGGCCGACGCCATCGCCCAACTCGCCGAACGCGACCGAGTCGTGGTCACCCTCTACTACTTCGAGAACCTGACCCTCGCCGAGATCGGCAAGGTGCTCGGGGTGACCGAATCCCGCGTCTGCCAACTGCACACCCGGGCGGTCCTGCGTCTTCGCACCAAGCTGAACGAGCAGTTGGAGAGCTGACCGCGCCGCCGGCAGGGCCGGCCCTGGGCGGGGTTTCGACAAGACCGGCTGGGCTTTGGGTGAGGTTTCGGTAGGGCCGGCTGGATCTTGGGCGGTTCCCAGTGGAGCCGGTGGGGCACTGGTTGGAGCCGGTGGGGCGCTGGGCGGGAATCTTGGTTGGCCACTGGGGGAGTTCCAGGTTGGCCACTGGTCCAGTCTTGGCCGGGTTGTTGAGCCGGCCGGGTCGTTGAGGCGGCAGGGCTGCTGAGCCGGCCTGCTCAACCGGCCGGATTGGTGACCGGGCCGTTGCGCTGACCGGCTGGGTGCCGGCTGGATGCCGGCTGGGTGACCGGTTGCGGTGGCTGGCCCGGTGACCGGCCGTGCTGACCGGCCGTGCTGACCGGCCGTGCTGACCGGCCGTGCTGACCGGCTGCGGTGGCCCGCTGGGTGGCCGGCACCGTCTGCCGGGCCCGTCGGCAGCAGGCGGGGGCGGGGTGGGGTGAGCAGGCGCAAGGGGTCCAGGTGTTCTCGGGGGCGGGGTGGGTCCGCCCTGAGCACGCCCCAGTGCAGGCAGGCCTCCGCCGGGCAGTTCGGGTGGCCCGCGCGCAGCGTTCCGATCCGTTCGCCCCGACGCACCAGCTGACCTCGGACGACCGAGGGCTCCACCGGCTCGTAGGTGGTGCGCAGGCCGCCCGCGTGCGCCAGCGACACCAGTGGTCGGTCGGCCACCCGACCCGCGTGCGCCACCACTCCGTCGCCGGCGGCCAGGACCTCCGCGCCCGGTGCCGCGCGGAGGTCCACGCCTCGGTGACCTGCGGCGTAGGGGGTGGGTGGCGCTTCGAAGGCGCGCACCACCTCGTGCGGTGGCGCCAGTGGCCAGCTGAAGCGGGTCGGGCGGGGGTGGGGGTCCGCTCGGGCCGGTGTTGGCGCCAGGAGCGCGGGCGCCAGGAGCGCGGGCGCCAGGAGCGCGGGCGCCAGGAGCGTCGCAGCCAGGAGCACTGCCGTCAGGAGCGCTGTCGCCCAGGGCGCGAGCAGCGGTGTCCGGGGTGGTGGGGTCATGGGTCCACGGTGCTCGGGCGGGGGTGGGGGTGCGAGTGGCTTCCGGGGATCTGTGGACAACTGCCGGGGGTGTGGACAACTGGTTGTGGACAACTGTCGGGGCCGGTTCGTGGTTCCCGCCCACGTCGGCGTACACTCGTCCCGCGCCCCGTGTAAGTGCAGGGCGACTTCGCGTGCCAATGCAGATCCGACCCGCTTCCCGTGGTCGAGTCACGGCGTCCGGCGGTCCCGAGGGTCGTCAAGACCTTCTGGTTCGGGCGACGGCAGTGGCACCAGGGCGGCGGTCCACCCCGGCCCGCCGCGATGAACCGGAACGCGTGCCGGCCCAGGTCGCCGGCGCGCCCGAACGAAGAGGTGCGAACCCGGCCATGGCCGTCGTCACCATGAAGCAGCTGCTCGACAGCGGCGTGCACTTCGGGCACCAGACCCGCCGCTGGAACCCGAAGATGAAGCGCTACATCTTCACCGAGCGCAACGGCATCTACATCATCGACCTCCAGCAGACGCTGAGCTACATCGACCGCGCCTACGAGTTCGTCAGGGAAACGGTCGCGCACGGTGGGTCGATCCTGTTCATCGGCACCAAGAAGCAGGCGCAGGAGGCCATCGCCAACGAGGCCCTCCGCGTCGGCATGCCCTACGTGAACCAGCGCTGGCTGGGCGGCATGCTCACCAACTTCTCCACGGTGCACAAGCGCCTCCAGCGGCTCAAGGAGCTGGAGTCGATGGAGCAGACCGGCGGTTTCCAGGGTTTCACCAAGAAGGAAATCCTGATGATGAACCGCGAGAAGGACAAGCTGGAGCGCACGCTCGGCGGTATCCGCGACATGTCCAAGGTGCCCAGCGCCGTGTGGATCGTGGACACCAAGAAGGAGCACATCGCGGTCGGTGAGGCGCGCAAGCTGAACATCCCGATCGTGGCGATCCTCGACACCAACTGCGACCCGGACGAGGTCGACTACCCGATCCCGGGCAACGACGACGCGATCCGCTCCGCCGCGCTGCTGACCAAGGTCGTGGCCGAGGCCGCCGCCGCCGGTCTGATGTCGCGTTCCGGCGCTCGCACGCAGGTGGCCGACGGCGCCGACAAGCCCGAGCCGGGCGCCGACGAGCCGCTGGCCGAGTGGGAGCAGGAGCTGCTGGTCGGCGCCGAGGCGACGACCGAGAAGCCCGCCGAGGGCACCGAGGCCGTCCAGTCCTGACCCGGCCGCACGCCGCGCTCCTCCCACGCCAGCGGAGGGGCGCGGCGTGCGCACAGAACGACCCGCGCGTAAACCGCAGAAGGAACGGATTCAGCACGATGGCGAACTACACCGCCGCTGACGTGAAGCGCCTCCGCGAGCTCACCGCCGCCGGCATGATGGACTGCAAGAAGGCGCTGGAGGAGACCGACGGCGACTTCGACAAGGCGGTCGAGATCCTCCGCATCAAGGGCGCGAAGGACGTCGGCAAGCGCGCTGAGCGCACGACCTCCAACGGCCTGGTGCAGGCCGAGGACGGCGTGATGATCGAGCTGCGCTGCGAGACCGACTTCGTCGCCAAGAACGCGGACTTCCAGGCGCTGGCCTCCCGCATCATCCAGGTCGCCAAGGCCTCCCGCCCGGCCGACGTCGAGGTGCTCAAGGCCACCGACCTCGACGGCCAGTCCGTCGACGCGGTCGTCCAGGAGTTCTCGGCCAAGATCGGCGAGAAGCTGGAGCTGGCCAAGGTCGCCGTCTTCGACGGCAAGGTGACCACCTACCTGCACCGCCGCGCCGCCGACCTGCCGCCCGCCGTGGGCGTCGTGGTCGAGTACACCGGCGACAACGACGAGGCCGCCCGCGGCGCCGCGATGCAGATCGCCGCCATGCGCCCCCGCTACCTCACCCGTGACGAGGTCCCGGCCGACGTGGTCGCCAACGAGCGCCACATCGCCGAGGAGACCGCGCGCGAGGAGGGCAAGCCGGCGGCGGCGCTGCCCAAGATCGTCGAGGGTCGCGTGAACGGCTTCTTCAAGGACGTCGTGCTCCTGGAGCAGTCGTCGGTGACGGAGTCGAAGAAGACGGTCAAGGCCGTGCTGGACGAGGCCGGGGTCACCGTGACCCGCTTCGCCCGGTTCGAGGTCGGCCAGGCCTGATCCACGTGGGGGCGGGGTTGCGCGCGAGGTCGCGACCCCGCCCTTGCCGTGTCCAGAGGAGGACCTGTGAGCGCAGAGGTAGACCACGACCGCGGTGAGGACCCGGCCTCCGGCTACCGCCGGGTGATGCTCAAGCTGGGCGGCGAGATGTTCGGCGGCGGCGGCGTCGGCGTCGACCCCGACGTCGTGCAGACCGTGTCCCGCCAGATCGCGGCGGTCGTCCGAACAGGGGCCCAGGTCGCCGTCGTCATCGGTGGCGGCAACTTCTTCCGGGGCGCCGAGCTCCAGCAGCGCGGCATGGACCGCAGCCGCGCCGACTACATGGGCATGCTGGGCACCGTCATGAACTGCCTCGCCCTCCAGGACTTCCTGGAGCGGGAGCACGGCATCGAGACGCGCGTGCAGACCGCGATCACCATGGGGCAGATCGCCGAGTCCTACATCCCCCGCCGCGCCATCCGGCACCTGGAGAAGGGCCGCGTGGTCATCTTCGGCGGCGGCGCGGGCATGCCTTACTTCTCCACCGACACGACCGCCGCGCAGCGCGCGCTGGAGATCGGTTGCGAGATCGTCCTGATGGCCAAGGCGGTGGACGGCATCTACACCGCGGACCCCAGGGTCGACCCCGACGCGCTGATGTTCGACAACATCACCCACCGCGAGGTGCTGGAGCGCGGCCTGAACGTGGCCGACGCGACCGCGTTCAGCCTGTGCATGGACAACAACATGCCGATCATGGTCTTCAACCTGCTCACCGAGGGGAACATCGCACGAGCCGTGCGTGGTGAGAAGATCGGGACGTTGGTGAGCACCCCCGGTGGTCGTCCGTCCTTCTAGACCTGCTGGGATTCGAGCCGAACAGCGCACACCCTAGGGAGTCAGCCGTGATCGACGAGACCCTCCTCGACGCAGAGGAGAAGATGGAAAAAGCGGTGTCCGTGGCCAAGGAGGACCTGGCCTCGGTGCGCACCGGCCGCGCCACTCCCTCGATGTTCTCCCGCATCGTCGTCGAGTACTACGGTTCACCCACGCCGCTGAACCAGCTGGCCAGCGTCGCGATCCCCGAGGCCCGCATGGCCGTCATCAAGCCCTACGACCAGAGCCAGCTCAACTCGGTCGAGAAGGCCATCCGCGACTCCGACATGGGCGTCAACCCGAGCAACGACGGCACGGTCATCCGCGTGGTGATCCCCCAGCTGTCCGAGGAGCGGCGCCGCGAGATGGTCAAGGTCGCCAAGGGCAAGGGCGAGGACGCCAAGGTCTCCATCCGCAACATCCGCCGCAAGGCCAAGGAAGAGCTGGACCGCCTGGTCAAGGACGGCGAGGTCGGCGAGGACGAGGGCACCCGCGCCGAGAAGGAGCTGGAGAACGTCACGCACCGGTACGTGGCGCAGGTCGAAGAGCTGGTCAAGCACAAGGAAGCCGAGCTGCTGGAGGTCTAGTGGCGGCGTCGGCTGCGTCCGGCCGGTTCCCCGGCCGCGCGCCTCGCTCGGCCGGTCGACGGTCGTGATGGGAGCACAACAGGTGTCAGGCGGTGAGCGGGGCGCGCCGGGCAGGAGCGCATCACGCGCCGGGCGCGACCTGCCCGCGGCCATCGCCGTGGGTGTCGGTCTCGGCGCGGTCATCCTCGTCGCGCTGCTGACGGTGCGCGAGCTGTTCATCGGCGTGGTCGCGGTCGCCGTCGCGGTGTCCACGTACGAGTTGACGGGCGCCCTCAAGCGCGGCGCGGGCATCCGGGTCGCCCTGGCGCCCGTGCTGATCGGCGGGCAGGCCGTGCTGTGGCTGGCCTGGCCGATGGGCCGCGACGGGGTGCTGAGCGCGTTCGTGGTCACCATGCTGGTCTGCCTCCTGTGGCGGCTGAAGGACGGCTCCGACGGCTACCTCAGGGACGTCACCGCGTCGGTCTTCACGGTGGCCTACGTGGCGGTGTTCGCCTCCTTCGCGGTCATGCTGGTCGTGCCGGAGGACGGGGTGTTCCGCGTCCTGGCGTTCCTGATCGGCGTCGTGCTGTCCGACACCGGCGGTTACGTGGCCGGCGTCCTCCTCGGCAAGCACCCCATGGCCCCCACCATCAGCCCCAAGAAGTCGTGGGAGGGCTTCGCGGGCTCGATGGTGGCGGGCATGGCGGGTGGCGTCCTCACCGTCGGCCACCTGCTGGGCGGCCAGTGGTGGCAGGGCGTGCTGTTCGGCGCCGCGATCGTGGTCACGGCCACGTCGGGCGACCTCGTCGAGTCGCTCATCAAGCGCGACCTCGGCATCAAGGACATGGGCACGCTGCTGCCCGGCCACGGCGGGCTGATGGACCGGATGGACTCGCTGCTGCCCTCGGCCGTCGTCTCCTGGCTGCTGCTGCACCTGTTCGTGCCCGCTTAGGCGCTCCGGCCCACCTCCAGGACCCGCTGGTGGGGGTCGACCAGCGAGAACCGCGCGCCGCACGGGTCGCGCAGGATCGCCGTGCGGCCGTGCGGCGAGTCGAACGGCGGCACCTCGACCGCGCCGCCCAGGGCGATCGCCAACTCGGTCGCCGCGTCCACGCCCGCGGCCGGGTCGACGGCGAAGTGGACCACCCAGCGCGACGGCCGCCTGCCGGCCGACCGCCTCCGGGCCGGCGCGGCGGCGATCGCCAGGCGGGCCGGCTCGCCGGCGCGGTGCTGCCCCTGGTCGGCGGCCGGCGCCGGGCCCCGCGCGCCGGGTTGCCGCTCCTGGCCGGGTTGCCGCTCCGCGTTGGCCTGCCGCTCCTGGCCGAACACGCCGCCGTAGAACCGGGTGGCCGCCGCCGTGTCGCCGGTGAGCAGCTCGACGCGGCTCAGCGCGCCGGTGCGGCCCGTGGCCAGGGACCGCTCGGCGGTGGGCTGCCAGAAGCCGACCGCCGCGCCGGAGGGGTCGGTCGCCAGCAGCGCGCGCCCCGCGCCGGGCAGGTCCACCGGGCCCGCGACGACCTGGCCGCCCAGCGCCGGGACCCGGTCGCGGACGGCGTCCACGTCCGGCGCGTGCAGGTAGAGCAGCCAGCCGGGCGGCACGCCCTCGGACGCCTCGTAGAGGCCCGCGACCCGCTCGCCGCCGTGCCGCGCGACCGCGTAGCCGTGGTTGAGCGGGTCGAGCGACACCTCGAAGGACCACCCGAGCAACCTGCCGTAGAACTCCCGGCTCGCGGCCGGGTCTTCCGCCGAGACCTCCACCCAGGCGGGTGTTCCGGGCACCGGCATGACGCACCTCCTCGCACAAGTGTTCGAACCAGTGCGGGACGGTACGCCGGGGGTACGACAAAAGGCTCAGGTCGCCGGGACCGGCTCAGTCGTCGAGGTCGTCGAGGTCGTCGATGCGGGCCGCGTAGTCGGCCTCGGTCACGGGGGCGGCGCGGGACGGGTCGATCACCGAGAACACCGCGCCGGAGTGGTCGGCGACCACGGTGATCCGGCCGAACGGCGTGTCGTACGGCTCCACGGTCACCCGTCCGCCCAGCTCCAGGACCCGGGTGGCGACCGAGTCGGCGCCGATCTCGGGCGCGGCGGTGAAGTAGACCATCCAGTGCGGCGGGGTCCCCGGCTCGAACGCGCGGCCCATCCGCTGCCTGCCGAGCACGGTGTTCCCGTTGACCGCCCACAGCGTGTAGTCGACAGCCTGCCCGTCACCGATCTGGGTGATCTCGAACCCGCACAGCTCCTGGAAGAACACGTCCGCCGCGTGCCCGTCACGGGTGTTCAGCTCCGCCCACGCGTACGCGCCGTGCCCGTTGGTGCCGAACACCCAGTCCGACGGCACGTGCCGGAAGCCGACGACCGCGCCGGTCGGGTCGGCCAGCACGGTGACGAGCTCGGACGGCTCGCCGAGCACCGACCCGCCCAGCGCGTGCGCCTTGTCCGCGGTCGCCCGCGCGTGCGGCGTGTTCAGGTACAGGGTCCAGGCGCTCGGCTGGGCCGCGGCGACCAGCTCGGCCACCGGCAGCCCGTCGACCACGGCGACCGTGCGGCCGTCGACGTCGGAGTAGTACCAGCCGAACAGCCCCGTGTAGAAGTCGGTGGTGGCTTGGAGGTCCGTGGTGGCCAGGTCCACCCAGCACGGCGCGCCGTGGTGCAATTCGGCCAAAGCGGGGGAATTCGGGACGATCGCCACCGTGTGCCTCCTGGTAGCCGACGATTCGATCACGCTACGGCTCTAGAGTCGTCCCGTGAAGGGATTCGTCCGCGCGGCCTTGGCCGCGGTGCGCCCGGCGGACGTGCTGCCGAGCCCCAACATCTGGCACTGGCCGGAGGTCTACGAGGTCGAGAACCGCGCGCAGGACGTGGGCGGCGCGATCTGGGGCGCGCTGCGCGAGGAGTGCGACTGGACCGGTCGGGACGTGGTCGACGTGGGGTGCGGCGACGGGTTCCACCTGCCGGTGTTCGCGGCCGACGCGCGCTCCGTGACCGGGGTGGAACCGCATCACCCGTTGGTGGCACGTGCGCGGGCCCGCGTGGCCGGGGTGCCGAACGCCGAGGTGGTCGCCGGCCCGGCCCAGCGGCTGCCGCTGCGCGACGCGAGCGCCGACCTCGTGCACGCCCGCACGGCGTACTTCTTCGGTCCCGGCTGCGAGCCCGGCCTCCGCGAGGCCGACCGCGTGCTGCGGCCCGGTGGCGCGCTGGCGGTGGTGGACCTCGACGGCCTGGCCGCGCCCTACGGGCCGTGGCTGCGCGCGGACGAGCCCCGCTACGACCCGGTCGAGGTGGAGCGGTTCTTCGCCGAGCAGGGGTTCTCGCTGCGGCGGGTGCGCGCGCTGTGGCGGTTCGAGCGGCGGTCGGACCTGGAGGCGGTGCTGCGCATCGAGTTCTCCGGCGCGGTGGCGGAGCGGGCCGTCGCGGAGACGCCCGGACTGGCGTTCGAGGTGGGCTACCGGGTCCACGTGCGCCGCAAGCCCGCCGGGCTCCTGCTGCCCTGAGCGACCGCGGCTGGTCCCGGGCGAACTGTGGCGTTGGCGACGCGGCCCTGGGCTGCGGTTCGTGGGAGCGCGCACATAGGATCGGTCCCGTGGAGCAGCGGAACGCGGGCAGGTTGGGTCGGCAGGTCGGCGTCGTCGGGCTGGGCTGCTGGCAGCTCGGCGCGGACTGGGGTCGCGTCGAGGAGTCCGACGCGCTCGCGGTGCTGCACGCCGCCGCGGACACCGGGGTGAACTTCTTCGACACCGCCGACGTCTACGGCGACGGCCGCAGCGAGGCCCTGGTCGGCAGGTTCCTGCGCGAGCGCGGCGACTCCGGCATCACGGTGGCCACCAAGATGGGCCGCCGGGTCGAGCAGGTGCCGGAGAACTACAGCCGCGAGAACTTCCTGGCCTGGAACGACCGGTCGCGCGCCAACCTCGGCGTGGACACCCTCGACCTGGTCCAGCTGCACTGCCCGCCGACGCCGGTGTACTCGACCGACGAGGTGTTCGACGCGCTCGACGAGCTGGTCGAGGCCAAGCGGGTCGCCGCCTACGGCGTGAGCGTGGAGACCGTCGAGGAGGCGCTGACCGCGATCGCCCGGCCGGGCGTCGCGAGCGTGCAGATCATCCTGAACGCGCTGCGGCTCAAGCCCCTGGAGCGGGTGCTGCCCGCGGCGGCGGAGGCGGGCGTGGCGGTCATCGCCCGCGTGCCGCTCGCGTCGGGCCTGCTGTCCGGCAAGTACACCGCGTCCACCACGTTCGGCGAGGACGACCACCGCAACTACAACCGCAACGGCGACGCGTTCGACGTCGGCGAGACGTTCTCCGGCGTGCCCTTCGAGGTCGGCCTCCGAGCGGTGGACCGGCTGCGCCCGCTCGTGCCCGGTGGCGCGACGGTGGCGCAGTTCGCGCTGCGGTGGGTCGTGGACCAGCCCGGCGTCACCGTGGTCATCCCGGGCGCCCGCAACGCCGACCAGGCGCGGGCCAACTCGGCGGCCGCGGACCTCGTCCCGCTGCCCGCGGAGGCGCGGGACGAGGTGCGCGCGGTCTACGACGAGCTGATCAGGCCGCTGGTCCATGACCGCTGGTAATTCACTCGTCCGTGTCGTCTTCCTCGACGTCCAGCTCGCCCAGGATCGCGTAGAGCTTGCGGCGGGCCTCGTTGAGGACCTCGACGGCACGGGTCTTCTGCTCACGCGTGCCCGCGTGGGCCATCTGCTGCATCGCCGAGCCGAGGTGGCGCGCCGCCGTGCGCAGCTTCGCGGCCTGCACGTCGACCTCGTCGTTGACCTGCTGCCACGGCGGCGCGCCCTCGTGCCTCGCCGCCTCGGCGCGACCCGACTCGGTCAGCGTGAACAGCTTCTTGCCGCCCGCCTCCTCGTCGACCGAGACCAGGCCCTCGTCGGCCAGCAGCTGGAGGGTCGGGTAGACCGAGCCGGGGCTCGGCCGCCACAGGCCGTCCGTGCGCCTGCCGATCTCCTGGATCATCTCGTAGCCGTGCATCGGCCGTTCGGCCAGCAGCGTCAGGACCGCCACGCGGACGTTGCCCTTGCGCTGCCTGCCGCGACCGCGGCCGTGCCCGAAGAAGCCGGGCGGCTCGGGCGGGACCGGCGGGCCGGGGAAGTGGCCGGGGCCGAAACCGCCGCCGAAGCGCGGGTCGCCCGGACCGCGGTCGCGGTGGTGCCGGTGCCCGTGGTGGAGGTGTTCGTAGGGAAAACGCATCGTTGACTCCAGTCGCCGATCGGTCTTGACGTATCTACGATATATCGGAACCTATCGCGATGCAACGCCGATCTGTTGTTGGCCCGGTCCGGTGCTGTGGACGGCCCGTGCCGGGAGGTCGGGCGGTCCGTGTCCGGGCACACGGGCGGTCAGGTTCGACGAGGTCGTCCGGCGTGGGAGACTGGGAGGTGCTATGACTGCCCTCCCCCTCGTCTTCGACGCGCCCAAGCGCGGCCTGCCGCCGCGCCACCTGGCCGACCTCCCCGCCGACCAGCGCCGGGAGGCGGTGGTCGCGCTCGGTGAGAAGCCGTTCCGCGCCCAGCAGCTGTCGAACCACTACTTCTCGCGGCTCACCGTCGACCCCGCCGAGATGACCGACATCCCGGCGGCGGCGCGGGAACGCCTGGTCGCCGACCTGATGCCGCCGCTGTGGACCGAGCTGCGCAGCGTCGAGGCCGACGGCGGGACCACGCGCAAGACGCTGCTGCGCGCCCACGACGGCACGCTGGTCGAGAGCGTGCTCATGCGCTACCCCGACCGCGCCACGCTGTGCATCTCCTCGCAGGCCGGCTGCGGCATGGCGTGCCCGTTCTGCGCCACGGGCCAGGGCGGCCTCACCCGCAACCTGTCCACCGCGGAGATCGTCGACCAGGTGCGCCGCGGCGCGGCGGCCATGCGCGACGGCGAGCTGCCGGGCGGGCCGGGGCGGCTGTCGAACATCGTGTTCATGGGCATGGGCGAGCCGCTGGCCAACTACAAGCGGGTGGTCGAGGCGGTCCGCCGCATCTGCGACCCGGCGCCGGAGGGCCTGGGCATCTCGCAGCGCTCGGTCACGGTGTCCACGGTGGGCCTGGTGCCCGCGATCCGGAAGCTGACCGAGGAGGACTTCCAGGTCAGGCTGGCGGTGTCGCTGCACACGCCGGACGACGAGCTGCGCGACACGCTGGTGCCGGTGAACACCCGGTGGAAGGTCGCCGAGGTGCTGGAGGCGGCGCGCGGCTACGCGGACCGGACCGGCCGCCGGGTGTCCATCGAGTACGCGCTGATCCGGGACGTCAACGACCAGGGGTGGCGCGCGGACCTGCTGGGCAAGGTGCTGCGCAGGCACCTGGGGCAGCTGGTGCACGTGAACGTGATCCCGCTGAACCCGACGCCGGGCTCGAAGTGGGACGCCTCGCCGAAGCCGGTGGAGCGCGAGTTCGTGCGGCGGGTCAAGGAGCAGGGCGTGGAGTGCACCGTGCGCGACACGCGCGGCCAGGAGATCGCCGCCGCCTGCGGTCAGCTCGCCGCGGAGGGCTGAGCCGGCGACAGCCTGTGAGGCTGGTTCTCCGTGGATCTCCGGGCACGCGCGGGAGGTGTTGCGCCAGTCCGGCATCGGCTACCTCGACCTCACGGGCAACGCCTACCTGAGGGTGGCACGGCCGGCCATCGCCATCCGGACTGACGGGGCTGCCAAGGACCCGCGTGCCGGCTCCCGGCGACGAGATGGAGGTCCAATGACGTCCACCCGACCGGCGGAGGTGGAGGCGACTTTCGCGAGTCCGCTCACCGATGACCGAGTGGGGAAGTGGCTGTCAAGGGACTCGACCTGCTTCGAGCGTTGTTCGGCGGTGCCGCCACCCTCGGGGTCGACACGGCTGTGCGGGCCATGACCGGCGTCCTGCCGGCTGAGCGCATCAAGGCGTTGGCACCCGCCTACGTGAAGCGTCTCGTGCGCGCGGAGGACCGGAGCCGAAAGGGCTGCTACTCGCCATTCCGGCGCGCGACGCCCCTCACACCACCTCGTTCAGCTTCCCCGTCGCCACGTCGAACACGAAGCCCCGGATCGAGTCCTTCACCGGCACGAACGGGCTGGTGCGGATCCGCTCGACCGACTGCCTCACGTCCTCGTCGAGGTCGCTGAACGCCTCGGCCGCCCACGGGGGCTTCACCCCGACCTCGTCCTGGATCGACCGCTTGAACCCGTCGTCGGTGAAGGTCAGCATCCCGCAGTCCGTGTGGTGGATCAGGATGACCTCCCGCGTGCCCAGCAGCCGCTGGCTGATCGCCAACGACCGGATCTCGTCCTCGGTCACCACGCCGCCCGCGTTGCGGATGACGTGCGCCTCGCCCTCGTTCAACCCCAGCACCCGGTAGACGTCGATGCGGGCGTCCATGCACGCCACGACGGCGACGCCCTTGGCGGGCGGGAGGGGCAGCGGGCCGGAGAACCGGGAGGCGTAAGCGGCGTTGTTGGCGAGCAGCTCGTCCGTCACGGACATGGCGTCGTCCTGTCTGCTGGGAGCAACGGAGCGTCACTGAGCCAACTGCCACATGCGCATGCGTGCAACAGGTGTTCAGGGAGTGGGACCGGGTGACCGGCTACCATCCAGCGGTTGGTCTACGAGGGGGGACTGGTGCAGTCGAAGCTGGTCGCGGGCCGTTACGCGACCGTTCGCGAGCTGGGGCGCGGCGGCATGGGCGTGGTCTGGCTGGCCGAGGACCGGGTGATCGGGCGGCGGGTCGCGCTCAAGGAGCTCCGGACCTCCTCGAACACCGACGTGGAGCGCGTCCTGCGCGAAGCGCGCACCGCCGGCCGGCTCAACAGCCCCGCCGTGGTCACCGTGCACGACGTGCTGTCCGAGCACGGCACCACCTACCTGGTGATGGAGCTGGTCGAGGCGCCGACCCTGGCCGACCTGATGCGCCGCGGCCCGCTGCCCGCCGAACGGGTCGCCGCGATCGGGCTGGCGGTCCTGGAGGCGCTGGAGACCGCCCACGCGGCGGGCGTGGTGCACCGGGACGTCAAGCCGAGCAACGTCATGGTGCTGCCCGACGGCCGGGTGAAGCTCGCCGACTTCGGCATCGCCCGCGCGCTGGACGACCCCGGCCTGACCGCGACCGGCGGCGTCATGGGCTCGCCCGGCTACATGGCGCCGGAGCTGTTCGCGGGCTCTCCGCCCTCGCCGGCCTCCGACCTCTGGGCGCTCGGCGCGACCCTGTTCCACGCCGCCGAGGGCCGTTCGCCGTTCCAGCGCGAGACGACCGCCGCCACGCTGCACGCCGTCATGTACGAGGAGCCGGTGCCCAACCGGTGCCGCGGCCCGCTCGCGGCCGCGGTCAAGGGGCTGCTGACCCAGTCGACCGCCGACCGGCTGACCGCCGCCGGGGCGCGCCGGCTGCTGGTCGCCGCCCGGGGGCCGCAGCGGTCCGCGACGCCGCAGCGGCCCGTCGAACCGGACACGGTGGTCATGGGGCCGGTCGTGGCGCGGCCGGCGACCGACACGCGGGTGAACCGGGCGCCGCACCCCAAGCGGGTCGTGGCGCTGGTGGGCGCGGGTGTCGCGGTGACCGCCGTCGCGGTGGGCGCGGCGTTCGCGCTGGCGCCGGGGCCCGAGGCGGGCCGCGCGTCCGCGGTCGTGGTGTCGAGCTCGTCCTCGGCGGTCACGACCACCGCGCCGTCGCCGGTCACCACCACGACCACCACGACGACGACCACCACGACGACCACGCAGGCCCCGCCGCCGCGGCAGACGACCGACCTGATCCGGTTCCGCAGCCCCGAGGGCTGGCACTACAGCGGTTCCACGCTGGTCGCCGTGCCCGGCGGCTACGCGCCGGAGGTCCAGCTGGGCAAGCTGGCCGCCGCGCCCGAGGCGGGCACCGTGCCGCTGTACTCGTGCCAGATCACCAACAGCCCGGACCGGATGACCTCGACGGACGCGAGCTGCGAGGGGCAGACCGTGTACGGGCTGCTCGGCCACGTGTTCGCCCAGCAACCCGCCGACGCGTCCGCGCTGCCGGTCTACCGCTGCAACGCGGGCGGGCACCACTTCGAATCGCTCGACCCCGTCTGCGAGGGTCACCCGACCGAGTTCCAGATCGGCTGGGTGCTCGTCTGAGGGCGGTCAGCGCCGCCAGGGGGTGCGGCCGCGGACTTCCAGCCAGATCAGGGCCAGGGCCATGGCCACGCCGATCCCGATGACCCAGACGTTCTCGACCCGGCCCTTGTGGTTGCCGATCAGCAGCGAGAACACCGCGAGGGTCGACAGCCAGCCCGCGATCTTGATGCCCTTGGGGAACGTGCCGTGCCAACCCCACGCGGCCGACGGCTCGTCGTGGGTGTCGACCGCCGGACGCCTGTCCAGCTCAGAGGACGAAGACACAGCCGCACGACCTTCCTGCCCGATCACGTTCGCTTGCGCGGCCATCGTCGCACACGACCGGCCCGGGTGAGACGTGAGGTGCGCGGCACCGCCGCGGCGTCTACCCTCGGCCCTCGCGCCCGTCCGCACCGCACCCCGCCCGTTCGACCCGACGCTCGGCGCTGCCCAAAAGGCAAGCCGGCGCCGAGAGCCAGGAAAGGCGACGAGTTGACCGAACAACCGGTCCACGGCTTCCACCCGGCCGAGGCGCGAATGCCCGACACGTTCGCGCCCGTCGAGGTCGGCCTCCACGGCGTCACCAAGCGCTTCGCCGACCAGACCGCCGTGGACGACGTCACGCTGCGGGTGCACGAGGGCGAGTTCTTCTCGGTGCTCGGGCCCTCCGGTTGCGGCAAGACGACGCTGCTGCGCATGATCGCGGGCTTCGAGCACCCGACGGCGGGCCGGATCGAGCTGGACGGCGTGGACATGGTGGGCGTGCCGCCCTACCGGCGGGACGTGAACACCGTGTTCCAGTCCTACGCCCTGTTCCCGCACATGTCGGTGTGGGACAACGTCGCCTACGGCGTCAAGCGCAAGGGCGTGCGCGGCGCGGAGCTGAAGAAGGTGGTCGATGGGCACCTGGAACTGGTTCGACTCCAGCAGTACGCCAAACGGCGGCCGGCGCAGCTGTCAGGCGGCCAGCAGCAGCGGGTCGCCATCGCCCGCGCGCTCGCCGCGGGACCCCGGCTCCTCCTGCTCGACGAGCCGCTGGGCGCGCTGGACGCGGTGCTCCGCAAGGAGCTCCAGATCGAGCTGATGCGCATCCAGCGCGAGGTCGGCACCACGTTCCTGTACGTGACGCACGACCAGGAGGAGGCGCTGGTGCTGTCCCACCGCATCGCGGTGATGAACGCCGGCCGCCTGGAGCAGGTCGGCTACCCGGAGGACGTCTACGAGCGGCCCGCGACCAGGTTCGTGGCCGGCTTCATCGGCACCTCCAACATCCTGGACGCGCGGGTGTCCGGTGTGGACGGGGACTGGGTGGTGCTGGAGGCGCCGGGCGTCACCGGCCTGCGCGCGCCCCTGGGCGACCGGACCGTCCGGCACGGGCAGCGGGTCGCGGCGACCGTGCGCCCGGAGAAGGTGCACCTGCACGACCTGGACGACGAGCCGCCGGGCGGCTGGTGCGTGCTCACCGGCACCGTGCGCGACGTCGTCTACACCGGCGTGTCCACGCAGTACGCGGTGGACGTGCCCGGCGGGACCGAGCTGGTCGCGTTCGCGCAGAACACCCGCCGCGTCGCCGACGCGGGCACGCCCGGACAACCCGTGCGCATGGCCTGGGAACCCGACTTCACCGTGCTGTTGGAGAACGCCGAATGACTGAGCAGAACCTCCGGATCGCCCGTTTGTGGGACACCGGCAACGCCCGGGTGACGCGGCGCGCGGTGCTGCGCTCCACCGCCTTCTTCGCGCTGGCCGCCACCGGCGCGTGCGGCGTCGGCAGCGCGCCGAGCACCACGAGCGCCCCGCCGGCGTCGAAGGTGAAGGCGACCAACGCGCGGGCCGAGCCCAGGCTGAACTTCTACAACTGGACCGACTACATCGCCGACGACACCCTCTCCGGCTTCACCGAGGCGTCGGGCGTCGAGGTCACCTACGACAACTTCAGCACCAACGACGAGATGGAGGCCAAGATCGCCTCCGGCGCGGCGGGCTACGACCTCGTCGTGCCCAGCGACAACTTCCTGCGCCGGTTCCTGCGCTCCGGGCTGCTCTCGCCGCTGGACCACGACCTGCTGCCGAACCTGGGCAACCTGGAGCGGCGGTTCACCGAGGCCGACTACGACCCGGGCAACCAGTACTCCGTGCCGTGGGCGTGGGGCACCACCGGCCTGGCCTACTCCGCCTCCCAGCTGGGCGAGGTCACCGGCTTCTCGGCCTACGACCTGGCCGCCGCGCAGGGCCGCGCCACCATCCTGGACGAGGCCCGCGACGGCCTGGCCGTCGGGCTGCTCATGCTCGGGCACGACCCCAACACCACGGACGAGGGGCAGCTGGCCGAGGCGGTGACCGCGCTGCTGGAGCTGAAGAAGAAGCTCGGCCAGATCACCTCGGACGTGATCGAGCCGCTGACCTCCGGCCAGGTGCCGCTGGCGCAGGCCTACTCCGGCGACGCGTTCCAGGCCCGCGACACCAACCCCGACGTCGCCTACGCCATCCCCACCGAGGGCGGCCTGTCCTACGTTGACCTGCTGTGCGTGCCCAAGGACGCGCCGCACGCCGAGAACGCGCACAGGTTCATCGACTACGTCCTGGAGCCCGAGGTCGGCGCGGCCCTGGCCAACGCCATCCGCTACGGCAGCCCCAACGAGGCCGCCAAGCCGTTCATCGAGCCCGAGCTGCTGGACGACCCGCTGGTGTACCCGTCGGCGGAGCAGCTGGCCAAGCTGCCGTTCACCAAGGACCTGGGCGCGGACGTGGAGGCCCGCTACGCCGACGCGTGGACCAGGGTCAAGACCGGCTGATGGCGCGTCCCCGCTGGCTCGTCGCCACCGGTCTGCTCGCGCCGACCGGGCTGTGGCTGGGCCTGTTCTTCCTCGCGCCGCTGGCGCTGGTGGTGCAGTTCAGCTTCGCCACCCGCGACACGGGCGTGGCGCGGGCGGTGCTGCCGTGGACCACCCAGGCCTACGCGACCGCGATGGACCCGGCGTTCCTGCCGATCTTCGGCCGCACGCTGGCCTACGCGTGCGCCACCACGGCGCTGTGCCTGCTGCTGGGCTTCCCGCTGGCGTGGTTCATCGCCCGGCACGGCGGCCGGTACCGGACGGCGCTGCTGGCGGCCGTGCTGGTGCCGTTCTGGTCGAGCTACCTGGCCCGGATCTACGCGTGGAAGGCGCTGCTGGACGGCGAGGGCCTGGTCAACACCCTGCTCGGGCACGTGGGCCTGGACCGCGAGGGCGGGTTCCTGCTCACCCACGGCGCGGTGGTGCTCGGCCTGACCTACGGGTTCCTGCCGTTCATGGTGCTGCCGCTGTACGTGGCGTGCGAGCGGTTCGACCACCGGCTGGTGGAGGCCTCGCACGACCTGGGGCACGGGCGCGCGTCGACGTTCCTCCGGGTGGTGCTGCCGGGGGTCGCGCCGGGCGTGCTGGCCGGGTCGCTGCTGGTCCTGGTGCCCTCGGCGGGGGACTTCGTGACGCCGCGGCTGCTCGGCGGCGTCGACCAGTCGACGTTCGGCAGCGTGATCGACGACCAGTTCCGGGGCGGCAACAACTGGCCGCTCGGCTCGGCGATGGCGGTGCTGCTGCTGGTGCTCGTGGCGCTGGTGCTGGTGCTGCGCGGCAAGCGCGGGGAGGACGTGCTGTGACCCGGAGGCCGTGGGTGCTCGGCGCGGTCGCCGCGCTGGTGTTCGCCTTCCTGTACGCGCCGATCGCCTGGCTGGCGGCGGTGTCGTTCAACGACTCGCGGTCGCTGAGCCGGATCACCGGCCTGTCCACCCGCTGGTACGCGCAGCTGTTCGGCGACGACCGGGTGCTCGACGCCCTGGGCCTGACCCTCAGGCTGGCCCTGACCAGCGCGGTCGTGTCCACCGCGATCGGCACGCTGGCCGCGTTCGGGCTGCGGCGGGCGTTCCCGGGCCGCGGCCCGTGGACGGTGCTGCTGAGCCTGCCGCTGGTGGTGCCCGAGGTGGTGCTGGGCGTGGCGGTGCTCGGGTTCTGCGTGAAGCTCGCGGGCATACCGCTGGGCTTCGGCGCGCTGCTGGCCGCGCACGTGGCGTTCTCGCTGAGCTTCGTGGTCGTGGTGGTGCGGTCGCGGGTGGCGGGCATGGACCCCCGGCTGGAGGAGGCCGCCGCGGACCTCGGCGCGAGCCCGCTGGAGGCGTTCCGCACGGTCACGCTGCCGCTGGTGGCCCCGGCGGTGGCGGCGGGCGCGGCGTTCGCGTTCCTGCTGTCGTTCGACGACGTGGTGACGTCGAGCTACCTGACCGGCGTGGGCTCGACCACGCTGCCGGTGTTCGTCTACGCGCAGGCGAGCAAGCGGGGCGTGTCGCCGGAGATCGTGGCGCTGTCGACGCTGCTGGTCGCGGTGACCGCGGTGCTGCTGGTGGCGGGCGTGCTGGTGACGGCCTGGCGGGCGCGCCGGGCGGGCGCGGCGTCAACTTTCGTCTAGTCCGCCGAATACCGATGTACGCCGACCGGGGCCCGGGCCTTGTCTACCGTGGTCCGCTGTGACGTCTGTGGTTCATCGGCTCCGGGGAGACCTGCCGGACCTGCGGGTGGCGCCGGCCGAGTTCCTGCGGGAGCACGCCCGGCGCCTCTCCGGGGTGACCCCGTGGCGGGCGGGGCGCGAGGTGCTGGCGGTGCTGGTGCTGCTGGCGCTGGACGTGTTCCCCGGCTGGCTCGGCGGCGACCCCGACCAACCGCTGTGGGTGCTGCTGGCCCTGGGCGGCGGCTACGCGGCGCTGTACCTCGCGCGGCTGATGTTCCCGGCCCTGGCGCTGCTGGGCGGCACCTGGACGGTGTTCAGCACCCGGCACGGGGGCGTGGTGCTGGTCATCATGCTCAGCTACGCCGCCGGCTACCGGATCATCCCCTGGCAGCGCGCACTGCTCACCGCCGTGCTGGCGCTGGCGCTGCACATGCTGGCCTGGGACGTGTCCGCGCCGGGGCTGAACGGGCTGTTCGGGTCGTGGGTGATGCTGACCGTCTACGGCATGGTGGTGGCCCTGCCGTTCCTGGTCGGCCGGTACGTCGCGCAGCGGAACGCGCTGGTCGCGGCGTTGCAGGAACGCGAGGAGCGGGTGGTGCGCGAGCGGCGCATGGTGTCGCGCCAGGTCCGGCTGCGCGAGCGCAACCGGATCGCGCAGGACATGCACGACAGCCTCGGCCACCGGCTCAGCCTGATCTCGGTGCACGCGGGCGCGCTGGCGCTGGACGGCGGGCTGGGCGAGCGCCAGCGCGAGGCGGTGCAGGTGCTGCGCAGCGCCGCGCTCACCGCCATGGAGGAGCTGCGCGGCGTCATCGGCGTGCTGCGGCGCGACGAGGAGCCCGAGGAGGACCCGGTCCGGCGCACCGTGGACGCGATCGACGAGCTGGTCGAGGGCGCGCGGCGGGCCGGGGTGCGGGTGAGCCTGGTGCGCGGCGGGCAGCCGCTCGCGCTGCCCGCGAAGGTCAGCCACGCCGCCTACCGCATCGCCCAGGAGGGCCTGACCAACGCCAGCAAGCACGCGCCGGGCGCGAGCGTCCAGGTGACGGTGAAGTACGAGCCGGACGCGCTGGTGGTGGAGGTCCGCAACAACGCGCCGCGCGCCAAGCCGCCCAAGGGCGCCGGGTTCGGCCTGATCGGGCTCGGCGAGCGGGTGCGCCTGGCGGGCGGGATGCTGCACGTCGGCGAGCCGGCTGCCGGCGGGTTCCGGATCGCGGCCGTGCTGCCCTACGAGGACACCGCCGCGGCCGACGACGAGCCGCCCGACGAGGAGCCCGCCGCGACCGCCAAGCCGAGCGGCATCCGCAAGTGGGCGGGCGTCGGCTCGATCGTGCTGGCCGCGACCGTGGTGGTCGTGGTGGTCGGCGGCTACACGTGGCTGGGCATCCAGCCCACCACCAAGGTCGTCGACCAGCGGCTCTACGAGTCGGTCGAGGTCGGGCAGGCCGAGGCCGACGTGGTGGCGCGGCTGCCCGGCGGCGCGGAACCGCCGGTGGGCGACGTCACGTCGGACGCGTCGCCCGAGCCGCCTGGCGCGAACTGCGTGTACCGCGTGGCGGACGAGCAGTCCTACTCGTCGCGGGCGACGAAGGTCGTGCGGTTCTGCTTCGCGGACGGCAAGCTGATCGAGAAGGAAACCCACCTCCAGGGGATGTGAACGTTGATCCGGGTCCTCATCGCCGACGACGAGCCGCTGATGCGCGCGGGCATCAAGGCCATCCTCGGCACCGCAGACGACATCGAGCTGGTCGCCGAGGCCGGCGACGGGCGGGAGGCCGTGCGGATCGCGCGGGAGCGGCGGGTGGACGTCGCCGTGCTCGACATCCGCATGCCGCGGCTGGACGGGTTGTCGGCGGCGCGCGAGCTGCGGTCGGTGGCGCCCTCGGTGCGGGTCGTGGTGCTGACCACGTTCGGCGAGGACGACAACATCGTCCGGGCGCTGTCGGACGGCGCGGCGGGGTTCCTGCTGAAGGACTCGGCGCCGGAGGAGCTGCTGCGCGCGGTGCGGGCCGTGCACGCGGGCGAGGCGTACCTGTCGCCCATGGTGACCAGCCGGGTGGTCGGGATGGTCGCCCAGGTGGGCCAGCCGCGCCGCCAGGAGGCGATGCGCCAGGTCCAGGCGCTGACCGAGCGCGAGGTCGAGGTGCTGGCGCTGCTGGGGCTGGGCATGTCGAACGCGGACGTGGGCCAGCGGCTGCACATGAGCGAGGCGACCGTGAAGACCTACGTGAGCAGGCTGCTGGCCAAGCTGGGGCTCACCAACCGGGTGCAGGCGGCGCTGCTGGCGCGCGACGCGGGGCTGGCGGGCTGATCGGCGGGGCTCCCGGCGGCGGTCGGGCGCCCACGGGTGGCGCAAACGTTTGCGCGGCAGGTGCCGCGTTCGTGCCCGAACGCGGCGCGGCCCCCACCGACGGGAGTCGGTGGGGGCCGCGCGAGTGGGGCTCGTCAAGCCCGCCGAGGCGGGTGATCAGGTCAAGCCCTGGCCCGCTTGCCGGTCACCAGCCGGTAGACGCCGAGCACGATGAGCGAGCCGAGGATGGCCAGCAGCCACGTGCTCAGGTCGAAGAACGAGTTGATGTCGGAGTTGAAGATCGCACGGCCGACGAAACCGCCGATGATGGCGCCGACGATGCCGAGCAGCATCGTGATGATGATGCCACCGGGGTCACGACCAGGCATGATGGCCTTGGCGATGGCACCCGCGATCAGGCCGAGAACAATCCAACCCAAGATGCCCACGGGGGCTCTCCTTCCTGCGGGCCGCGGCGGGCGGATCCGTCGCGGCGCTTGATCGAGGAGTGCCCACCTTCGAGTGAGAACACGCCTGCGTTACTCTTCTGTTATCAACTACCGCCGTGCGGGGCCCTCAGGCGGGGTCCGGAACAATGGGCGTCGATGAGCACACCACGCACGGTCCTGGTCCTCGGTTCCACCGGCTCCATCGGCACCCAGGCCCTCGACGTCATCGCCGCCAACCGCGACCGCTTCGCCGTCGCCGGCCTGGCCGCCGGGGGCGCGGACCCCGCCGCCCTCGCCGCGCAGGCCCTGGAGGCCGGGGTGGAGGCCGTCGCGGTCGCCCGCGCCACCGCCGTGGAGGACGTCACCCTCGCCCTCTACGCCGAGGCGCAGCGGCGCGGGTACTCGCGCGGCGAGTTCAAGCTCCCGCGCATCCTGGCGGGGCCCACCGCCATGACCGACCTCATCGACTCCACGCCCGCGGACGTGGTGCTCAACGGCATCACCGGCTCCATCGGCCTCGCGCCCACGCTGCACGCGCTCGCCACGGGCGCGACGCTGGCCCTGGCCAACAAGGAGTCGCTGATCGCGGGCGGGCCGCTGGTGCTCAAGGCCGCGAGGCCCGGCCAGCTCGTGCCGGTCGACTCCGAGCACTCCGCGCTGGCCCAGTGCCTGCGCGGCGGCCGCGCCGACGAGGTCGCCAAGCTGGTGCTCACCGCCTCCGGCGGGCCGTTCCGCGGTCGCTCCCGCGCCGAGCTGGACGGCGTCACCGCCGCCCAGGCCCTGGCCCACCCGACCTGGTCCATGGGACCGGTCATCACGATCAACTCGGCCACCCTGGTCAACAAGGGCCTGGAGCTGATCGAGGCGCAGCTGCTGTTCGGCGTGCCCTACGACGACATCGACGTGGTCGTGCACCCGCAGTCGGTCATCCACTCGATGGTGACCTTCACCGACGGCTCCACGCTCGCCCAGGCCAGCCCGCCCGACATGCGCCTGCCGATCTCGCTGGCCCTCGGTTGGCCCGAACGCGTCCCCGGCGCCGCGGCCGCGTGTACCTTCGACGTGGCGACGGCCTGGACCTTCGAGCCGCTGGACGACGAGACGTTCCCGGCGGTGCGGCTGGCCAGGCAGGCGGGTTCCGGCGGCGGGTGCCTGCCCGCCGTCTACAACGCCGCCAACGAGGAAGCCGTCGCGGCCTTCCTCGCCGATGACGCCCCCTTCACCTCCATCGTGGACACTGTGGAGCGGGTGCTGGCGGAGGCGGGCGGCTGGTCGCGGGAACCGGCGGACGTCGCCGAGGTGCTCGCGGCGGAGGAGTGGGCCCGAGCGCGGGCACGGGAACTCGTGGCCACCTCGGTGGGCCACGGGAAGGACTGACAGTGGTCTACTTTTTGGGCATCCTGCTGTTCGCCCTGCTCATCGGCATCTCCATCGCGCTGCACGAGCTGGGGCACCTCGGCACCGCGAAGATGTTCGGGATGAAGGTCACCCGGTACTTCATCGGGTTCGGCCCCAAGATCTGGTCGTTCCGCCGCGGCGAGACCGAGTACGGCCTCAAGGCCATCCCGGCGGGCGGGTTCTGCGAGATCACCGGCATGACCTCGCTGGAGGAGGTCCGCCCCGAGGACGAGCACCGGGCGTTCTACCGGCAGAAGACCTGGAAGCGCGTCGTCGTGCTCTCCGCGGGCTCCATCACGCACTTCATCCTCGGCTTCATCATCCTCTACCTGATGGCCTTCACCCTCGGCCTGCCGAACCTCCGCAGCACCCCCGTGGTCCAGGAGGTCTCCGCCTGCGTGCAGAGCAGCGTCGAGGCCGACTGCGCCCCCGGCGCGCCCGCGCCGGCCAGGGACGCGGGCTTCCTGGCCGGTGACGAGATCGTGGCCGTGGGCGGCGCCGCCACCCCGACCTGGACCGACGTGCTGAAGGCCACCCGCGAGCGGTCCGGGGACACCGAGTTCCAGGTGCTGCGCGACGGGCAGCGGCTGGACCTCACCGTCGACGTCGCCCGCGTGGAGCGGGAGCTGGTGCGCGAGGACGGCTCCACCTACAAGGAGGAAGTCGGCGCGATCGGCATCATCCACCAGCGCAACTTCGAGTACAACGCGCTCACCGCGCTCGGCGGCGCGAGCGACTTCACCGGCGACATGTTCGTCAACACGTGGCACGGCCTGCTCCGGTTCCCGGAGAAGATCCCCGCGGTCGTCGAGGCCATCGCCGGCGGCGAGCGCGACGTGGACAGCCCGGTCAGCGTGGTCGGCGCGAGCAGGCTCGGCGGCGAGGCGGTCGAGCAGGGCCTGTGGCAGTTCTTCTGGATGATGTTGGCCGGCCTCAACTTCTTCGTCGGTGTGTTCAACCTCCTGCCCCTGTTGCCGCTTGACGGTGGTCACATCGCCGTCAACCTCTACGAACGGGTGCGAAACTGGATCAGGAAGCTCCGCGGCCTGCCCGACGGGGCGCCGGTGAACTACCTGCGGCTGCTCCCGCTGACCTACTTCGTGATCTTCGTCGGCGGCGCCATCACGCTGCTGACGGTCACCGCGGACATCGTCAACCCGATCCGGCTCCAGTGAGAGGTGTGCAACCCATGACCGACGGCGTCATGCTCGGTATCCCGGCGATGCCGCCCCCGGTGTTGTCGGAGCGGCGCAAGACCCGCCAGCTCATGGTGGGCTCGGTGGGGGTGGGCAGCGAGTTCCCGGTCTCCGTGCAGTCGATGACCACCACGGTGACCGCCGACGTCAACGCCACGTTGCAGCAGATCGCGGAGCTGACCGCGGCGGGGTGCGACATCGTGCGGGTGGCGTGCCCGTCGCAGGACGACGCGGACGCGCTGGCGGCGATCGCGCGCAAGTCGCAGATCCCGGTGATCGCGGACATCCACTTCCAGCCGAAGTACGTGTTCGCGGCGATCGAGGCCGGGTGCGCGGCGGTGCGGGTGAACCCGGGCAACATCAAGAAGTTCGACGACAAGGTCAAGGAGATCGCCCAGGCGGCCCGCGACCACGACACCCCGATCCGGATCGGGGTCAACGCCGGGTCGCTGGACCCGCGGTTGATGGCCAAGTACGGCAAGGCCACCCCGGAGGCGCTGGCGGAGTCGGCGCTGTGGGAGGCGTCGCTGTTCGCCGAGCACGACTTCCACGACCTGAAGATCAGCGTCAAGCACAACGACCCGGTGGTGATGATCCGGGCCTACGAGCTGCTGGCCGAGCAGTGCGACTACCCGCTGCACCTGGGCGTGACCGAGGCCGGTCCGGCGTTCCAGGGCACGATCAAGTCGGCGGTGGCGTTCGGGGCGCTGCTGCGGCAGGGGATCGGGGACACGATCCGGGTGTCGCTGTCGGCCCCGCCGGTCGAGGAGGTCAAGGTCGGCCACCAGATCCTCCAGTCGCTGAACCTGCGGCCGCGCAAGCTGGAGATCGTCTCCTGCCCGTCGTGCGGGCGGGCCCAGGTGGACGTCT
This sequence comes from Saccharothrix xinjiangensis, assembly GCF_039527585.1. Lineage (NCBI taxonomy): Bacteria > Bacillati > Actinomycetota > Actinomycetes > Pseudonocardiales > Pseudonocardiaceae > Saccharothrix > Saccharothrix xinjiangensis. The sequence goes on along the minus strand of NZ_BAAAKE010000002.1, from coordinate 424,749 downwards.
ACACGCTGGCCGAGCAGGTGACCGCCGGGTTGGAGGGCATGGAGGTGCCCCTGCGCGTGGCCGTGATGGGCTGCGTGGTGAACGGTCCGGGCGAGGCGCGCGAGGCGGACCTGGGTGTGGCCTCGGGCAACGGCAAGGGCCAGATCTTCGTCAAGGGCCAGGTGATCAAGACCGTGCCCGAGCACCAGATCGTCGAGACCCTCATCGAGGAAGCCATGCGCATTGCCGAAGAGATCGGCGAGTCGGCGCAGGGCGAGCCGGTGGTGACGGTCGGCTGAGCGGGTGTCCGACGCGCGCGACCAGCCGTCCATCTGGCACGCTTGACGCGTGTTGAGGCTCGCTGGCGCGCGGTTGCTCGACGAGCGGGACCTGCCCGAGGTCCTCGCGGTGCTGGCGGCCGACCCGGTGGCGTCCTGCATGGTCGCCTCCCGGGTCGAGGTCGCGGGGCTCGACCCGTGGCGGCTGGGCGGCGAGCTGTGGGCGTACGACCAGCGCTCGCTGCGCGGCGGTCGGATCGACGCGCTGTGCTTCGCCGGGCCGAACCTCATCCCGCTGTGCGGCGGCCCGCCCGCGCTGCGCAGCTTCGCCGACCGGGCCCGCCGCCGGGGCCGGATGTGCTCGTCGCTCGTCGGGCCCGCGGAGCAGGTGCTCGGCCTGTGGGAGGAGCTGACCCCGGACTGGGGCCCCGCCCGCGAGGTGCGCGCCGCCCAGCCGCTGATGGCGCTGGGCGGGGGCCCGGCGATCCCGCCCGACCCGCTGGTGCGGCCGGTGCGGCCCGAGGAGCTGGACCGGTACCTGCCCGCGGCGATCGCGATGTTCATCGAGGAGGTCGGCGTCGACCCGTGCGCCGACGACGGCGGCGCGTCCTACCGGGCGCGGGTGGCCGAGCTGATCGCGGGCGGCCGGGCGTTCGCCCGGTTCGAGGACGGCGACGTGGTGTTCAAGGCCGAGATCGGCGCCATGTCCACCAAGGTCGGCCAGATCCAGGGCGTGTGGGTGCGGCCGGACCGGCGCGGGCGCGGCCTCGGCGCGGCGGGCACCGCGGCGGTGGCCGAACGCCTGGTCAAGGGCCTCGGCCGGACCGCCTCGCTGTACGTGAACTCCTACAACGACGTGGCCAGGGCCGCCTACCGCAAGATCGGCTTCAACCAGGTCGGCGAGTACGCCACCGTGCTGTTCTGACACCGGCCCCGGAGCGCCGCGAACCGGTCGAAACCCGATAGTTGCGGACGGGCATACTCGGCGACGTGATCCCGCGCACGGTGGCCCTCTCCGGGGTCGTGCTGCTGCTCGTCGGCGGCTGTGGCCTGTTCTCCTCCCGACCGGGCCCCGATGAGGTGGCGAACGACTTCCTGACCAGGGTCGTGAACGGGGACCTCGACGGCGCGGCGGCCGCCACCGACGACCCCGGCGGCGCCAGGGACCTGTTGGGCAAGGTGCGCGAGGTGCTCAAGCCCACCGGCCTGCGCGCCGCCGTGGAGCAGGTCCGCGCGTCGGGGGAGTCCGCGACCGCCGAGGCGGACGTGAAGTACGACTGGGACCTCGGGCACGGGCACGCGTGGAGCTACCAGGCCCGGCTGGAGCTGCGCCGCGAGGAGGACGCCTGGAAGGTGCGCTGGGCGCCGTCGCTCGTGCACCCGAAGCTGGGCGCGCAGCAGGTGCTGGGCCTGGTCGAGGTGAAGCCCGACCCCGCGCCCGTGCTGGACCGCGACGGCGTGCCGCTGCTGTCGCCCGAGGTCGTCGTGTCCGTGCTGCTCGACCCCGGCGAGGCGGGCGACCTGGACGCGGTCGCCGGGTCGCTGGCCGCGGCGCTGTCCCCGATCGACGCGGCGATCACGCCGCGGTCCATCACCGAGGGCGCCTCGAACGCGCCCTCCGGGCAGGTCTACCAGGTGGCGGCGCTGCGGGACGCGGACTACCAGAGCGTCAAGCCCGCCATCTACGACCTGCCCGGCGTGCGGTTCACCTCGCAGAAGACGCTGCTCGCGCCGTCGCGGACGTTCGGCTCCCAGGTGCTGCCCGCGGTGCGGCGGTTCGTGGAGGAGGACATCGCCGGTCGGGCCGGCCTGCGCGTCTACACCGTCAACGCGGCGGGCGAGGAGGTGGAGACCCTGCACGAGCTGCTGCCCGAACCCGCGCGGGCCATCCGGACCGTGCTCAGCCGGACCGTGATGACGGCCGCCGAGGACGCGGTGGAGCCGGTGCCCGGCGCGGCGATGCTCGTGGCGCTGTCCGCGTCGACCGGCGACGTGCTGGCCGTGGCGCAGAACGGGCCGGCCGACGCCGAGGGCGCGGTGGCGCTGACCGGCCAGTACCCGCCCGGGTCGACGTTCAAGGTGGTGACCGCGGCGGCGGCCCTGGCGTCGGGGAGGGCGACCGCCGACAGCCCCGTGCCGTGCCCCGGGCGGACCACCGTCGGCGGGCGGCGGATCGTGCCGAACGACCGCGAGTTCGACAAGGGCACGATCCCGCTGCGCACGGCGTTCGCGGTGTCGTGCAACACGACGTTCGCGCAGCTCGCCGCCGAGATGGCGCCGGACGAGCTGACCAGGACCGCCGACTCGTTCGGCCTCGGCGTCGACTTCGGCATCCCGGCCGTCACCACGATCACCGGCTCCGCGCCGCCCGCGACCGACGTGGTGGAGCGCGCGGAGGACGGCTTCGGCCAGGGGAAGGTGCTGGCCAGCCCGTTCGGCATGGCGCTGGTGGCGGCGACGGCGGCGTCGGGCGAGGCGCCGGTGCCGTCGGTGCTGGCGGACCGGGAGACCGAGGTGCGGCGCAAGCCCGCGCCGCCGTCCCCGGCGGTGTTGGAGCCGCTGCGGGCGATGATGCGCGAGGTGGTCGAGTCGGGGTCCGCGCCGCAGCTCAAGCCGTTCGGCGACGTGCGCGGCAAGACGGGCACGGCGCAGTTCGGCGACGGCACCAACTCCCACGGCTGGTTCATCGGCTACCGGGGCGACGTCGCCTTCGCGACCCTGCTGCTGGGCACGAACTCGTCGGTGCCGGCGGTGGAGGCGTCGGCGCGGTTCCTGGGCGCGCTGGGCTGACAGGTGCGCGAGTGGCTCGACGCCCGGCCCGACGCGCGGCGGGTCGGCGGCTCCCTCGCGCGGGTCGAGCTGATCCGGGCCGTGCGGCACGGGGTGGAGGGGTTCGCCCACCGGGGGTGACCGCGCCCTTCCCGTCGCGCCGTAACCTGGAGGGCATGTCCGTGCGTGCCGTCCTCCAGCCAGGTGTGCAGTCCCCGCGCCGTCCCGTGCCCTCCCAGATCGAGCGGCCCGAGTACGTCGACCGGCCAGAACCCAGGCGCAACACCGATCCCTGGGTGCAGCCGCCGGAGGTCGTCGAGGCGATGCGCGTGGCCGGCCGCCTCGCCGCGCAGGCCCTCCAGGAAGCGGGCAAGGTCATCGTGCCCGGCGTCACCACCGACGAGGTCGACGCGGTCGTCCACGAGTTCCTGTGCGACAACGGCGCCTACCCCTCGACGCTGGGCTACCGCGGGTTCCCGAAGTCCTGCTGCACCTCGCTCAACGAGGTCATCTGCCACGGCATCCCCGACTCGACCGTGGTCGAGGACGGCGACATCGTCAACGTCGACGTGACCGCCTACATCGGCGGCGTCCACGGCGACACCAACGCCACCTTCCTCGCCGGCGAGGTGCGCGAGGAGGTCCGGCTGCTCGTCGAGCGCACGCACGAGGCCACCATGCGCGCCATCAAGGCGGTCAGGCCGGGTCGGCAGCTCAACGTCGTGGGCCGCGTCATCGAGGCCTACGCCAACCGCTTCGGCTACGGCGTGGTCCGCGACTTCACCGGCCACGGCATCGGCCGCACCTTCCACAGCGGCCTGGTCGTGCTGCACTACGACGCGCCGCACGTCCCGACGGTCATCGAGCCGGGCATGACGTTCACCATCGAGCCGATGATCACCCTCGGCGGCATCGAGCACGACATGTGGGACGACGGCTGGACGGTCACCACCCGCGACAAGAGCTGGACCGCCCAGTTCGAGCACACGATCGTGGTGACCGAGGACGGCTCGGAGATCCTCACCGTCTGCTGAGCAGCGGGACCAGCGCCGCCGCGACCCGCTCGGGCGCGGTGGCGGCGGCCAGGTGGTGCGCGTCGAGCGACACCACCGGCCAGCCCAGCGACCGGGCGGCCTCGGCCGCGCCGTCGTAGGTCCGGCTGAGCCGCAGGTAGGAGCACGCCCCGGTCCACGGGACGGTGGGCCGGGGCTCCTTGAGGAACGCCAGCGGCACCTCCGGGGCCTCGGCGACGATCTCCTCCAGCAGCCGCACGTCGGGCACCATCGCCGACAGGGCCTCGGGCGCGAACCAGAGGTCCCAGCGCGGCATCAGGCCGGCCCGCGAGATGGTCTTCAGCCGGGCCATGCGCTCCGGGGGCGCGCCGTCGCGCCAACTGCGGCCGGGCGTGGGCAGCTCGGCGTCGAGGAACACCAGGCCGCGCACGGTCGTCTCCAGGGCGTCGGCGAACGCGGGCAGCAGCGGACCCGCGCCGCTGTGCCCGACGAGCACCAGCTCGCCCTCCACGCCCGCGTCCTCCACCGCGTCGGCGAACACGCCGAGCAGGCGCTGGTGCACCGGCGCGGCGTTGACCGTGACCCGCAGGTCGAGCAGGAGCACGGGGTGCCCCAGCTCCTCCAGCGCCCCGGCGAGGGGCCGGAGGCTGGCCGGTCCGAGGTAGGGGCTGTGCACCAGGACTGCGGTGGCGGGCTGGTCGACCATGACGTGGATGATGTCAGCCTGGACCGACAGCGGGGGGTGTTCGTGCGAGGTGCGTTGCTGGTGGCCGGGACGACCTCGGACGCCGGGAAGAGCGTGCTGGCCGCCGGCCTGTGCCGCTGGCTGACCCGGCGGGGCGTCAGGACGGCGCCGTTCAAGGCGCAGAACATGTCCAACAACTCGGTGGTCACCCGGGACGGCGGCGAGATCGGCCGCGCGCAGGCGCTCCAGGCCGCCGCGTGCGGGCTGGAGCCGAGCGTGCGGTTCAACCCGGTGCTGCTCAAGCCGGGCGGTGACCGCAGCTCGCAGGTCGTGGTGCTGGGCAGGGCGGTCGGCGAGGTGTCCGCGCTGTCCTACCGCGAGCGCAAGGCCGAGCTGTTCACCACGGTGCTGGCCACGCTGGAGGGGCTGCGCGCCGACCACGACGTGGTGATCTGCGAGGGCGCGGGCTCGCCAGCCGAGATCAACCTGCGGGCGAACGACATCGCCAACATGGGCCTGGCGCGGGCGGCGGACCTGCCGGTGCTGGTGGTCGGCGACATCGACCGCGGCGGCGTGTTCGCGCACCTGTTCGGCACCCTCGCCCTGCTCGACCCGGCCGACCAGGCGCTGGTCGGCGGGTTCGTGGTGAACAAGTTCCGCGGCGACCCGGAGCTGTTGCGGCCGGGCCTGGAGCAGCTGCGCGCCCTCACCGGGCGGCCCGTGCTCGGCGTGCTGCCGTGGCGCGAGGAGCTGTGGCTGGACGCCGAGGACTCCCTGTCCTACGCCGCCGACGGCGTCATCGGCCGCCCCGAGCCGCCGCGCGGCGACCAGTGGTTGCGGGTGGCCGTGGTCCGGCTGCCGCGGATCTCCAACGCGACCGACGTGGAGGCGCTGGCCTGCGAGCCGGGCGTGTCGGTGAGGTTCGTCACCGAGCCGTCCCGGCTGGCCGACGCGGACCTGGTGGTCGTGCCGGGCTCGAAGGCGACCGTGACGGACCTGGCCTGGCTGCGCGCCACGGGCCTGGCCGACGCGATCACCGCGCACCCCGGCCCGGTGCTCGGCGTCTGCGGCGGGTTCCAGATGCTCGGCGGGCGCGTGTCGGACGAGGTCGAGTCGGGGGCGGGCGACGTGCCCGGCCTGGGGCTGCTCGACGTGGACGTGCGGTTCGAGGCGGACAAGACCCTGGACCAGCCGCGCGGCACGGCGTTCGGCGAACCGGTGACCGGCTACGAGATCCACCACGGGCGGGTGGTCCGCAACGCGGAGGAAGGCCTGGTCACCCTCCCGGACGGCACGCCGGAGGGCGCGCTGCGCGGCCGGGTCGCCGGCACCCACTGGCACGGCCTGCTGGAGAACGACGCGTTCCGCCGGGCGTTCCTGCGGTGGGCCGCGGGCCACGCGGGCCGCACCGGTTTCACGCCCGCGCCGGACACCTGCTTCGCGGGTCGCCGGGAGGCGCAGCTCGACCTGCTCGGCGACCTGGTGGCGGACCACCTGGACGCGGACGCGGTGTCGGCGCTGCTGGAGCGCGGCGCGCCGGCGGGCCTGCCGGTCGTCCCACCGGCGGGCGCGCCACCCGTGTGACGGGACCCGGTGGTGTCGGGCGACCACCGATCCGGCTCAGCGAACCGCCGCGGGTTCGTCGACCACCGGGGCGGGGGTCGCGGGCGAGCGCCGCCGCACCGTGGCCGCGGCCATGCCCAGCACCACCAGGCCCGCGCCGGCCAACCGCGTCGCCGTGGTGGTCTCGCCGAGCAGCAGCCACCCGGACAGCATCCCGGCGACCGGCACCAGCAGCGCGAACGGCACCACCGCGCTCGCCTCGTACCGGCGCAGCAGGAGGTTCCACAGCCCGAAGCCGAGCAGCGTCGACACCCACGCGACGAACAGGACCGCGCCGACGCCCGTCCAGCTCAGCGCCCGCAGCGCGGCCAGGTCCGCCGCCGCGCCCTCGAACACCAGCGACAGGCCCAGCAGCGGCGGCACGGCCACCGCGCTCACCCACACGATGAAGTTCAGCTGGTCCGGCGGCTGGGCGCGGCGGGTGGCGACGTTCGCCAGGCCCCACGCCACCGCGCCCAGCACCACGAGCAGGAACGCCGACAGCGGGCCGCCCACGCCGTAGTCCAGGGCGATCACCACGATGCCCGACGCCGCCACGGCCATCCCCGCCAGCTGCGCGGGTCGGGGCCGCTCGCGCAGCAGCAGGGCCGCGAACAGCACGGTGAAGAACACCTGGCTCTGGAGCACCAGCGACGACAGGCCGGCGGGCATCCCGGCGGCCATGCCCAGGAACACCAGCCCGAACTTGGTCACGCCCAGCGCGAGCGCCACCGCGACGACCCACCGCCACGCCACCTTGGGCGGGCCGACGAACAGCAGCGCGGGCACGGCGGCGGCCAGGAACCGCAGCGCGGAGAAGAACAGCGGCGGGAAGTCGCGCAGCCCCACCTTGATGACGACGAAGTTGACGCCCCAGATGGTGGCGACGAGCACGGCGAGGGCGACGTGGCGTGGCTTCACGCGGACCACTCTCGACGCCACGACCGTTTAGCACTAGCAATTAGTTCTAAGGCTTTTGGTTTAGCATGGCTACATGTTGGATCTCGGTCGGCTGCGCGCCCTGCACGCCGTGGCCACCCACGGTTCGGTCGGCGCGGCGGCGGTCGCGCTCAACTGCACGCCCTCGGCGGTGTCCCAGCAGATCGCCAAGCTGGAGCGGGAGACCCGCACCGCGCTGCTGGAACGCCGGGGTCGCGGCGTCGCGCTCACCGACGCGGCGCACCTGCTGGCCGGCACCGCCGGGCAGGTGCTGGCGCTGGTCGAGCGCGCCGAGGTGGCGCTGGAGGAGCAGCGCGGCGAGGCGGTGGGCCGGCTGCGCGTCGGCGCGTTCGCCACGGCCGCGCGCGGCCTGCTGCCCGCCGCCCTGGTGTCGCTCGCCCGCGACCACCCGCGGCTGGACCTGCGCGTGGTCGAGCTGGACCCGCCGGACGGCCTGGAGGCGGTGGCGCGCGGCGAACTGGACCTGGCCGTCACGCACGACTGGGTCAACGCGCCGCTGCCCGTGCCCGAGCCGGTGTCGCGGACCCGCCTCGGCGAGGACGTCGCCGACGTGCTGCTGCCCGCGGCGCACCCGCTGGCCGACCGGTCGGCGGTGACGCCGGAGGACCTGGCCGGCGAGCGGTGGATCTGCCAGCCGGAGGGCACGATCTGCCACGACTGGCTGGTCAACACCTTCCGGGGCGCGGGCCGGGAACCCGACCTGGCGCACCGCGTCGCGGAGTACGAGACGCAGTTGGCGCTGCTGGCCCGGGGCATCGGGGTGGCGCTGCTGCCCCGGTTGGGCCGGGGCGCGCTGCCGGAGGCGGTGCGCGCGGTGCCGTTCGTGCCCACGCCGACCCGTCGCGTGTTCGCCGTCTGGCGCACCCAGGCGGGTCGCCGACCCGCTGTCACGGCCGCCCTCGCGGCCTTGCGCGGCTGCTGGGAGCAGCGCGAAACGGCCTGAGGCGACGGCGCGGCGCAGTGCCCTCCCGCCCCGCCCGCCCGGGGTGACCGCCCGTGGTGACCGCCGGGTGGAACGCCTGCTCCGGGGCGCCTGCCCGTGGAACGCCTGCCCGGGGCGGCCGCCGGGTGTGCCGACTCGCGGGTGGACCGAGTCACCGGGGGCCTCCCGCGACGACCGCCGCTGCGGGCCCCGTCCCGGTGTCAGCCCTTGTGGCGCTCCAGCAGGTCCTCCAGGAACCCGCCCGCCTCGGCGGCGGCGCGCGCGGGGTCGCGGTCGCGCACCGCGTCCAGCAGGCCGGTGTGCGACACGTGCTCGTCCTCGTGGTCGGTCTCCACGGTGGCCGTGATGCTGGCCCGGACCGCCTCGGTCAGGCCCTGGTACAGCTCGGCGAGCAGGGTGTTGTGCGAGCACTGCACCAGCAGCACGTGGAACGCGGTGTCGCGCTCGACCAGCCGGGCCCAGTCCTTCGCGACCAGCGCCTCGTCCCGCTGGTCCAGCAGCTCCGCCAGCCGGTGCAGCTCGTCGTCGGTGCGGTGGACGGCGGCCAGCCGCGCGCCCTCGACCTCCAGCGTCCGGCGGACCTGGAGCACCTCGCGCAGCTCGCTGCCGCACATCCGGCGGACCGCCCCGGACAGCTCGCTGGTGGCGCGGACGAAGGTGCCGTCGCCCTGGCGGACCTCCAGCAACCCGGCGTGGGAGAGCGCGCGCACCGCTTCCCGGACGGTGTTGCGGCCCACACCCAGGGCGGTGACCAGCTCTGGCTCCGGCGGGATGCGGCGACCCACCGGCCATTCACCGGCGGCGATCGCCCCCCTCATCTGGTCGATCACCTGGTCGACGAGCCCGGCCCGCCGAGTAGTGGCCAATGGCACAGGTCCATCCTTTCATCCGAACATCCCATGTCTGCGATAGTGGTGCGCGTGACGATCCAGCAGACCGAGCCCGACCCGTCACCGTCGATGGTCCACACTGCCACCGAAGCCGGTGCCAATGCGACGATCGCGGCCCATCCTGCTGGTGATGCTGCCGGTCCCGGAGGCCGGAGCAGGCAGGTTGCCCTGGTCGGCAGCACCCTGTTGGCGATCGGCGTAGCGCTGGCCGCCGCGAACCTCCGCCCCGCGGTCACGAGCCTGGCCTCCGTGCTCGGCGACGTGCGCGCCTCGCTCGGCGTCTCCGCGGCCTGGACCAGCCTGCTGACCGCCGTGCCGACGCTGTGCTTCGGCGTCGCCGCGTTCCTCGCGCCGTGGCTCGGCCGCCGCCTGGGCCTGGCCCGCGCGGTCGGCGCGTCGCTGGCCGTGCTGACCCTCGGCCTGCTGCTGCGCGTGGTCGACGGGCCGTCGACGGTGCTCGGCGGCACGTTCATCGCGTGCGCGGGCATCGCGGTCTGCAACGTGCTCATCCCGGTGGTGGTGAAGGAGTCGTTCCCGAACCGCGTGGGCCTGGTGACCGGCGTCTACACCGCCGCCCTCGCCGCCGGCGCGGCGGCCGGGGCCGCCCTCACCCCGGGCCTGGAGTCCCTGCTCGGCTCGTGGCGGCTCGCCGTGGGCGCCTGGGCGGTCCTGTCGCTGGCCGCCCTGCTGCTGTGGGCGGCGGGGGCCCGGCACGGGCGGGAGGTCCGCGCCACCGCCCGCCCGGCGCCGGTCGGCAGGTCCATGCTGCGCCGCCCGCTGGCGTGGGTGATCACGGTGTTCTTCGGCCTCCAGTCGCTGCTGGCCTACACCGTGATGGGGTGGCTGCCGCAGATCCTGGTCGACGCCGCCGGCGTGGACCGCGCCACGGCCGGCCTGCTGCTGGCCGTCACCATGGTGCTCGGCGTGCCGGTGAGCCTCGTCGTGCCGCCCCTGGCCGCCCGCCGACCCGGTCAGTCAGGTCTCGTCGCGGTGCTCGGCGCGCTGTCGGTGCTCGGCGTGCTCGGCCTCGCCCTGGCGCCGTCCGCCGCGCCCGCCCTGTGGGTGGTGCTGATCGGCGTCGGCATGGGCATCTTCCCGCTCGCGATCGTGATGATCTCGCTGCGCACCTCGTCCGGCGCGGACACCGCGCGCCTGTCCGCGATGGCCCAGAGCATCGGCTACCTGATCTCCGCGACGGGCCCGTTCGCGTTCGGGGTGCTGCGCGGCGCGACCGGCACGTGGACGGTCTCGATGCTCGCGCTGGCGGGTCTGCTGGTGCTGCTGACCGCCCTGGGCTGGATCGCGGGCCGACCCCGCACGGTCTAGGTGATAACACCTCACGCGGCCCACGCGATGTGCCGGTGGCGGAGGGAAGCGCAAAGCCCGGCCGTTCGAGGGGTTCGGCCGGGCTTCCGCGTCTCGCTCGTCAGTGGCGCCAGATCGTCGGCAGTGCTCGGTCGTCAGTACTCCAGCGGCAGGTTGAGCAGCGCGTTCTCGACCACCTCGGGCATACCGGGGTGGATCCAGTACTGGCCCTGGGCCATCGACTTCGCGTCCAGCCCGAAGCTCATCGCCTGGATCAGCGGCTGGATCACCGTCGGCGCCTGCGGCCCGATCACGTGCGCGCCCAGGATCTCCCCGGTGGCCGGGTCGGCCAGGACCTTCGCGAACCCGGTCGTGTCCTCCATCGCCCACCCGTACGCGATCGACGCGTAGGCCTGAGAGGCGACCACGTGCCGCACGCCGCGCTCGACGGCCTGCTCCTCGGTCAGCCCGACCGAGGCGATCTGCGGCGAGGTGAACACCGCGGCCGGCACGTGGCGGTGGTCGGCGGCGATCGGCTCGTCCGGGTGCAGCAGGTTGTGCCGCACGACCCGCGCCTCGTGGTTGGCGACGTGCTTGAGCTGGTGCTCGTTGCTGATGTCGCCCAGCGCGTAGACGCCCTCCACGGAGGTCCGCTGGTGCTCGTCGACGACCACCCGGCCGTCCGGGTGCAGCGCGACACCGGTGGCGGGCAGGTCGAGCAGGTCCGAGTTGGGCGTGCGGCCGACCGCGACCAGCAGCTCCTCCGCGTCCACGAACTCCGAGCCGTCCGGGCCCTCCAGGTGCAGCCGCACCACGCCGTCCACGCGCTCGGCCCGCACCGCCTTGCGGCTCAACCGCACGTCCCACTTCTCCGACGCGAGCCGCGTGAACCGCTCGGCGACCTCGCGGTCCTCGCGCCGCAGCAACAGGTCGGACCGCGCGACGAGCGTCACCGCGACGCCGAACGAGGAGAACACGTGCGCGAACTCCGCCGCCACGAAACCGCTGCCCAGGATGGTCAGCCGGGGCGGCAGCGCGTCGAGGCGCATGATCGTGTCGCTGGTGTGGTAGCCGACCGCGCCCAGGTCGGCGACGTCGGGCACCACCGGGCGGCTGCCGGCGGCCAGCACGAACCGGTCGGCCGTGATCGTCTCGCCGGTGCCCGTGTCGAGGACCTTCGGACCCACGAACCGGGCCGTGCCCTGGAACACGGCGACGTTGGCGTTCTCCTCCGCCCGCCACCGCCTGCCGCCCTCGGAGATCGGGTCGATGCGCCCGAAGATCCGGTCGCGCACGTCCGTCCAGCGCACGCCGTCCAGGTGCGCGTCGACACCGAGCCGCGCGCCGGAGGCGGGCGCGGCGGCCACGTCCGCGGTGTGCACGAACATCTTGGTGGGGATGCACCCGACGTTCAGGCACGTGCCGCCGAAGACGCCCTTCTCGACGATCGCGATCCGCTGGTCGGCGAACCTCTCGTCCACGATGGAGTTGCCGGAGCCGGTACCGATGATGACCAGGTCGAAGTGCCTCACGTCGTGCTCCAACCCGCGACGCGGGGCACTTGTTCCCGATACCTCAGTGCGCGTAGGTGGGCACGATGAGCGCCCGCGCCAGGGTGTGGAACGCCAGGTTGAAGCTCACCACGGCGGGCGAGGCGTCACAGTCGACGTCCAGCGCCTCCACGTCCACCGCGTGCACGACGAAGTAGTACCGGTGCGCCTGGTCGCCGGGCGGCGGCGCGGCGCCGCCGAACGCGCGCGTGCCGTAGTCGTTGCGCACGTGGAACGCGTCGCCGGGCAGCGTGTCGTCGGACGCGCCCGCGCCGGTGTCCAGGGACGTCACCGAAGCCGGGACGTTCACCGCGACCCAGTGCCAGAACCCGGACGGCGTCGGGGCGTCCGGGTCGAAGCAGGTGACCACGAAGCTCCTGGTCCCCTCCGGGAACCCCGTCCAGCTCAGCTGCGGCGAGGTGTCGCCGCCCTCGTGGACCTGCGCCTGCGGCAACGCCTGCCCGTCCTCGACGTCGGTCGAGGAGACGGTGAACGACGGCACCCGCGGCAGCAGCGAGTAGGGGTCGGGAGCGACGGGGCGCTCAAGGCTCATCGGGTCCTCCACACGTGATCACGCCGGACGCCACGACCCTATCCCCGCCCACCCCACCCCGCAGCCGGCAACCACCCCACCCCACCCCGCGTGTCCTCCACTCAGACATCGCGTGTCCTCCAGTCCGGCACGGCGTGTCCTCCAGTCCGGCATCGCGTGTCCTCCAGTCCGGCACGGCGTGTCCTCCAGTCCGGCATCGCGTGTCCTCCACTCCGGCACGGCGAGTTCAACGCCCAGGACCCCGAGCGTGGAACTCGGGGTCCTGGATGTGGGACACGCGGTGTCCGAGTGGAGGACACGCGATGCCTCAGTGGAGGACACGCGGTGCTTGAGTGGAGGACACGCGCGGGATTAGGCGGCGGTGGTGGTGGAGGAGGTGGTGGAGGAGGTAGAGGTGGCGGTGGTGGGTTCCAGGGCCAGGGAGAGGACCTCGCCGACGTCGCCGACCAGGTGGACGGTCAGGGCGTCGCGCACCTGCTCGGGCACGTCGTCCAGGTCCGGCTCGTTGCGCTGCGGCAGCAGCACCGTGGTGATGCCCGCCCGGTGCGCGGCCAGCAGCTTCTGCTTGACCCCGCCGATCGGCAGCACCCGGCCGGTGAGCGAGACCTCGCCGGTCATGGCCACGTCGGACCGGACCGGGCGGCCCGACAGCAGGGACGCCAGCGCCGTCGTCATGGTCACGCCGGCCGAGGGGCCGTCCTTCGGCACCGCGCCCGCCGGCACGTGGATGTGCACCCCGCGCTCGGCCAACGCCTCCGCGCCCGCGTCGTGCGACTTCAGGTACGACAGCGCGATCTGCGCCGACTCCTTCATCACGTCGCCCAGCTGCCCGGTCAACGTCACCCCGGCCGACCCGGTGCCCTTCGGGGCCAGCGACGCCTCCACGAACAGCACGTCACCGCCCGCGCCGGTCACCGCGAGCCCCGTGGCCACCCCCGGCACGGCGGTCCGCTCGGCCGACTCCGGCGTGTGCTTGGGCGAGCCCAGGTACCCGCGCAGGTCCGGCACGTCCACCGGCGTCGGCAGCTCGGCCTGGCCCAGCGCCACCCGGGCCGTCACCTTCCGCAGCACCCGCGCCAGCGAGCGCTCCAGCTGCCGCACGCCCGCCTCGCGGGTGTACTCGCCGGCCAGCTTCCGCAGCGCGGCCTCGCTGATCGACACGTCCTCCGGCGTCAGGCCGGCGCGCTCGACCTGCCGGGGCAGCAGGTGGTCGCGGGCGATGGTGACCTTCTCGTCCTCGGTGTACCCGTCGAGCCGGACCAGCTCCATGCGGTCCAGCAGCGGGCCGGGGATGGACTCCAGCACGTTGGCCGTGGCCAGGAACACCACGTCCGACAGGTCCAGCTCGACCTCCAGGTAGTGGTCCCGGAACGTGTGGTTCTGCGCCGGGTCCAGCACCTCCAGCAGCGCGGCGGTCGGGTCGCCCCGGTAGTCCGCGCCCACCTTGTCGATCTCGTCCAGCAGCACCACCGGGTTCATGGAGCCCGCCTCGGAGATGGCGCGCACGACCCGGCCGGGCAGCGCGCCCACGTAGGTGCGCCGGTGGCCGCGGATCTCGGCCTCGTCCCGCACGCCGCCCAGGGCGACCCGGACGAACTCGCGCCCCATGGCCCGCGCGACCGACTCGCCGAGCGAGGTCTTGCCGACACCGGGCGGACCCACCAGGGCCAGCACCGCGCCGGACCGCCGCCCGCCGACGACGCCCATGCCCCGGTCGGCTCGCCTGCGCCGCACGGCCAGGTACTCGACGATGCGCTCCTTCACGTCGTCCAGGCCCGCGTGGTCGGCGTCCAGCACGGCCCGCGCGCCCGCGATGTCGTAGGAGTCCTCGGTGCGGTTGTTCCACGGCACGTCCAGCACCGTGTCCAGCCACGTGCGGATCCAGCCGACCTCGGGCGACTGCTCGGCCGTCCGCTCCAGCTTGTCGACCTCGGTCAACGCGGCCTCGCGCACGTGCTCGGGCAGGTCGGCGCCCTCGACGCGCGCCCGGTAGTCCTGCTCCTCGGTGGCGGGCTTGCCGTCCAGCTCGGCCAGCTCCTTGCGGATGGCGGCCAGCTGCCGGCGCAGCAGGAACTCGCGCTGCTGCTTCTCCACGCCCTCCTTGACGTCCTTGCGGATCGTCTCGGCGACGTCCAGCTCGGTCAGGTGCTCCCGGCCCCACTCGATCAGCTTCTCCAGCCGCCGCGAGGTGTCGGGGGTCTCCAGCAGCCACACCTTCTGCTCGTCGTCCAGGTACGAGGCGTACCCGGCGAGGTCGGCCAGCGCCGACGGCTCGTCGACCTGCTTCACCGAGTCGACCACCTGCCACGCGCCGCGTTGCTGGAGGATCGACGTGACCAGCGCGCGGTACTCGCGGGCCAGCTCGTCGGTGCGCTCGTCGGCGGGCGGCACGTCGGCGATCGTCGCCTCGACCCACAGCGCCGCGCCGGGGCCGGTCGTGCCGGTGCCGATGCGCACCCGCTCGGTGCCGCGCACCACGGCCGCGCGCTCGCCGCCGGACAGCCTGCCGACCTGCTCGAT
This sequence comes from Saccharothrix xinjiangensis, assembly GCF_039527585.1. NCBI lineage: Bacteria > Bacillati > Actinomycetota > Actinomycetes > Pseudonocardiales > Pseudonocardiaceae > Saccharothrix > Saccharothrix xinjiangensis. The sequence continues at coordinate 409,702 of NZ_BAAAKE010000002.1, read as the reverse complement.
CACGCCCAGCGTGCCGACCTTCGCGTACTTGCCGTCCAGTCGCGGCACCAGCAGCACCTTGGACTGACCACCGGCGGCGGTCGCGGCCTCGACGGCGGCGCGGGCCTCGGCGGTGGCGTCCGCGCCGCTGAGCCGGATCGGCACGACCATGCCCGGCAGCACGACGACGTCGTCCAGCGGCAGCACCGGCAGCGCCAACGTCTCGCCCATGATTCCTCCAAAGTTGAGTCTGATTGGCTCAACCAAGGTGAGCGGGAGATTGTTTCCGGTGGGTGTTCGCCCTGAGCGAGCAGCCCCGGGAGCTGCGGTGGAGGAGTCGCCGGTCGACGACCCCGCACCAGCCGGCGCGCCGAACCGGGGTTCCGCCCATCCGCTAGGTTGCGGCAAAACGGGCACGAGCGTCCGTTCGGGGGTTGTGCCGGGTTCGGCACGCCACCACGATCACGCCGTCGGCTGACTAGGAGATGTGCGCATGGAGCAGGCGAGCTGGGTCCCGTCCTCGGTGGACCTGGACCGGCCGAGCGCGGCCCGGATGTACGACTACTACCTGGGCGGCTCGCACAACTTCGCGGTCGACCGCGAAGCCGCGAAGTCCGTCGAGCAGATCTTCCCGGGGATGCCGGGCGCGGCGCGGGCCAACCGCTCGTTCCTGCGCCGGGCGGTGCGCTACCTGCTGGAGCAGGGCATCGACCAGTTCCTGGACCTGGGTTCGGGCATCCCGACCGTGGGCAACGTGCACGAGATCGCCCAGCAGGCCAACCCGTCGGCCAAGGTGGTCTACGCCGACGTGGAGCCGGTGGCGGTGGCGCACAGCACCGCGCTGCTCGCGGACAACCCGCTGGCCTGCGCGATCCAGGCCGACCTGCGCGACCCGGACTCCGTGCTGGGCAACGACGACGTCCGCCGGATGATCGACTTCGACCGGCCCGTCGGCCTGCTGATGGTCGCCGTGCTGCACTTCGTGCCGGAAGCCGACGAGCCGCACAAGGCCGTCGCGCGCTACCGGGAGGTCCTGTCGCCCGGCAGCTTCCTCGCCATCTCGCACGCCAGCTGGGACGGGATCTCGGCGGAGGGCATCGAGGGCGGCGAGCAGGTCAACGCGATCTACCGCAAGACCGACAGCCCGCTGGTGCTGCGCTCGGGCGAGGAGATCGCCGCCCTGTTCGCCGGGTTGGACGTGGTCGAGCCGGGCGTCGTGCCGCTGTCGGAGTGGCACCCGGACTCCGACGACGCCTACATCAGCGCGTACGCCGGGGTCGGCCGCAAGGCCTGAACGACGCCCCCGGCAACGACCCGGGCGCCCCCGGGCCCGGCCGCCGCCCCGTCACTCCGGCGGGGTCAGGCGGAGGTCCGGGTCGACCGGCGGCTCGCCGTCGAACGGGCCCGGCGGCAGGCCGCCCAGCGCGTCCAGGGTGATCGCGATCTCCCGGGCGTGCGGGTCGGTCCCGGTCGGCGGCACGGTGAACCACTCCCGCAGGTCCTCGGGGACGTCGTAGCGCTCGGCGAGGTCCCGGTAGAGCGCGCCGCGCTGCTCGGCCTGCTCGGCCAGCTGCTGGTACTCGCGCATGGCCAGCCGCATCCGGATCCACCGGTACCGGTCGGTCCTGTCGTCCCGGGTGAAGCGGGTGCGCAGCAGCCTGCCCGCCTCCTGGCCCCGCCGCGCCAGGGCGAGGATCGTCTCGGGCCGCATGAACAGGTTGGTGCCGCCCTCGTCCGGCCGGACGCGGACGTGCGCGATCCGGCCCCGGTAGCCGGGCAGGGCGGACTGCATGGTGTCGCGCCAGCCGAGCGCGGTGTCCAGGATCGCGGACGCGAAGTGCTGCGCGAGCCCGATGCCGCGCCACGGCGCGCCGCCGGTGGAGGCGTCCTGCTCGGGCAGCCACACGTCCCGGTCGTCGCCCGCCGGGTACGACTGGAGGCTCAGGCCGAACGTCGGCCAGCGCGGCAGCAGCTGGTCGAAGAAGTGGATGGGGAAGTTGCTGGTGATGCCGCCGTCGGAGAACCAGTGCACGCGGGGCTCCGGTTCGGCGCGCACCAGCGGCACGGCGGCGATCAGGCCGGGCAGCGGCATGCTCATCCGGACGGCGAGCGCGACGGGCAGGTCGCGCGGCAGGGCGTGGACCGGCTCGTCCGGGTGCAGCGGGCAGCGGTGCCCGGACGGGTCCGCGCCCAGGGATTCCACCGTCCGCCGGGGCAGCACCGCGCCCAGGCACGTGCGGCAGAACAGCCACGGGTCGACCGGCTCGGTGAACGGCAGCCGGTAGGGGCGGCCCTCGGAGAGGTCCGTGGTCATCAGCACCAGGTTGGCGTCCAGGTCGGAGAACGACAGGTTCGGCACGCCGGACAGGTCGTCGAGCCGGTCGGCGAGCCAGTCGCTCAGCGGCGGCACGCCGGTCGACGCCGGCACGCCGCAGCGGCGGTCCCAGAAGTTCGCCTCGAACCGGCCGGTGCCGGGCACCAGCCCGAAGTGGATGGTGGTGGCCATCCGGTCCAGGAATCGCTTGGCGCTCACGCCGTAGACGAGCGCGACGGTGCTGACGAGGGCGAAGCAGAGCACGAGCCACCACACCGCCGCGGTGGCCGCGCCCGCGAGGCTGCGCGCGTCCCACCGGGTGGCCGCCGCGACCGGCGCGAGCGGGATCAGGAGCAGCAGCGCGGTGCCGATGCGCCGCGGCCAGGAGTCCTTGCCCCGCGCCAGTAGCAGCACCAGGAGGACGGACACGCCGACCGCCACCGCGGCGGTGATCGCCACGAGCGCCCACCCCGGTGTCGCGCCCCACCGCACGAACCGGGACCACAGCGTCGGCCCGACCAGCCACAGGGCGAGCGCCAGGGCCAGGACCAGCCGCGCCCCCCGGCCGACCGCGCCGAACAGCGCGAGCAGCAGGCAGGTCAGCGGACTGCGCCCGGTGGTGTCGCGCCGCTGCATGGCGGCGGCGACGATGCGGAACAGCTTGCGGGTGTCCGCGCTGGGCTGGAAGAGCTGGGCCAGCCGCCAGCCCGGCGCGGCGAACCAGTCGACCAGGTCGTGGAGCTTGCGGAACCCGCCCTGCTCGCGCCCCCTCTGGGCGGCGGCGGTGAAGGCGGCGCCGATGGCGCCCGCGGACGCGCCGCCCAGCGACCGGAACCGGTAGTGCTCGGCCAGCTCCACCACCGCCCACGGGTACACCACGCCGCTCGTGGCGCCGCCCCGCATGGTCAGGTCGCAGTACCGGTCGTGCTCCTCGGCCATGCGCCCATGATCCACCAGCGGGGCGCCCGGTGCGCTAGACCGATCGGCTGGTCAGCACAGGCCGTGCTCGACGGCGACGCGCTCGACGTCGGACGGCGTGCCGGTCATGATCGTGCGGGTGTGCTCGGTGATCAGCCCGATCGGCCAGTCCCACCAGCGGGCGCGCAGCAGACGGGCCACGTCCTCGTCCGGGAAGCGCTGCTTCACCACGCGCGCGGGGTTGCCGCCGACCACCGAGTAGGGCGGCACGTCCGACACCACCACGGCCCCGGTGGCGATGATCGCGCCGTCGCCGATGGTGACCCCGGGCATGACGAGCGACTGGTAGCCGAACCACACGTCGTTGCCGACGACGGTGTCGCGGCCGGGCCCCGCGTCCGCGAACAGGTCGGCGGTGCGCTCCTGCCACTCGCCGCCGAAGATCGTGAACGGGAACGTGGACGCGCCGGTGGTGAGGTGGTTCGCGCCGGCCATGATGAACCGGGTGCCGGCGGCCAGGGCGCAGAACTTCCCGATGACGAGCTTCTCCGGCCCGAACCCGTAGAGCACGTTGCGCGCCTCGAACTCGGTGGCGTGCTCCGGGTCGTCGTAGTAGGTGTACTCGCCGACCTCGATCGTCGGCGCGGTGACCAGCGGCTTGAGCAGCACCACGCGGTCGGTGCGCGCCAGCGGGTGCAGGGCGGTCGGATCGGGGGTGAAGGTCAAGGAAAACTCCTTATCGCAACTCGTGTTGCGTTAGAGTGGCATGATCCTCCTGCTAAAGCAACTGGAGTTGCAATTGAGCACACGACCCGGTGGCCGGTCGGCCCGCGTGCGCGACGCCGTCCTCGAAGCCGTGCACGTCGAACTCGTCCACCGGGGCTACCTCGGCATGACCGTCGAGAACGTCGCCGACCGCGCGGGCGTCCACAAGACCACCGTCTACCGCCGCTGGGGCACCGTGGACGTGCTGATCGCCGACGCGCTCGACCGCGGTCGCGACGCCGGCTGGACCGCGCCCGACACCGGCTCGGCCGAGGGCGACCTGATCGCGCTCGCCCGCGAGGTCGTCGACACCTTCACCGACCCCGGGCGCAGCCGCGTGCCGATCGCCCTGGTCGCCGCCGCCCTCCAGTCCGGCCGCGCCCGGCAGGCCAAGCGCGACTACTACACCGCCCGGCACGAGGCCGCCGGCGTGATCGCGGAGCGGGCCGTCGAGCGCGGTGAGCTGCCACCCCAGGCCGACCCCGCCGAGCTGGCCCGGCAGACCTGCGCCCCGCTGTTCTACCGGGTGTTCGTGTCCGGCGAACCGCTCGACCACGCCACCGCGGACCGCGCGGCGCGGGCAGCGCTCGCGGCCGCCCGCGCCGGGCTCTTCTGACCGGTCACGCGGGTTCGCGCCCGGCTCTGCCGAGCGGTCACGCGGGTTTGCGCGCCAGCAGGGTCGAGCACGTCCACTTCGCCCTCCGGCTGGAGCACCCGCGCGGTGACCTCCAGGCCGAGTCCCTCCAGCAGCGCCACCACGTCGTCGGGCCGCCGCAACCACGCCTCGTAGGTCACCGGGTGCCCGTAGCCCCGCTCCGGCTTCAGGCGCCCGTCGCCGGCGTGGAACGAGAGCAGCAGGTGCCCGCCTGGCGCGAGCACCCGGTGGAACCCGGCGAACGCGCCCGGCAGGCCGCGCCCGACGGCGTCGGCGGCGAACCGGGGCTTGACGAACTCGTCGTAGGTCTCGGCGACGGTGTCGTGGGACTCGCGGGTGGTGATCAGGTGGGTGGCTTCGGTCATCCCCCGGACCGCAGGGCCGCGGCCCTGCGGGATCAGATCGAATCCAGGAACTCGTCCACCTCGGCCAGCGCCCGCCTGCGCACCGGCTCGGCCGACAGGAACAGGTCGTGCATCCCGTTCTCGACGGCCACCACCCGGACCCGACCGCCGATCTTCGGCGCCCACTTCCGCATGTGCGCCACGTCCAGCACGGTGTCCGCGGTCATCGCCTCGGGCGTCCACCGCTTGGCGCGCAGGTGGCTGCGGCTCGCGCACAGCAGCAGCACCGGCACGCGCACGTCCAGGCCGCGGTGCAGGCGGGCGTGGCCGCGACGCACCGCGCGCAGCCACCCGGCGTGCACCGGGAACGCCTCGATCGGCTTCCACGCCAGGTCGAAGTCCCACTCGCCGTGGTGGTCGCGGTGGACGCTGTGGCCGTACACCGGGCCGAGGCCGGGCCGGAGCACCGGCCGCGGCGCGATGCGGCCGACGCCCCGGACCAGCGCCGTGCCGACCGTGCGCAGCAACCACGACTCGGCCAGGTCGAGCCACGGGCTGTTGAGCACCAGGGCGTCGAGCACGTCGTCGTCCCGCCGCTCGTGCGCCCACAGGCTCGTGATCAGCCCGCCCGTGGAGTGGCCGACCACGACCAGGCGCCGGTGGCCGTCCTCCTCGCGGATCACCCGGACCGCGGCGTCGACCTCCTCGAAGTGCTTGGTGAGGTCGGTGACGAAGCCCGCCGCCTCGCCCGGTCGCAGCGAGCGGCCGTAGGCGCGCAGGTCCAGGGCGTAGAAGTCGAAGCCCCGGTCGGTGAAGTGCTCGGCCACGTGGGTCTGGAAGAAGTAGTCCGCGAACCCGTGCACGTACAGCACCGCGCCCCGGGTCGCGTGCTCCGCGCGGCGGCGCACCAGCACCGCGCCCAGGTCGCCGCCCAGCGGCAACCCGCGGGCGGAGTAGCCGCTGCCGAGCACGTCCGCCAGGTCGTCGGCCCTGCCACCGGTCTCGTCCACGCCGCCAGTGTGCCCCGCTGTTGCTCCGTTCGGGAACGCCGGCCCTCCCGACCGTGGCACCCTGGGTCCATGGGTGAGGAAATCGAGCGGTCGACCGCGCGCGTGCGCTTCCCCGGCATCAGCCCGCGGGCGTACGAGCACCCGGTGGACCGGGGGGCGTTGGCGGTGCTCAGGGCGGTGCCGGGCATCGGGCCGGTGCTCCAGGCGGTGGCGGGCGCGTTCACCGAGCGCGGTGAGCGGCTGGGCCACCTGGCGTCGAGCATCCGGGTGGGTCCGAAGCAGTACCCGGAGCTGGACCGGCTCCGGCTGGAGGCCGCGGCGACGCTGGACGTCGACCCGGTCCCGGAGCTGTTCGTGCGGCGCGACCCGGTGCCGCACGCGATGACGATCGGCATCGACAAGCCGTTCATCGTGCTCACCACGGGTCTCGTGGAGCTCCTCGACCAGGACGGCCTGCGGTTCACCATCGGCCACGAGATGGGGCACGTGCTGTCCGGGCACGCCCTGTACCGGACGATCCTCCAGCGCCTGATGCAGGTGCAGTACGGGATGGGCTGGATGCCCGTCGGGTACTGGGCGATCCGCGCGGTGATCGCGGCGCTGAGCGAGTGGTACCGCAAGACCGAGCTGTCCTGCGACCGCGCCGGCCTGCTGTGCGTGCAGGACCCGGCCGCCGGTCTGCGCGTCCACGTGGCGATGGCGGGCGGCATGGACCTCCGCCAGGTCGACACGGCCGAGTTCCTCAAGCAGGCCAGGGAGTACGAGCAGGTCGACGACGTGCGCGACTCGGTGCTCAAGCTGATCCGCACCTGGCCGCTGACCCACCCGCTGGCCGTGGTGCGCGCGGCCGAGTTGCAGAAGTGGGCGGCGAGCGAGGACTACCGGACCATCCTCACCGGCGACTACGCGCGCCGCGAGGACGACCGGCCGAGCGGGTCGTTCACCGAGGACGTCCGGGCGGCGGCCCGCTCCTACAAGGAGTCGGCGGCCCAGTCCGAGGACCCGCTGATGAAGATCTTCAACGAGCTCGGCGACGTGGTGGTGGGCACGGCGGACAAGGTGCGTAGCAAGTTCGGTGGAAATAAGGCCGAACAGAGCAACTGACTACGCCTTTGGAACTAGCTTCCCTCTTGGGTGTCATTCGACCAGGAGGAGGGGCGATGCGGCTTGCCGCGTTGTTGATGACGGTGGTGGTGGCGGTGACGACGGCCCTGGCGGGCGTCGCCGCGGCGGACGAGCGCGTGGTGGGCGGTGGCCGGGTGTCCATCGCGGACCACCCGTGGGTGGTGTACCTGACCGATTCGAGTGGTCGCCAGTTCTGCGGCGGCACCCTGGTGGCGCCGGACAAGGTGGTCACCGCGGCGCACTGCGCGGCGAGCACGACGGTGAGCGCCGGTCGGGTCGTGGTGGGCCGCGAGGACAAGCAGGGCAAGCAGGGTCGGGTCGTCCGGTTGAACGAGGTGTGGGTGCACCCGGACTACGTCGCGGCGGACCGGGGCGCGGACGTCGCGGTGCTGACCCTGCGCGAGCGGGTGCCCCAGCAACCGCTGCCGCTGGCGGGTCCGGAGGACGGGGAGCTGTACGCGCCGGGCACCGAGGCGCTGGTGCTGGGCTGGGGTCGCACGAGCGAGCAGGGCTCCCTGTCGCGGTACCTGCTGGCGGCGTCCGTGCCGGTGATGTCCGACAAGGACTGCTCGGCCGCCTACTTCCAGTACGACCCGTGGCACATGGTCTGCGCCGGTTACCCGGCCGGCGGGGTCGACACGTGCCAGGGCGACTCCGGCGGGCCCATGGTGGCGGGCGGCAAGCTGATCGGCGTCACGTCGTGGGGCGAGGGGTGCGCGCGCCGGGGCAAGCCCGGCGTCTACGGCCGGATCTCCTCCCACGCCGGTGCGCTGGCCGAGCAGGTGAACGGCACGGCGTAGCCCGGCGCGGGTGAACGGCGCGCCGGCCGGTCCCGGGGCAGGGGACCGGCCGGCGCGCCGGGGCGCGTCAGAGCACCAGGCCGATCGACATGGTCAGGAACACCGCCGCGCACACCGCGTCCAGCGCCGTGGTCACGCCGGGTCGGCGCAGCGAGCCCGCGACGCGCGCCGCGGCGACCACGATGGTCAGCTCCCACAGCGCGGCCAGGCCGAGGAACACCGCGGCGAGCAGGGTGAGCTGGGGCGCGGGGTCGCCCGAGCCGATGAACTGCGGCAGGAACGCCAGCGAGAACAGCAGCATCTTCGGGTTGGTGGTGTTGGTCAGGAACCCCTGCCGGAACGGCCGGGCGGCGACCGCCGGCGCCTCCTCGGGCGCGGGTCGCAGCAGGCCGCGCGTGATCGACGCGGCCAGGTAGAGCAGGTAGGCGGCGCCGACCCACCGCAGCGCGGTCAGCGCCGCGGGGTAGCGGGCGATCACCGCGCCGACGCCCGAGATCACCAGGGCGACCTGGAGGAGTGCCGCGGTGTGGATGCCCGCGAGCGCCAGCAGGCCGGCGCGCGTCCCGGAGCGCACCGAGGTGCGCAGCAGGAGGAAGGCGTCCACGCCCGGCGTCAGGACCACCACCGCGCACGCGAGGAGGAACGCCGGCAGTTGGGTGAGATCCAGGTTCATGGGAACCTCCCTCATGTTCCGGACAGATGCTCGTGATCTGTCTCACTGACCGTTAAATCTTCGGTGCCAACGGATCCTAACAAGAGATTTTCCGGTTTCCATACCCGGATGATGGCGGTGTGCGCGCTCCGCTACGGTCTGTGCCCGTTCACCCACGCGACGTAGGGGAGTGGTCCATGCGCATCAGCGCGCCGGTCTTCGCCGTGCTCGTCCTGCTCTTCTCCGGGCTCCCCGCGGACGCGGTCGTCGGCGGCCGGGAGGCGCCGCCCGCGCCGTGGGTGGTCGCCCTGTTCGACCGGGCGGGCAACTTCTTCTGCGGCGGCGCGCTGGTGGCGCCGGACAAGGTCGTCACCGCCGCGCACTGCACGGTCGAGCGCTCCGCCCTCGGCAGGCGCGACCGGCGGGCGGAGGAGCTGACCGCCGTCGCGGGCCGCGCCGACCTGGACAGCCGGGCGGGCCGCGCGAGCGGGGTCGCGGAGATCCGGCGGCACCCCGACTTCACCGCCGTCACCTCGGGCGACGACGTGGCGGTCCTCGCCCTGGCCGAACCGCTGCCGTACGAGCCGGTCCGGGTCGCCGAGCCGCGCACCGGGCCCGCCCTGGTCCACGGCTGGGGCCGCACCGGCGAGCTGCGACCGCCGAGCCGCGTCCTGCGCGAGGCCGACGTGCCGATCCGGACCGACGTCGAGTGCGCGGACCTGGTGCCCGCCTACCGGGCGGGCGCGATGCTGTGCGCGGGCTACCCGGAGGGCGGCAAGGACGCGTGCGAGGGCGACTCGGGCGGCCCGCTCACCGTGGCCGGCGAGCTGGTCGGCGTGGTGTCCTTCGGCCACGGCTGCGCGCGCCCGGACCACCCCGGCGTCTACACCGCGCTGAGCCGCTACCGGGCGTGGCTCTGAGACCGTGTGGTACGACGGTGCCGTGCGTTCACCCCAGTACCCGGCGACCCTGCGCCGGCAGTGGTCGGCCGACCTGACCCCCGACCGGCTCTACCGCCTGCTCAAGCTGCGCTGCGACGTGTTCGTGGTGGAGCAGAGGGCCGCGTACCAGGACCTGGACGGCCGTGACCTGGAGCCGGGCACCCGGCACCTCTGGCTGGAGGAGGACGGCTCACCGGAGCCCGTCGCCTACCTGAGGCTGCTGGAGGAACCCGGCGGCGGGTTCCGCGTCGGCCGGGTGTGCACGGCCCGCGCCGCCCGCGGCCGCGGCTACAGCCGCCGGCTGGTGGAGGCGGCGCTCGCCGAGGTCGGGCGGGCCGACTGCGTGCTGGACGCGCAGACCTACGTGGCCGACTTCTACGCCTCGTTCGGCTTCGAGCCGCAGGGCGCGGAGTTCACGGACGAGGACGGGATACCGCACCTGCGGATGCGCCGGTCTCCGTGATCACCCGCACGGCCCGCTCGACGTCGGCCCCGGTGAGGTCGGCGCGGGCGGTCAGCCGCAGCCGGGAGATCCCGTCCGGCACCGACGGCGGCCGGAAGCAGCCCACGACCACGCCCCGGGCCCGGCACGCCTCGGCCCAGTCGAACGCCGCCTCGGCCGAGGGCGCCTGCACCGACACCACGGCCGCGGTCGGCGCGCTGACCCGCAGGCCCGCCTCGCGCAGCCGGGACGCCAGGTCCCGGGCCACGTCCAGGGCCCGCGCGGGCCGGTCCGGCTCCTCCCGCAGCACCTTCAGCGCGGCCAGCGCCGCCGCCGTGCTCGACGGGGCGAGGCCGGTGTCGAAGATGAACGTGCGCGCGGTGTCCACCAGGTGCCTGATCACCCGGCTCGGCCCGAGCACCGCGCCGCCCTGCGCGCCGAGCGACTTGGACAGGGTCAGCGTGGCCACCACGTCCGGCGCCTTGGCCAGGCCCGCGGCGTGCACCGCGCCGCGCCCGCCGTCGCCGAGCACGCCCAGGCCGTGCGCGTCGTCCACGACCAGCGCCGCCTCGTGCTCGCGGCAGGCGGCGGCCAGCTCGGCCAGCGGCGCGAGGTCGCCGTCGACGGAGAACACCGAGTCGGTCACCACCAGCGCCCGCCGCTTGCCGCGGGTGGCCAGCGCGTGGGTCACCTTCGGCACGTCGCAGTGCCCGGCGACCACCACGTCGGCCTTGGACAGCCGCGTGCCGTCGATCAGCGAGGCGTGGATGTGCTGGTCGGCGACGATCGCGGTGCCCGGCCCGGACAGCGCGGTCAGCGCGCCGAGGTTGGCCGCGTAGCCGGAGGAGAACACCAGCGCCGACTGGGCGCCGCAGAAGTTCGCCAGCTCGTACTCCAGCTCGGTGTGCAGCTCGGTGGAGCCGGTGACCAGGCGGGAGCCGGTCGAACCCGCGCCCCAGCGCAGCGAGGCCGCGGCCGCCGCGCCGGTGACCCGCTTGTCGCGCGCCAGGCCCAGGTAGTCGTTCGACGCCAGGTCGAGGTCCGCGGAGTCGGCCGGGCGGGGTCGGACGCGGCGCGCGAGACCGGCTTTGGCGCGGGCCCCGGCACGCGTGTCGATCCAGTCGAACACCGACTCACCTGTGCGCACACTCACGCCGGCAGTGTCGCATCCGGCGGCTACCGTGCCGGCGTGGACCTCTTCCAGCCCGGACCGGCCGACCTGCGGTCGCTGCGCGAGCGGGCGCCGGTGCACCGCGACGGGCGCACCGGGCTGTGGCTGGTCAGCCGGTACGACGACGTGCGCGCGGTGCTGGCCGACCCGCGCCGGTTCCGGCCGGACAACGCGCTGACCGCGGTGGTCCCGGTGCCGGGCCCGGTGCTGCGCGAGCTGGCCCGCTCGGGGTTCTCGCTGCCGCCGACGCTGGCCAACAACGGGACCCCGACCCACGCCGCCCTGCGCCGGCTGGTGGCCCGCTTCCTCACGCCCGCGCGCGTGGCCGCGGCGGGGCCGCGGATCGCCGAGCTGACCGCGGCGCGGCTCGCCGGGCTGACCGGGTCGGTCGACCTGCACCCGGCGCTGGCCCGCGACCTGCCCGCGGTGGTGCTGCTGGAGGTGCTGGGCATCCGCGACGTGGACGTGGCCGCGCTGAAGGCGTGGAGCACCGCGTCGCTGGAGCTGTTCTGGGGCGACGTCACGCCGGAGCGGCAGCGCGAGCTGGCCGGGCCGGCCGCCGCGTTCCACCGGTGGCTGACCTCGCGGCTCAAGGCCGCGGACCCGCGCGGCGACGACCTGTTCGGCGCGTTGCGGGCCGGGGGCGTGCCGCTGCGGGACGCGGCCGGGCTGTGCTACTTCCTGCTGATCGCGGGGCAGGAGACGACGACCCAGCTGCTGTGCGCGGCGTTCCACGCGGTGCTGCGGCACGGCGACCTGTGGTCGCGCCTCGGCGAGCCGGGCGTGGCGGCGGCGTGCGCGGAGGAGGTGCTGCGGCGGGAGCCGCCGGTCACCACGTGGCGGCGGGTCGCGGCCGAACCGGTCGTGCTGTCCGGTGTCGACGTCCCGGCCGGCGCGCCGCTGCTGCTGATGCTCGCGGGCGCGGGCTCGGACCCCGCCGCGTTCGACGACCCCGAGCGGTTCTGCCCCGGCCGCCCGAACGCCCGCGGGCACCTGGCGTTCGGCCACGGCAGGCACTTCTGCCTCGGCGCGGGCCTGGCCCGGCTGGAGGCGGAGGTGGTGCTGCGGGAGACCGCGCTGCGGTTCCCGCGCCTGCGGCTCGCCTCGGCCGACCCGCCGCCGATGCTGGGGCTGCTGTCGTTCCGGGCGCCGCTGAGCGTCGAGGTGGAGCTGGGGGACCCGGCGCTCGGCGGCGCGGCCTCCCGGCAGCTCGTGGCTCAGGGCGGCGTCGGCGGGCGGTAGTCCCGGGTCGGACGGCCGACCGGTGTGATCGCGCTCGCGTCCCCGGGGCTTGGACCCGCCGGCCTCAGGTGCGACGATGCCGGGGCTGTAGGGGTGCGCGAGGAAGCCGGTGGAAGTCCGGCACGGTCCCGCCACTGTGACCGGTTCACCCCGGGAGTCAGGAACTCGCCCCCCTGTCGTCACCACCGGACCCGGGCGTGGACACCCGAGGAAGGACACCGCCGCATGGGCGCGCGTTTCCCCTTTTCCGCCGTCGTCGGACAGGACGACCTCCGCACGGCGCTGCTGCTCAACGCCGTGCACCCCGGTATCGGCGGGGTGCTCGTCCGAGGTGAGAAGGGCACCGCGAAGTCGACCGCGGTCCGCGCGCTCGCCGCGCTGCTGCCCGGGCTGGACGTGGTGCCGGGCTGCCGGTTCGGCTGCGACCCGGAGGTCGCGTCGGACTGCCCGGACGGCCCGCACGGCGGTGGTCCCGAACAGCGGGACCCCGAACAGCGGGACTCCGAGCGGCGGCCGGCGCGGCTGGTCGAGCTGCCGGTCGGCGCGACCGAGGACCGGCTGATCGGCTCGCTGGACCTGGAGCGCGCGCTCACCGAGGGGGTGCGCGCCTACCAGCCCGGCCTGCTGGCCGCCGCGCACCGGGGCGTGCTGTACGTGGACGAGGTCAACCTGCTGCACGACCACCTCGTGGACCTGCTGCTCGACGCCGCCGCCATGGGGCGCGCGCACGTCGAGCGCGAGGGCGTGTCCGTGTCGCACGCGGCGTCGTTCCTGCTGGTGGGGACCATGAACCCGGAGGAGGGCGAGCTGCGGCCCCAGCTGCTGGACCGGTTCGGCCTCACCGTCGCCGTCCGCGCCGCCCGCGACGTGGCCACGCGCACCGAGGTGGTCCGGCGGCGACTGGCCTACGAGGCCGACCCGGAGGGGTTCGCCGCGCGCTGGGCCGACCAGGACGCCGCGCTGGCCGCGCGGATCGTCGAGGCCCGCGCCCGGCTGGCGTCGGTGGCGCTGCCGGACGCCGAGCTGCGCCGGATCTCCGCGATCTGCGCGGCGTTCGAGGTGGACGGGATGCGCGCGGACCTCGTCGTGGCCCGCACCGCGATCGCGCACGCGGCCTGGCGCGGTGCCGACGAGGTGGCCGAGGAGGACGTGGAGGCGGCCGTGCGGCTCGCCCTGCCGCACCGCAAGCGCCGCGACCCGTTCGACGAGCCGGGGCTGGAGGAGGAGCAGCTCGACGACGCCCTGCGGCAGGGCGCCGAGGCCGCCCGGGAACCCGACGGCCCCGACGACGACGGGCCGGACGGCGACGGGCCAGGTGACGGGGGGCCCGACGACGGGGGACCCGACGGCGGCGGGCGGGACGACGACGGCGGCGACGGCGCGGAGCTGCCGGGCCGCCCGCCGGAGCAGTCCACCTCGGACGGTCGGGGTTCGTCGGCCGAGCGCTCGCACGCGCCCGCGCCCGCCTTCCGCGCCCGCCTGCTCCAGGTGCCCGGCGTCGGCGACGGCGCGCCCGGCAAGCGGTCCCGCGCCCGCGCCCGCACCGGCCGCGTGGTCCGACCCTCCACTGTGGACGGATCAGGGCTGCACCTGGTCGGCACGCTCGCCGCGGCCGCGCCGCACCAGGCCGCCCGGGGCCGCAGCGGTCCGGGGCTCGAACTGCGCGGCGCGGACCTGCGCAGGTCGGTGCGCGAGGGCCGGGAGGGCAACCTCGTGCTGTTCGTGGTCGACGCCTCCGGCTCGATGGCCGCGCGGCAGCGGATGTCCGCGGTCAGCGGCGCGGTCGTGTCCCTCCTGCGCGACGCCTACCAGCGGCGCGACAAGGTCGGGGTGGTGACCTTCCGGGGTCGGGAGGCCACCGTCGCGCTGCCGCCGACCAACTCGGTGGACGCCGCGGCGGCCCGGCTGCGCGCCCTGCGCACCGGCGGGCGCACCCCGCTGGCCGACGGCCTGCTGCGCGCCCGCCGCGTGCTGGACGTCGAGCGCGTGCGCGACCCGCGCCGCCGCCCGCTGCTGGTGCTGCTGACCGACGGGCGCGCGACCGCGTCCGGCGTCGGCGGCGACCCGGTGCGCGACGCCCTGCGCGCCGCGGGCCTGCTCGCCGCGGACCGGGTGGCCGCCGTGGTCGTCGACTGCGAGCACGGCCCGATCAGGCTCGGCCTGGCGCGACGGGTGGCGGGCGCGCTGGACGCGGCGTGCCTGCGCCTGGAAGAGCTGTCCGCCGACCAGGTCGCCGGCGTGGTCCGCGCCGCCGCCCGAGCCGCGTAGGAGCGAAGATGCCCCAAGGTCAACCGTCCGCCGTGCCCGCCGACGGGCTCACCACCCGGCAGCGCCGCAACCGGCCCCTGGTCTTCCTGCACACCGGCGAGATGAAGGGCAAGTCCACCGCCGCCTTCGGCCTCGCCCTGCGCGGCTGGAACCAGGGGTGGTCCATCGGCGTGTTCCAGTTCGTGAAGTCCGCCAAGTGGAAGGTCGGCGAGGAGTCGGCGTTCCGCGCGCTGGGCCGCCTGCACGAGCAGACCGGCGAGGGCGGCCCCGTCGAGTGGCACAAGATGGGCGAGGGCTGGTCCTGGTCCCGCAAGCAGGGCACCGAGGAGGACCACGCCGACGCCGCGCGGGAGGGCTGGCGCGAGATCGCCCGCCGGCTCCGGGACGAGCGGCACGGGCTGTACGTGCTCGACGAGTTCACCTACCCGCTGCACTGGGGCTGGGTGGACGTGGGCGAGGTGGTCGAGGCCCTCCGCGACCGGCCCGGTCACCAGCACGTCGTCATCACCGGCAGGCACGCGCCGGCCGAGCTCGTGGCGGCCGCCGACCTGGTGGTGGAGATGACGAAGGTCAAGCACCCGATGGACGCGGGGCAGAAGGGCCAGAAGGGGATCGAGTGGTGAACCGGCTGGTGGTCGCCGCGCCCGCCTCCGGCAGCGGCAAGACCACCGTGGCCACCGGCCTGATGGCGGCGCTGCGCCGGGCGGGCGACCGGGTGGCCCCGTTCAAGGTCGGCCCGGACTACATCGACCCCGGCTACCACGCGGTGGCCACCGGCAGGCCGGGCCGCAACCTCGACCCGGTCATGGTCGGCGAGCACCGGGTGCCCGCCCTGTTCGCGCACGGCGCGCGGGGCTGCGACATCGCCGTGGTCGAGGGCGTGATGGGCCTGTTCGACGGCCGGGTGGACACCGAGGGCCTGGGTTCCACCGCGCACGTCGCCAAGCTGCTGTCCGCGCCCGTGCTGTTCGTGGTCGACGCCCGCGGCCAGAGCCGCAGCCTGGCCGCGCTGCTGCACGGGTTCCGCGGCTACGACCCGACCGTGCGGCTGGGCGGCGTGGTGCTCAACCAGGTCGGCTCCGCGCGGCACGAGCAGGTGCTGCGCGGGGCCTGCGCCGAGGTCGGGCTGGAGGTGTTGGGAGTCCTGCCTCGCGATGACAGATTCCGTCTGCCGTCACGCCACCTCGGTCTGGTCACCGCCGCCGAGCGCGGTTCGGCGGCGGTGGAGGCGGTGGAGGCCATCGCCGACTCCGTCGCCCGGCACGTCGACCTGGACGGGGTGCGCGCGCTGGCGGCGGGCGCGGCCCCGGTGACCGCGCCCGCCTGGGACCCGCGGGCCGAGATCGCCGCGGTCGTGGGTTCGGTCGCGGGCGCTGCCGGGGATGCCGCTGGGAGTGGCGCCGGGGGTGGTGCCGTCGGGAACGCTGCCGGGAGTGGTGCCGGCGGTGCTGCGGTCAGGGGAGCCGGCGGCGGTGGTCCGGTCGGGGGTGCCGCCGGAGGTGCCGCCACGGGTGCCGCGGTCGGGAGTGCTGCCGGCGTCGTGGTCGGGGTCGCGCCCGTGGTCGCGGTCGCGGGCGGCGCGGCGTTCACCTTCGGCTACGCCGAGCACGTGGAGCTGCTGGAGGCGGCGGGCGCGGAGGTGGTCGTGGTCGACCCGCTGCGCGACGAGGCGCTGCCCGAGGGCGTCGCGGGGCTCGTGCTGCCCGGCGGGTTCCCCGAGCAGCACGCGGCCGAGCTGAGCGCCAACGAGCGGCTCCGCGACGAGGTCACCCGGCTGGCCCGCTCCGGCGCGCCCGTGCACGCCGAGTGCGGCGGCCTGCTGTACCTGGCCAAGTCCCTCGACGGCGCGCCGATGTGCGGCGTGGTCGACGCGGACGGCGCGATGACGCCCCGGCTCACCCTCGGCTACCGGGACGCGGTCGCGCCGCACGGGTCGGTGCTCGCCCGACCGGGCGCCAGGGTCACCGGCCACGAGTTCCACCGCACCGCGCTGAGCGTCCCGCACGGCGCGAAACCCGCGTGGCGGTGGCGCGGGCACGACCTGCGCCCGGTGGCCGAGGGTTTCGTGCTCGGCGGCGTGCACGCGTCGTACCTGCACACCCACCCGGCGTCCGCGCCGGAGGCCGTCGCCCGCTTCGTCCGGGCCTGCGCGGTCGGCGCGGTGGCGGCCGAGGCCACTCGATAGTGGAACGCTCGAACGCGGTACGGTCCTTGCCCACCAGCCGAACGCGTCATGGGGAGCAGTGGTGATGACTGGTCGGGTCTCCTTCGTGGGCGCCGGTCCCGGCGCCGCCGATCTGATCACCGTGCGCGGCGCCAAGCGGATAGCCGAGGCGGACGTGGTGGTGTGGGCGCCCGCCGTGGTGGAGGCCGAGTGCGTGCGCGAGCACGCCCGCCCCGACGCGGAGCTGGTCGACTTCTCCCGGGTGCCCGAGTCCGAGGTCGTCGAGCTGTACCGGCGCGCCGCGGCGGGCAAGCTCGGGGTGGTGCGCCTGCACGCGGGCGACCCGGCGGTGTGGGGCGGGCTCAACGAGCAGCTGGACGTCTGCCGGCGGCTCGGCCTGGACACCGAGGTGGTCCCCGGCGTGTCCCAGGTCTCGGCGGCGGCCGCGTCGGTCGGCCGCGAGCTGACCACTTCGGACGTGGCGCAGTCGCTGGTGCTGGTCGGTCCCGAGACCGCCGAGCACGTCGAGGCGTTCGCCGTGCACGGCACCACGATGGCGATCTCCGCGTCCGGCGCGCGGGCGGGCCAGGTGGTCGAGCGGCTGCGCGCCGGCGGCTACCCCGACGACACGCCCGTGGTGGTCGCCTACAAGGTGTCCCTGCCGGACGAGACGGTCGTGCGGACCACGGTCGGCGGGCTGGAGGCGTGCGTCAAGGAGCACAAGCTCTACCGCACCACGCTGTTCCTGGTCGGCGAGGTGCTCGCGCCGCCCGTGGCGCGCAGCCGGTCGGCGGTGGCGGTGGTGGTCGACGGCGGCGAGCCGGTGCGCCGGTCGCGACCGTCGAGGTGGGCGTCGCGCGCGGGCAGGTCCGCGGGCGAGTCGCCGTCGGTGGCCGCGTGGTCGGCGGTGCACGACTGGCAGGAGACCGCGCGCAGCAAGCGCGCCGCGGCCAAGGCGAAGGACGAGCCGGCGCCGGTGGGCGACACCCCGGAGCCCGCCGACTCCCAGGAGCCTCCCCGCACCCCGGAGTCCTCTCATACCCCGGAGTCCTCCCACACCACCCGAGAGTCCTTCCGCACCCAGGAGTCCGCGGACACCTCGGAGCCGGCTGCCTCCGTCGAGGCCGCGGGTCCGTCCGCCCCGGTCGACGGCGCGGACGCCGCCGGGGTCGCGGGGCCGAGGTCGAAGCCGGTGGTCGCCGCCGCCGCGAGGCCCAAGCCGACCACGGTCCGCGCCAGCACGACGCCGCGCAAGCCGACCGCTTCGCGGGCCAAGAAGAACAAGCGCGCCAACTGACGTGGACGTCGTCGCGCTGCACCGGTTCGTGACCGGGGCGGGTCGCTCCTGGGAGGCCGTGACCGCCGTCGACGCCGCCGCGGTCGGCGAGCGGCACGCGCTGAACGTGTGCCGGGCGCGGTCCGCCGTCGTGGTGTCCGGCGCGGACCCCGCGGCGCTGGGGCGCGGCCTGGCCGGGTGGCGGCGCACCCTGGTGGTCTCCTCGGCCGCCGGTGTGTCCACTGTGGACCCGGCGGACGCGGTGGTGCGCCGCTGGGAGTCGCCGGGCGCGGTGCTGTGCCTGGCGGAGCAGGACTTCGCGCCCGCCACCGGCGGCTGGGCGCTGCCCGACGACGACTTCGCGCACCGCCACGGCATGGTGGCCGTCGCCGAGGTGCGCGCCCTGGCGCTGGCCAGGCTCGCCCCGAGGCCCGGCGTGCTGGTGTGGGACGTCGGCGCGGGACCCGGCGCGGTCGGCGTGGAGTGCGCCCGGCTCGGCGCGGCGGTCGTGGCGGTGGAGCGGGACCCGGTGCAGTGCGTGCGGGTCATCGCCAACGCCTCCGCGCACGGCGTGGACGTGCGGGTGGTGGAGGCGGAGCTGGCGGAGGCGGGCGAGCTGCCGGCCCCGGACGCGGTGTTCGTCGGCGGCGGTGGCGCGGACGTGGTGCGGCGGGTCGCGCGCTCGGGGGCCAGGCGGGTCGTGGTGGCGACGCCGCGCCTGGACCGCGTGGTGGCCGCCCGCGACGCGCTGACCGAGGCCGGCTACCAGGTCGAGGGCAGTCAGCTCTCGGTGGCGAGGTTGGCCGGACAACTTTTGTCAGCTGTCAACCCGGTGACAGTGCTGTTCGGGAGGAAAGAGCCGTGATCGGGGTCTTCGCCTCCGGTGAGAGGGGCCGCCGCGCCGCGGTCGAGCTGGCCGGGTTCCTCGGCCCCGACGCGGTGGTGCCGGACGGCCCGGTCGGGCCCGCGGTGCGCCGCCTGTGGCCGCTCCTGGGCTCGGCGGTGTTCTTCCTCGGCACCGGGGCCGTCGTGCGGCTGGTCGCGCCGCTGGTGCGCGACGAGCGGTCCGACCCGGGCGTGGTGTGCGTGGACGGCGGGTTCGCCGTGGCGCTGCTGGGCGGCGCGGACGCGCTGGCCGAGCGGGTCGCGGACGTGCTCGACCTCCAGGCGGTGGTGACCTCCGCGACCGCGGACTCGCCGCTGGACGAGCTGGTGGAGCTGCTCGACGCCACCGTGGAGGGCGACGTCGCCGGGTGCGGCGAGGCGATCCGGCGCGGCGAACCGGTGCTGCTGACCAACCCCCTCGGCTTCCCGCTGCCCGCCATGCCGGACAACGTGCTCGCGAGCGGCCACGACGCGGCGTGGACCGTGCTGGTGGACGACCGGGTGCCCAAGGGCCCGCCGAAGGAGCGGGTGGTGCGGGTGGTGCCGCGCACCCTCGTCGTCGGCGTCGGGTCGAGCACCGGGGTGCCCGCGTCGGCCGTGTCGGCGGCGCTGGCGCGGCTCCAGGACGAGGGCGGCCTGGACCTGCGCGCGATCCGGGCGTTCGCCACGCTCGACCGGAAGGTCGCCGAGCAGGGCATCGCGGACGCCCTGGAGGACTGGGGCTTCTGGCACGACTCGACCACCGCGCCCCTGCTGACCTACCCCGGCGAGGAGCTGGCGGTCATCCCGGTGCCGAACCCGGCGGAGCTGGCCATCGGCATCCCGAGCGTGGCCGAGGCGGCGGCGCTGCGCGGCGCGGTGGAGCTGTCCGGCGGCGGGCGCGTGGAGATCGCCGCCGAGAAGGCCAAGGGCGCCGGGGTCACGGTGGCCGCGGCGCGCGTGCTGCCGCGCGGCAGGCTGGCGCTGGTGGGCCTGGGTCCGGGCGGCGCGGACGAGCGCACGCCCCGGGCGGAGGCCGAGCTGCGGCGGGCCTCGGTGGTGGTGGGCAGCGAGGAGTGCGTGGCGCAGGTGCGGCACCTGCTGCGGCCCGGCACGCGGGTCCGGGTGGACGGCGCGGTGCGGCTCGCCGAGGCGGGCGCGGCGGTGGCGTTCGTCGACGCGGGCGCGGGCCCGGTCGTGACGGGCCCGGTTCGGGCGGATGTCGTCCGTGTGACAGGGGTCACGGGTCAACTGTGAAGCCGCCGGTCCCCTTCGAAAGGTGGTTGTCCGGTCCGGCGTCTTGGTCCTAGCTGTGAGGTGTGCGCCGCACCAGGCGCACCCCTGCTCGGAAGGATCGACATGGCGAAAACCCTGCATCGCCTGATCACGTCGTTGGTCGCGGCCGTGGCCGCGGTGGGTCTGATGACCACGGCGCCCGCCGGGGCGTCCACGTCCGACGACGTCTCCCCGTTCATCGTCGGTGGTTCCCGCGTGTCCACCAGCTCCTACCCGTGGGTCGTCTACCTGGCCACCAGCAGCGGCGGCCAGTTCTGCGGCGGCACGCTGGTGGGCGCCACCAAGGTCGTCACCGCCGCGCACTGCGTGAGCGGCCGCTCCGCGTCCAGCACCCGCGTGGTGCACCGCCGGGACGACAAGCAGAGCACGGCGGGCACCGTGGCCACGGTGTCGCGGATCTGGGTGCACCCCAGCTACCGCACCGCCAGCTCCGGCTACGACGTCGCGGTGCTGACCCTCGGCACCAGCCTGCCCGCGCCCTACCTGCCGCTGGCCACCCCGTCGGACACCGCCCTGTACGCGGCGGGCACGAACGCGACCATCCTCGGCTGGGGCACCACGTCCTCGGGCGGCTCCGCCTCGCGCTACCTGCTCGGCGCGACCGTGCCGCTGACGTCGGACGCCACGTGCCGTTCGGCGTACTCCAACTACAGCGCCACCGCGATGATCTGCGCCGGTCTCACCCAGGGCGGCGTGGACACCTGCCAGGGCGACTCGGGCGGCCCGCTGGTGGCCGGTGGCAAGCTCATCGGCGCGACCTCGTTCGGTCGCGGCTGCGCCCTGGCCGGCTACCCCGGCGTGTACGCGCGCATCGCCAGCTACTACTCGACGATCAGCGCGCAGCTGTAGCGACACCGCGGCTGTGGGGACGTGCGGCCGTAGCGACACCACGGCCGTAGGGACACCGCAGCCGTAGCGGCACCGCGACGTGCCCACGACCGGGTTGCCTCCCGGTCGTGGGCACGTCGTTCTTGTTCGATGGGCGCCGTGCGCCCCCCGCTGCTCGTCGCCCCCTTCCTGCTCGTCGCCCCGCTCCTGCTGCTCATCCCGCTCCTGCCGGTCCTCCTGGCGCTGTCCGCCGTCCCGGCGTTCGCGGCGGCCGGCCTGCACGCCTGCGGCACCTCGGTGCACGGCGACTCCGGCACCGGCTGGTGCTCCGGCCACGGCGTCTTCCGCCTGGTCGTGGCCTGCGACGACGGCGATTTCGCGCGCGGCGCCTGGCTCACCGTCAACGGCGGGCGGGGCACGGTCGGCGTCTCCTGCGTGGCCGGCTCCCCGGCGGTCGGCGCGGAGATCGAGCCCCGGGAACCGTGATGTGACGCACGCTGGTTGGACACCACATGTCTGACGTGGATCCTTCTACCCATGCACGGTGAACAGCACTACCTCGTGGGCCTGGACCTGACCGGGCGTCGGGTCGTCGTCGTCGGCGGTGGCACGGTCGCCCAGCGCCGCCTGCCCAGGCTGGTCGCGGCGGGCGCGCGGGTCGAGGTCGTCTCCCCCGAGGTCACCCCGGCCGTCCAGGGCGTGGTCGACGGCGGCGAGGCCACCTGGCAGGCCCGCGAGTACGCCGACGGCGACCTGGACGACGCCTGGTACGTGCTGGCCTGCACCTCGGACCCCGCGGTCAACGCCCGCGTCGCGGCCGACGCGGAGGCGCGCCGGGTGTTCTGCGTGCGCGCGGACGTGGCGGTGAAGGGCACCGCGGTGACGCCCGCGGTCGGCGAGCACGACGGGCTGCTGCTGGGCGTGCTGGCCGGCGGGCAGCACCGCCGGTCCGCGAGCGTGCGGGACGGGCTGCTCGCCGCGCTGCGCGACGGTTCCCTGGCCGACCACCACGACCAGCCGGCCGGCGTGGCCCTGGTCGGCGGCGGACCGGGCGACCCGGACCTGATCACCGTGCGCGGGCGGCGGCTGCTGGCGCGGGCGGACGTGGTGGTGGCCGACCGGCTGGGACCCCGGGAGCTGCTGGACGAGCTGCCGCCGCACGTGGAGGTCGTGGACGCGGCCAAGATCCCCTACGGCCGGGCCGCGACGCAGGACTTCATCAACGCGACGCTGGTCGACAACGCCAAGGCGGGCAAGTTCGTGGTGCGCCTCAAGGGCGGCGACCCGTACGTGTTCGGGCGCGGGTTCGAGGAGCTGATCGCGTGCGCCGAGGCGGGCGTGCCGGTCACCGTCGTGCCGGGCGTGACCAGCGCGTTCGGCGTGCCGGCGCTGGCCGACGTGCCGGTGACGCACCGGGGCGTGGCGCACGAGGTGGTGGTCGTGTCCGGCCACGTCGCCCCGGACGACCCGAGGTCCCTGGTGGACTGGGACGCCCTGGCCCGGCTCAACGGCACCGTGGTGATCCTGATGGGCGTGGAGCGGGCGGGCGCGTTCGCGGCGGCGCTGCGGGCGGGCCGCCCCGGCGACACGCCGGTGTCGGTGATCCAGGAGGGCAGCACCCGGGCGCAGCGGGTGCTGTCGTCCACATTGGACTCCCTGGGCGACGACGTCGTGGCGAACGGCGTCCGCCCGCCCGCGATCATCGTTGTGGGACCGGTCGCCGGGTTGGCCGGGGAACTGCCGTTCCGGTCCTGAGCGCCCACACCACCCCGGCGGCCACGAGCGCGGCCAGGACGGCGAGCAGGACCAGCGTGAGGCCGCCGGGGTGGACCAGGGGCTCGCCCCGCAGCGCCTGCTGCGTCACCACGGCGAACAGCCCGGCGCAGCCGAGCGCGACCACGCCGACCAACCGCGTCCGCGCCCGCTCGGCCAGCCCGAGGACCGCGAGACCGGCCGCCAGCAGCACCACCACCTGGAGGGCGTGCATGCCGACGAAGTGCGGGATGCGCAGGTCGCCGCCCGTGGTGCTCCACCCGGTCACCGGCATCGACGGCCCGCCGTCCGGCACGCCGACGCTGTGCCCGCCGACGAGGTCGACCGCCCGCCCCGAGGCGTCGGTGGTGGTCACCTGCTTGTCGACCTGGAAGGACATCAGGTAGCCGCCGGCCATGCCCAGGACCGCCAGCCCCAGCCCGGAGCGCACCGCCAACCGGACGTCCGGCGAGGCGAAGCGCTGGAACGACAGCACGAGCGCCAGCGCCACGTTCGCCAGGAACATCACCGGGATGGTCGTGGCGAACGCCTGCTGCACGACCTGGTTGAACGGGTCGTCCGACTGGTTGTAGTGGCTGAACGTGCCGCGCACCGCCTGGAGCCCGACCAGGCCGACGTCCACGAACAGGATCAGCGCGCTGGTGGTGCCCAGCAGCGTCGTCCACCGCTTACCCCGGTGCGGCAGCGACAGCATCCACGACAGCGTCGCCGAGTAGAGCGCCAGCGCCACCGCGAACTTGAGCGGCTTCATCCACAGCGGCGCGCCTTGGAGCTGCCGCCCGTCCACGAGCAGCGCCACCAGGCAGGCGACCGCCGCGACCCCCATCACCACGGCCACCCACAGGGTCGGCCGGTGCCACGTCTTCGTCACCCGGACCAGGGTGGGCGAGGCGGGGTCCCCGGGGCACTGGTGCGGGCACGCCGGACGTGGGTGGGGGCAGCCTCACCGCCTGACGCGCGATTCGGGTGAGGGGGTTCGGGGTCGCCGGTCGCGCTGGTCGGCTGCGGTCGTCCGGGGCGGCTGCGGCGGGCCGTTCGGGGTCGGCTGTGGAGGCCGTGCGGGTCGGCTGCGAAGACCGGCCCGCTCTAGTCTGCACGGCGTGGCGGTGTGGGTGAGGCTGGCCGGGGTCGGTCTGGCCAGGGTGCGGTTCGCGTACTCGCCGGTGTTCGAGACGGTGATGGCGGTGGACGGCCTGCGCACGCCCGGCGCGCACGCCGTGCACCTGCCGTGGGTGCGGTGGGCCGGGGAGCGGGCGGCGGGCATCCCGGGTGTGGACGTGCTCCTGACCCGCCTGGAGGGCCCGGCGAAACCGGCGGAGCTGATGCCCGTGCCGGACGTCCGGATGCCCGACCTGGAGACGGAGCTGCGCGCGGTGCCCGCTGCGGAGGCCGAGGTCATCCGGCGCTGCCACGAGGTGTTGGTGGCGCCGCACTGGAAGCGCATCACCGCCGTGCTCGAAGCCGACATCGCCGCCCGCGCGGCGACGTTGGCGGACAAGGGCGTGGAGGCGGTGTTCAAGGACCTGCACCCGGAGGTCACGTGGACCGACGGCGAGCTGGTGCTGCACCGCAAGCCCGAGCACCGGGTGGACCTGGCCGAGCACGGCTTGGTGCTGTGCCCCAGCGTGTTCTGCTGGCCGAAGGCGTGGATCGCGATCGACCCCGTCGGGCAGGGCGTGCTGCGCTACCCGGCGCGCGGGATCGGCGCGCTGTGGGAGGACCGGACCGCGCCGCACGACGACCTGGCGGCGTTGATCGGGCGCACGAGGGCGCGGCTGCTGACATTGCTGGAAGCGCCGCGCGGCACAGCGGACCTGGCAGCGGCGCTGGACGTGACGGCGGGCGCGGTGTCGCAGCACATCGCGGTGCTGCGGGCAGCCCGCCTGGTCACCACCCGACGCGAAGGCAGACACGTGCTGCACATGCGCACCACCCGCGCCGACAGGCTGTTGGAATGACGGCTCAGGGGTCCGTGAACAGCGGAAGTTTGCCGAAGGTCTCCGCGGGGAGGAGGTCCACCCGGCCGTCTTTGACGACGTTCCAACCGAGCCAGCGCCAGGCGTTCCCGGTGCAGCCGAGGACGCGGTTCTCCAAGGTGTTGTAGACGGCCAGTTCGCCGTCGGGGAAGAAGGCGAACACCAGACCGGTGGCTTGGCCGGTGGTGGCGTCCCAGGTGCGGACGGTGCTGTCGTCGCTGCCGGTGAGGATCTGGGTGCCGTCGGGGGACCAGGCCACCGCGTTGATCCAATCGGTGTGGCCGGTGAGGTGGTGGAGGGGTTCGCCGGTGGTGGCGTTCCAGATCCTGGTGCCGTTGCCGCCGGTGAGGACGCGGGTGCCGTCGGGGGACCAGGCCACCGCGTTGGTCGTACCGGTGAGGTGGTGGAGGGGTTCGCCGGTGGTGGCGTTCCAGATCCTGGTGCCGTTGCCGCCGGTGAGGACGCGGGTGCCGTCGGGGGACCAGGCCACCGCGTGCACCCTGTCGGTGTGGCCGGACAGTTGGTGGACCACTTCGCCGGTGGTGGCGTCCCAGGTGCGGGTGGTGTCGTCGCTGCTGGTGAGGATCCGGGTGCCGTCGGGGGACCAGGTCATTGCGTTGATCCAATCGGCGTGCCCGGTGAAGCGGTGCAAGGCTCTGCCGGTGGTGGTGTCCCAGGTGCGGACGGTGTTGTCGTCGCTGCTGGTGAGGATCCGGGTGCTGTCGGGGGACCAGGCCACGGCGTTGGCTGCGCCGGTGAGGTGGTGGACCACATCGCCGGTGGTGGCGTTCCAGATCCTGGCCTCGTTGCTGCCGCCGGTGAGGACGCGGGTGCCGTCGGGCGACCAGGCCACCGCCTTGACCCGGTCTGTGCGGCTGGTCATGCGAGGAGTGATCCCGGTGGTGGTGTCCCAGATGCGGACGGTGTTGTCGTCGCTGCTGGTGAGGATGTGGTCGCCGTTGGGGGACCAGGCCACCGAGTGCACTCGGTGGGTATGGCCGGTGAGGTAGTGGAGTTGTTCTCCGGTGGTGGTGTCCCAGATGCGGACGGTGTTGTCGTTGCCGCTGGTGAGGATGTGGTCGCCGTTGGGGGACCAGGCCACCGAGTGCACTTTGTGGGTGTGGACCGTGAGACGGTGGAAGACGATTTCGCCGGTGGTGGCGTTCCAGATCCTGACGTCGTTGCTGCCGCCGGTGAGGATCCGGGTGCTGTCGGGGGACCAGGCCACGGCGTTGGCTGCGCCGGTGAGGTGGTGGAGGGGTTCGCCGGTGGTGGCGTTCCAGATCCTGGCCTCGTTGCTGCCGCCGGTGAGGACGCGGGTGCCGTCGGGCGACCAGGCCACCGCGTGCACCCTGTCGGTGCGGTCGGCCAGTTGGTGGACCACTTCGCCGGTGGTCGCGTTCCAGATGTGGGCACCGTTGCCGCCGGTGAGCATGCGGGTGCCGTGTGGGGACCAGGCCACTGCGGTGACCGGGTCGGTATGGTTGCTCCTCTGGTAGACGAGGTGGCCGGTCATGGCGTTCCAGACGTTGATGCCGTTGCCACCGGTCAGGATGCGGATGCCGTTGGGCGACCAGGCCACCGCCTGCACCCCGCGGGCGTGGACGGTGAGGTGGTGCAGGTCTTCTCCCGTGGCGGCGCTCCAGACGCGCACGTTCTTGCTGCCGCCGGTGAGGATGCGGGTGCTGTCGGGCGACCAGGCGACCGCGTTGACCGGGTCGGTGTGGTGGGTTACGTGATGAATGATCTCGCCGGTGGCGGCGTCCCAGATCCTCACGCCGTTGCCGCCGGTGAGGATGCGGGTGCCGTCGGGTGACCAGGCCACCGTGCGTGCCCAGTTGGTGTGGACGATCAAGTGGCTCAGGCGGGCACCGGGCGGGGGTTCGGTTTCCGCCATCGGTGCGATCAACAACCCGGGATCGGTGTCCGACGACGACGTGCAGTCGAGCAGTTTGGTCCTGTAGACCTTCGTCCGGGTGAAGTCGATGTCGTCAGTGTCGCATCGCCGGAGTACCGCCCCCGCGGCGCGGGTGCCGATCCACAGCGAGTTGCTCAATCGCGATCCGTGAAATTCTGTGTTGCTCGCGTCGGCGTCACTGAAGATGGAGTGGGAGAGGTCGACGTTGTGGAAGGTGGCGAGTCGGAGATCGGCACCGGTGAAGTTCGCGTGCTGCATCGGGAGTTTCGCGTTCTCGTTCGCCTCGATCCGCCACCCCGCCAGCTCCGCCCCTGGGAGTTGGATCCTGGCCAGCGGTTGGTGCGGGTACCCGTGGTTCTTGGCGTGCAGGGCGTACGCGAAGGCCAGTTCGGATACTTCGGCTAAGTATTCGTGCCCGATTTCCTGGAGGGCCGACAGCGTCCGGGACCGCGTGTCACCGTGTGCGGCGTCTATGGATTGGCCGAAGAAATCGAGCGTCTCTTGGCTCGGCACGGTGATCGCGATCGAGGTGTACCCGCGTGCGGGAAGTCCCGCGTCGGAGAGCGTGCGGAAGAGGTAGCGAGCAAGGAAGTACTCGAAGAGCGAGCGGTGGGCGAAACGGAACGTGTCGCCCTCCCTCTTGAGGAAGGTTGCGGTGCGGAAGTCCGCCTTCCACAGGTCGGGCACGTGTTCGCGGTAGTGCCGTCGCAGTTCCGGCCTCTGGTCGAGGAGGTCGATGAGCCAGTCGTCGACGTCCGAAGGGCTCCACGCGTTTCGGCCCGACCTCCACAGTGCTGCTGCGATCTCCTCCATGAGCAGGCGCTTGTGGTCGGGGATGAGCGTGTGCTTGCCGGAATCGCGGGAGATCCAACGCTCGACCACCTCGGAGTAGATGTCGATCGAGCGCAGTGCGAGGCCCTGAAGTTTCGCCTTCTCGATGAACTCCACCTGGTCGGCGATCAAGCGCAGGGTGATCGGACGGCGGGCGAGGTCGGGCAGGTCGTGGACCGCCGCGATGGTCTGCAAGAATTCCGAGACCCATTCCTCGCTGCGGCCGAGGTTGGCGGCCAGGTACTCCCGCACTTGTTCATCCTGGAACGGCAGCATGAGCAGTGCCAGGTAATCGCTGCCGCGCAGGCCTTGCCGGGTTTCACCGGTGAAGTAGGCCACTTCGTCGCGGATGGTGCGGAAGTACTGCGTACGGCAAGTGAGCAGCATCCGCGCCGCCGAGCGGTCGGTCATCGCACGCCACAACTGGCGGGTGAAAAGTTGCTGATCGTGCGAGCCCAAGTGGACGAGCACCTCGTCGAGGCCATCGAACACGACCACGACGTTCCCCTTTTCGAACCGCTTTCGCACGATGTCGGCGTTCAAGCGTTCGGGAGCGACGCCCGCTGGACGGGTCGCGTCCAGCATGCTGTCCAGGATCTGGTCCAGGGTCATCGACGTGTCGAGCGCGGCGACGCGCACGTCACGAAGGTCGAAGTGGACCGGCAGCGGCACTGAGGGGTCCTTCTTGTGGAGCTTCAACAACTGCTTGGTGAAGAGCTTTGCGGTGGTGGTCTTGCCCATGCCGACATCACCGAGCAGCGCGCAGAGCCGGGATGCCCCCGGCGCGCTGTCCGTGGCCCAGGCGACGAGCCGATCGACTGCTCGCAGGGGTGGGCTGACGGCGAAATCGGTGTTGCCCAACTGCGACTCCTGCAGAGATGTCTCCGCCAGGTTCGCCGGGACCAGGTGTGGGCTGTCGTCGCGCCGTTGGCTGCGGATGACCTTGTTCACCCAGGTCAAGATCGAGTCGTCGTCTCCGAGTCGTTCGTCGACCGGGGCGGACGGCCCGGACAGGGCACGTCGGATTTCGTTCACCACGTGCTTGACGTAGCTGCTGCGGCGCGAGGTGTTCACCAGCCCATCCCACGGTTCGTCCGCACGCTGCACGTCGTGCCGCTGCAATGGGCCCAGGTAGACCGGGCCATCCGGCAACGAACTGAAGGCGAAGGCCACGATCCTGCCTGGCCGTTCGAGCGCCCGCCTGCGTTCTTCCGGGTTCGCCAGGTACGCGGGGCTCACCAGCACCACGCGGACGTCGGCTTCCGACGCCAACCGATCGCGCGTTTGCCCGACGTCCTCACCCAGACCGACCGACCGCGGGTCCTGGACCTCCCACCGCCGTTCCGGATCTGCCCCGAGCAGGTTGCGGAGCTGCTCCAGGAGCTTCTCTGCGCCTCGCGCGGCAGCACCCGTGGTGGGGTGGAAGCTGACGTACACACGGGTACGGCGGGAATCGCCCAGTTCCGCGACTTCCGGGGGCACCGGTCGCTCACCCCCGGTCCGCTCGGCGGCTTCCCCCGTGAAGGCGACGATGCTTTTCTCGACGAGGTCGCCGCCGCTGAACCACCCGTACCGCCGGTCGGGCGGGGTCTTGCGCGATTCGAGCTCCAACCGCAGGTCGACGCCTGCTTCATCGGCCGCGTTGTTCACGCGGCGCCGGAAGTCCTGAAATGCGTCCTGTGCGCGGGAATCCCCTTCCGGGAACTCCCCCGCCTCCAGCGCCGCGCGCAGCAGGAAGCGCCCGTCCCCGCCGACGAGGTCGCGGATGGTCGTCAGACGGGCGATCTGCATCGTGGTCAACCTCGACCGCAGGGCCTCGATGCGATCGGTGATTTCGTCCAGGCGCAGGAGGGTGGTCACAGCTCCCGGTAACCGTTCGAGGAAAGAGCACGCCGGCGGATAGAGGCAGCGAGGTCGTTCGCGAACCTGGTCCGGCGCGCGCCGGACAGGTCCGCGAAGCTTCGTCCCTCCCTGGTGAAGACCAGGGTCCGCTCGACGCCTCCGAGGTCGTGTTCCGGGCTGAACGCGGGCAGGGGGCTGAGCGCCACCGGCAAGGCGCCTCCGTCGGCGCCCGGTCCCACGAACCGCGGCAGCTCGCGCTCGCGGATGAAGCTGCTGGCGAAGTACTTCGGGCTCAGCAGGAGCAGCCCGAAGTCCGCCTGGTCGAGCCGGTCCAGGATGCTCGGGAGGAACTCCTCCCCGCACGTCAGGTGGCTGTCTTCCCACCACTCGACCGTAAGGTCGGTGAAGCGCAGGGCAGGGAGGAGCTCCTCCAGCAGCGCGGTCTTGAGCACGGCGTCCCGGTGGCACCAGCTCAGGAAGATCCGGATGCGGTCGACCACAACAGCTCCTGACAACCCCGGATCGAACCCCGGATCGCGTGACCCTAACAGCGCTGGTCCCAGGAGAAACCGCACTTAAGCGGGCGGCCCGGCCTCGGCCAGTTCCCCGCCCTCCAGCCGCAGCCACCGCCGCACGCCGATCTCGGCCAGGAACCGGTCATCATGGCTGACCACCACGAACGCGCCCCGATAAGCGTTGAGCGCGCCGGTCAGCTGCTCGACGCTGACCAGGTCCAGGTTGTTGGTCGGCTCGTCCAGCAACAGCAGCTGCGGCGCGGGTTCGGCGCACAGCACGCACAGCAGCGTCGCCCGCAGCCGCTCGCCGCCCGACAGCACGCCGACCGGGAGGTGCGCGCGGTCGCCCCGGAACAGGAACCGCGCCAGCAGGTGCATGACCTCCGAGTCCGACAGCCCCGGCGCGGACGTCCTCAGGTTCTCGGCGGTGCCGCGGTCGAGGTCGAGCAGGTCCAGCCGCTGCGACAGGTACGCCACCCGGCCCTCGGCCCGGATCATCACGCCGCTGTCCGGTTCCCGCAGGCCGGCGACCAGTCGCAGCAGCGTGCTCTTGCCCGCGCCGTTGGGTCCGGTGAGCGCGATCCGCTCCGGGCCGCGGACGACCAGGTCGACGCCGGTGCCCGCGAACACCTCGCGCCCGCCGTGGGCGACGCGCAGCCGCTGGCCGTGGAACACCGTGCGGCCCGCGGGCACCTCGGTGCCGGGCAGGGACAGCGCGATCACGGGGTCCTCGCGCGTGGCGCGGTCGGCCTCGTCGAACCGGCTCTTGGCGGCGTCCACCCGCTGGGCGTGCACGTCCTCGGCCCGGCCCGCGGACGCCTGCGCCCACCGCTTCAGGTTGCCCTGCGCGATGCGCGGGATGTCGGCGCCGCCGCGCGCGCCGCTGCTCGCGCGGCGGGCGGCCCGTTCCCGGGCCTGCTGCATCTCGCGCTTCTCCCGCTTCAGCTCCTGCTCGGCGTTGCGGAGGTTCTTCTCCGCGACCTCGCGCGAAGCCTGCCTGGCGGCCTCGTAGGAGGAGAAGTTGCCGCCGTGCAGGCGGAGCTGCCCGGGGCTCAGCTCGGCGACGCGGTCGACGCGGTCGAGCAGCGACCGGTCGTGGCTGACCAGCAGCAGGCAGCCGCGCCAGTCGCCCACCACGGCCTCCAGCCGCCGGCGCGCCTCGCGGTCGAGGTTGTTGGTCGGCTCGTCGAGCAGCAGCACGTCCGGCCGCCTCAGCAGCTGGGCGGCCAGCCCCAGGGAGACGACCTGGCCGCCGCTGAGCGTGCCGAGGCGCCGGTCCAGCGCGACGTCGCCCAGGCCGAGCCGGTCCAGTTCGGCGCGGGCCCGCTCCTCGACGTCCCAGTCGTTGCCGACCGCGGCGAAGTGCTCCTCGCTCGCGTCGCCGGACTCGATCGCGGCCAGCGCGCGGATGGCCGGGGCGATGCCCAGCACGTCCGCCGCGGTCAGGTCGGCGGTGAGCGGCAGCGACTGCGGCAGGTAGCCGAGCACGCCGTCGACCACGACGGCGCCCGCGGTGGGCGTCAGCTCGCCCGCGACGAGCTTGAGCAGCGTGCTCTTGCCCGCCCCGTTGGGCGCGACCAGCCCGGTGCGGCCGGGACCGGCGGTGAAGGACAGGTCCTGGAAGACGGGTGTGCCGTCGGGCCAGGAGAAGGACAGGGTGGTGGCGGTGATGGAGTTCTTGGACACGTGTGGGAGCCCTCGTGCGCGGTACGGGCGGCCGCCCGTCGGTGGAAGGGTGGACGACGGGAGCACGACCGGTAGCGGCGCCACCGCGTGACGCGGGCACCGCCGGTCGTGGTTCCGGGTATCACCCGGAGACGTCGTCCTCAGCCACCAGCAAAGCGCGAACTCCCTGAAGAACTCGTGGGGCTGCCGAGCTTAGCAGCGCCCGACGCCACGACACCGGCACAGCGAACGGCCGGCCCCCACCTCGCGGTGAGAGCCGGCCGACTCACTCGTTCGTGTAAATCGTCAGTGCTGCGCCACCCGACGCGGGCGACCGGCCGAGCGGTCCCGGTCGGAGCGACCGGCGCGGAAGCCGCCGCGGCGCGGACCACCGACGCCGCCGACGCCGCCGCCACCGGTGCGGCGACCCCGGACCGGCATGACCTCGGGCTCGGCCACGGGCACGCCGCTGGGCACCCGGGCGCCCGTGATCCGGATCAGGTCCTCGTCACCGGGGCGCACCTTGGTCGACGCGGGCCGGATGCCGGCGCGGGCGGTCAGGCCCTGGACGGCGCGCCGCTGGTCGTGCGTCACCAGGGTGACCACGGTGCCCGACTGGCCGGCGCGGGCGGTGCGGCCCGCCCGGTGCAGGTAGTCCTTCGGGTCGGCGGGCGGGTCCACGTGCACGACCAGGCTCACGTCGTCCACGTGGATGCCGCGCGCGGCGACGTCCGTGGCGATCAGCACCGGTGTGGCGCCCTCGCGGAACTGGCCCAGCACCCGCGTGCGCGCGCTCTGCGCCTTGCCGCCGTGCAGCGCGCCCGCCTGCACGCCGACCGACCGCAGCTTCTTGGCCAGCCGGTCGACGTGGTGCTTGGTGCGCACGAACATGATCGTGCGGCCCTCGCGGGCGGCGACCTCGGTCACCACCGACTGCTTGTCCTCGGCGGACACGAACAGCAGGTGGTGCTCCATGGTGGTGACGCTGCCGGTGGGCGGCGCGACCGAGTGGACCACCGGGTCGTGCAGGTACTGGCGGACCAGCTTGTCCACGTCGCCGTCCAGCGTCGCGGAGAACAGCAGCCGCTG
Source organism: Saccharothrix xinjiangensis (assembly GCF_039527585.1). Lineage (NCBI taxonomy): Bacteria > Bacillati > Actinomycetota > Actinomycetes > Pseudonocardiales > Pseudonocardiaceae > Saccharothrix > Saccharothrix xinjiangensis. The sequence continues at coordinate 377,039 of NZ_BAAAKE010000002.1, read as the reverse complement.
GCCGTCCTGCGGGGTCAGGTCGAGGATGGCGCGCACCTGCGGCATGAAGCCCATGTCGGCCATCTGGTCGGCCTCGTCCAGCGCGGTGAACATGACCTCGGACAGGTCGGCCGTGCCCTGCCGCACGTGGTCGGACAGCCGGCCGGGCGTGGCGATCAGCAGGTCGACGCCGCGGCGCAGCGCGTCGACCTGGCGGGGGAACGACGTGCCGCCGACGACCGTGCGGCACCAGAGGCCCAGGGAACGCGCGAACGGCGACAGGGCCTCCTCGACCTGCATGGCCAGCTCACGCGTCGGCACGAGCACCAGCGCGCGCGGCTTGAGCGGCTTGGCCCGGCCACCGGCCAGGCGGGACAGCAGCGCCAGGCCGAACGCGAGCGTCTTGCCCGAGCCGGTCTGGCCGCGGCCCAGGAGGTCGCGGCCGGACAGGGCGTCCGGCAGCGTGGCGGCCTGGATGGGGAACGGGTCGGTGATGCCCGCCTGGACCAGGGCGCGCAGCAGCTCGTCGGCCAGGCCCAGTTCGGCGAAGGAGGGCAGCGGGCCCTCGGGGAGGGTGCTCTCGACGTGTTCTGGAACGGTGGTCGTCAGCTCCGCGACGGGGGCCGGACGACGGTTGCCCTGGCCAGGGCGCCTGCTGCGGGAACTGCGGTACTGCGGGCGCTCGGAACGGCCTTGGGACGTATGCGGCAAAACAAACCTCCGGGACACGGCACGTCTCGGCGGATTGCTCTGCATGTCAGCAGGCGCGATCGCGGGACGGGCCCGGCGCGCGGTCGCGCCGATAGTGGTTGGGAGCACCACCGGCCACTCTGGCGGCCTGGGGCGCTTCGTGGCGCCACCGGGCGGTGCGCTACCCAGTGTAGCTGATCACCCGGGGTGCCGGCGCAACTCGCTCGGCCGGCGGCCCGAACGGGCGAGGAAACGGGCTGTCGCGCAGGCGCCGCCGACGACCGCGGGGAACCGGATGAGCGCACGTGGCGACGCCTTCACCCGGATGCCCGCCCGGTCGAGTTGACGAAGTGCCCACCGGTTGAACGGGCGCCACGCCGACCACGAGGGTCGGGGTGAGCGGGCCCACTCCCTGCCGGCGCAACCCGGCCAGGTGCGGGTGGGACCCGCGAGGACCCGCTCCGACCGGCGGACGCCCTGGTCGGCGGGTTGTCCGGGGTCGCGCGCGCGGACCCGGAGGCCTCCTCGACGAGCGGCACGCGCCCGTCGAGGAGGTGGTGCGGCCGCTGGTCAGCGCAGACCCGCCAGGTCGAGCAGCTCGTCGGTGACCTCGCGCGGTTCGGCCAGCTCCGGCGGCAGCCCGCGCCCGGCGAACCACCCGGTGATGTTGCGCACGTCGCGCTCCAGGAACTCCGGGCCGTGCGGGTTGGCCACCAGGTCGACCACCTGCGGCAGGTCGATCACGACCAGCCGCCCGTCGTCGACCATGAGGTTGAACGCGGACAGGTCGCCGTGCGCCAGGCCCGCCGAGGCCATCACGCCCAGCACGTCCACGAGCTGCCGCCACAGGTCGAGCAGCTCGTCCGGTTCCGGCCGCAGCTGCGCGAGCCGCGGCGCGGCCTCGCCGTCCGCGCCGACGAACTCCAGCAGCAGTTCGGTGCCGTCCCGCTGCACCGGGTAGGGCACCGGCGCGCCCAGCTGCCACAGCCGGGTCAGCGCGGAGAACTCGGCCACCGCCCACCGCTCGGCGATGAGGTTGCGGCCGAACGCGCTGCGGTTGGCCATCGCGCGCATCTCGCGCGAGCGCCGCATCCGGCGCCCCTCCAGGTAACCCGCGTCGCGGTGGAACATCCGGTGGTCGTTGCTGCGGTACCGCTTGGCGGCCAGCAGGCAGGACCGGTCGGAGCCGGGCGTGGCGCGCTCCAGCAGGAAGACGTCCGCCTCCTTGCCGGTCTTGAGCACGCCCAGCTCGCGGTCCACCGCGGACAGGTCGGTGACCAGCCACGACGGGTGCGGTTCGGGCCCCTGCTCGGCGTCGCCCCAGGTGGACCACCGGTCGCCCTCGGGCGGGACGTCCGCGGTCCGCGCGTCCTCCCGCACCCGGGCGAGGCGGTCCTTGGCCTCCTCGGTGAGCCGGCCGCGGCGGGCCGGCGCGACGTCGTCGTCCCGGCGGGCTTCCCGCCCGGCCTTCTTGGTCCGCCGGCGCAGGTCGTCGGCGTGGTCGAAGCCGGTGTCGAAATCGGTGTGCTCATCGTGCTCGCGCACTGGTGATCGCTCCAGGTGAAGGGGGTGATCGCCCCACCCGGCGCGCGGCGTTGCCGGTCGCGTCAGGCGAGCGGGGCGAGCGGACGGGTCGGTGCCACGTCCCGGACGGCAATGGCCATCTGGCACCTCCTCGGGTCCGCCGTGGTCTCCACCACCGGCGCTTCACGCGTTCTCGCACAGGGTGCCCGGCCGCTCGGCGCGGGCGCAACCGGTTTTCTACCGCGGTTCGACGCGCCGGACGACGCGGTAGCCGCCGCGGTTGCCCAACCACGCCTCGGCCAGCTCGCCGATCACCTTGGAGCCGTGCCGCAGCACGCGCTCGTCGTGCCACTGGGTCGCCAGCGGCGCGGTGGCGAGCATCCGGCGGCGGGCCGCGGCGCTGAACCGCACCAGCGCGTCCACCGCGCCGTCGACCTCGTCACCGGCCAGCGGCGGCGGCGCGTCGTCGCTGGGCAGGCGCAGCGCGGTGTCCGCGAACGTCGCGGTCGTCCCGAGGTCGTGGGCGAGCTGGTGCTCCACGGACTCGGCGTTGCCCTGCCTCCTGCGCCACGTCCCGTCCGCCTGCGCCAGCCGGAGGCCGAGCGACCGGGCCAGGCACAACCCCGACCAGACCCGCTTCAACGCCTCCGGGGCGTCGAGCGCGCCTGCCTCCAGGTCTCGCGTGTGGTCGTCGAGCTGCGCCGGTGTGACCACGTCGGCCGGTGTGTCGGGGCTCACGCGGCCATTCTGGCACCGTCGTCACGCGAGGTGAGACGTAGTTGCGGTCCGTCACGCATTTGGCGGCTCACCGGTGCGCGCAGGACCGCCGGCAGTCCTTGGGCGGAACCCCCACCGAGGCGGTGAAGTGGTGACGCGACAACGCCGCCGTGCCGAACCCGCAGCGGTGCGCGACGTGCCGAGGGCGCGCGGTGAGCCGCACGTCGCCGAGGCGCGGCCGGAACTGCGCGGCGCACCCCGGCGGGGCGCGCGCTCGGTCCAGCCGACCGGTTGCCGGACCGCGCCGGCCGGGCGTTGCCGCCGCTGGACCACACCGGCCTGGCACCGCCGCCGGACCACCCCTGCCGGCACCGCCGCCGCTAGACCACCAGGTCGGCCGCGCGGACCCCGGTCGGTTCCAGCCGGAACCCCGCCTTGGTCGCGACCCGCACCAACCCCCTGAGGTCGCCCGGCTCGGCCCGCGACTTCACCAGCGCGTGGGCGAGCCGCCCCTTGTGGGCCTTGTTGAAGTGGCTGACCGCGTTCCGCCGCCCCTTCGCGTCCTCGGTCACCACGCGCACCACCACCGCGCCCGGCACCCGCGCGAGCGAGTTGTAAGGGCTGGACCGCAGGTCCACCACGAAGTCGTCGGACCCGGTCAGCACCGGCTCCAGCGCCGGCCGCCACAGCGCGGCCAGCGGACCGACGGCCGGCAGCGCGCTGCCGCCTGACAGCCGGTACGCCGGGACCGGGTCACCGCCGCCCAGCAGGCCGAACAGCGCCGACGCGACGGCCAGCCGGCGGTGCGCGCGGTCCCGCTCCGCCTTCGTGAACGACGTCAGCGCCAGCGCGTCGTAGAGCACCCCGGTGTACCGGGCGAGCGCGGGCAGCGTGGGGGAGCGCCGCAACTCGGCGTTGCGCGCCACCTCGCCGGACTGGCGCTCGGACAGCCCGAGCGCCACCAGGCTCGCGGGGACGTCGGCGGCGAGGGCGACCAGCGCGTCGACGAGCCCGCCGCGCACGGGGTTCAGCTCCGGGTGCGACAGCAGGTCGAGGTCGAGCGGCGCGCCGGAACCGCCCTCGGCCTTGGTCTCCGACGGTGGCAGCAGTACGAGCACGACGGGCAAGCCTAGTGCGGTCGGTCGGGCAGCACCCTCAGCCGGGTCACCACGGCGTAGTGGTCGGACGGCACCGTGCCGCGCACCGCCGACACCCCGGCCAGCTCGCAGCTGTCCACCTCGAACCACCCCATCCGCTTCTCCCGCACGAGCCCCAGGTCGGGCAGCCCGATGAGCACGTAGTCGAGCCTGCGGCGCGGCCACGGCGTGCACGCGGCGTAGGGGTTGGCGTGGTCCCACGTGTACCCGGGCTGGCCGCTGCGGACCTGCTCCCAGCAGTCGACGAACACCGGCCCCGGCGGCTCGTCGGCCCGCAGCCCGGTGAACGCGCGCAGCTCGTCCGAGGTCGGCTCGGCGTTCAGGTCGCCCATGACGATCGGTGGCAGCGCGCCCGGCTCCCGGGTCCACAGGTGCTCCCTGATCAGGCGCACCTGCCGCAGGCGCGTCCCGCCCTCCTCCGGCCGCCACGACAGGTGCGTGCTGACGACCGGCGCCGAACCCCACGGCGTCTCGACGTCCGCCACCACCGCCGCGCGCGGGTCGAGCGGGTCGGCGTTGAGGGTGAGGGCCCGCCACCGGCTGATGGGCCACCGGCTCAGCACCGCGTTGCCCTGTTCGAGCCCCGTGTCGCCGAGCGGCTGGGTCCAGCCCGCGCTGTGCATCCCGAGCGCGTCCGCGACGACCCGGAGCTGCGACGCGCCGTCACCGGTCGCCCACACCTCCTGGATCGCCAGGACGTCCGGGTCCACCACCCGCAGCGTGTCGATGATGGCGGCCTCGCGCTCCCGCCACGGGCCGAAGCGCCCCCACAGGTTCCAGGTCATCACCCTCAAGTCCGCGCTCCGTCCCTCGATCGCCTGCACCGCATGGTGGCGGAGTTCCCGCCACCACGCGACGCGAGCGGGTCAGCCGGACCGGGCGAGGCAGAACCGGTTGCCGTCCGGGTCGGCCAGCACCTGCCACGTCAGGCCCTCGTGCGAGTGCCGCTCCACCTCCGCCGCGCCCAGCGCCACCAGGCGCCCCACCTCGGCGTCCAGGTCGGTCACGTGCGCGTCGAAGTGCACCCGGTTCTTGCCCGGCGTGGGGTCGTCGACCCGCTGGAACGCCAGGTGCACGCCGCCCTCGGTGGCCGGGGCGAGGATGACGAAGTCGCCGTGGTCCTCCAGCACGGTCGTGCCCAGCGCCTCGGTCCAGAAGCCCACCAGCGGAGCCGGGTCCGCCGTGTCGAAGGTGATCATGCCGATCTCGATGGTCATGCGCGGACGGTAGCCCCGGGCACCGACAACGCCCGTGGTCACCGACGCCCCCCGCGCAACCCGGGAGCGCGGACCGGGCCGCGTTCACTACCCTTGCCGCCAAACCCGCGCCACGAGGAGCACCCACCGTGATCACCAGGATGTCGTCGCTGTTCCTGCGCACCCTGCGCGAGGACCCGGCCGACGCCGAGGTACCCAGCCACAAGCTGCTGGTCCGCGCCGGCTACGTGCGCCGAGTCGCGCCGGGCGGGTACTCGTGGCTGCCGCTGGGCCTGCGGGTGCTGCGCAACGTCGAGCGGGTCGTGCGCGAGGAGATGGACGCCATCGGCGCGCAGGAGATCCAGTTCCCCGCGCTGCTGCCGAAGGAGCCCTACGAGGCCACGAACAGGTGGACCGAGTACGGCCCCAACCTGTTCCGCCTCAAGGACCGCAAGGGCGCCGACTACCTGCTCGGCCCCACCCACGAGGAGCTGTTCGCGCTCACCGTGAAGGGCGAGTACTCCTCCTACAAGGACTACCCGGTCACGCTGTACCAGATCCAGACCAAGTACCGGGACGAGGCGCGCCCCCGCGCGGGCATCCTCCGCGGCCGCGAGTTCGTCATGAAGGACTCCTACTCCTTCGACCTCGCCGACGAGGGCCTGGCCGAGTCCTACCGGCTGCACCGCGAGGCCTACATCCGCGTCTTCGACCGGCTGGGCCTGGAGTACGTGATCGTCTCCGCCACGTCCGGCGCGATGGGCGGGTCGGCGTCGGAGGAGTTCCTGGCCGTCGCGGAGACCGGCGAGGACACCTTCGTGCGCAGCACGGAGTCCGACTACGCGGCCAACGTCGAGGCGGTCACCACGCCCGCGCCCGCGGAGCAGCCGGTCGAGGACAAGCCCGCGGCGCAGGTGCACCACACGCCGAACACGCCCACCATCGCGACGCTGGTCGACTTCCTCAACGCGGCCGACCTCGGCCGCACCTTCACCGCCGCCGACACCCTGAAGAACGTCCTGGTCAAGACCCAGGTGCCGGGGGCGGGCGAGTGGGCGCTGCTGGCCGTCGGCGTGCCGGGCGACCGCGAGGTCGACCTCAAGCGCCTGGAGGCCGCCGTCGCGCCCGCCGAGGTGGCGATGCTGGAGGAGGCCGACTTCGCCCGCAACCCGTTCCTGGTCAAGGGCTACATCGGTCCGGGCGCGCTCCAGGCCAACGGCGTGCGGTACCTGGTGGACCCGCGCGTGGTGCGCGGCACGGCGTGGGTGACCGGCGCGGACAAGGCCGACCACCACGTGGTGGACCTGGTCGTCGGCCGCGACTTCACCCCCGACGGCGTGATCGACGTGGCCGACGTCCGCGAGGGCGACCCGTCGCCGGACGGCGAGGGCGTGCTGGTCGCCGCGCGCGGCATCGAGATCGGGCACATCTTCCAGCTGGGCCGCAAGTACTCCGACGCGTTCGGGCTGGACGCCCTGGGCCCGGACGGCAAGCCCGTCCGGATCACCATGGGCTCCTACGGCATCGGCGTGTCCCGCCTGGTCGCGGTGATCGCCGAGCAGAGCCACGACGACCGGGGCCTGATCTGGCCCCGCAACGTCGCGCCGTTCGACGTGCACCTGGTCGTGGCGGGCAAGGACGAGGCGCTGCTCGCGGGCGGCGAGAAGCTGGCCGGCGAGCTGTCCGCGGCAGGCGTGGACGTGCTGCTGGACGACCGCAAGGCGAGCCCCGGCGTCAAGTTCGCCGACGCCGAGCTGGTGGGCACGCCGACCATCGTGGTGGTCGGCCGCGGCCTGGCCAACGGCGTGGTCGAGGTCAAGGACCGCCGCTCGGGCGAGCGGGTCGAGGTCCCGGTCGACGACGTGGTGCGGCACCTCGTGGAGCTCGTGCGCGGCTGATCGGCGCGACGTCTCACCCCCGAGGGCGAACTCGATCAGGTGTCGAGCACGGCGGCCAGCACGGCCGCCGTGTCGGACAGGTCGGCGAGCACGGTGTGCGCGCCGGCCTCCCGCAGCTCCTCGGCGCTGCTGCGACCCGTCGCCACGCCGACCGCGACGGCGTCGTGGCGCAGCGCGGCCTCCACGTCGTGCGGGGTGTCGCCGACGACCACGGCGCGGAACTCGCGGGCGTGCTTGGCCGTCGCCAGCCGCACCGCCTCCCGCACCAGCTCGGGCCGGTGCTCGGACAGCTGCCCGTAGCCGCCGACCTCGAAGTCCAGGTGCGCGTCCAGGCCGAACGCGGCGAGCTTGAACCGGGCGATCTCGGGCAGGTTCCCGGTCACCAGGGACTGCACCACGTCGTCCCGCCGCGCCAGCGCCTCCACCGCGGCCCGCGCGCCCGGCAGGGCCCGGCCGCGGTCGGGCAGCAGCGCGTGCTCCCGGGTGGCGGCGGCGACCAGCTCGACGTGCACCCGCGCCACCAGCTCCTCGGTGGGCGCGAGGTCGTGCAGGCCCAGCAGCTCCAGGGTGATCCAGCGCTCCGTGCGACCGCCGAACGACGGCGTGCGCACCAGGTCCAACCCGGCCGCCGCGCGCAGCGCCGCCCGGTACCAGTCGACCCCGATCCGGCCGGCGTCGACCAGCGTGCGGTCGATGTCCCACAGCACCAGCGTGTTCACGGCAGCCGCACGCTCCCCAGGATGCGCCGCACGTCGTCCTCTGACGGGCCCTGCGCGACGTGCGGGCCGCCCTGCGCGACGTTGACGGCGAAGACGGCCGTCCTGGAGCCGTCGCGCAGCGCCACCGCGGTGATCGTCGCCTTCGGCGCGTAGCAGGCGTTGGCGGCCTTCGGCGTCACCTCGACGCTGAGCACGACCCGGTCGTCCGACGAGGTCTCGACGCGCGGCTCGCCCACCTCCGGCGGCGTGCCGTTGACCGTGTAGCCGTTCCCGGCCAGCCCGGTCACCACCTCGGCGGCGACCTCCTCGGGCTCGCCCGCGACCGAACCGGACACCGCCTGGGCCTGGATCATGTTCCGCCCCTGGCACTCGAACGGCCGGGACACGTGGGACTCGGTCACCCGCAGCCGACCCACCGAGCCCTTGCCGCCGCGCTCCCAGGAGGGCGGCAGCTCGTAGCGCACACCGGCCTGGTCGTCCTCCACCACCGCCCAGCCCGGCTCGGGCGCGCTCGACGAGGTCGACGAGGTCGGCGTGGCCCGCCCGTCCTCGTCGCCGAGCAGCGCGAACGCCGTCGCGCCGCCGACCACGAGCACGCCGACGACGGCGAGCGCGATCCACAGCGGCGCCCGGTTCGGCCGCCGCGGCGGTGGTTGCTGCTGGTAGACGCCCAGCCCGGAGTAGCTCATCGACCCAGCGGCCGCACGGAGTCGACCATGGCCTGGAGGTCGGCCTCCGCGACCGGCTTCGGCTGGGCGGGCCCGCCCTCCAGGTCGCCGTTGGCGAAGAACACGTGGTAGCCGCGGTCGCCCTTGAGGGCCAGGACCTTGACCATGCCCTTGGTGGCCAGGCACTCGTCGCCGGAGGTGGTGATGGTGGCGTCGACCTGGACGCCCTCGATGTCGCCCAGCTTGACGGCCTTGGGCTCGCCGAGCTTCACCTCGGACTGCGGCGCCGAGCGGTAGAACTGGGTGCCGAGCTTCTGTGCGAAGTCCTTGGCCGCCGCGGTCAGGTCGGTCTGCGGCACGACCACCCCACCCGCGCCGCCGCGGGTGAAGCCGCCGTCGCCGCAGTCGTAGGCGTCGACGAGGGACAGGCCGGTCAACCGCACGTCGACCATGCCCTCGACCGTCGCGCTCCCGGACCTGGGCGACCAGCCCTTGGGCACGTCGTAGCTGTAGGACAGCGCGGGGACCGGCAGGCAGTTCCAGCCCGACTTGACGGGTTCGCAGCTCGCGTTCTCACCGGTCGGCTCGGGAGTGGACGTGGTCGTCGGCCTGCGGCTGCTCGACGTGGTGGGCGGCGGGTTGCCCGTGCTCTGGGCGATCGGCGCCGGGTCGTCCTCCCTCGTCACCAGGAACGCGGTGACGCCGCCGGCGACGAGCAGCACCACGACCGCGCCGATGACCAGCCAGAGCTTGGTCTTGTCGTTCCCGGGCGGCTCCTCGCCGCCGGAGAACACGCCGAGGCCGCCGTAGGACCCGCCGTAGTTCTGCTGCCCGTAGCCCTGGCCGCCGTAGCCGGGTTGTCCCTGGTGTCCCTGCTCGGGCCCGCCGTACCCAGGCTGGCCATAGCCCTGCTGGCCATAGCCCGGCTGCCCGTATCCCTGCTGCCCGGGGTCGGGTTGGCCGTAGCCCTGCCCCGACCCGCCATGACCGGGTTGGCCGTAACCGGCCTGGCCATAGCCGGGTTGGCCGTAGCCCTGCTCGGGTCCGCCGAGTCCCGGCTGCGGTTGGCCTTCGGCTCCCTGCGGGCCCCAGCCGCCCTGGTTGGGCTGGTCCTGGTTGGGCCGGCCGCCCCAGCCGGTCTGCCCATCACCTGGGTGAGTCACCGGCAAACCGTACCTCGCCGTATGCGCCGATCGAGTGGCCCCGGCCAATTCATCACGCGTTGACTTCCGCGCCCGCCACGTCGTAGCCTCAAATTCAACACATGATGAACAAGGGGGAGGGGTCATGGCCGCCTCAAGCAACGCGAACAACCCCAACAACCAACCACCCGCTGTCATCGGGATGACAAAATCTGTCAGTCCTCGATCACCGGTTGTCATCGCGATGACAACATCTGTCATCGGGGCGATCGTCGCTTTCGTGCTCGGTCTGCTGACCTTCGGCGTTCAGGCGACCGCGCACCCGGACGGGGTGCCGCTCGCGGTCGCGGTCGGGGTCGACGCGCCGCCGCAGTTGCGCGGGATCGCCGACCAGTTGGCCGCCACCGGGTCGGAGGAGGTCTCGTGGCGGGTCACCACGCCCGACCGGACTCGTGACCTGCTGTCCCGCCAGGAGGTCTACGGCGTGCTCGAACTCGTGCCCGGCGGCGCGACCGTCGTGCTGTCCGGCGCGGTGAACCCGTCCGGCACGCAGGTCGCGCAGCAGGTGCTGGGCGGTGTCGCGCAGGGCGCCGGCCTCCCGGCGAGGGTGGTGGTGCTCGACCCGGCGTCGGCGGCCGGGCGTACCGCGCCGTTGGCGGCGAGCGCGCTGCTGTGGATCGGCGGGCTGGTCGCCGGGGCGGCGTTCACGCGGCTCGTGCGCCGACCGGACGTGACGAGCCGACTGGTGGGTGTCGTCGCGGCGACCGCGTTGGGCGTCGGCGTGGTGGCGGGCCTGTTCACGCTGTGGGACCCGTCCCTGCCGCTGGGGTGGCGCGTGCTCGGCTACCTGGCGCTGGTCGGCACGGCGTTCGCCCTGGTCCAGGGCGCGCTGCTGCGGCTGTTCGGGCTGCGGGCGATGGCCGTGCTCGGGCCGCTGTACCTGGTGGCGCCCTCGGTCGCGGGTCAGGCGCCCGAGCTGCTCGACCCCGCCTACCGGGCGCTGCTGTGGTCGTGGACGCCGTTCAGGTTCAGCACCGAGGGGCTGCGCGCGCTGCTCCACGGCGGTGAGCCGGCCGCCGCGGGGCTGTGGGTGCCAGCCGCGTTGGCCGCGGTCGGGCTGGTGGCGCTGCTGTGGCCCTCCCGCCGGTCCGCCGGTGAGCGGTCCGCCGGCGAGCGGCTTACCGGCGAGCGGTCCGCCAATGAGCAGCCCTCCGGCCGGCGTGCCGGTGAGCGGTCTGCCGGAGGGGGCGCCGGGCGGCTAGCCGGCGAGGAAGCTCAGCCTGACCTTCCGGACCGGGTTGTCGACGTTGGTGTCGACGAGGCAGACCGACTGCCAGGTGCCCAGCGCGAGCACACCGCCTAGCACCGGGATCGTCGCGTGCGGCGGCACCAGCGCGGGCAGCACGTGGTCGCGGCCGTGGCCGGGCGTCCCGTGGCGGTGCCGCCAGCGGTTGTCCGCCGGCAGGAGGTCCTTCAGCGCGGCCAGCAGGTCGTCGTCGCTGCCCGCGCCGGTCTCCAGCACCGCGATGCCGGCCGTGGCGTGCGGCACCCACACGTGCAGCAGGCCGTCGCCGTCCACGTCGGTGAGGAACTCCTCGCAGTGGCGGGTCAGGTCGAGGACGACCTCTTCGGAGCCGGTGCGGATCTGGATCTCTTCGCTGCGCACGACGCGCATTCTGCCGTTAAAGGCGGTGCGTCCGCGCGCGGTGATCCGGCACGATGCCCCCGTGATCCACACCGCCATCGTCACCGGGGGCAACCAGGGCATCGGCGCCGCGACCGCTAAGGCGCTGGCGGCCCGGGGCGTCCAGGTCCTCGTCACCTACCTGAGGTTCGTGCCCGCGCCGGACCCGAGCCTGCCGAACGCCTACTTCACCGCGCGCGAGTCCGGCGCGGAGGAGGTCGTGGCCGCGATCACCGAGGCGGGTGGCCGGGCGCACGCCGTGGAGGCCGACCTGGCGGACGTCGGCACGCCCGCGCGGCTGTTCGACACCGCCGAGCGGGTCTTCGGGCCGGTGGACGTCCTGGTCAACAACGCCTCCTCCTGGGTGCAGGACACGTTCCTGGCGACCGAGGCCGACCGGTTCGGCCGGGTGCTGCGCGGCGTGACGGCCCAGACGTTCGACGCGCAGTTCGCCGTCGACGCGCGGGCGAGCGCGCTGATGATCGCCGAGTTCGCCCGGCGGCACATCGCGCGCGGCGGCAACTGGGGGCGCATCGTCGGGCTGACCTCGGGCGGGCCGCTGGGGTTCCCCAGCGAGGTGTCCTACGGCGCGGCCAAGGCGGCGATGGACAACTACACCCTGGCGGCGGCGCACGAGCTGTGGCCGCACGGCGTCACGGCGAACGTGGTCAAGCCGGGGGTCGTCGACACCGGTTGGGTGAACGACGCGGTGCGCGCCGCGCACGACGTGTCGCAGCCCGAGGACCCGGCGGGCGTGATCGCGTTCCTGTGCTCGGACGCGGCGGCGAGGGTGAACCGGAACGTCATCACCCTGCACTGAAATTACCCATGGGTAACATCTCGCGCATGAAGGCATCGCGTCTCCGCCTCGGCATGAACCTGTGGCCGCCGTTCCTGTTCGCGGGCATCCGCGTGGTCGAGCTGTCCGACGACTACCGCTACGCGAAGGTGCGGCTGCGGCTGCGGCCGTGGAACCGCAACTACGTGGGCACCCACTTCGGCGGTTCGCTGTTCGCGATGACCGACCCGTTCTGGATGCTCCTGCTGCTGCACCACCTGAGGCGCGACCACGTCGTGTGGGACAAGGCCGGCGAGATCGAGTTCGTCAAACCCGGGCGCGGCACCGTGCACGCGGAGTTCCGGCTGACCGGGGAGCAGGTGGACGAGGTCAGGTCGCTGGCGGCGGACGGCGGCAAGGCGCTGGTGTGGTTCACCGCCGACGTGGTGGACGCGACCGGCGAGGTGGTCGCCCGCACCCGCAAGCAGGTCTACGCCCGGCGCAAGAAGTCCTTGGACGGCGGGGCGCTGCGGGCGGTGTGATGACCCCATGCGCTCAGCGTTCGGCACGACCTTCGACGTCCCCTCCGGCTACCTGAACACCGCGAGCACCGGCGTGCCGCCCACGCCGACCGCCGAAGCCGTGACCGCCGCCGCGGCGCGGTGGGCGAGCGGGCAGGACGGGCCCGGCGCCACGGACGCGTCGGTCGCGGTGGCGCGGGAGGCGTTCGGCCGGCTGGTCGGCGTGCCCGCGGAGCGCGTGGCCGCGGGCGCCTCGGCGTCGCAGCTGGTGTCGCTGGTCGCGGCGTCCCTGCCCGAGGGCTCGTCGGTGCTGGTGGCGCGCGGCGAGTTCACCAGCCTGACCTTCCCGTTCGCGGCCCGGGGGCTGCGGGTGGTGGAGGTGGACCTGGAGGAGGTGCCGGCCGCCGCCGGCGGGCACGACCTGGTCGCGGTGAGCGTGGCGCAGTCGGCGGACGGGCGGCTCGTCGACCTGGAGGGGCTGCGCGCGGCCGGGGCGCCGGTGCTGCTGGACGCCTCGCAGGCCGTCGGGTGGCTGCCGCTGGACCTCGGGTGGGCGGACTGGGTGGTGGGCGTCGGCTACAAGTTCCTGATGTCGCCGCGCGGGTGCGCGTGGCTGGCGTGCTCGCCGGGCGCGCTGGAGCGGACCGTGCCGGCGGCGGCGAACTGGTACGCCGGTGACGAGCCGTGGAACACGGTCTACGGGCTGCCGCTGCGGCTCGCGCCGGACGCGCGCCGGCTCGACCTGTCGCCGGTGTGGCTGTCGCAGGTCGGGGCGGCGGTGTCGCTGCCGTACCTGGCGTCGCTGGACCTGGCCGCCGTGCGCGACCACGCCGTCGGGCTGGCCGACTCCCTGCTGGTCGGGCTGGGCCTGCCGGCGCGCGGGAGCGCGATCGTGTCGCTGGACCTGCCCGCCGCGGCGGTGGACCGGCTGGCGGCGGCGGGCGTGCGGTCCGGCGTGCGGGCGGGACGGATCCGGCTGGCGTTCCACCTGTACAACGCGGCGGCCGACGTCGAACTGGTGCTCGAAGCGCTGCGCTGAGCGGCTTCCGTTACCGTGGGTCTTTGTGTCGGTTCCTCCCGAATCACCTGAAGAGGTGACGCAGCGGATCCAGCCGATCCGGCCCTCGGACACCGCGCCGCTGTGGCGCGCCGAGATCGGGCAGCTGGACTCCCTGATGAGCACCGCTCCGCCCCCGCCACCCCCGCCGAACCGCAGTCGGCGCGGCCTCGTGCTCAAGGGGGTGGGGCTGCTCGGCGTGGCGGTGCTGTCGGGCCTGGTGTGGCTGTTGGTGAGGCCGGACGGGGAGACCACGACGACGCCGACCACGACGTCGACGCCCGCCGGCCAGTTCGCCTTCACGAAGTCACCCCAGGTGCCGGAGCCGCTGCGGGACAGCGACTGCGCGTCCCACGCGTACGGGGACACCAGGACGTTCCTGACGAACACGCCGTGCCAGCAGCTGACTCGCGGCCTGTACACGACCACCACCCCCGACGGGGTGACCGTTTACACGTCCGTGTCAGTGGTCCGCATGAAGACGGCGGAGGACGCCGCCGAACTCAAGGACCTGACCAACCGCAACGGCACCGGCAACGTGAACGACCTGATCAAGGACGGCGCGGTCCAGGTGCCCGGCATGACCACCCTGGGCAACGGCGGCTACGCCTCCGACCAGCGCGACCGCGAAGTGGTCATCATCGAGTCGGACACCGCGAAGCACGGCCCCAACGAGGCCGAGCACAACCACCTGATGAAGAAGATCAGCTTCGACGCCCTGCGCCTGACCGCGGACCTCTCCTGACCCGCGCGAGTCGTACCTCCAGGTCTCGCGTGTCGTACGTCCAGGCCCCTTGAGTTCAACGCCCAGGACCCCCGAGTTGAGCGTTCAGGAAGTCGGATCGTAGCCATGTCGTTCTGTGAGCCAAGGAGTTGATGTGTG
>NZ_BAAAKE010000002.1:0-362416 GCF_039527585.1 Saccharothrix xinjiangensis | reverse complement strand
TGAGCGTTCAGGTCACCTGAACGCTCAACTCGGGGGTCCTGGACGTACGACACGCGAGGTCTGGACGTACGACTCGCGCGGGGTCAACCGACGGCGGTGCCCGGGAAGGTGATGGACAGGGGGGTAAGGCCGGCGGCCCTGCGCCAGCGGGTGGCCCGGACCGCCGCCGTGGTCAGGGCGTCCAGGGCCGAGGTGCGCAGGCCCGCGTCCTCGGTGCGCTCCAGCACGCCCCGCCACGCCACGCAGGCGTCCGTCTCGACCGCGATGAGCGCCGCGATCGCCGACGCCGCGCTGTCCACCGGCTGCGGCGGCAGGTAGGCCGGCGCGGGCGGGTTCGGGGTGACGCCCTGGTCGCGCAGCCGGCGCTCCGTGGCGTCCCGGCGGGCCCGGTGGGCGTTCGCGCCCTCCGCCACCGCCGCCGCCTGCTGCGAGATGAACGCGCTGACCAGCCCGTACGTCCACACCGCCGCGTGCTCGGCGCCCAGGGCGCCCTGCACCGCCTCCACGCTCACGACAACCCCTCCACCAGGCTCGCGCACCCGGCCGCCACCGCGGCCACCAACCCCACCCGGTACGTCGGCACCGACGCCACCAGGCCCGCCGCCTGCTCCTGCGCCGACCGCAGCGCCGTCACCAGGCCCTCCCGCGTGCCGCCCGCGGGCGGCGCGACGGACGGCGGCGCCGAGGGCGGCGCGGACGAGCCCGGCACGCGCGGCGTGGCGCGTTCGACCTCCGCCCGCAACCGGTCGGCGTGCTCGGTCCGCGCCGCGGCGGTCTCCGGCGCGCCGACGGCCGTGGCCAGGGCGGCGTCCGACAGGGCCGACCTGACGAGCTCCTCCAGGACGTCCGGCGGCGGCGGGGGCGGCGGCGGTGTGGTGCACGCGACTGCCAGCGGCGCCGTGGCCGCCGCCAGCAGCACGCCTCGCCTGCTGAACGCGGTTCTACCGATCACGTGTCCCGATCCTGCCAGAGACCCGCCGTCGCCCGCGGGACGTGCGACCCCGCCCGGACCAGATACGCTGGGCGACCACGGCCGGCGAGTGCAGCGTCGACCGGGGTTGCCGTGCCTTCTGCACACCGAGCACACCGAGCACACCGAACGCGCAAGCACGCAACGAACAGGGAGTCACCAACGTGTCCAGCCCGCCGCGCGGAGAACTCGCCGCGCAGCTCACACCCGTCGTGCGGGAGGCGGTCGAGGCCATCGGCTACGACCTGGAACTGCTCGACGTGAACCAGGCTGGGCGTCGCAGGCTGGTCAAGGTGGTCGTCGACGGCGACGAGGGGATCGGCCTGGACGAGGTCGCGCGCGCCAGCCGCGTCGTGTCCGCCGCCCTCGACGCGAACGAGCACCTGATCGCCGGCCCGTACACGCTTGAGGTCACCTCGCCCGGCGCGGACCGCCCGCTGACCAGGCCACGCCACTGGAAGCGCAACCGGCTGCGCCTGGTCAAGGTCAAGCAGCCCGAGCAGGTCGAGTGGTTCGGCCGGGTGGGCGACGCCGACGACGCGGGGGTCGTGCTGCTGGTCAAGGGCGAGCTGCGCCGGGTCGAGTACGACTCGATCGAGCGCGCCGTCGTGGAAGTCGAGTTCAAGCAGCCGCCGGTCGAGGAGCTCGCGCTCCTCGGAGGCCATTCCCCGGAGGAGGAGTCGGAGTGAACGTCGACATCGCCGCTCTCAGGGCGATCGAACGGGACAAGGACATCCCCTTCGACACGGTGCTCGAAGCCATCGAGACCGCCCTGCTCACCGCCTACAAGCACACCGACGGCCACCACCCGCACTCGCGCGTGGAGATCGACCGCAAGACCGGCGTGGTCCGCGTCCTCGCGCAGGACCTGAACCCCGACGGCACGGTCGCCGAGGAGTGGGACGACACGCCGGAGGGCTTCGGCCGCATCGCCGCGACCACCGCCCGCCAGGTCATCCTCCAGCGCCTGCGCGACGCCGAGCACGAGCGCACCTTCGGCGAGTTCTCCGCCAAGGAGGGCGAGATCATCGGCGGCGTGGTGCAGCGCGACGCCCGCGCCAACGCCCGCGGCATGGTCGTGGTCCAGCTCGGCGACACCGAGGGCGTGCTGCCGCCGGCCGAGCAGGTGCCCGGCGAGGCGTACGAGCACGGCTCGCGCCTCAAGTGCTACGTCGTGGGCGTCTCGCGCGGCGCGCGGGGCCCCCAGATCACCCTCTCCCGCACCCACCCGAACCTCGTGCGCAGGCTCTTCGCGCTGGAGGTCCCGGAGATCGCGGACGGCACCGTGGAGATCCCCGCGGTGGCACGTGAGGCAGGTCACCGTTCGAAGATCGCGGTCCGCTCGACGGTGTCCGGCGTGAACGCCAAGGGCGCCTGCATCGGCCCGATGGGCGCCCGTGTGCGCAACGTCATGAGCGAGCTCGCGGGCGAGAAGATTGATATCATCGACCACTCGGACGACCCGGCGACGTTCGTCGGGAACGCCCTCTCGCCTGCGAAGGTCGTGTCCGTGCGGGTGCTCGACGAGCGCGCCAAGACGGCGCGCGTGGTCGTGCCGGACTTCCAGCTCTCCCTCGCCATCGGCAAGGAGGGCCAGAACGCCCGGCTGGCCGCGCGACTGACCGGTTGGCGCATCGACATCCGGTCGGACGCGGACGCCGGCGGCTCCGCTCCGGCGGGCGCGGCGACATCCGGTTCGGCTGAATAAGCAACAGGGGATAGACTTCTCAGTGGTTCAACGTCGGGGATCGGATTTCACGCACATCGGCCCGGTTCGCACGTGCGTAGGATGCCGCGCTCGGACGTTGCCCTCCGAGCTGTTGCGCGTGGTGGTAGTGGACGGGGCCGTGGTCCCGGACACCCGCCGTAGGCTGCCCGGTCGGGGCGCGTGGCTGCACCCCGACCCGGACTGCCTCCGCAACGCCGAGAAGCGGAGGGCGTTCCCGCGGGCCTTCAGGGTCCCGGGGCCGCTCGACGTGGAGGGCGTGCGCGGGCACTTGGCGCAACAGGGGAAGGAGGTCGCGGGATCGCCCCGCGACCGACAGGAAGCAAGGAAGCAGGTCGACCCGTCATGAGTCAGCCGTGAAGCTGAAGACATGAACGCGCGACGTTAAGACGAGGTCGACGGGACTGCCGCCGGCCTCCATCGCCAGAGGAGTGCAGTGGCAGGCAAGGCCCGCGTGCACGAGCTCGCCAAGGAGCTCGGAGTCACGAGTAAAGAGTTGCTCACCAAGCTCGCCGACCAGGGCGAGTACGTGAAGTCGGCGTCCAGCACCGTCGAGGCCCCCGTGGCCCGGCGTCTGCGTGACGCGTACGCCAAGAACGACGGCAAGTCGAAGCCGTCCGGCGCCCGTCCGGCGCCCCCCAAGCCGCAGGCCCCCGCGGCCGAGAACCGCTCGGCCGACAACCGCGTCGCGGAGCCCCGCACCGAGGCCCCGCGCCCCGGCGCGCCCGGCCCCCGCCCCGGTCCGCGGCCCGTGCCCGGCCCGAAGCCGCAGGCCCCGAAGCCGCCGGCGCCCAAGCCGGCCGCCGCGACCCAGGCCCCGGCTCCGACCCCCGCCCCGGCACCGCAGCCGCAGGCCCCGGCACCGCAGCCGCAGGCGGCGGCACAGGCCCCGGCCCCCGCGGCCAAGGCCTCCACAGCCGAGACCCCGCCGCAGACCCCGGCCCAGTCGCCCGCTCCGCAGCAGGCGTCCAAGCCCGGTGGCCCGCGTCCCGGCCCGCGTCCGCAGCAGCAGCAGCCCGCGGCCCAGCAGGGCCCGTCCGTGGTCCCGCCGCGGCCCCAGTCCCCCAAGCCTCAGGGCCCCCGGCCGCCGCGTCCGGGCAACAACCCGTTCGGCGTCGGCGGTGGCGCACCCGCGCCGCGCCCGCAGTCGCCGCGCCCGCAGTCGCCCGGTGGCGGCGGCGAGCGCCCGTCCGGCCCCAAGCCGGGCGACCCGCGCCCGACCGGTCCCCGTCCGGGTGACTCGCGTCCGGCCGGTCCCCGTCCGGGTGGCTCCGCCGGTTCCGGCGGCCCGCGCCCGAACCCCGGCAACATGCCGCCGCGGCCGAACCCGGGCATGATGCCCGGTCGCCCGGCCGGCCCCCGCCCCGGTGGCGGTGGCGGTCGTCCCGGTGGCGGTCCCGGCGGCGGTGGCCGCGGTCCCGGTGGCGGCGGTGGCCGTCCCGGTGGCGGCGGCGGTGGCGGCGGCTTCCGCGGCGGCCGCGGTGGCGGCGGCGGTCGTGGCGGTGGCGGCGTCCGCCCCGGCGGCGGCGGTGGCGGCGGCGGTGGCGGCGGCTTCCGCGGCGTCGGTGGTGGCGGTGGCGCCCCGGCCGGTGGTGGCGGCGGCGGCTTCCGCGGTCGTCCCGGTGGCGGTGGCCCCGGTGGTCGTGGTGGCGCCGCGGGCGCCTTCGGCCGCCCGGGTGGTCCCGCGCGCCGCGGTCGCAAGTCCAAGCGCCAGAAGCGCCAGGAGTACATGGACAACATGCAGGCGCCGTCGGTTGGTGGCGTCCGCCTGCCCAAGGGCAGCGGCGAGACCATCCGCCTGCCCCGCGGCGCCTCGCTGACCGACTTCGCCGACAAGATCAACGCCAACCCGGCCTCGCTGGTGCAGGTGCTGTTCCACCTCGGCGAGATGGTCACCGCGACGCAGTCGGTGTCCGACGAGATCCTGGAGCTGCTCGGCTCCGAGATGAACTACGTCGTCCAGGTCGTGTCCCCCGAGGAGGAGGACCGCGAGCTGCTCGGCACGTTCGACATCACCTACGGCGAGGACGCCGGCGACGAGGAGGACCTCCAGATCCGCCCGCCGGTCGTCACCGTCATGGGTCACGTCGACCACGGCAAGACGCGCCTGCTCGACACGATCCGCACGGCGAAGGTCGCCGAGGGCGAGGCGGGTGGCATCACCCAGCACATCGGCGCCTACCAGGTCAACACGGAGCTGGAAGGCAACGAGCGCCTCATCACCTTCATCGACACCCCGGGTCACGAGGCGTTCACCGCCATGCGTGCCCGCGGCGCGAACTCGACCGACATCGCGGTCATCGTGGTGGCGGCCGACGACGGCGTGATGCCGCAGACGGTGGAGGCGATCAACCACGCCCAGGCGGCCAACGCGCCGATCGTGGTCGCGGTCAACAAGATCGACAAGGAGGGGGCCAACCCCGCCAAGATCCGCCAGCAGCTCACCGAGTACGGGCTGGTCGCCGAGGAGTACGGCGGCGACACCATGTTCGTGGACATCTCGGCGAAGCAGGGCATCAACATCGACGGCCTGCTGGAGGCGATCCTGCTGACCGCCGACGCCTCGCTGGACCTCCGGGCCAACCCGGACATGGAGGCCCAGGGCGTCGCGATCGAGGCCCACCTCGACCGCGGCCGCGGCCCGGTGGCCACGGTGCTGGTGCAGCGCGGTTCGCTCCGCGTGGGCGACTCGATCGTCGCCGGTGACGCCTACGGCCGCGTCCGCCGCATGGTGGACGAGCACGGCGAGGACGTCACGGTCGCGACCCCGTCGCGCCCGGTGCAGGTCATCGGCCTCACCTCGGTGCCCGGCGCCGGCGACAGCTTCCTGGTCGTCGACGAGGACCGCGTCGCCCGGCAGATCGCCGAGCGCCGCCAGGCCCGCACCCGGAACGCGCTCAACGCGGCCCGCCGCAAGCGCGTCAGCCTGGAGGACCTGGACGCCGCGCTGAAGGAGACCAGCCAGCTCACGCTGATCATCAAGGGTGACAACTCGGGCACCGTCGAGGCCCTGGAAGACGCCCTGATGAAGATCGAGGTCGGCGACGACGTCGAGCTGCGGGTCATCCACCGGGGCGTCGGTGGCATCACCGAGGGCGACATCAACCTCGCCGTCGCCGGTTCCGCGATCGTCCTGGGCTTCAACGTCCGGGCCGAGGGCAAGGCGACCGAGCTGGCGAACCGCGAAGGCGTGGACGTCCGCTACTACACGGTGATCTACCAGGCGATCGACGAGATCGAGCAGGCCCTCAAGGGCATGCTCAAGCCGGAGTACGAGGAGGTCCAGCTGGGCCGCGCGGAGATCCGCGAGGTCTTCAAGTCCTCCAAGGTCGGCACGATCGCCGGTTGTCTCGTGCTGTCGGGCGAGATCCGCCGCAACGCGCGGGCCCGCCTGCTGCGCGACAACAACGTCGTGCAGGAGAACCTGCCGATCAGCTCGCTCAAGCGGTTCAAGGACGACGCGACCGAGGTCCGCGAGGGCTACGAGTGCGGTCTGACGCTCGGCAACTACGCCGACCTGAAGGTCGGCGACGTCATCGAGACGTTCGAGATGCGCGAGAAGCCGCGCGCCTGATCGTCTCCCGGTAGTGGTGCGGGGCCGTCCTCTCGTGGGCGGCCCCGCTCCCCCTGAGCACCCACGGTGATCATCAGCCTTGTTCGTCGGCGCCCTTGAGCTGGACGTGCTGCTCGGTGACGTCCACTCGTTGAAGCAGAAGCGGTCCGTGGTGAAGCCGGTCGTGGCGGAGCTGCGGCGCAAGTTCGAGGTGTCCGTGGCCGAGGCAGGCCACCTGGACCTCCACCGCCGCGCGTTGATCGGAGTGGCGGCCGTCGCGGCGGACGCCGAGCATGTCAGGGACGTCCTGGTCGCCTGCGAGCGACTCGTGGCCGGACGCCCCGAATTGGAGCTGCTCTCCGCCCGCCACAGGCTGGTCGGGCCGGAGGACGAGTAGGAAGAGGAGGGGAGCGCCGTGGCCGACCAGGCACGGGCTCGCAAGCTGTCCAAGCGGATCTCGCAGATCGTGGCCTCCGCCCTGGAGCACGAGGTGAAGGACCCGAGGCTGGCCCGGGTCACCATCACCGACACCAGGGTGACCGGTGACCTGCACGACGCGACGGTCTACTACACCGTCCTCGGGGAGAAGCTGGACGTCGAGCCCGACTTCGCGGGCGCGGCGGCGGCGCTGGAGAAGGCCAAGGGCGTGCTGCGCACCATGGTCGGCCAGCAGACCGGGGTGCGGTTCACGCCGACCCTGACGTTCGTGACCGACACCGTGCCGGACGAGGCGCGGCGGATGGACGAGCTGCTGGCCAAGGCGCGGGAGGCGGACGCCGAGGTGGCGCGCATCGCGTCGGGGGCCGAGCCCGCGGGCGAGGCCGACCCGTACAAGCCGCCGCGCGAGGACGAGGACGCGGACTAGCGTTCCGGGTGTGTCCAACGACCTGAGCGCCACCGCCACCGACCTGTCCGCCGACCTGTCGGCGGCCGCCCGCGTCCTGTCCACCGCCACCGACGTCACGCTGCTGGCGCACGTGAACCCCGACGCGGACGCGTTGGGCAGCGCCCTGGCCCTCGGGCTGGTCCTGCACCGGCGCGGGGCGGTGGTCCGGGTGTCGTTCGGCGCGCCGGACGAGGTGCCGGAGACGTTGCGGGCGCTGGACGTGGCCGGGCTGCTGGTGCCGGCCGCCGAGGTGCCCGCCGCGCCGCCGGTGCTGGTGGCGCTGGACGCGGGCAGCGTCGGGCGGCTCGGGCCGTTGGGCGACCGGGTGTCCACCGCCGGTGTGGTCGTGGTGCTGGACCACCACGTGTCGAACCCGCGGTTCGGGCACGTGAACGTGGTCGACGAGCGGGCCGAGGCGACGGCGATCGTCGTGCTGCGGCTGCTGGACGAGCTGGGCGTGGAGCTGGACGAGCCGGTGGCCAGGTGCATCTACGCGGGCCTGGTCACCGATACCCGTTCGTTCCGGAACGCTTCGTCGGCCACGCACGAGGTGGCCGCCCGCCTGCTGGCGGCCGGCGTGGACGCCGAGGCCGTCGCCCGCCCCCTGATGGACTCTCACCCGTTCGGGTATCTCGCGATGCTGGCCAAGGTGCTCGACCGGGCGCGCCTGGACCGCGCCGCGGCCGGCGGCCTGGGCCTGGTGCACGCGGTGGTCACCCTGGAGGACGCCGCCGGCCTGCGCCCGGAGGAGGTCGAGAGCGTGGTCGACCTGGTGCGCACGGCGCGGGAGGCCGAGGTGGCGGCGGTCCTGAAGGAGTTGCGCCCCTCCGCCTGGTCCGTCTCGCTGCGCGCGGTCTCCCGCGTCGACGTCAGCGAGGTGGCGCGCCGCCTGGGCGGCGGCGGCCACCGCCTGGCCGCCGGCTTCACCGCCACCGGCTCGGCCGACGAGGTCCTCACCACCCTCCACACCGCCCTGGCCTCGGTCACGGGTTCCGAACGCGCGACTCGCGGTGCCTGACCGGAGGACACGCGATGTCTGACCGGAGGACACGCCGGGTTCTCGGCGTGTCCTCCGGTCCGGTGTTGCGTGTCCTCCGGTCGGACACCGCGAACCGACCGGTCGATGAGCGTGGAGGTGGGCGGTGGAGGAGCGGGTGCCGGCTCGGCGGGTGGTCGGGTTGGCCGCGCCGGCGTTGGTGGTGTTGGCGGCCGAGCCGCTGTACGTGTTGGTGGACACGGCGGTGGTCGGGCATTACGGAGCGGTGGCGCTGGCCGGGCTGGCGTTGGGCGGTGTGCTGTTCACGCAGGTCGCCACCCAGTTGACCTTCCTGTCGTACGGGACCACGGCGCGGGCCTCCCGGTTGTTCGGTGCGGGCAGGCGGGCGGAGGCCGTCGAGGAGGGGGTGCAGGCCACCTGGCTCGCGTTGGCGGTCGGGGCCCTGGTGATCGTGCTGGGCCAGCTGCTGGCGGGGCCCGCGGCGCGGTTGCTCGCGGGGCCCGGCGAGGTGGCCGACAACGCGGTGGCCTGGCTGCGCATCGCCCTGTTCGGCGCGCCGTTCGTGCTGGTCACGATGGCCGGCAACGGGTGGATGCGCGGGGTGCAGGACACCGGCCGGCCGCTGCGCTACGTGCTGGTCGGCAACGGCATCTCGGCCGTGCTGTGCCCCGTCCTGGTGCACGTCGCGGGGTGGGGGCTGGAGGGTTCGGCCGTCGCCAACGTGATCGCGCAGGTGCTGTCCGCCGGGCTGTTCGGCAGGGCGTTGCGGGCCGAGGGGGTCCCGCTCGGGCCCGACCCGCGGCGGATGCGGGCGCAGCTGGGCATGGGGCGCGACCTGGTGCTGCGCAGCCTCGCGTTCCAGGCCTGCTTCCTGTCCGCCGCGTCGGTGGCCGCCCGCACGTCGGTCGGCGCGGTCGGCGCGCACCAGGTCGTGCTCCAGCTGTGGACGTTCCTGGCGCTCGTGCTGGACTCGCTGGCCATCGCCGCCCAGTCGATCGTCGGCGCGGCGCTGGGCGCGGGCAGGCGCGAGCAGGCCCGCCGGTTCGCCTGGCAGGTCACCGGCTACGGCCTGGTCTTCGGCGTGTTCCTGGGCGCGGTCTTCGCGGCGCTGTCCGGTCCGCTGCCGCTGGTGTTCACCGGCGACCGGGCCGTGCTGGACGAGATCCCGCACGCCTGGTGGTTCTTCGTCGCGCTGCAACCGGTGGCGGGGGTGGTGTTCGCCCTGGACGGCGTCCTGCTCGGCGCGGGTGACGCGAGGTTCCTGCGCACCGCGACCCTGGCGGCGGCCGCGATCGGCTTCCTGCCGCTGATCTGGGCGTCGCACGCGTTCGGCTGGGGCCTGGTCGGCATCTGGAGCGGGCTGACGGGGTTCATGCTCCTGCGCCTGGTGCTGCTCCTGGCGCGCACGCGGTCGGGGGAGTGGGCCCGGGTGGGCACGACCTGGTGAAACAGGTGTGGTGAGGGGCACGCCGCGGAATCGTTAACACAAGGCAACTGTTTCTCGATACTGGGAGTGCCGCCGCACCGAGTCGAGGAGCTCCACCTTGCCGGTCGATCGCGCCACCAAGCAAGCGTGGCTGATCTGGTCCACCGCCGTCGCCGTCTACGTCGCCGCCCTGTTCCACCGCACCTCGCTGGGCGTGGCCAGCCTGGAGGCCGGTGACCGCTTCTCCGTCGGCCCGGCCGCCCTCGGCACGTTCACCGTGCTCCAGATCGGCCTGTACGCGCTCATGCAGATCCCCACCGGTCTGCTGGTGGACCGCTTCGGCCCGCGCCGCGTGCTCACCGCCGCCGGCCTGCTCATGGGCGCCGGCCAAACCCTCTTCGCGCTCGCCGACTCCTACCCGCTGGGCCTGGCCGCCCGCGCCGTGCTGGGCGTCGGCGACGCCATGACGTGGATCAGCGTGCTGCGCCTGGCCGCCGCGCACTTCCCGCCGCGCCGCTACGCCGTGGTGATGACCCTGTCGGCCGCGCTCGGCGGCGCGGGCAACCTCGTGGCCACGGTGCCGCTGACGCTGCTGCTCCAGAACTCCGGGTGGACGGTCACCTTCCTGGTCGCGGGCGTCGCGACCGCCGCGTACGCGGGCGTGGTCGCCTGGCGGGTGCGGGACGTGCCCGACGGCGTGCCGCAGCCGGCGCCCGAGCCCGTGCCGCTGCGCGCGCTGGGCGCGCGGGTCGCGTCGGCCTGGCGGGAACCCAGCACGCGCCTGGGCTTCTGGGTGCACTTCACCTCGATGTTCACGCCCGCGCTGCTCAGCCTGCTGTGGGGCTTCCCGTACCTGGTGGAGGCGCAGGGCCTGTCGCGGCCCGCCGCGTCGGCGGTGCTCAGCACGCTGGTGCTGGTGGCCGTGGTCACCGGGCCGGTGATGGGCGCGGTGATCAGCAGCCGCCCGGCGTGGCGGATGCCGATCGTCGGCGGCTACCTGGCCGTGGTCGTGGTCTGCTGGGCGGTGCTGCTGGGCTGGCCGGGCGGTGTGCTGCCGGCACCGGTCCTGTACGCGCTGTTCGCGGTGCTGGCGCTCGGCAACCCGGTGTCCGGCGTGGCGTTCGCCCTGGTGCGCGACTACAACCCGCTGCACCGGGTGAGCACGGCGACGGGCGTGGCCAACGTGGGCGGGTTCGCCGCGATCACGTTCACCGCGCTGGTGGTGGGCGTCCTGCTGGACGTCGTGGAGCCGGTCCTGCCCGCGCCGCAGGCCTACCGGGTCGCGTTCCTGTCCGTGGTGGCGGTGCTGCTGCTGGGCGTGTGGCGCACGGTCGCGTGGTGGCGCCGGGCGCGGGGCGCGGTGCTGGCCGCGCTGGAGCGGGGCGAGGCCGTGCCGGTGGAAGTGCGTCGCCGTCGCTGGGACGTGCTGGCCGACGCCTAAGATGCTCGGTCGTGTCCGCAGCCTCAACTCGCACCCCAGTCCAGCCCGGCCTCGTCGTCGTGGACAAGCCCTCCGGCATGACCTCGCACGACGTGGTGGCCCGGGTCCGCCGCATCCTCGGCACCAGGAAGGTCGGGCACGCGGGCACGCTCGACCCGATGGCCACCGGCGTGCTGGTGCTGGGCATCGAGCGGGCCACGAAGCTGCTGGGCCACCTGGCGCTCGACAGCAAGGCGTACCTGTCGACCATCCGCCTCGGCGCGAGCACGACCACCGACGACGCCGAGGGCGAGGTGATCGCCGCCGCCGACGCCTCGGACGTGCCCGAGGACGCGATCCGCGCCGGGGTCGCCCGCCTGACCGGTCCGATCCAGCAGGTGCCCAGCGCGGTGAGCGCGGTCAAGGTCGACGGCAAGCGGGCGTACGCGCGGGTGCGCAGCGGCGAGGTCGTGGAGCTGCCGGCGCGGCCGGTGACCGTGCACCGGTTCGACGTGCTGTCGCTCCGCCGCGAGGAGGGCGCGACCGAGCTGGACGTGATGATCGAGTGCTCGTCCGGCACCTACGTGCGGGCGCTGGCCCGCGACCTGGGCGCGGAGCTGGGCGTCGGCGGCCACCTGGCGAACCTGCGGCGCACCCGCGTCGGCCCGTTCGACCTGCGCGCGGCCCGGACTTTGGAGCAGCTGGAGGAGTCGCCCGGCCTGTCCCTGGACCTGGACGCCGCCGTGGCGACCGCGTTCCCCCGCCGCGAGATCGAGCCCCGCGAGGTGGTGGCCCTCTCGCACGGCCGCCGCCTGCCGGCGGGTGGCCTGACCGGCACGTACGGCATCTTCGGGCCGGACGGGCACGTGGTGGCGCTGGCCAAGGACGAGGGCCCGATCGCCAAGCCGCTGGTGGTGCTCACGCCCGCCGGCTGAGCCGCGGCGCCGCCGGCCGAGGTGGCGCCGCGACACCACCGGATGACCCCGTAGTGGGTACGCGCCCGCGCCGACTGGGCCTACCGTGGACGCATGGCGAGATGGGTCTGGCCGGCCGCGGCCGGCGTGGTGGCGTCGGCCACCGGCGTGGCGATCAACGTGGCCACGGACTGGGGCGCGAACCCCTGGGCGTGGGTGGTGGTGGTGCTGCTCACCGCGCTGGGCGTGGTCGTGGCGATGCGGGTGCAGGGCCACCGGTCGCCCGAGCACCCGGCCCGGCCGCACCCCACCGTGCACAACAGCGTCAACGGCACCGTGCACGGCGGCGTGGTGCAGGCGGGCAGCCTCGGCTCGGTCACCGTCAACTCGCCCACCACGATCGACCAGACCGCGATCGCCCGCGACGGCGGCACGGTCTACCAGGCCGGGCGGGACGTCAACCCCGGCAGGTGAGGACCGGCCCGCCGGTGGGCGCACGCGACCGACGGCGGTCGAGCACGCCCATCTAGGCTTGCCCGCGTGCAACGCTGGCGAGGGCTGGACCACCGACCGGGCGGCTGGGGCCGCTGCGTCGTGACCATCGGTGTGTTCGACGGGGTGCACCGGGGGCACCAGGCGCTGATCGGCCGCGCCGTCGGGCTGGCCGCCGAGAAGCGGGTGCCCGCCGTGCTGATCACCTTCGACCCGCACCCGGCCGAGGTGGTCCGACCGGGCAGCCACCCCGCCCAGCTCACCGGCCTGCACCGCCGCGCCGAGCTGGTCGAGGGCCTGGGCGTGGACGTCTTCTGCGTCATCCCGTTCACCCCCGAGCTGTCCCGGATGCCCGCCGACGAGTTCGCCCACGAGGTGCTCGTCGACCGGCTCCACGCGGCCGCCGTGGTGGTGGGCGAGAACTTCACCTTCGGCCACCGGGCCGCGGGCAACGTGGGGCTGCTGCGGGAGCTGGGCACGCGGTTCGGCTTCGTGACGGAGGGGGCGGACCTGGTGACGGATGACGGCGTCACGTACTCGTCGACCTACATCCGGGCGTGCATCGACGCGGGCGACGTGGCCGCGGCCGCCCACGCGCTCGGCCGCCCGCACCGGCTGGAGGGCATCGTGGTGCGCGGCGACGGCCGGGGCAAGGACCTGGGCTTCCCCACCGCGAACCTGTCCACCGCCCGCTTCGCCGCCGTGCCCGCGGACGGCGTGTACGCCTGCTGGTTCGTCGACGGCGACGGCCGGCGCCTCAAGGCGGCGGTGAGCGTGGGCACGAACCCGACGTTCTCGGGTCGCGAGCGGCGGGTCGAGGCGTACGTGCTCGACGTGGACGAGGACTTCTACGGCAAGCGCGTGGCCCTGGACTTCGCGCACCGCCTGCGCGGCATGGAGAAGTTCGACACCGTCGAGGCGCTGCTGGAGCAGATGCACCGCGACGTGGCCGCCACCCGCGATCTGCTGTCGACCGGGGACGGCGCGTGACGAGGTGGGCCACGTGAGTGGATCCGCTCTTGCGCGGGCCGCCGGCCTGGCAAGATGCTCGGCAGTTCGAGCGGGCTAGGAGAGGGCGCCGGTGGAGGACCACAAGATCGTCCAGCGCAACCTCGCGCTCCAGCGCGAGTGGTACGGGGAACCCCTGGGTGACCGGGTGCGCCGGTTGGTGGTCGCGTTCAACGTCTCGCAGGCCCAGCTCGCCGACGTCCTGGGGATCAGCGCGCCCATGCTGAGCCAGGTGATGAGCGGGCGGCGCGCCAAGATCGGCAACCCGTCCGTCCTCGCCCGGATGATCATGCTGGAGCGCAAGGTCCTCACCCCGGACGTGGCGACCGGCGCGCCCGAGGCGCTCCAGCGGGCGCTCGACGAGGTCCGCGATTCCAAGCCGACGGTGAGCCGCGACTCGCTGCCGGTGAACGTCGCCGACGCCGAGGCGGTCGTGTTCCCGTACCTGCGGACCGTCGCCGAGCGCGGCGAGCTGTCCCAGGCGGCCGACGTGCTGGGCGAGGACTTCCCCGCGCTGGCCGAGCTGCTGCGCCGGGTGGCGAAGGAACCGGCCCGCGACCGTTGAGCCTGTTCACCGCCCTGTTCCCGCCCGAGGACGTGGTGGCCGAGCTGCACGCGGCCCTGCGCCCGGTCCGGCGGGCCCACCCGCGGTTGCGCTGGGTCGACCCGCGGCGCTGGCACGTCACGGTCGGCTTCTTCGGCGACATCGAGCCCTCCGCGTCCGCCGAGCCCGCCGAGCAGCTCGCCGGCCTGGAGGGCGTGGCCGCGCCCGTGCTGAGGTTGCGCGGCAGCGGGCACTTCCGCCAGGTCCTGTGGATCGGGGTGGAGGGAGCGGCGCCGGCCGCGCTGGGCCGGGCCGCGGCCGGGGTGCGGGAGGACTGGCGTCCACATCTGACGGTGGCGCGCGGCGCGCCGCTGCCGCACGTGGACTTCACCGGTCGGGAGTGGACCGCGACCGAGGTGGCGCTGGTGCTCAGCCGTCCCGGCGCGGGCTACACCGTCCTCGACCGGGTGCCCTTGACCACGCCAAACGAGTAGCAGCCCGCGACTGCTGGTAACCTCGACAGTTGGGTCCGGCTGCGGTCCGTGGCGGCCGGCACCGACTACCCCGTGCAGACGGGGCCCCACGGAACGGAAAACAACAGCTAGGAGTACCAAGAACGTGGCACTGACCACCCAGGAGAAGAAGACCATCCTCGCCGAGTACGGCGTCCACGACACGGACACCGGCTCCGCCGAGGCGCAGGTCGCGCTGCTGAGCAAGCGGATCGCCGACCTGACGGAGCACCTCAAGAAGCACAAGCACGACCACCACTCCCGTCGTGGTCTGCTGCTGCTGGTCGGCCGTCGCCGCCGGCTGCTCAACTACCTCCAGAAGGTGGACATCCAGCGCTACCGCGACCTGATCGGTCGGCTCGGTCTGCGCAGGTGAGACGCGCCGAGGGGGAGTGATCACGACGATCACTCCCCCTTCGGCTTACTGAAAACAACACCAGGGACGCACGCGCGGCGCACGGGACGACTGTTCGCCGGTCCTCGGTAGTGGCCCTCTGGCGGCAAGACCAGGGGACTTCGATCGAAGACCGGCCTCGTCAGGACCGCGACCCGCGCCCGGGCGCGCTGCGGCCCGAATGCACTGACGAGGAGTTCCACACATGACGGACACCGAGGTCCACGAGACTTCAGCCGTGATCGACAACGGTCGGTTCGGCACGCGCACCATCCGCTTCGAGACCGGCCGGCTGGCCCGCCAGGCCGCCGGCAGCGTCGTCGCCTACCTGGACGACGAGACCATGCTGCTGTCGGCCACGACGGCCTCGAAGCACCCCAAGGAGCACTTCGACTTCTTCCCCCTCACGGTGGACGTCGAGGAGCGCATGTACGCCGCGGGCCGCATCCCCGGCTCGTTCTTCCGCCGCGAGGGTCGCCCGTCGACCGACGCGATCCTGACCTGCCGCCTGATCGACCGGCCGCTGCGCCCGTCCTTCGTGGACGGTCTGCGCAACGAGATCCAGGTCGTCATCACGGTGATGAGCCTGAACCCGGCCGACCTGTACGACGTGGTGGCGATCAACGCCGCGTCCGCGTCGACGCAGCTCGCGGGCCTGCCGTTCTCCGGTCCCATCGGCGGCGTCCGGGTGGCGCTGATCGAGGGCCAGTGGGTGGCGTTCCCGACCCACGAGCAGCTGGAGAAGGCCGTGTTCGACATGGTCGTCGCCGGTCGCGTGGTCGGTGACGACGTCGCGATCATGATGGTCGAGGCCGAGGCCACCGAGAACGTGATCGACCTGGTCGGCGAGGGCGCGCCCGCCCCCACCGAGGAGGTGGTGGCCGCCGGTCTGGAGGCGTCCAAGCCGTTCATCAAGGCGCTGTGCGACGCGCAGGCCCAGCTGGCGCAGGTCGCCGCGAAGGCCACCGGCGAGTTCCCGACCTACCCGGCCTACCAGCCCGACGCCTTCGAGGCCGTCGAGCAGGCCGCGTCGGGCGAGCTGGCCCAGGCGATGACCATCGCGGGCAAGCAGGACCGCGAGGGCCGCATCGACGAGCTCAAGGCGTCGGTGCTGGAGAAGCTGGCCGAGCGGTTCGAGGGTCGCGAGAAGGAGGTCGGCGCGGCGTTCCGCTCGCTGACCAAGAAGCTGGTGCGCCAGCGCATCCTGCGCGACAAGGTGCGCATCGACGGCCGCGGCCTGACCGAGATCCGCTCGCTGTCCGCCGAGGTCGAGCTGATCCCGCGGGCGCACGGCTCGGCGCTGTTCGAGCGCGGCGAGACCCAGATCCTGGGTGTCACCACGCTGAACATGCTGCGCATGGAGCAGCAGATCGACTCGCTGTCGCCGGAGACGCACAAGCGCTACCTGCACCACTACAACTTCCCGCCGTTCTCCACCGGTGAGACCGGTCGCGTGGGCTCGCCCAAGCGCCGCGAGATCGGCCACGGCGCGCTGGCCGAGCGGGCGCTGATGCCCGTGCTGCCCAAGCGCGACGAGTTCCCGTACGCGATCCGCCAGGTCTCCGAGGCCCTGGGCTCGAACGGCTCGACCTCGATGGGCTCGGTCTGCGCGTCCACGATGTCGCTGCTGAACGCGGGCGTGCCGCTGAAGGCGCCGGTGTCGGGCATCGCCATGGGCCTGGTCTCCGACGAGGTCGACGGCAAGACCGAGTACGTGGCGCTGACCGACATCCTGGGCGCGGAGGACGCGTTCGGCGACATGGACTTCAAGGTCGCCGGCACCAAGGAGTTCGTGACCGCGCTCCAGCTCGACACCAAGCTCGACGGCATCCCGTCCGACGTGCTGGCCGGCGCCCTGAACCAGGCCCGCGACGCGCGCCTGACCATCCTGGAGGTCATGGCCGAGGCCATCGACCGCCCGGACGAGATGAGCCCGTTCGCGCCGCGCGTGACCTCGGTGAAGATCCCGACCGACAAGATCGGCGAGGTCATCGGGCCCAAGGGCAAGATGATCAACTCGATCACCGAGCAGACCGGCGCCGACATCTCCATCGAGGACGACGGCACGATCTACGTGGGCGCGGCCGACGGCCCGTCCGCCGAGGCCGCGATCGGCATGATCAACGCGATCGCGAACCCGCAGCTGCCGAAGGTGGGCGAGCGCTTCCTGGGCACCGTGGTGAAGACCGCGGCGTTCGGCGCGTTCGTGTCCCTGCTGCCGGGCAAGGACGGCCTGATCCACATCTCCAAGCTGGGCAACGGCAAGCGCATCGGCAAGGTCGAGGACGTCGTCAAGGTCGGCGACAAGCTCCGCGTGGAGATCGCGGACATCGACCAGCGCGGCAAGATCAGCCTGGTGCTGGTCAACGAGGACGCGGACGCCGCCCAGGCGGACGCCCCCGCGGCCGACGCCCCCGCGGCCGACAACCCCGCGCAGGACGCCGCTCCGGCGGAGGCTCCCGCCCAGTGACGACGAGCGTCGACGGGACGGCCGCGGGTGCTCCGAGCACCCGCGGCCGTCCGCTTGGGAGGCGTCCCGGGCACCTCCAGAAGCCGGGCACGACGGTGAGCCTGGAGCGCGGCGACGGCGGTGTGGCGGTGCGCCGCACCCTGCTGCCGTCCGGGCTGCGGGTCATCACCGAGCGCGTGCCGGGCGTGCGGTCGGCGTCGGTGGGCCTGTGGGTGCAGGTCGGGTCGCGCGACGAGCGCGCCGAGGTCGCGGGCGCCGCCCACTACCTGGAGCACCTGCTGTTCAAGGGCACCGCGAACCGCACCGCGGCGGCCATCGCGGAGGAGATCGACGCGGTGGGCGGCGAGCTGAACGCGTTCACCGCCAAGGAGCACACCTGCTACTACGCGCACGTCCTGGACGAGGACCTGCCGCTGGCCGTGGACCTGGTGTGCGACGTGGTGTTCGAGGCGCTGTGCGAGCCGCGCGACTTCGAGACCGAGCGCGGCGTGGTGCTGGAAGAGATCGCCATGCGCGACGACGACCCCGAGGACCTGCTGCACGACGCGTTCCTCGACGCCCTGCTGGGCGAGCACGCGCTGGGCCGCCCGGTGCTGGGCACCGAGGAGTCGATCGGCGCGATGGAGCGCGACGCGCTGTTCGGGTTCTACAAGCGGCGCTACGCGCTGCCGCGGATGGTGCTCGCGGTGGCGGGCAACGTCGACCACGCGCAGGTGCTGCGCCTGGTGCGCAAGCGGCTCGGCGCCCGGCTGGACCGGGTGGGCACGCCCGTCGCGCCGCGCGCGGGCCGCGCCCGCATCCCGTCGTCGCGCCGGTTGGTGCTGCACAGCGACGACACCGAGCAGGCGCACCTGATGCTGGGCGTGCGGGCGCTGGACCGGCACGACGAGCGCCGGTTCGCGCTGAACGTGCTCAACGCGGCGCTGGGCGGCGGGATGAGTTCGCGGCTGTTCCAGGAAGTCCGGGAGCGGCGCGGCCTGGCCTACCAGGTGTACTCGTCGGTGGGCCTGTACGCGGACGCGGGGACGCTGTCGGTGTACGCGGGCTGCCAGCCGGACCGGCTCGGCGACGTGGCGGGCGTGGTGCGCGACGTGCTGACCGGCGTGGCGCGCGACGGGCTGTCGGACGCGGAGGTGGCCCGGGGCAAGGGCCAGCTGCGCGGCGGGCTCGTGCTGGGCCTGGAGGACACCAGCTCGCGCATGTCGCGCATCGGCAAGGGCGAGCTGAACTACGGCGACCACCTGTCGGTGGAGCAGACCCTGGCCCGCATCGACGCGGTCACCGCGGAGGACGTGGCGGCGCTGGCGCGGGACCTGCTGCGCCGCCCCGTCGCCGCCGCCGTGGTCGGCCCCTACGCTCACGCCGACGACCTTCCGACCCAGGTGCACGAGGTGATCTCTTGACTGCTCAGCCTTCGCCCGACCCCGTGAGCGGCTCTTCGTCGGAACCCCTCCGCGTGGGCGTCATCGGTGCGCGCGGCCGGATGGGCGCCGAGGTGGTCCGGGCGGTCGAGGCCGCGCCGGACCTGGAGGTCGTCGCGGCGGTCGACGCCGGCGACCCGCTGTCCGGCCTGGCCGACGCGGGCGCCCGGGTCGTGGTCGACTTCACCAACCCCGACGTGGTGATGGACAACCTCCGGTTCTGCGTGGACCACGACATCCACGCGGTCGTGGGCACCTCCGGGTTCGACACCCGGCGGCTGGCCGCGGTCGGCGAGTGGCTGGGGTCGAAGCCGGAGCTGGGCGTGCTGATCGCGCCGAACTTCGCCATCGGCGCGGTGCTGTCCATGCGGTTCGCCGAGCTGGCCGCGCCGTACTACGACTCGGTCGAGGTGATCGAGCTGCACCACCCGCGCAAGGTGGACGCGCCCTCGGGCACGGCCGCGCACACCGCCCGGCTGATCTCGCAGGCCCGCCAAGCGGCGGGGCTCGGCCCGATGCCGGACGCGACGGAGCAGGAGGCGCCCGGCGCGCGCGGCGCGGTGGTGGGCGACGTGCGGGTGCACTCGCTGCGGCTGTCCGGGCTGATCGCGCACCAGGAGGTCGTGTTCGGCACGGAGGGCGAGACGCTGACGCTGCGGCACGACTCGATGGACCGCAAGTCGTTCATGCCGGGCGTGCTGCTGGGCGTGCGGTCGGTCGTGGGGCGCCCCGGCCTCGCGGTCGGGCTCGCCGAGTACATGGACCTGTGAGGTCCCGGCTCCCGTGAGGATCACCACCCGGACCGCCGCGTTCCTGATCGCCGCCGCGCTGGCGGTGTACTTCGTGCTGCTCGGCGGCCGGGCGGTGCTGCTGCTGGGCACCGGCGACCCGGTCGGGATCGGGCTCGGCGTCGGCGTGCTGGTGCTGCCGCTGGTCGGGGCGTGGATCCTGTGGGCGAACCTGCGGTTCGGCTTCACCACGGAGCGGATGGCGCGGCAGCTCGACGCGGAGGGCGGCCTGCCCGACACCTCGGAGCTGCCGCGCCGCCCCTCCGGCCGGGTCGAGCGGGGGGCCGCCGACGAGTGGTTCGAGCGGCGGCGGGCCGAGGTGGAGGAGCGGCCGGAGGACTGGCGGGCGTGGTTCCTGCTGGCCCAGGCCTACGACCTGGCGGGCGACCGCGGTCGGGCCAGGGAGACCATGCGGAAGGCCATCGAGCTATTCCAGTCGCCGAAGAATCAGGTGTGAGCCACCTGGGTGAGATGCGATTCATTCGGATTTAACGTCAACTTGCCTTTGATTCGACGGTGACTCTCCGTACCGTAGAAGCGTGGCCAAGACCTGTCTGAACCTGAGGCTGACCGTTGCCCTCCTGGTGGTCCTCACCGCGTTGAGCACGGCCCTGACCTTCGCCTGAACCCTGCTCCGTTCATCACACGAACGTGTGGTTCCAGGTGAGATCTCCCTCGTGCCGGGTAGGTGCGAGGGCATGGATCGACCAGCTGTGGACACCGTGGACAGCCTCTACGACTGCGACGTCCTGGACCGGCACGGGTGCCCCATCGGCCCCGTCAGCGAGCTGTGGCTGGCGGACGGCCGCCCGCAGTGGGCCGCCGTGCGCGGCGCGGACGGCACGACCCTCGTGCCCATCCGCGGCGCCCAGGTCCGGGAGCACCGGCTCGTGGTGCCGGTCGACCGGCGCGAGGTCGACGACGCGCCCAGGGTCGACGGGCCCGAGCTGTCACCCGAGGAACAGGCCGAGCTGTACGACCACTACGGCCTGACGGTGCCCCATCAGCGCCTGGTGCGCCACCGGCGCGACGTCAGTGAACCCACCACCCCGCGACCGCGGCGGGCGACGCGGCCAGCACGCTGAACCTGGCGAACCGGCCGATCACGCTGGTGGAGACGAACAGCCACGACGACATGCCGGCGAGCCCCGCCAGCACGGTGGTGAACATGAACGGCGGCACGCCGACCACCGAGCTGACCGCGTGCGTGCCGAACATCCAGCGCGGGTGGCGGTGGCAGCGCTCCCGCACCTGCTCCATCCGCGACCGCCACTTCCGCCGCCACGGCGACAGCGGCCGTTCGGGCCTGGCCGCGCGCTTGAGGAACGCGGGCAGGCGCAGCGAGCCGCGGGCGGCCAGGAAGTAGAGCAGCTTGCCCAGCACCTGGCCCACGGCCACGACGAGGCCGATCCACCACCACGAGAGGTGCGGCTGCTGCGTCACCAGCCCGATCACGAATAACTCGATGCTGACCAGAGGCAGCACCGAAGAGCCGAACGCCACGCCGAACGTCAGGCACAACCACCCCAGCACCCAGCCGAGGCTACCAACGGATCAGGGTTCCAGGGGTGGGGTCAACCCCCCGGAAACCCTGATTTCGCGCAATGGACGCCCGCCAGCGTCCAACGTGCGCACCGTGCCGTCGGGCGACCACCCCGCTTTGCCGTAGAAGGCGGTCGAACTGCGGTCCGCCTCGGGCACCCAGGCGACGCCCCTGGCCGCACCCGCCTCCCGCAGCCGCCCGGCCGCCGCGGCGAGCAGCCTGCCGCCGTGCCCGCGCCGTCCCCAGCGGGGCTCCACCAGCACGGTCACCAGGGCCGTCGCGGCGGCGTCGGCGGGCAGCGAGCCGTCCGCGCGGGCGACCTCCTCGGCGGGCGCCGGGCCGGCCACGCAGAACCCGACCAGCCAGCGGCCCTCCTCGGCCACGAGCACCTGGCCGTTGGACACCGCCTCGGCCCACGCGGGCGCGGTCTCGGCGACGTCGAGGCCGGTCAGGACCTCCTCGGGCAGCAGGTCCCGGTAGGCGGTCCGCCAGGTGTCGCGGTGGACGCGGGCGATCTCCGCGACGTCGTCGGGGGTCGCGGTGCGCACGGAGGCGTCGGCCATGCGGTCACCCTAGGGGTCGCCCCCGGACGGGTTTCCGCCGCTCCCCGCCGCGCCCACCGCTGCCGGCTCGTGATGGCCGAAACCCGCGTGCCCCGAAGGGGTGTCACGTGACAGCGTCACGGTCGTGCGTTGGGCAGCGTTGGGCGTCGTCTACGTCGTGTGGGGTTCCACCTACGTGGCCATCAAGTTCACCATCGAGTCAATGCCGCCGCTGCTGTCGGCCGGCCTGAGGTTCCTCGTCGCGGGAGGGGTGCTGGCGCTGCTGGTCGCCTGGCGCGGCGGGCTGCGGATGACGCGGGGGCAGCTCGGCTCGGGCGTGCTGCTGGGGCTGCTGCTGCCCGCGTGGGGCAACGGGCTGGTGGTGCTGGCGGAGCAGTCGGTGGCGTCGGGGTTGGCCGCGCTGCTGGTGGCGTCCGTGCCGCTGTACGTGGTGCTGATGCGGAGGTCCACCGGCGAGCGGCCGCCGGCGGTGACGTACGCGGGCGTGCTGGTCGGGTTGACGGGGTTGGCGGTGCTGCTGCTGGACGACGTGGGCGAGTCGTCGTGGTGGGGGCCGTGGGTGGTGCTGCTGGCGGCGTTCGGGTGGGCGCTGGGGTCGTTCCTGAGCGGCCGGCTGGCGGTGCCGGCGAACCCGTTCGCGCTGTCGGCGGTGGAGATGCTGGCCGGTGGCGCGGCGCTGTCCGTGGTCGGGCTGCTGGCGGGGGAGCGGTTGTCGGTGGGGTCGGTGACGGCGTCGTCGTGGGCGGCGTGGGGGTACCTGGTGGTGTTCGGGTCGCTGCTGGCGTTCAGCTCGTACGTGTACGTGCTGGGGGAGCTGCCGGTCTCGACCGTGGCGACTTACGCGTACGTGAACCCGGTGATCGCGGTGGTGCTGGGGGTGTGGCTGGCCGGCGAGCGGTTCGGGGTGCTCCAGGTGGTCGGCGGGGTGCTGGTGGTGCTGGCGGTGGTGCTGGTGGTGCGGGCGGAGCGGGTTGTCGCACCCCGCCGGCATGTCGGCAGCGGGGGGCCCACCCGGCGGTGACTCCTGCGCGGGCGATCCCGGCGGCGGGGGTGATCGGGGTGTGGCGGGGGTGATCGCGGTGTGGCGGGGGAGGCCGGGGTGCGGCCGGCGTGATCGGGATGTCGTACCCGGGTGGGAACATCCAGTCGTGCAGACGATGAGCGCAGACGTCGCCCGCCGGATCGCGTTGGGCGCGCAGGGTTTCGCCGATCCGCGACCGGCCGGTGAGCCCGCCCGGCGGCACCTGGCGAAGGTGCTGTCACGCGTGCGGTTGTTGCAGCTGGACTCGGTCAACGTGGCCGTGCGCGCGCACTACATGCCGCTGTTCAGCAGGCTCGGTTCGTACTCGCCCGCGCTGGTGGACGAGGCGGCGTGGGCGCACAGCGCGCGTCGGCCCCGGATGCTGGTGGAGTACTGGGCGCACGAGGCGAGCCTGGTGCCGGTCGAGGACTGGCCGCTGCTGCGGTCCGGGGCCAAGCGCCAGGGGTGGTGGAAGGCGGACACGGCGCTCGCCGCGTCGTCGCCCCGGCTGGTCGAGGACATCCTCGCCGTGGTCAAGGAGCTGGGTCCGGTCGGGGCGGGCGCGATCGAGAAGGCGTTGGCCGGCGGTGCGCCGAAGCGCAAGGACCAGTGGGGCTGGAACTGGTCCGAGGCCAAGAAGGTCTGCGAGTACCTGTTCGGCGAGGGCGTGCTGACCACGGGGACGCGGCGCGGCTTCGAGCGGCTGTACGACCTGACCGAGCGCGTGCTGCCGCCCGAGGTGCTGGCCCGACAGGTGTCGCCGGAGGAGGGCGCGCGCGAGCTGGTGGCCCGCGCGGCGACGGCGCTCGGCGTGGCGACCGAACCGGACCTGCGCGACTACTACCGGCTCCCGCCCGAGCGCAGCAGGCAGGCCGTGCTGGAGCTGGTGGAGGCGGGGGTGCTGGAGCCGGTGGCGGTGCGGGGGTGGCAGGCGCCCGCGTACCGGCACGTGGCGGCGCGCGCGCCGAGGCAGGTCGTGGGGCGGGCGCTGCTGTGCCCGTTCGACCCGCTGATCTGGGAGCGCGCCCGCACCGAGCGCATCTTCGGCTTCTCCTACCGGATCGAGATCTACGTGCCGGCGCCCAAGCGGGTGTACGGCTACTACGTGTTCCCGTTCCTGCTGGACGGGCGGCTGGTGGCGCGGGTGGACCTGAAGGCCGACCGGGCGGCGGGGGTGCTGCGGGTGCAGGCCGCGCACGCGGAGCCGGCGGTCGACGTCGCCCGCGTAGCGGTGGAGCTGGCCGGTGAGCTGCGGGAGATGGCGGACTGGTTGGAGCTGGAACGCGTGGACGTCGCGCCGCGCGGCGACCTGGCCCCGGTGCTGGCGGCGGTCGCCCGGTAGGGGTGGCCGCGCGCGAGGAGGAAGACCCCGCTCCCGGACGCGCGCGGGCGGCGACCGCGCATCCGGATGGGCCGCCGCCGGGCCGGTCCCCGCTCCCGGACGCGCGCGGGCGGCGGACCGGACGAGCCCGGCCCGATGACATCTATCGAGTGACAGATAGTGAAATCTGTCAGTTGTCGGGTGATAGTGGTTCCATGACTGCTATCACCCAACGCCGCCTCGGCACGTCCGGTCCCGCCGTCTCCGCGCTGGGCCTGGGGTGCATGGGCATGTCCGACCTGTACGGCCCGGCGGACGAGGCCGAGAGCGTCGCCACCATCCACGCCGCGATCGACGCCGGCGTGAACCTGCTCGACACCGGCGACTTCTACGGCATGGGGCACAACGAGCTGCTGATCCGGCAGGCCCTGCGCGACCGCAACCGGGACGACGTGCTGATCAGCGTCAAGTTCGGCGCGCTCCGCGACGCGGACGGCGGCTGGCACGGCAACGACGGCCGGCCCGAGGCGGTGCGCAACTACCTGGCCTACACGCTGCGCAGGCTGGGCACCGACCACGTCGACGTCTACCGCCCGGCCCGCCTCGACCCGGCCGTGCCGATCGAGGAGACCGTCGGCGCCATCGCCGAGGAGGTCGAGAAGGGCCACGTCCGCCACATCGGCCTGTCCGAGGTCGGCGCGGAGACCCTGCGCCGCGCCCACGCCGTGCACCCGATCTCGGACCTCCAGATCGAGTACGCCCTGATCACGCGGGGCATCGAGCGGGAGATCCTGCCGACCGCCCGCGAGCTGGGCATCGGCGTCACCGCCTACGGCGTGCTGTCGCGCGGCCTGATCTCGGGCCACTGGACGGCGTCGCGGCAGCTCGACGACTTCCGCTCGGTCTCGCCGCGCTTCCAGGGCGAGAACCTGGACCACAACCTGTCCCTGGTCGAGGCCCTGCGCGCGATCGCCGCCGACAAGGGCGTCTCGGTCGCCCAGCTGGCCATCGCCTGGGTCCTGTCCCGGGGCGAGGACGTCGTCCCGCTGGTCGGCGCCCGCCGCCGCGACCGGCTGACCGAGGCCCTGGGCGCACTGGACGTCACACTGACCGACGAGGACCTGGGCGCCATCGAGTCGACCGTCCCGGCCGACGCCGCCGCGGGCGACCGGTACGCGGCCGTCCAGATGGCCCACCTCGACAGCGAGAAGTGATCAAGGACAATCAACGGACCACCCGCGATCGGCAAGGAGCACCACCGTGGCGGACGCACTGACAGCGGAGACCATCCTCGGCACCACGGAGGACGTCCTGCGCCGCTACGGGCCCGCGAAGGCGACGGTCGTGGACGTGGCCCGAGCCCTGGGCGTGAGCCACGGCTCCGTCTACCGGCACTTCCCGACCAAGGCGGCGCTGCGCGAGGCGGTGACCCAGCGGTGGCTCGCCCGCGCGCACTCGGGCCTGTCGGACATCGCGGCCTCGGACGCGCCGCCGGTCGACCGCCTGCGCGACTGGCTGGCGGCGCTGTTCGAGGCGAAGCGCAAGAAGGCGCTGGGCGACCCTGAGCTGTTCGCGACCTTCACCGTGCTGGTGGGGGAGAGCAGCGCCGTGGTGGACGCCCACATCGCCTCGATGGTCGACGACCTGACCATGATCATCGGCGACGGCGTGGCGGCGAACGACTTCACCGCGCCCAACCCGGAGCTGACGGCCAAGGCGGTCTTCGAGGCCACGGCCCGCTTCCACGACCCGGCGCACGCGGGCAGCTGGTCGGACCCCGACGTGGACACCGCGTTCAAGGCCGTGGTCGACCTGCTCGTGGCGGGGCTGCGATCCCGGAGGTGATCGCCCGACCCCCGGTCGTCAGGGGTGCTTGGGGACCCATGGGCGGAGGTGGGCGACGTGGGTGACCGGCGACGGCGACCGGGACCGGGT
The DNA here is from genome assembly GCF_039527585.1 of Saccharothrix xinjiangensis. NCBI lineage: Bacteria > Bacillati > Actinomycetota > Actinomycetes > Pseudonocardiales > Pseudonocardiaceae > Saccharothrix > Saccharothrix xinjiangensis. The sequence continues at coordinate 336,512 of NZ_BAAAKE010000002.1, read as the reverse complement.
CCATGACCGGGGGGTCCGTGGTGGTGTTCGTGCTGCCGACACTGACCCCGGGCTCCCTGCACGCCTTCGCGCCGGCCGAGGGCCGCACGTCGGGGTCCGCCGGTCGACCTCGATGGGGTTGGTCGGGTGCGGCGCCGTCCTCGTGGCGGGGATCGCCACCGCGGCCCGGCGGGGTCGTCGCCGGGCCGCGGTGATGGCCGTCGCCACCCCGGTCCTGCTCTTCGCGCCCGTGCCGGCCTGCCACGGCGGGTTCCCCGCCCGACCCCGACCTGCTACCCCGCCGTCGTCCGAGCCCGAGCTCAGACCCGAGCCCGGACCCGAGCTCAGACCCGAGCTCAGACCCGAGCCCCTGCCCGAACCGTCAAGCAGCCGTCGTCGCCGTGGTCACCAACGCGGTGCCCGTGCCGGTCCGCCCGGTGATGAACAGCTCCGGCCCCTGAGCCGGCGGCGTCTCCGACACCTCCAGCTCCGACCGCGCCGTCCCCGAGGTGGACGCCAGGTCGACCTCCGCCGCCACACCGGGCCGGACGCCCACGCGCACGTCACCCGACCCCGTGCCCATCTGGATCCGCCCCGACGCGGCGTCGGCGACCGTCACGTCACCGCTGCCCGTGCGCACCTGCACGTCGTCCTGCACCGCGCCCAGCCACACGTGCCCGGTCCCGGTGCGGAGCACCGAGTTGCCGCCCACCGACGACACCTCGATGTCGCCGCTGCCGGTCTTCGCCCGCAGCTCGCCCACCACCGGCCCGAGCCGCACCTTGCCCGCCCGCGAGTCCACCCGCACCGACGCGTCGGCCCGGTCCGCGGTCACGTCGCCGCTGTCGGTCCGCAGCTCCAACCTGCCCGCGGGCCCGAGGACCGTCACGTCCGCCGAACCCAGCTTCGCGGTCACGTGCGACCCGTGCGGCGCGCGCACGACCACCCCGAGCGGCACGGCGCGCAGCGGCAGCACCTTGGACGAGCGCACGGTGAGCCGCCCGTCCTCGAAGCCCACCTGCGCGTCGCGCACCGCCTCGCCGGACCCGGCCGGCTGCGCCCGGTCGCCGAACTGGTCGTTCACCCAGCTCAGCAGGTTGGACAGGCCCGCCGTCCAGGACTCGCCCGGCGACTCCTCCTGCCTCACCTCCACGTGCACGCCCGGCTCGTCCACCAGGTGCACCCGCACCCGGCCGGCCAGCAGCGCCACGTCGATCTCGACGGCGCCCTCGGCGTCGAACCCCTGCTGTCGCACCACGTCGGCCTCCACGACCTTCCCCCTCAGCCCTGCACCCAGCCGCGCACGCGCGACCCGGGACCGCTCTGCTGGTCCCTCGAAGAACCCGGAGAACCCGGAGAACCCGAGAAACCCGAGGACGACCACCCCTTGTGGCCCCCGCGACGACCGCCGACCGCACCCTGCACGGCCTGGGCGACGAACGTGTTCAACGACATGCCCTGCGACGCCGCGGCCTGCTCGGCCTTGGCCTTCAGCTCGTCGAGCAGCCGCAGGGTGATGCGCGTGGCGTCGCCGGCGGTGGGCCGGGGCGCCTCCCGCGGTTCCGGTTCCGGCTCGTGGTGCGCGCCGGGGGTCCCGGTGACGACCACCTGCACGTCCCGACCGTCCAGCCGCACGTCCACCACCGCGCCGTCCAGGGCGGCGGTGACCTCGGCGGCCAGGTCGGACAGGGCGTTCATGAGGGCCAGCCGGGCGGCGGGCTCCAGGGCGGCGGACAGGAGGGCCGCGGTGCGCCGGGTGCTGTCGTCCCCGGCGGAGGCGGCCGTCGCGAGGTCCTCGCGCAGCGCTGCGATGTACGGCGACAGATCCATGACACCACCATGACGTCACCGGTGACGCCTGTCAAGGAAAGTGGTGTCACAGATGGCGTCATCACGACGTCATCCCGCTCGCCGGGTGCTCCTGATGGTCCAACCCGAGGTCGGTTAGGGTTCGGGCATGGCTCAGACCGTGTCCCCGAAGGTGCAGTTGATCGCGAAGACGGAGTTCTTCCCCCCGGAGGACGTCCCGTGGTCCACCGACGCCGAGGGCGGCGAGGCGCTCGCCGAGTTCGCGGGTCGCGCCTGCTACCAGTCGTGGGGCAAGCCCAACCCGGCCACGGCCACCAACGCGGGCTACATCAAGCACATCATCGAGGTCGGCCACCTGTCCGTCCTGGAGCACGGTTCGGTCAGCTTCTACCTGACCGGCATCTCCCGCTCGCTCACCCACGAGCTGATCCGGCACCGCCACTTCTCCTACAGCCAGCTCTCCCAGCGCTACGTCCCCGAGCGCGACGCCGCCATGGTCGAGCCGGACGTCATCGCGAACGACCCCGAGCTGCACGAGCTGTTCCTGAAGGCCGCGCAGGCGAGCGTCGACGCCTACAACGAGCTGCTCAAGGGCCTCGAAACCAGGTTCGAGGACGCCCCGAGCGCCACCCTGCGCCGCAAGCAGGCCCGCCAGGCCGCCCGAGCCGTGCTGCCGAACGCCACCGAGACCCGCATCGTGGTCACCGGCAACTACCGCGCCTGGCGGCACTTCATCGCCATGCGCGCCACCGAGCACGCGGACGTGGAGATCCGCGCCCTCGCCGTGGAGTGCCTGCGCCAGCTCCAGAAGGCCGCGCCCAACGCGTTCGCCGACTTCGCCGTCTCGGCCCTGCCCGACGGCACCGAGGTGGCCTCCAGCCCGCTGGTCACCGAAGGATGAAGCGGCTCGTCGTCGACGTGCGGCCGGGCGAGTACACGATCGCCAGGCTGCCCGCGGACGCGCCCGTGCCCGCCGGCCTGCTCGACCTCCCGGGCCTGGTCTGCGTCACCCGCACGCCCGACGAGCTGTCGATCGTGTGCCCGAGCGACCACGCGCCGCCGACCGACGCCGACGCCTCCCAGCCCGGCTGGCGCCTGCTCACCGTCCGGGGCCCGCTGGAGTTCACCCTCACCGGCATCATGGCGGCGCTGTCCGGCGAGCTGGCCGCGGCGGGCGTGAGCCTGTTCGCACTGTCCACCTACGACACCGACCACCTGCTGGTGAAGGCCGCCGACCTGGGCCGGGCCGTGCAGGCGCTGCGCAATTCGGGGCACGAAGTCACGAAACCGTGAAACCGGGTGGGGCGTCCCGCGGTCTGAGTTACCGTTCCGCCCGATCCGGGGCCGGTGGCGAGGAGTTGCGGTGAACAGTCCACAGAGCGTGCAGCCACGCGTCATCGCGGGCCGCTACGGCCTGCTGGCCGAGCTGGGCCGGGGCGGCATGGGCGTGGTGTGGCGCGCCCAGGACACCGTGATCGGCCGCCAGGTCGCGATCAAGGAGCTGCACCTCCCCGACGGCATCGCGCACGAGGAGCGCCGCGTGCTGGAGGAGCGGGTGCTCCGCGAGGCGCGCACCGCGGGCCGGCTCAACGACCCGGCCGTGGTCACCGTGTTCGACGTGGTCGTCGAGGGCGGCATGACCTACATCGTGATGGAGCTGGTCGAGGCGGCCACGCTGTCCGCGCTCATCGGCAGGCACGGCCCGATGCCGCCGGACCGGGTGACGTCCATCGCCGTGCAGGCGCTGTCCGCCCTGGAGTCCGCCCACCAGGCGGGCGTCGTGCACCGCGACGTCAAGCCCGGCAACCTCATGGTCACCGCCAACGGCCGGGTCAAGCTCACCGACTTCGGCATCGCCCAGGCCGTCGACGACCCGCGCCTCACCACCAGCGGCAGCCTCATCGGCTCGCCCGCCTACATGTCGCCGGAGCGCATCCACGGCCACGAGGCGTCGCCGGCGTCCGACCTGTGGGCGCTGGGCGCCACCCTGGCCTACGCGGTGGAGGGCGTGAGCCCCTACGAGCGGTCGTCCACCGCCTCCACCCTCCACGCGATCATGAACGAGCCGCCGCGCCTGACCAGGGCGCACGGCGCGCTCGGCGCGGTGATCACCGGCCTGCTGATGCCCGACCCGGGCGCGAGGCTCACCGGCCCGCAGGCCCGCGCCATGCTCGAACGGGCCGCCGCCCAGCCCACGCCGCCCACCGGGTTCGGCGCGCCCCAGCCCACCGCCGCCCACACGAGGGTCGCCCGGCCGAAGAAGGCCTGGCTCAAGCCGGCGCTGATCACCGGCGGCGTGCTGGCGTCGGTCGCGCTGCTGGTCGCCGGCGTGTTCCTGGGGCGCTGGCTGTTCACCGACCAGCCGCCCGCCGCGATGGCCGAGACGATCTTCTTCGGCCCCGGCGGCTCGATGTCGGCGAACCAGCTGAAGCTGAGCAGCAGCCGGTGCGGCGACAACTTCCTGGAGCCCAGCACCACGGTCAACTACGCGGACTGCGAGAAGGCGCACCGGGTGGAGTTCTTCGCCACCGGCAGCCCGTTCGGCTCCTCGGACAAGCGCGCCTACCCCGGTCAGGACTGGATGCGCGACTACGCCGAGCACTTCTGCACGCTCCACTTCATGTCCGACGCGGTCCCGTTGGCGGACAAGGAGGACAAGCTCGTCTACGCCGCAGTGGTGCCCACGCGCGACGAGTGGCGCGAGGACCCGGCCGACTCCGACGAGGGCACCCGCGAGATCGGCTGCGCGCTGTGGAGCAAGGACAAGGGCGAGTTGACCGGCCAGGTGACCGCCGAATAGGTAGGTTTGGCGCATGGGTGTCGCGGACGACGAACGCAGGCTGCTGACCGATCTCCTCGAACAGGTGGGGCCCGACGCGCCGACGCTGTGCGACCCGTGGCGCACCCGCGACCTGGCCGCGCACCTGGTGCTGCGGGAGCGCCGCCCGGACGCGGCGGTCGGCGTGCTGTTCAAGCCGCTGGCCGGGCACACGCAGCGCGTCCAGGACTCCTACGCGGCCAAGCCGTGGCCCGAGCTGGTGGACCTGGTCCGCCACCCGCCCCGCCTGTCCCCGGTGTCCCTGGCGGGCGACCTGGCCAACGCCGTGGAGTACTTCGTGCACCACGAGGACGTGCGCCGGGCGCGACCGGACTGGGAACCGCGTTCACCCGATCCGGTGCGTGACGACGTGCTGTGGCGGCGGCTGGCCGGGATGGCCCGGCTCTCCTACCGGAAGTCGCCCGTCGGTGTGGTGCTGCGCCGCCCGGACGGCCAGTCGACCACGGCCAAACCGGGCGCGAACCCCGTGGTGCTGACCGGTCAGGTCACCGAACTGCTGATGCACGCCTTCGGCCGCGACGCCGCACGCGTGGAGTACGACGGGCCGGAGGCGGACGTCCGCCTGCTGCGCGACCTCGACCGGGGCGTGTAGTCGCAGGTTGCCGAGGGTGACGCGGTAGATTTGCGCATATGACCGCAAGTCCTACCGCCTCGCCCGGCCGCCCGTTCGGCCGCGTGCTCACCGCCATGGTCACCCCGTTCGACGCCCGGGGGGCGGTGGACCTCGACAAGGCCCGGGAGTTGGCCGCGCGCCTGGTCGACTCGGGCTCCGACGGCCTCGTGGTCAACGGCACCACCGGCGAGAGCCCGACCACCAGCGACGCGGAGAAGGCGGACCTGGTCCGCGCGGTGGTGGAGGCGGTCGGCGACCGCGCCACCGTGGTCGCCGGCACCGGCACCTACGACACCGCGCACAGCGCCCACCTGTCCCGGCAGGCGCAGGAGGCGGGCGCGCACGGACTGCTGCTGGTCACCCCGTACTACTCGCGGCCCACGCAGGAAGGCCTGCTCGCGCACTTCACCACCGTGGCCGACGCGGTCGACCTGCCGGTGATGCTCTACGACATCCCGCCGCGCTCGGTCGTGCCCATCGAGGTGGACACCCTGCTCCGGCTGGCCGAGCACCCGCGCGTCCTCGCGGTCAAGGACGCCAAGGGCGACCTGCTCGCCGGCAGCAAGGTCATGGCGGCCACCGACCTGGCCTACTACTCCGGCGACGACCCGCTGAACCTGCCGTGGCTGTCGGTGGGCGCGGTCGGCGTCGTCAGCGTCATCGCGCACTTCGCCGGCGACCGCGTGCGCGCCCTGGTCGACGCCTTCGAGGCGGGCGAGGTCAAGCGCGCCACCGCGATCCACCACGAGCTGCTGGCGCTGCTGCGCCCGTTCAACCGCATGCCCGGCGTCACCTACGCGAAGGCCGCGCTGGGGTTGCGCGGCATCGACGTGGGTAGCCCCAGGTTGCCCCTGCTGCCTGCTTCAGAAGAGGACGTCGAGGCCATCCAGGCCGAATTGGGAGTCAACGCGTGATCAACCCGAGCTCACCCCCGCCCGCACTGCCCGACGGAGGTCTGCGCGTCGTCGCACTGGGCGGCATCGGCGAGGTCGGCCGCAACATGACCGTGTTCGAGCACGCCGGCCGACTGCTCGTCGTGGACTGCGGCGTCCTCTTCCCCGAGGACGACCAGCCCGGCGTGGACCTGATCCTGCCCGACTTCCGGGCGATCGAGGACCGGCTGGACGACATCGAGGCGCTGGTCCTGACCCACGGGCACGAGGACCACATCGGCGCGGTCCCGTTCCTGCTCAAGCTGCGCCCGGACGTGCCCGTGGTGGGCTCCCGGTTCACGCTGGCGCTGCTCGCGGCCAAGTGCAAGGAGCACCGGCAGACGCCCCGCCTGGTCGAGATCAGCGACGGCGAGCGGCGCGCGTTCGGCTCTTACGAGCTGGAGTTCTTCGCGGTCAACCACTCCATCCCGGACGCCGTGGCGGTCGCCATCCGCACGTCCGCCGGCCTGGTGCTGCACACCGGCGACATCAAGCTCGACCAGCTGCCGCTGGACGGCAGGCTCACCGACCTGGCCGGCTTCTCGCGCCTGGGCGACGAGGGCGTCGACCTGTTCCTGGTGGACTCGACCAACGCCGAGGTGCCCGGGTTCGTGGCGCCGGAGCGCGAGATCGGCCCGGTGCTGGAGAACGTCATCCGCAAGGCCAACCAGCGGGTGATCGTGGCGTGCTTCGCCTCCCACGTGCACCGCGTGCAGCAGGTGCTGGACGTGGCCGGGCAGTACGGGCGGCGGGTGGCGCTGGTGGGCCGGTCCATGGTCCGCAACATGGGCATCGCCGCCGAGCTGGGCTTCCTGCACGTGCCCGACGGGCTGTTCGTCGACCTCAACGAGGCCATGGACCTGCCCGAGGACCAGGTGCTGTTCGTGTCCACGGGCTCGCAGGGCGAGCCGCTGTCGGCGCTGTCCCGGATGGCGCGCGGCGAGCACCGGCAGATCTCGATCAAGGCCGGTGACACGATCGTGCTGGCCTCGTCGCTGATCCCGGGCAACGAGAACGCGGTGTTCGGCGTGGTCAACGGCCTGTCGCGGCTCGGGGCCACGGTCGTGCACCAGGGCAACGCCAAGGTGCACGTGTCCGGCCACTCGCCGGCCGGCGAGCTGCTGTTCCTCTACAACGCGGTGCGCCCGTCGAACGTGATGCCGGTGCACGGCGAGTGGCGGCACCTGCGCGCGAACGCGGCGCTGGCCGTGGCCACGGGCGTCACGGAGGAGCAGGTCGTCATCGCCGAGGACGGCGTGGTGGTGGACCTGGTCGACGGCAAGGCCGCGATCTCCGGCCGCGTCGAGGTGGGCCACGTGTACGTCGACGGGCTGTCGGTCGGCGACGTGGGCGAGTCGACCCTGTCCGACCGGCTCGTGCTGGGCGAGGGCGGTTTCATCGCCATCACGGTGGCGGTGGACACGAGCACGGGGCGCGCGGTGGCGCCGCCGACGGTGTCCGGGCGCGGGTTCTCCGACGACCCGAAGGCGCTGGACCAGGCGATCTCGCTGGTGGAGGCGGAGCTGTCGCGGACCGAGGCGGAGGGGATCACCGACACGCACCGGATCGCGCAGGCCGTGCGCCGCGTGGTGGGCCGCTGGGTGGCCGAGACCTACCGGCGCCGGCCCATGATCGTGCCGACGATCATCCCGGTGAACTGAGCGCGGGCGCCGGCTCCCACCGACCGTTCGGCCGGTGGGAGCCGGCACGCCCCGTAGCCGGTTCGGGGGTGCGCAGACCCGGGCCGGCTGTGGTGGCACCCGATCTGCGGACAGGCGCGCGAGGGTTCCGGCGGTCCGCCCTCCTCGCGCGGACGTGTACCTGCCAGCGGCTTCACCACCGCGATGATCTTCTGGCCACCGGTTGGAAAATTTCGGCCGGTCCGAAGTGGTGCCGCGCCGTGCGCGCAACGGCCGCCCGGGACGTGACGTACGGGCGATCCGTGCCTTTCCTCCCGGTCGCGCGCCGAACGGGCGGCACTCGATCGCCGCATTTACCCGGAAATGATCCCCTCCCTACCGTTGTCGCCGGGAGACGTCCGGTTTCCCGGATCTGCGACCGGATTGTCGAGGGAATTCATGGGAAGAATTCTTGAGCGGGGACCGGCTGCCCTCGTGGCGAAGGTGGCCGCCTCCGCGCTGGCGGTCCTGGCGGTGGTGGCGCTCGCTCCGGCCGCGCGGGCCGGGACCGCCGGGCCGAGGTCGGTCGTCACCTCGTCGGGCGTGACGCTGTCGGCCTCGCGTCCCGATGTGTCCGCGCAGGTCAGCGAGCACACCATCACCAACGGGTCCTGGTCGTGCCGCCTGCGGGCGGGCAACCCGAGCCGGTGGTTCGGCGGCACGGGCGGTGGGGTGCAGGGCGTCGGCTGGCTGACCTGCACCGGCGGTGTCGTCATGCCCCAGTTGGAGATTTTCGTCGGCCTCGCCCGCAACAACGCGTTGGTGAACATGACGACGCGCCACGACACCAACACGACCACCGTCAACTCCGTCGCTTCCGTCTCGCCTTATGTGCGCGCGAGCTACCTCACGGCCGCGATCGGGTTCGTCCAGTGGCCGGACGGCACGGTCAGCGAGTTCCCCGAGGTGCAGAGCCCGGTTTTCACGATCTGACGTGCGGGCCCGCCGGTCCACCGCCCAGGGGGTGGTGGACCGGCACGGTCACCAGGGCATCGGCTCGTCCTCGGGGCCCTCGGCCACGATGTCGGCGAGCGCCCGGTCGCCGTCCAGGCCCTTGAGCGAGTGGATCTGGGCGTGCGAGTAACCGGCCGCCATGAGGTCCCGGATGTCGTGCAGGTCCGGGTGGTGCGGCATGAGCCGTTCCATGTACTCGATGAGCGTCAGGCTCTCCCGGGGTTCCTTCTCGTCGGCCATGGCGTTCCCTCCTCCGCGGGTGCGCTCCAGCCTGCCGGTACGGGGTGCGTTCGCGCCGGGCAACGGGGGAGAAGGTTCGGGTCGATCGCGGTGTGACCATCCAAGAGGTGCGTCGGTAGAGATGTCGAGCCGATCCGGAAGGCGGGCAGGCCATGAGTGACGGTGCGGTGCTCCTGCTGTTCCCCATCACCGTGGCGGTGATCATGCTCGGGCTGGGGCTCACCCTGACCCCGGGCGACTTCCGCCGCGTGGTGCGCTACCCGCGGGCGATGGTGGTCTGCCTCGTCTGCCAGATGCTCGTCCTGCCGGCGATCTGCCTGGCCCTCGTGCTCGTGTTCGGCCTGCGGCCGGAGTTGGCGATCGGCATGATGCTGCTCGCCGCCTCGCCGGGCGGCAGCACGGCCAGCCTCTACAGCCACCTGTTCAAGGGCGACCTGGCGCTCAACATCTCGCTGACAGCCGTCAATTCCGTGTTGGCCATGTTCACCCTCCCCGTCATCGTCAACCTGTCGGTGGCCGGGTTCCTCGGCTCGGACAGCTCGATCGGCCTCCAGTTCGACAAGGTCGTCCAGCTGTTCGCCACGGTCCTGGTGCCGATCACCGTGGGCATGGTCCTCCGCGCGCGGTTCACCGCCGCCGCGCTGCGCCTGGAGCGCCCGGTGAAGGTCCTGTCGGTGGTGGTGCTGGTCATGATGATCGTCAGCGTCATCAGCGGCCTCGGCGAGGACGTGTTCGCCATCCTCGGCGAGATCATCGTCGTGGTGGTGCTGTTCAACCTGTTCGGCATGGTCATCGGCTACTTCGCCCCGCGCCTGCTGGGGGTCGGGCAGCGGGAGTCGATCTCGTCCGCGTTCGAGATCGGCCTGCACAACGCCACCCTGTCGATCGCGATCGGCATGAGCCCGACCCTGCTCGGCAACACCGAGATGGCCATGCCGTCGGTGACGTACGGCTTCGTCATGTTCTTCACGGCGGCTTTGTTCGGCGTGGTCGTCGCCAAACGGGCCGCGCGATCGGTACCGCTGGTACAGGGGTGATCCCTTGGGGTGGAATCGGCCGAGTTGAGTGGAACCCGCTGGTCAGCGCGTCCTAGCTTGCCCGCATGGAACACAGGACGTCCAACGCGCTCAGTCGCGAACTCGGGGACGCGCTGCGCCGGGCCCGGCGCGACGCGCAGCTCAAGACCGCAACGTTGTTGGCGGAGTTGGGGTGGTCGCCGGGCAAACTGTCCAAATTGGAGACCGGGACCAGGGGCACCAGCACGGACGACATAGCTCGGTTGGTCGGCCACATCCGCGCCGAGCCGGACATCTATGAGCACATCATGGCGTTGGCGCACGAGCCGCCCAGCGGGTACTACACGAGGCCGCACGACGTCGCGATGCCTGACAGCCTCCGGATGTTGATAATGCACGAGCAGATGGCCAAGTCGATCCGCTCCTACGAGACCATCGTCGTCCCGGGGCTGCTCCAGACCGCCGACTACGCCCGGGCGCTGATGGGGGAGGGGCCGGAAGTCGATCAAGCCGTGGTGGATCGGATGATCCGACAGGGAGTCCTCGACAAGCCGCTCGCCCCGAGGTGCCGGTTCTACATCTACGAAGCCGTGCTGCACCGCGTGATCGGCGGTCCGCAGGTGATGTACGAGCAGATGCTGCAACTGCTCTTCCGGGGCGGGGTGTACCTGATCCCCTTCACCGCCACGCTCCCGCGCTCGCTGAACTCGCCCTTCACCTACATGACCTATGCCGATCACTTCCCGATCACCTACGTCGAGTGCGGGGCGGCGTCGCTGTTCCTGGACACCTTCGAGGCGACCAGGGCCTACCAGCAGAGCTGCAACGACCTCGCGCGAGTGGCGTTGAGTGAGGAACAATCGCGGTCGGTGTTCGCCAAGTGGGCGGACCGCTTCGACCGACTGCGGGAGGCCGCCGGTGCGACAAAGGACGAGGTGGCGTAAGAGCAGCTACAGCGAGGGCGTGGGCACGAACTGCGTCGAGGTGGCGTGGCATAAGAGCAGCTACAGCGGAGATGTGGGCTCGGACTGCGTCCAAGTGGCATCCGCGTCCGAAGCCGTAGGCGTGAGGGACTCCAAGAACACCACGCCGCAGTTGGCCTTCACCCCCGCCGCCTGGCGGGCGTTCCTCGCCAACCTCTGACCTATCTAGGACAGTAGGGCGATGTCAGATAACAGATGGCAGATTTTGTTTTCTGTCATCTGTTGGAGAGTGGTTGTTGCGGGCACTGGCCACCTGGACCACGGCCGCGCCGGTCAGCAGGACCACCGCGCCGGTCAGCTGCACGGCGGTCAGCGCCTCGCCCAGCAGCCACCACGCCAGGGCCGCCGACACCACGACCTCCAGCAGTCCGATCACGCTGGCCACCGCCGACGGCAGGTGGCGCAGCGAGAGGATGCCGGTCAGGTAGGCCACGACGGTGGAGAACAGGGCCATCACCACGAGCAGGAGCCACGACGGACCCAACTCCGTCGGCAGGGTCACCGGCGTCGACCACGGCGGGCTGAGCACGGCCAGGACCACCGCGCCGAAGAGCATCCCGACCGCCGTCACGCCGAACGGGTCGGCCCGGCCCGCCGCCCGTTCGCCCAGCAGGTAGTAGGCCGCCAGGCACACGGCCGAGGCGAGGGCGGCCACCACGCCGACGGTGTCCAGGCGGGGCGTCCGCCACACCTCGCCCACCACCGCCAGGCCGGTGACCGCGATCGCCGTGCCCCACCAGACGGCGGTCGGCAGCACCGTGCGGCGCACCAGGCGCACCCACAGGGCCACCAGGACCGGGGCGGTGAACTGGAGCAGCATCGCGATGCCGACCGGGATGCGCGACGCGGACACGAAGAACAGCAGCGGCGCGCCGACGACCGCGAACAGGCCGTAGCCCAGCGGCAGCGCCCACCCGCCCAGGCGGGAACCCGGTGCGCCGAACCACAGGGCCCGCGGGCGCAGCACGGCGGTGCCCACGAGCAGCACCACCGCCGCCAGGGCGATGCGGGCGCTGGTGACCTGGGCGGGTGCCGCGCCCGCCGCCATCACCGGTTTCGCCAGCACGCCCGAGGTCCCGAACGCGATCGAGGACAGGACCGCCAGGGAGGTGCCGCGGCCGAGTCCGTTCACGGGCGCCAGGGGCTGGAGCCGGTGGTGGGGCGCGTCGGGTCGTGGAACCTCGGCAGGTCCGGCTCGTCGGCTCGCAGCGGCACCAGGCCTTCGGTGATCGCGCGCATGATCCGCTCGTGCGCGCGGCGCGCGTGGCCGGGTTCGCCGTACTCCAGGTCGGACAGGTCGACGGGCTCGCCGAAGTGGAGCTTGAAGGTGGGGCGGCGGCGCAGGCCGCGCACGTAGGAGGTCAGGTACGGCTTGGCGTCATCCCAATTCTGGACGCGCGTGTTGCCCCAGTAGACGGCCTCGTGCGCGCCCCACTGGCTGATCGGGACGACCGGGACGCCGCCGCTGAGCGCCAGCCGCGCCGCACCGGTCTTGCCCCGTTCCGGCCACAGGCCCGGGTCGAGGCTGATCCTGCCCTCCGGGTACATGGCGATGGGGCCGCCGCGCTTGAGCGCTTCCACCGTGCGGTGGTAGGCCTCGCCGGCGTTCGCCGACGAGCGGTCGACCCGCACGTGGCCCGAGGCCTTCAGCGCGGGACCCAGGACGGGTGCGTCGAGCAGCCCGCCGGCGAGCAGGAAGCGCGGTGAGACACCGATCTTGCGGCACGCGGCGATGAGCACGAACGGGTCGAGGTTGCCGATGTGGTTGGACGCGAGCAGCAGGGGACGGCCCTTCAGGTCCGCCGGGATGTCGCCGGTGACTTCGAGTCGTCCGCTGAGCCCGACGAGCGCTTCGTCGATGGCGGTCAGCACGCGCCACAGCAGTGGTGTGGACACAGCGGGCAGGCTACGGCGTGTCGAGGCGTCGGCGCACCGGGTTCCGGGCGACGATGGTCGTCGAGCAGCGCACGTCACGCCTCGCGTGACAGGTGGGGCGGATGGGGCCTGAGGGACTACCGTACACACCATGGCCGGCCGATCGGGGACCTCGCGCAAGGGCACGACCCGCAGCAGATCATCGGGGGCGAAGCCCGGTGCGGGCGCGTCCGGGTCGGGCGGCGCGCGGTCCGGTGGTGCGCGGTCCGGTTCGCGGTCCGGTGGCGCGAAAGCGGGTTCGAGGGCGGGTTCCGGTCGGGGCGCGTCGCGGGTGGCCAAGCGGCCGGGTCGCCGGTCCGGTCCGCCCGGTGGCGCGTTCGGCATGTTGTGGGGCTGGCTCAGCCGGGGCACCGGGACGGTGGTGAGAACGGTGGTCCGGAGCAAGGAGATCGACCAGGAGCACCGCCGCGACGGGTTGGGGCTGCTGCTGATCGTCCTGTCCGTGATCACCGCCGCGGGCGTGTGGTGGCAGGCGGGCGGCCCGGTGGGGCAGTGGGTCGACGTGGCCGTGCGCAGCTCGGTCGGCGGGCCCGCGGTGATCGTGCCCGTGGTGCTGCTGGGCGTCGGCATCACGCTGATGCGCAACGACCCGAACCCGGAGTCGAGACCCCGGCTGGTGTTCGGCGGCGTCCTGGTCGGCGTCGGTTTCCTCGGCATGTTCCACCTCGTCGGCGGGCTGCCCTCGGACCCGGTGGCGCGACGCGACGCGGGTGGCGCGCTCGGGTACCTGTCGGGAGGGTTCCTGGCGCAGGGCCTGACGCCGTGGGTGGCCGGCCCGGTGCTGGTGTTGATCTTCGTTTACGGGTTGTTGCTGCTGCTGCACGTGCCGGTCCGGCAGGTGCCCGCCCGGCTCTCCGGGATGCTGCACCACCGCAAGGCCGACAAGCCCGCGTTCGAGGGCTTCAGCGACGACGAGGAGCCGGACGAGGAGCCCGTCGAGGAGAGGCCCGCCAAGCCGCGCCGGTCGCGGGCGACCCGGCGCATCGCCGTGGAGGAGCCCGACGAGCAGCCCGAGCTGCCGCTGGGCGAGGAGCCGCCGCCGGCGCCGGTCGCGCCCAGGGCCGTGCCGAAGGTCAAGGCGAAGGCGGAGCCCGAGGTCCCCGCCGCCGCGAAGGACTCGGCGATCATGGTCCGCGCGGTGGAGGGCGACTACCGGTTGCCGCCGCCGACGATCCTCAAGGACGGCGACGCGCCGAAGACCCGCAGCAAGGCCAACGACCAGATGATCGAGGCCATCACCGGGGTGCTGGACCAGTTCTCCATCGACGCCCAGGTCACCGGGTTCACCCGGGGGCCGACGGTCACCCGGTACGAGGTCGAGCTCGGCCCCGGCGTGAAGGTCGAGAAGATCACCGCGCTGACCAAGAACATCGCGTACGCGGTGGCGACGGACAACGTGCGGCTGCTCGCGCCGATCCCCGGCAAGTCGGCGGTCGGCATCGAGGTGCCCAACAGCGACCGCGAGATGGTGCGGCTGGGCGACGTGCTGCGCTCGCCGTCCACGGTGAAGGACAACCACCCGATGGTCGTCGGGCTGGGCAAGGACATCGAGGGCCACTTCGTCACCGCGAACCTGACCAAGATGCCGCACCTGCTGGTCGCGGGCTCCACGGGTTCCGGCAAGTCGAGCTTCGTGAACTCGATGCTGGTGTCGCTGCTGGCGCGGGCCACGCCGGACGAGGTCCGGATGATCCTGATCGACCCGAAGATGGTCGAGCTGACGCCGTACGAGGGCATCCCGCACCTGATCACGCCCATCATCACCCAGCCGAAGAAGGCCGCGGCGGCGCTGTCCTGGCTGGTGGAGGAGATGGAGCAGCGCTACCAGGACATGCAGGTCAACCGGGTGCGGCACATCGACGACTTCAACCGGAAGGTGCGGTCGGGCGAGATCGCCGCGCCGCCGGGCAGCGAGCGGGTGTACCGGCCGTACCCGTACATCATGGCGATCGTCGACGAGCTGGCCGACCTGATGATGACCGCGCCCCGCGACGTGGAGGACGCGATCGTCCGGATCACGCAGAAGGCGCGTGCGGCGGGCATCCACCTGGTGCTGGCGACGCAGCGACCCTCGGTCGACGTGGTGACCGGTCTGATCAAGACCAACGTGCCGTCGCGGCTGGCGTTCGCGACGTCGTCGCTGACGGACTCGCGGGTGATCCTGGACCAGCCGGGCGCGGAGAAGCTGATCGGCATGGGCGACGGGCTCTACCTGCCGATGGGCGCGGGCAAGCCGGTGCGCATCCAGGGCGCGTTCGTCGGCGACGAGGAGATCGCCGAGATCGTCAACTTCACCAAGGAGCAGGCGCAGCCCGAGTACACCGACGGCGTGACGGCGGCGAAGGCCGGTGAGAAGAAGGAGATCGACGCCGACATCGGCGACGACCTCGAACTGCTGCTCCAGGCGACCGAGCTGATCGTGACGTCGCAGTTCGGGTCCACGTCGATGTTGCAGCGCAAGCTGCGGGTGGGTTTCGCCAAGGCCGGGCGGCTGATGGACCTGCTGGAGACGCGCGGGGTCGTCGGGCCCTCGGAGGGGTCCAAAGCGCGGGACGTCCTGATCAAGCCGGAGGAGCTGGCGTCGGTGGTCGAGATGATCCGCGGCGGCGGCTCGGCGGACGTCGAGGACTGAGGCGGCGCGGACCGCGGGGTCGGCAGGCAGGGCTTGCCGGGCCGGGCCGGGCTCGGCGGAACCGGATCGGTGGAACCGGATCGGCGGGCCCGGTCGTCGGGCCCGCCGATCACCGCGTCACCGGTTCAGCAGCTGCTGCACCTGCGCCGCGGTGGCGCTGGCGCCGAACTCGCGAACGGCGGTGTAGTACAGGTCGGCGGTCCGGTTGCACGCCCAGTTGCCCGCGCACTGGTTGTACATGTCCGACTTGAACTTGTTGTCGATCGTCAGCCGGGTGCTCTCGGTGAAGCGGCCCTGCCTCTTGTAGTTCCGGTAGCCGAAGTCGTGGCGGTGGCAGGCCGGGAGGAACTGGAAGCCGAACGGGTTGTCCGGCGACCAGGAGCAGCCGTCCGAGGACCAGTCCAGCTGGTCGCTGTAGGGCGCCTGGGACTTGATCGAGCTGAACTGCCCGAGCGATTTGGTGAACAGGTAGTCGTCGGTGACCGCCGGGGCGTTGATCGCCGCCTGGCCGAGGCCGGAGCCGAGCAGCAGGGCGGCTGTGGCGAGCGCGGCGGCGAAAGCGTTGCGCAGGGTTTTCATGTGTTCCCCTCGTTGCACGGGCTTGGTGATTTTCTTACCCGGCGGGGAAGTGGTCGCGACAGCCCCGATCGGCTCACGCGGTGTCGACGACGGGTGAACGTCCGGTTGCGGTGGATGGCCGCGGTGAGCCGGGCCCGGCCGGTTGGGCTCACCGGGTGCGGCCAGCGGGTTTCGCGTCCGCCGCGCCTGCCGGGAGGTGGCGGGTCGGTTCGCGCTGGGCCGTTCGGCGGGCGGTGGACCGGAGTGGCGCGTTGGTCTTCTCAGGCCAGTTCCGGTTGCTTCGCCGGGGTCGGGGGAGGGGTGGGGAAAGGTTCGGTCCCGGCGCGGGTTTGTTCGCGTTCAACGGTTTCCCGCTGAATTCGCGGCTACTTCTCCGGGCTTCGGCGGGTTCCGGCGGTCACCGGGGCTCGTCCTGGTCGCCGTGGTCGAGGAAGCGCTGGATCGTGGGCTCGTCCGGGACCTCGTCGTCCTCGGGCGTCTCGACGAGGCGCTCGGCGATCGGGACCGGCTCGTCGAGCCAGGCGGGCCGGAAGTCGTCGCCGGGCACCAGCTGGTGGCGGCGGGCGAACTCCTCGGCGGCGTCGCGGATCGACTCGCGCAGCGTGCCGATCACGGCCGTCTCGGCGGTGTAGGTCAGCTCGACCAGCAGGGCGCGCATCCGGTCGAGCTGGTCCTCCTGGTCGGCGTTCTCGGCCAGCTGGGGCCACAGGTGGCGCTCGAAGACGTCGACGAAGTTGGCCGCGATGGCGTCGGTGGACCGGCGCAGGTCGGTGAAGCTGTCGAGCACGTCGTCGCTGGGCACCAGCAGCGCGGCGAGCCTGTTGCCCGCCTCCAGCGCCCACCGGCGGGCGTGCGGCCAGCCCCGCCGCCAGCGGATCAGGCCGAGCTGGGTGGCCTTGGTGATGATGCTCGGGCGGACGTCGCCGAACGGCACCAGGCGCCGGATGTCACGGACCCGGACGCGGACCCAGTCGTCGGGGCCCTCCGCGTCGCCGACGCCCAGCACGGCCGCGACGCTGGCGCCGTCCTCGCGGGCCTTGACCAGCTCGGCGATGGCGGGCAGCGAGAAGCCGCGCGACTGGAGGCGCTGCACCAGCGCGAGGCGTTCGAGGTGGGAGGCGTCGTAGTAGGCGACCCGGCCCTGCCGGCGCGGCGGGTGCAGCACGCCCTTGGTCCGGTACATGCGGATGGTGCTGCCGGGCAGGCCGACCCGGACCGCCAGCTCGTCGACCGTCAACTGCTCCACGACCCCAGCTTCGCGCTTGAGGTTCGCAGAGTCAACACTGTTCGAGTTTTGACTAGAACAGTCAGAGGTGCATGAGCATTCGCGTGTTCCCGAGGGTGTTCGGCTTGACGTAAGAGAGGTCGAGGAACTCCGCGACCCCCTCGTCGGCCGACCGCATGATCTCCTCGTAGACCTCGGGCGACACGGGCGTGCCGTCGATCTCGACGAAGCCGTGCCTGCTGAAGAAGGACGTCTCGAAGGTCAGCACGAAGATCCGCTGGAGCTGGAGCTCGCGCGCGGTCTCGATCAGCCTGCGGACGATGCGGTGCCCGATCCCGCGCCCGCTCTGCGCCGGGTCGACGGCGACCGTCCGGATCTCGGCCAGGTCCTCCCACAGGACGTGCAGCGCGCCGCAGCCGAGGACCGTGCCGCCCTCCTCCGCCACCCAGAACTCCTGGATGTCCTCGAACAGCGTCACCAGCGGCTTGGACAGCAGCACCTTGCCGGCGTACTGGTCGATGAGGGCCTTCATCGCGCGCACGTCACCGGTGCGGGCGCGACGCACGTTGATCGGGTCGGTCACGGCGACAAAAGTATGCCCCCGCGCGGGCGGGTCGTCACCGAGGTGAGGCAGGTCGCGCGGAAACGGGCGGACCCCCGCGCCAACGGGGGTCCGCCCACCCCGTGCCCGGCCGGTCCGCTGGCGTGCCCGAGGTCCGGACCCGATGTTATCCGCGCAACCGTTGTTCCGGGGCACCCGGTCTTCGGCGAATCGGACGCTTTTGGACGCGCGCCACCTGCATTGATGTCGAGACGTGCGCGGATCGGCGTCACACCGGTGATTCGTCCTCGAAACGCTCGTGGACGCACTTGGACCGATGTGCGCCCGGCCGAGGACGGAGTTGGACGGTCGAGTTGGCCCGGGACGAGTCGCCGGGTTTCGCCGGGTGGCTGTCGGCCGGCGGGCACACCCTCCCCGTCGCGGCGGGCGTGGCGCTCCTGGTCGTCGTGGTCGTGGTGGCGACGGCCAGGGCGAACCCGGCCACCGCCCGGCGGTGGGCGTCCCGGCTCGTCGACCCGTCCGAGCGGCTCTGAGGAGGGGTGACCGGCGTGGCCGAGCGCCGAGAGGAACGGCGCCTGCGCCCGGCGGACGTGTTCAACCGGGCGATCGCGAAACTCCTCACCGAACACCGGGCGAGAGCAACCGCCGATTTCCAACAGGCCCTGGAGGAAGGGCGATTGCTCGCTTGGCCCCTCTACACCGAGGTGTTGTTCGGACTGGGACTCGACCTCGACCGCGCGAACGCGGTCAAGGCCCGCTACCGGGCTGCCGCGGAGTCGACCGTCGACCGCTCCCGGCCTGAAAGCGCGCCGGTGCGGTCGATGGAGGACGTCGAACTCCGGGCGAGGAACCCGGCGGAATTCACCGAATTGCTCAGGACCGTCCAGGGGCGATCCGGTCTCACCCCACCCGGGATCGGCAGGTCGGCGGGCATTCCGCGCAGCCAGGTCTACTCGATGACCAGGAGCGGCAGGCTGCCGACGAAACGCGCGCAGCTCGAATCGTTCCTGGTGGTCTGCGGCCTGCCCGAGGCGCAGGTCCGCCTGGTGATGAACCTCTGGGTCGAACTGCGGCAGCGCAAGCGGGACCGGGCCGCGGTCCTCGGCTCGCTCGTCGAGCCGGAGCTCTGGCGCTCGAAGTGGCTCGACCCACCCGACGTGGTCGTGGCCGGCGTGGTCACCGGCACACCGGGGACGGGGAAGAGCGCGCTCCTGGCCAGGCTGGTGCGGGAATCGACGGAGCCCCCGGCCCGGCGCCGCGTCCTGGTCGTGAGCGGCTCCCACGACCAGACCCACTCGTGGATCCGGCGACTGGAGGGGCTCGCCAACGGCGACGACGACCCGCCGGACCCCCTGCCCGCCGCACCCCGCCGGACCTGACCGCGGAACGGGCCGGCAGGCCCGCCCGCCGGCGCCGGTTACCCTGAGCACCGTGTCTTCCCCCACCACGTCCAAGCGCGTCGCCATGCTGACCCTCGGCTGCGCCCGCAACGAAGTCGACTCCGAGGAACTCGCCGGCCGCCTCACCGCGGGCGGCTGGGAGCTGGTCGACGACGAGGCCGACGTGGTGGTGGTCAACACCTGCGGCTTCGTGGAGTCGGCCAAGAAGGACTCCGTGGACACCCTCCTCGCCGCCGCCGACAGCGGCGCCAAGGTGGTCGCCGTCGGGTGCATGGCCGAGCGCTACGGCTCCGAGCTGGCCGACAGCCTGCCCGAGGCGAACGCCGTCCTCGGCTTCGACCACTACGGCGACCTCGCCGACCGCCTGGACGACGTGCTGGCCGGCAAGGCCGTCGAGTCGCACAAGCCCGTGGACCGCCGCACCCTGCTCCCGCTCACGCCCGTGCAGCGCCCGCAGGCCGCGACGGACGTGCAGGTGCCCGGCCACGGGTGGGGGCCCCGTGTGCTGCGCACCCGCCTGGAGGACACGCCCGTCGCGCCGCTGAAGATCGCCTCCGGCTGCGACCGCCGCTGCTCGTTCTGCGCGATCCCCTCCTTCCGGGGCGCGTTCGTCTCCCGCCACCCCGACGAGGTGGTCGCCGAGGCGATGTGGCTGGCCGAGCAGGGCGTCCGCGAGGTCTTCCTGGTCTCCGAGAACTCCACCTCCTACGCCAAGGACCTGCCCCGCGAGCTGGGCGGCCTGGAGCAGCTGCTGGCCAGGCTGGCCGCGGTGCCCGGCGTCGACCGCGTCCGCGTCTCCTACCTCCAGCCCGCCGAGACCAAGCCCACCCTGGTGCGGGCCATCGCGACCACCGACGGCGTGGCCGACTACTTCGACATGTCGTTCCAGCACTCCAGCGAGCCGGTGCTGCGGCGGATGCGCCGGTTCGGCTCGACCGAGTCCTTCCTGGCCCTCGTCGAGCAGATCCGGGCGCTCGCGCCGCGCGCGGGCATCCGCAGCAACGTCATCGTCGGCTTCCCCGGCGAGACCGAGGCCGACGTGGCCGAGCTGGAGCGCTTCCTCACCGAGGCGCGCCTCGACGCGGTGGGCGTGTTCGGCTACTCCGACGAGGACGGCACCGAGGCCGAGGGCCTGCCGGACAAGCTGGACGCCGACACGGTCGCCGAGCGGGTCGCCCGCATCTCGAACCTGGTCGAGGAGCTGACCGCGCAGCGCGCCGAGGACCGCGTGGGCGAGGAGGTCGTCGTCCTGGTGGAGGCCGAGGAGGACGACGAGAGCGACTGCGTCGGCCGCGCCGCGCACCAGGCGCCCGAGGTCGACGGCGAGTGCGTGATCACCAACGCCGACGGCCTGCGGGTCGGCGACCTGGTCCGCTGCCGCGTCGACGCGGCCGAGGGCGTCGACCTGGTCGTCTCCGCGGTCGAGGTGCTCCCGAGGTGACCGAACCCGCGCGCGTGCCGGTGCTGAACATCGCCAACGTCCTGACGATGTCCCGGCTGGTGCTCGTGCCCGTGTTCCTCTACTTCCTCTTCGCCGAGGACGGTCGCCAGTTCTGGTGGCGGTTGGCCGCGTTCGGGGTGTTCGCGGTCGCGTCGGTGACCGACCACGTGGACGGCAACCTGGCCCGCAAGCTCGGCCTGATCACCGACTTCGGCAAGATCGCCGACCCGATCGCGGACAAGGCGCTGACCGGCGCCGCCCTGGTCGGCCTGAGCCTGCTCGGCGAGCTGCCGTGGTGGGTGACGGTGGTCATCGTGGTGCGCGAGCTGGGCGTGACGCTGCTGCGGTTCTGGGTCATCCGCCACGGCGTGATCCCGGCCAGCCGCGGTGGCAAGGCCAAGACGTTGGTGCAGATCCTGGCGATCGGCCTGTACCTGCTGCCGCTGCCCGCCTACCTGGAGCCGGTGGCCCTGGTCGGCATGGGCTCGGCCGTGGTGCTGACGGTCGTCACCGGTGTCGACTACGTGATCCGCGCCTTCCGGCTGCGGGCGCGCGGCAAGCGGGCGGTGGCGGGGGCGTGAGGCCGGGGGGTCGTGGCCGGCGTGCCGCGGGCGCGCGGCAGGGGCGTGCGGCGTGAGCGCGGAGGACGTGGTGCTGGCGCTGCGCGAGCGCGGCGAGACGGTGGCCACCGCCGAGTCGCTGACCGCGGGCCTGGTCGCCGTCACCCTCACCGAGGTGCCCGGTTCCAGCGCCGTGCTGCGCGGCGGCCTCGTGGTCTACGCCACGGACCTGAAGCACGAACTCGCGGGCGTGGACGCGGCCCTGCTGGCCGAGCACGGCGCAGTTCACCCGGAAGTGGCACGACAGCTCGCTGAGGGTGCCCGCACGCGCTGCGGCGCGACCTGGGGGCTCGGCCTGACCGGGGTGGCCGGACCTGCTCCGCAGGACGGCGTGGCGCCGGGCACCTTGCACGTCGGGTTGGCCGGTCCGCTCGGTTCGGTGACGAGAACGTTCACTCTGAGTGGTGATCGTCGGGAAGTGCGCGCGAGTGCCGCCGAAGCCGCGCTCACTCTGTTGCGCGAACACCTCAAGCTCCCGATCAGGTGATGTGACCAGCGAGTTTTCCGTCACACAACGCCGACAACACGGGAACTTGTCGGCCGGTTCACTCGTTCGCTCTTGGAGGACGTGTCCAGAACTCACTGCCCGTCGACGGGACGGGTCGGTAACGTGGTGGCACGGCCGGCCGGAAGGAGGCGCGCGATGACCGTGCTGCTGCGCGAGGCGATCGGTGATCGGCTCCGCCATGCCCGCACCACCCAACGCCGCACGCTGCGCGAGGTCTCCAGGACCGCGCGCGTGAGCCTGGGCTACCTCTCCGAGGTGGAGCGCGGCCGCAAAGAGGCGTCCAGCGAGCTGCTGGCCGCGATCTGCGACGCGCTGGACCTGCCGCTGTCGGAACTGCTGCACCTGGTCGCCTCGGACATCGGGGCCGTCCAGAAGTCCGTGACCAGCCCGGCCGAGCTGACCGAGCGGGCCGCGCCCGCCCCGTCGGGCCTGGAGGGCGGCACCATCGTGCCCGCGATGATCGGCAACGACCTGTCCGACCTGCGGCTCCAGCCCGTGCTCACGCACCGGCTGTCCACCTCGATCACCGAGCCGCGCGGCGCGGTGGTGGCGGCGTAACACCAGCGGACCTGCGACGAGCCGAGCCGGGAGCACCCGGCTCGGCTCTCGGTCGTGTCACGGGTGCCGGCGCCGCCGTCGGTCGTGTCACGGGTTGGCAACCACACGCCGCGCCCGCGCGTCAGGACGGGCGTGCCGGGGAAGCATCACATCGGCCGGCGAAAGTTCGGGGAGGACTCAGGGGGAACCCGGAGATCTCCCCCGGTCGGTGGAACCAGCGCGGCACAACTGGAACGATGGGACCAACAACAGCACCGGGTCGTTGCCAATCACGAGCGCGAGCCAAGGACGTGCGGAGAAGGCAGGCGTAGGAGATGGCCAACCCTTTCGCGAAGGCGTGGAAGTACTTCATGGCGGCTTTTTCGTCGAAGATCGACGAGCACGCCGACCCGAAGGTGCAGATCCAGCAGGCCATCGAGGAGGCGCAGCGGCAGCACCAGGCCCTGTCGCAGCAGGCCGCCGCGGTGATCGGCAACCAGCGGCAGCTGGAGATGAAGCTCAACCGGCAGCTCGGTGAGGTGGAGAAGCTCCAGGCGTCCGCGCGCCAGGCGCTGGTGCTCGCCGACGAGGCCAGGGCCAAGGGCGAGGAGCAGCGGGCGGTCGAGTTCGAGAACGCCGCGCAGTCGTTCGCGACCCAGCTGGTCACCGCGGAGCAGAGCATCGAGGACCTGAAGACGCTGCACGACCAGGCGCTCCAGGCCGCGGGGCAGGCCAAGCAGGCCGTCGAGCGCAACGCGATGGTGCTCCAGGGCAAGCTCGCCGAGCGCACCAAGCTGCTCAGCCAGCTGGAGCAGGCCAAGATGCAGGAGCAGGTCTCGCACTCGCTGCGCCAGATGACCGAGCTGGCCGCGCCGGGCAACACGCCGTCGCTGGAGGAGGTCCGCGACAAGATCGAGAAGCGCTACACCACCGCGCTCGGGTCCGCGGAGCTGGCGCAGAACTCGGTCCAGGGCCGGATGCTGGAGGTCCAGCAGTCGACCACGCAGATGGCGGGCTCGGCCAGGCTGGACCAGATCCGCGCGTCGCTGTCGGGCGGCAAGGTCGCGGGCGAGGTGACCGGCGGCCGGCCGGCGAGCGCGAGCATCCAGCAGGAGATCCAGCAGCGGGTGCAGCAGACGCAGGCGCAGCCGGCGCAGCCCGTCCAGCAGACCCAGCAGATCCCGCAGAACCCCCAGACCAACCAGGGCTGAGAGGATGGTGTCCGCGATGGATCCCCGGCGGAAGGCAGCCGGCGAGATCGTCCAGTTCGTCGGCGGTCAGTTGCAGGGACAAGTCGCGGACCAGGTGCGGCGGAAGGTCGCCGCGTGGAACGACCCGCGGGCGAAGCTCGACCGGCGCCACCGCCGGTCGGGCCGCGTGCTCACCTTCTGGCTGATCGTGCTGGCGCTGCTCGCGGCGCTCGGCACGCTCGCGGTGGCCGGTGTGGTGGCCCCGGAGATCGGCATCGGCGTGGCCCTCGGGTTCGCCGGCACCTCGGTGCTGGCCGTGCGGACCGGGCTGCGCAGGCGGGAGATCGACCGGGCGCGGCAGCAGCTCGCGGTCGCCCCGGTGCGCGCCCCGCTGCCCGCGCGGGCGTCCGCCGCCCGGCAGCCGATGGAGCGGCTGGAGGAGGCGGAGGACACGCTGCGGGAGCTGCTGCGCCAGCTCGACTCGGCGGCGCTGACCTCCGTGCCGGCCGAGTCGGTCGAGCAGGCGCGCCTCACCGGCGGCGAGGCCTCCGGCGCGATCCGCGCGGTGTCGCACCAGCTCCAGGCCGTGGAACGGGCGCGTGACACCGCTCCGCCGCTGGACCGCGGTCCGCTGGTGGACGGCGTGCGCAGGTTGCGCGAGCAGCTGGACGAGGGCGTGGAGGGCTATTGCGGGCTGGTGGCCGCGGCCGGCCGCGTGCTGGCCGAGAGCACCGCCGCCCACCCCGGCCAGGTGCTGGGCGAGGCGACCGACCACCTGGCCGGCCTGGCGGCGGGCCTGCGCGAGCTGTCGAGCTGGACCAGGACCGCGGACCCCGAGAGCTGAGCCCGCGCGCGGGCGCCCGGTCGAGCCGGGCGCCGGCCGCGCACCCCGGCGGGGTGAGCGCCCGCGCCGGGTGGCACGTCCGCGCACTGCGGTCAACCGAAGTCACGCCCTCGCCCCAGCGCGTCCATCTGCACGAACGTCGACTGCCTCACGTTGCGTAGCAGAGTTCGGCTGACTTGCCCGGATCGGTGGCGTACGCTGCTGCGATCGTGTGATTATCAGACCGTTACATGGGCTGAGCCGCTACATGGCGTGGCAGGATCCCTTGTCGAACAGCGTGGTTCGGCCTGATCGCCCGGGGAGGTCATTGCGTGGCGTTGTGGACCGTGCACGGCGATGGCCGCACCACAGACGGTGACGCCATCGCCCCCCAGGAGCGGCTGAGCTGGCCCCTCACCATCGGCTTCGGGGCCCAGCACCTCGTCGCCATGGCCGGCGCCACCCTCTTCGTGCCCGCCACCACCGGTCTCCCGGTCAGCACCACCCTGCTGTTCTCCGGCGTCGGCACCCTGCTGTTCCTGGTGATCACCCGCAACCGGGTGCCCAGCTACCTCGGACCGTCGTTCTCGTTCATCGCGCCGCTGTCCGCGGCCCGCGACGAGGGCATCGCCGCGCAGCTCGGCGGCGTGCTCGCGGCCGGCCTGCTGGTGATCATCATCGGGATCGCGGTGAAAGCCCTGGGCGTGCGGCTGCTGGAATCGGTGATGCCGCCGATGGTGACCGGGGCCGTGGTGATCATCATCGGGCTGGACCTGTCCGGTCGGGCCACGGAGTCGTTCGCCCTCCAGCCGCTGCCCGCCGTCGTGACCGCGGGCGTCATCCTGCTGTGCGGGGTGCTGGGCCGCGGCTCGTCCTTCCGGTTCTCCGTGCTCGTCGGCGTGCTCGCCGGGTGGCTGCTCGGCCTGTTCTCGGGCCTGGTCGACACGAGCGGGGTCGGGCGGGCGGCCTGGTTCGGCCTGCCCGAGTTCCACGCGCCCGAACTGCGCCCGTCGGTCACCCTGCTGGTGCTGCCGGTGGTGCTCGTGCTGGTCGCGGAGACCGTCGGCCACGTCAAGGCGGTCGCCGCGCTGACCGGCCGCAACCTCGACGGCAGCGCGGGCGACTCGATCATCGCCAACGGCCTGTCCACCACGTTCGCGGGCTTCGGCGGCGGCTCCGGCACCACCACCTACTCCGAGAACATCGGCGTGATGGGGGTGACCAAGGTCTACTCCACGGCGGCGTTCGCGGTGACCGGCGTGGCGGCCGTGCTGCTGTCGTTCTCGCCCAAGGCCGCGGCGGTGCTCGACACGGTCCCTCCGGGCGTGGTCGGCGGCGCGACGCTGGTGCTGTTCGGCCTGATCAGCCTGGTCGGCGTGCGGGTGTGGATGGAGAACCGGGTCGACCTGACCAACCCCGGCAACGCGCTGGTCGGCGGCGCGGCCCTGGTCGCGGGCGTCGGCGACCTCACCCTGGAGCTGGGCGACATGGAGCTGAACGGCCTGGTCTGGGGCCCGCTGGTGGTGGTGATCCTGCACCCGCTGCTGCGCTGGCTGCGGGCCGCCCGGAAGGTCTAGCGCCGCCGCCTCAGCGCGCCAGCGACCGGTTGATCCTCCGCACCAGCCCCGGCCCCTCGTAGATGAAACCGGTGTAGAGCTGCACCAGGCTCGCCCCCGCCTCCAGCATGCGCTCGGCGTCGTCGGCGCTCGCGATGCCGCCCACCCCGATGATCGGCAGCTTCCCGTCGGTGCGCCTGCTGACGAACCGCACCACCTCGCGCGCCCGCGCGGCCAGCGGCCTGCCGCTCAACCCGCCGGCCTCGCCCGCCGACGCCCGGTCGGCCGGCGCGAGCCCGTCGCGCGACAGCGTGGTGTTGGTCGCGATCAGACCGCTCACGCCGTGGTCCGCGCACACCTCCAGCAGCTCCCCGATGGCCTCGTCGGTCAGGTCGGGGGCGATCTTGACCAGGATCGGCTTGGGCGTGGAGCCGCCGGCCAGCTCGCGCGCGGTGTCGTTCAGCCCGGACAGCAGCTCGGTCAGCGCGCCCCGGTCCTGGAGGCCGCGCAGGCCGGGCGTGTTCGGCGAGCTGATGTTGACCGCGAAGTAGTCGCCGAACCGGTAGAGGGCGCGCAGCGAGGCCTGGTAGTCGCCGACGGCCTCCTCGACCGGGGTGACCTTGGACTTGCCGAGGCTGATGCCCAGCGGCACGGACAGCGGCCCCAGGCGGGCCAGCCGGTCGGCCAGGGCGTGGGCGCCGTCGTTGTTGAAGCCCATCCGGTTGATGATCGCCTCGCTGGCGCGCAGCCGGAACAGCCGCGGCTTCGGGTTGCCCGGCTGCGGGTGCCTCGTCACCGTGCCGACCTCGACGAACCCGAACCCCAGCGCGCCCCACGCGGGCAGCGCCCGGCCGTTCTTGTCCAGGCCGGCGGCGAGGCCGACCGGGTTGGGGAACCGCACGCCGAACACGGTGCGCTCCAGCGCGGGCCTGCGCGTGACGAGCCGGGCGGCCGGGCTCAGCCTCTCCATCAGCCCGAGGGTGGTCTCGTGGACCCGCTCCGCGTCACCGCCGTGCACCCGGAACAACGCCTTGCGCACCACGCTCTTGTAGACCACGGCGGCAACCCTAAGCGATCGGTCCCGGTTGGCAGCGCGGGCACCAGTACGCGGGACGCTCCAGCACGCCCTCGCCCTGCCCGCCCACGCGCACCCGCGCGCGGCAGCGGAAGCACGGTTTGCCGGTCCGCTCGAACACCCAGTGCTGCCTGCCGCGGCGCAGGTCGCCGGTGGTGCTCTGCTCGGGTCGCCACGCGTTGACCAGCAGCAGCTTGCGGGACAGCCGCACCGCCTCCGCCGGGTCCACCGCGGACACCGGGCTCCACGGCGACGCGCCCAGCAGGAAGCACACCTCGGCCTTGTAGAGGTTGCCCACGCCGGCCAGCACGCGCTGGTCGAGCAGCGCCACGCCCAGTTCGCGGTCCGGGTCGGCGGCCAACCTGCGCGCGGCCTCCGCCTCCTGCCCGGCGTCCCAGCCCTCGCCCAGCAGGTCGGGCCCCAGGTGGCCGACGAGCCGGGACTCCTGGTCGGTCGGCAGCAGCTCCAGGTCGTGCAGCGAGAACCCCACGGCGACCCGGTCGGGCACCTCCAGCACCGCCCGCACCTGGTGGCCCGGCCGCCGCCAGCGGTCGCCGGGCCGGTAGAGGTGCCAGGCCCCGTCCATGCGGAAGTGGCTGTGCAGGCTCAGGTCGCCGGAGAACCGGGTGAACAGGTGCTTGCCGACCGACCGCACCCCCAGCACGTCCCGGCCGCCCAGGTCCGCGGTGGCCCACCGGGGGTGGCGCAGCTCACCGCGCAGCAGCGTCCGCCCGGCCAGCGCCTCGTCCAGGCGGCGCCCGGCCAGGAAGACCGTGTCACCCTCGGGCACCGGCGCCCGCGCTTCCCGGGGTCAAGCGTCCACGGCCTCCTGGATCTCGTCGTCGTCGAAGTCGTCGTGCGAGGGTCGCCGGCGGCTGCGGCTCATCCGCAGGATCCGGGCCAGCAGCAGGTTGAACGCCAGCGCCACCTCGCGCGCGCCGGGGGTACCCCACTCGTGGATCGGCATGCACGCGCCCTGCGCCTGCTGCACGGCCAGCCGGTCGGGCATCGCCACCGGCATCACCAGGGGGCCGAAGATGTCGCGCAGCTCGTCGATGCGGAACTGGTGCTCGTGCGACCGCGGCCGGACCCGGTTGACCACCACGCCCAGCGGCTGGAGCTCCGGGTTGTGCGCGCGCTCGGACTGCACCGCCTCGAACGCCCGCTGCACGCCCGCCACCGCGAACATCGTGGGTTCCGTCACCAGCAGCGCCCGGTCCGCCGCGACCAGCGCCGACCTGGTCAGCTGGCCCAGCGACGGCGGGCAGTCGAGCAGCACCAGCTGGTAGGGCTCCTCGGCCTCCTTGAGCAGGCGCAACGCCTCGCGCAGCCGGCCGAGGCGGGCCTCGTTCGGGTCGGGGTGGTTGAGCGACTCGGCGTCCTCGGAGCCCACCAGCACGTCCACGCCCTCGCCCCACCCGCTGGGGGAGATGGCCTCCCGCAGCAGGTCCGCCGTGGGTTCCTTGAGCACGTCGTAGACGCTGGCCCCGGTTTCCTCGGGTTCCAGCGTGGAGGTGGCGTTGCACTGCGGGTCGAGGTCGATGACCAGCGTCCGGACCCCGCGCCGCAGCGCGGCCGACGCGAGACCCAACGCGACCGTCGTCTTGCCTACGCCACCCTTGAGGCTGAGCACCGCCACCGTATGCACAACGTGCAGCCTACGACCCTTACGCTCTGGTGCCATGCGACCGGACGCCGTACACAGGGTGCTCGACACCGAGCTGGCCGCCGCGCGGGACCGCCGTGGCGGTGAGCCGCCGAGGGTGCTCGACGTCGGTGGCGGCAGCGGGGTGTGGGCCGTGCCGCTGGCCGTGGCCGGGTGCTCGGTGACCGTGGTCGACCCGAGCCCCGACGCGCTGGCGACGCTGCACCGCCGGGCCGTCGAGGCGGGCGTGCTGGACCGGGTCACCGCCGTGCAGGGCGACACCGACGTGCTGGACCAGGACGCCTCGGCCGACCTGGTGCTGGGCCACGGGCTGCTGGAGGTCGTGGACGACGCCGCCGCCGCGCTGGGCGCGCTGGCCGCCGCCGCGGCGCCGGGTGGCGCGGTGTCGGTGCTGGTGGCGAACAGGTTCGCGGCCGTGCTGCACCGGGCCATCGCGGGCCGGCTGGTGGAGGCCCGGCAGCTGCTGGACGACGAGGCCGGGCAGCTCCCGGGCACCCGCGACCCGCTGCTGCGCCGGTTCGACGCGGCGGGGCTGGAGGCGCTGGTGTCGGCCGCCGGCTTGGAGGTGGAGCTGGTGCAGGGCCACGGCGTGGTGTCCGACCTGGTGCCGGGCTCGGTGCTGGACGCCAACCCGGGCGCGGCCGACGCGCTGGCGGAGCTGGAGCTGGCCGCGGCGACCAGGTCGCCGCTGCGCGACGTGGCGGCGCGGTTGCACGTCTTGGGCCGAAAGCCCGGCTGAGTGCGGTAGAACGGTAGGCATCCGCCGCCTACCGCAGAGGACCGCTGACGTGGGAGACCCGCTTTTACCCGGAGCCCGGTGATGACCGCTCCGGCGCCCGACGAGCTGGAAGACCGGGTGCGCGCGGCCGTCGCGGGTGACCGGGTCGCCGCCGCGCG
The DNA here is from genome assembly GCF_039527585.1 of Saccharothrix xinjiangensis. Lineage (NCBI taxonomy): Bacteria > Bacillati > Actinomycetota > Actinomycetes > Pseudonocardiales > Pseudonocardiaceae > Saccharothrix > Saccharothrix xinjiangensis. Next base: position 306,822 of record NZ_BAAAKE010000002.1, on the reverse strand, counting down.
CCTGCTGGCGGCCGTCCGACCGCTGGTCGTGCGCTACTGCCGCGCCCGCGTGGGCCGGCACGAGCGCTCGTTCGCCTCCGCCGACGACGTGGCGCAGGAGGTGTGCCTGGCCGTGCTGACCTCGCTGCCCTCGTACCGCGACCACGGCCGGCCGTTCCTGGCGTTCGTCTACGGCATCGCCGCGCACAAGGTCGCCGACGCGCACCGCGCGGCGCTGCGCAACCGCGCCGAGCCCGTGCCCGAGGTCCCCGACACCCCGGACGACGCGGCCGACCCCGAGCGGTGGGTGCTGCGGGAGGAGCTGTCGCGCAAGCTCGGCGAGCTGCTGCGCGTGCTGTCCGAGAAGCAGCAGGAGGTCCTCCTGCTGCGGGTGGTGGTCGGCTTGTCGGCGGAGCAGACCGCCGCGGTGGTGGGCGCGACGCCCGGCGCGGTCCGGGTGGCGCAGCACCGGGCGCTGTCGCGCCTCCGCAAGGAGGTCGAGCGCTTGCCGTGGATGGCAGTCACGTAGCGTGTCTGGTTACATAGCGCTACCAATGGTGGTATCCCACTACGCTGTACGCATCTCAAACGCGTCCGTTCGGAGCAACTTTCGAAGACCTGCGTCATCCACGTGAGGGAGCTGCGTCGCGTTCGCATGTGGCCAACGGGGTGGTCCAGCGCGCGGAGGCGGAGGAGCTCGCGATGGCAGTGGTGGTCGATTTCGGGGTTGTGCCGGGGCGCGTCGGGGAGTCGCGCGCCCGAGCCGGGGAGGCGGTGATGGCCGTGGACTGCGAGGACGCCCCGGTCGCCGTGGCACGTGCGGAGGGGCCGGACTCGCTGGTCGAGCCGGCCGTGCGGGGCGACCGGCGGGCCGTGGAGGCGCTGCTGGCGCTGATCCGGCCGCCGATCGTGCGGTACTGCCGGGTCCGCGTGGGGCGCGGCGAGCGGTCGCGGTCGTCGGCGGACGACGTGGCGCAGGAGGTGTGCCTGGCGGTGCTCAAGGCGCTGCCGACCTACAAGGACCAGGGCCGGCCGTTCCTGGCGTTCGTCTACGGCATCGCCGCGCACAAGGTCGCGGACGTGCACCGGGCGGCGGCGCGGGACCGGGCGGACGCGGTGCCGGACCTGCCGGACGGCGTGAGCGGCGGGCCGGGGCCGGAGCAGGAGGCGTTGCGGGGCGAGCTGACCGAGCGGATGGGGCAGCTGCTGGGCGTGCTGCCGGAGCGGCAGCGGGAGATCCTGGTGCTGCGGGTCGTGATGGGCATGTCGGCCGAGGAGACGGCGGAGATGGTGGGCTCGACGCCCGGCGCGGTGCGCGTGGCGCAGCACCGGGCGCTGCTGCGGTTGCGGAAGGTGCTGGGCGGGTAGGTCCTCCCGCGCGTTCGGCGCCGGCGGATCCGCGCGGCGACCTCCTCCGGTGAGCGGTCGGCGAACCGGGCGACCTCGCCGCGCCGCACGTCGGCGACGGTCGCGGCGAACTCCGCGCCTGCCCCGAACGCCGCCACCGGGTGCGGGTTCGCGGTCGGGTCGTAGTGGCGCACCTCCGGGTCGCGGCCCACGACCGGGCGCGGTGGGACTTCGTGGTCACCGGCATGGGGCAGGATGCGTTCGGTGAGGCGGACGTCGGGCGGATCGCTCACCTGATCAGGTGGGAGGACGCCGGCGGGTGCACCGCTTGGACTAGTATGTCGAACGGGTGTTCGACGGGGGTGGATCTTGGGTCGCAGCGCCGACCTGCCGCGCGGTCTGGTCGACCGTTTCGTCGCGCGCGGCGACGTGTGGCCGGACGACACCGGCTGCTCGATGCTGCACGTGGACATGGACGCCTTCTACGCCTCGGTCGAGATCCGCGAGCGGCCGGAGCTGGCGGACCGCCCGGTCGTGGTGGGCGGCACGGCGCACCGGGGCGTGGTGGCGTCGGCGAACTACCTGGCGCGCGAGTTCGGCGTGCGCTCGGCCATGCCCACGGCCCACGCGCGCAGGCTCGCGCCGCACGCGGTGTTCCTGCCGCCCGACTTCGCGCGCTACCAGGAGGTCTCGCGCGGGGTGATGGCGATCTTCCGCGACGTCACGCCGCTGGTGGAGCCGCTGAGCCTGGACGAGGCGTTCCTGGACGTCGGCGGCGCGCTGCGGCGGCTGCGGGCGACCCCGGCCGAGGTGGCCCGGACGATCCGCGAGCAGGTGTTCCGGGCGTTCGGCGTCACGTGCTCGGTGGGCGTGGCGCCGACGAAGTTCGTGGCGAAGCTGGCGTCGGGGATGTGCAAGCCGGACGGCCTGATGGTGGTGCCGCGCTCGGAGGTGCTGTCGTTCCTGCACCCGCTGCCGGTGTCGGCGCTGTGGGGCGTCGGCAAGCGGACCACCGAGGCGCTGGAGCAGGTGGGCCTGGAGAAGGTGGCCGACGTGGCCGCCACGCCGCTGCCCAGGCTGCGCCGGGTGCTCGGGGTGGCGCTGGCGGAGCACCTGCACGCGCTGGCGAGGGGCCACGACGACCGGCCGGTGGTGCCGTCGACCAGGGAGAAGTCGATCGGGGCCGAGGAGACGTTCGAGGTCGACCACTTCGACCGCGAGCTGCTGCGGCGCGAGCTGCTGAGGCTGGCGGAGCGGTCGGCGGCGACGCTGCGGGAGCGGGGGCTGCGCGGGCGCACGGTGTCGATCAAGGTGAGGTTCGCCGACTTCACCACGATCACCCGGTCCAAGACGCTGCGCGTGGCCACGGACGTGACGCAGGAGGTCTACCGGACCGCGGCGGCGCTGCTGGACGAGCAGGTGCCGCCGGGCGCGGTGCGGCTGATCGGCGTGCGGATCGAGCAGCTGGTCGAGGGCGAGGGCGGCGAGCAGCTGATGTTCGACGCGCCGGAGCGCGGGTGGCGCGAGGCGGAGCAGGCGGCGGACCAGGCGCGGTCGAAGTTCGGGCGGGCGGCCGTGCGGCCGGCGTCCCTGCTCGTGGAGGGCCCGGCGCGGTCCGGGCTGAAGGAGCCCGGTCCCGACCGCGGGACCTGAGCGGCGGGCCGTTCGGGTGGTTGCGGCCCCGGACCCGGGCGTTCGTGACGATCACCGGGCACGCTGGTGCGCGTGGACCGGTTCTGGGGCCTCCTCACACCCGCCGAGCACCAGGTGCTCGGTGAGGCCGGCGTGGAACGCGACTACCCGCCCGGCTCGGTGGTCTGCGCGGAGGGCGAGGGCACCCGGTCCGTGGTGGTGGTCCGCCGCGGCCTGCTGAGGGTGACCGCCACGACCGCCAACGGGTACGAGAAGGTGCTCGCCGTCCGGGGTGCGGGCGACATCGTCGGCGAGCGGTCCGCCGTGGACGGCCTGCCGCGCTCGGCCACCGTGTGCGCGTTGAACGAGGTCCGGGCGCTGGTGCTCTCCGCGCCCGCCTTCGCCGCCCTGTGCCGGCGGTACCCGCGCATCTCGTGGGCGGTGCTGACCGTGGTGGTGACCCGGCAGCGCGACACGGACCGGCAGCGGGTGCAGATCAGCGGCACCGCGACCCAGCGCGTCGCCGCCGTGCTGATCGACGTCGCGCTGCGGCGCGGCATCGCCGACCAGGGCGCCGTCGCGCTCAGCCAGGAGGAGCTGGCCGGCATCGCGGGGACGTCGCGGGAGTCGCTCGTCCGGGTGCTGCGCGCGTTGCGCGAGCGCGGCATCATCAGCACCGGTCGGCGGAAGATCGAGATCCACCAGGTGAGCAGGCTCTACGACCTCACCAACTGACTTGCCGCTGTGCGTCACCTGACGCAGAAGTTCGCGGCCGGAGCCCCTACAAATGAGCTATCAGACCTGCTCAGAGGGGGAGTCATGAACCACAACGAGGAGCGCGCCAAGTCCCGCCGCCGGTTCACCGAACGGCTCGCCTGCACCTTGCTCTTCACCGCGGTCCAGCTGTGGGCGGCGGTCGTGATCGTCGTCAAGTCCGAGGCGACGGGCGTCCTGGCCCTCGCGGTGGCGCTGGTGCTGGCCGGCGGGCTGGTCGCGATGTACGACGCGTGGCGCGAGGTGCGGTCCACCCACCGCGAGCTGGACGTGGAGATCCACGACAACCTCGTGCGCTTGTAGACCCAGGACCGAGCGGTGACCGGCGAGGGGCGGCCACCGCTCTCCTCGGGCCTTCCGCGGGCGGTCGGGTCCGCGGAAGGCCCGTTCTCCTTGAGTTGTCCACAGGTCGGGGGCTCGTTTTCGAGTTGTCCACAGATCGCGGATCGACGGTCGACCGACACCCCCGAACGGCCCATGGTGGACCCATGAACACGAACCGACCCACCGCCGCCACCCTGCCTGTCTCGCCCGTCCTGCCTGGCCGGCCCGCCCCGCCCGACTCGTCGGCCTTGCCCGACTCGACCACCCTTCCCGCCCTTCCCGCCCTTCCCGCCCCTGCCGCCCCTGCCGCCCTGACCGCTTCGACCGACCTGGCTGCCTTGGCCGATCTCTTCCCGCACGGCGTGGCCACCGCGTCCGAACTGCTGGCCCTGGGCCTGACCGGCGAGGAGGTGGCCGCCCGCTGCCGGGCGCCGGCCCGGTGGCAGCGCCTGCTGCCCGGGGTGCTGCTGCTGGCCGCGACGCAGGCGACCAGGGTGCAGCTGGTGCAGGCGGCGTTGCGATACGCGGGGGAGGGCGCCGTGGTGACCGGCCCGGACGCGCTGCGGCTGCACGGCATGCGGGCCCTGCCCGCGGTCGGACCGGTGCGGGTGCTGGTCGACCGCTGCGTGGAGCAGACCCCGCGGGTGCGGTTGATCAGGACCAGGCGCCCGCCGCCACCGGTGGTGAGGAGGGGCTTCCCGACCGCGCCGCTGGCTCGGGCGGCCGCTGACGCGGTGAGGAACCTCGACCAGCCGGGGGAGATGCGGGCGGTCTTGGCGGAGGTCGTCCACCGGGGAGGGGTTCGGGTGGCCGAGCTGAGGCTGCTGCTGTCCCGGGGGCCGGAACCGGCCAGGCAGGTCTTGGCCCAGTTGGCGGGAGGAGCGTGAGGGCTGAGCCGTGCGGGCTGAGTCATGAGTGCCGAACTGTGCGGCCGAACTGTGCGGCCGAGCCGTGCGGGCTGAGCCGGGAGTGCCGAATCCGGGTTCCGGGAAGGACCGGGAGGGGTCGGAGTTCCCGGAGCGGTGGGGCGCTCGGAGTCGGACCGTGTCCGATCATCACGCGAACTGGGCTGCCCCAGGTCTTGACAAGGCGTTCGGGGGGAGTCGGCTGCGAGCTTACGGAGGTCTGACCGTTGACCCGTGAGGATGATGGTGACCTAACGAACCGCTTAGGGGCACAGACTGGGTAGTCGGCAAGCCTCCCGAATCGTATCCTGGTTGTGACGCACCCAGGGCGGGGCGTCCGCCGGGACCGGCGGCAACCGTGATTACCCGGCGCCCGCGACCGCTGTGCCGGAGGAGGAGCCATGCCACTCTCCGAGCACGAGCAGCGACTGCTCGACCAGATCGAGCGCGCGCTCTACGCCGAGGACCCGAAGTTCGCATCCACCGTGCGCGGCGCCAAGTTGCGCAAGCCGTCCCGACGGCGTCGTATCCAGGGCATCGCGTTGTTCGCCGTGGGTGTGGCGTTGCTCGTGACAGGTGTGATGTTGCCGAAGCTCGCTGGTATCCCGGTGGTGAGCGTCGTCGGCTTCCTGTTGATGTTCTTCGGCGTACTGCTCACCGTGACGACACTCCGTCGTGGTGACCAGGGTGCCGAGGAACCCAACGACGAGGGAAGCCGGCCCAGCCGCAGCTCGTTCTCACAGAAGATGGAAGAACGTTTCCGTCGCCGTTTCGAGGACGAGTAGTCCGCGTAACAGCCCGAACAGAACGTCCTGCACAACGCCGCACGGCCCGCCCGGAGCACCACGGGGCGGGCCGTGCGGCGTTCGGACCCCCGATGCGACGACCCACCCCGACCCGACCGGCAAGCTAACTCCGCCCCGGCTGACTCCAACCCGGCCAGGTCCGCCCAGTCAGGTCCGCCCAGTCAGGTCCGCCCAGACCAGGCTCGCCCAGCCAGGTCGGGCCAAGCCCGCCCTGCCCCGCCAGGCCCGCCCCGCCAGGCCCGCCCCGCCAGGCCCGCCCAGCCCGGCCAAGCCGGCCCTGCCCGCCCGGTCAAGCTCGCCCAGCCGGCCCGCTCACCCCGTGCGGCCCGACCCACGACCACTGGTCCTGCCGCGCCCACTGGTCCTTGCCGTGCCCACCCGTCCTGCCGCGCTCACCCGTCCTGCCATATCCACTCGTTCGTGTCGCGCTCACTCGTCCGTGTCGGGGCTGACCGGTGGCTTCGGCTGGAGCACGGACCGGGGCAGCACCTTCGCCTTCAGCGCCAGCGGCGCGTTGCGGTTCATGCTCGCCCGCACCTCGTCGACCGCCCGCGGCAGGGAGGGGTCCGCCTCGGCGCGCGTGCTGTACCAGGACCGCTCCACCGCCCCGACCACCGCGCGCAACCCGTCCCGACCTTGCTCGTCCAGGTTGTGCGCCTTCACCAGCCGTCGCGCGGCGGCGCGCACGGTTTCGGTGTTCGGCACCCGCGTTCCCCGGTCGACCGACTCGGCCACCAGTTCCTGCCACGCCGCACCGGCCGCGTCCGGGCCCAGGCCGGCCACCGCGCGCAGCCTCGCCCGCCGTCGCCACTCGCGGATGCCCGCGGGGGCCACCGCGGCCGCCACCAGCACCAGGGCGATCGCCAGTTCCCACCACAGCAGCGCCGCCGCCAGCGCCAGCGCCGCCACCCACGCCGCGGCCGCCGCGGCCAGGGCTGTCGGGCGGAGCCACGGCAGGCGCAGCCACGGGGGGCCGCCGGGCCTGCCGGTCGCGAGCACCAGCCACGTCAGCAGCGCGGCCAGCGCCGCCGCCACCGCCAGCGCCACGAGGTGCCAGGTGGGCACCTGCTCCTCGGCCTGCGTCGTGCCGCCCTGGGCCTGCGCGTCCGGCGCGGTCGACCCCGCCGTCGCCGAACCCGAGGGGGCCGTGGTGGTCGTGGTGGTGGCCGCGGTGGCGCTGGAGCCGTCCTCCTCGTCGTCCGCTTCCATGCCCGAGATGTACGGCGGGGTCACGCCCCGGCCGTCCGACAGCGGGGTCGGGTCGAAGGTCATCCAGCCGTAGCCGGCGAAGTAGATCTCCACCCACGCGTGCGCGTCCTGCGTGGTGATGGTCTGGAAGTCCTCCGTGGGGAAGCCCGCGGTGAAGCCGAGCGCCACCCGCGCGGGCATGCCGACCGACCGCGCCATGATCGCCATCGCCGACGCGTACTGCTCGCAGTACCCGCGCTTGCCGTTGAACAGGAAGTCCTCAAGGGCGTCCGGGCGGTTGTCGCCGCCGGTCTCCGTCGTGTAGGTGAAGCCCTGCGTGCCGTCGGTGAAGTGCCGGTAGAGGGCTGTCGCGCGGTCGAACTGGTTGCCCTGGCCCGCCACGACGTCCCGCGCCAGCTCGGCCACCCGCTCGCTCACGCCGGGCGCCTCCTGGTACGCCGGGTCGACGTCCGGCACGCCCGAGACGCGGCGCAGCGTGTCCGCGGCCGGCGACTCCAGCACCGTGTCCAGCCGGTACGGCTCGGACTTGCGCGCCCGGACGCTGTAGACCATGCCCCGCGCCGGGTCGTAGCGCCAGTTCTCGTCCACGTCGTCGATCAGGCGCGGCCTGCCGTACACCGGCAGCCAGTTGTCCACCCAGCTCACCGGCTCGATCCGGACCGACGTCACCCGGCCGTCACCGGGGTCGCCCGGCTGCGCGGGCAGCTCGCCCCGCGCCGACACGCCCTCCGGCATGTTGCCGCCCAGCTGCCAGCCCTTGCCCGGCACGTACTCGCGCAACGTCATCGCTCGCAGGTACGCCGAGCTGGGCAGGCCGCGCACCCGGAACATCTCCCGCGTCGCGCCCTGGTCGAGCATGCCGCGCAGCTCGGTCATCGGGTCGATGCCCAGCCCGCCGGAGCCGCCGCCGATCTCCTCGCCCGTGCCGGGCAGCCGCCCGACCGTGCCGACCAGCGTCAGGCTCCCGCCGACCACCAGGGCGATCACCACGGACAACCCGGCCACGGCGGTCGCCGCCGGACCCGAGCCCTGCCGACCGCCGTTGGGCAGCCTGCCCCGCCACGCCTGGTGGCGGTGCTGCCCGTCCACGGCCAGCAGCATCGCGAACGCGCCCGCGCCGAGCGCGAACGTCCACAGCGGCAGCATCTCGTCGGCCAGCGACGCGGGCACCGCGAACACGCACAGCAGCACCAGGCCGGACGCCGCGGGCGCCGCCGCGCCGACCGCCAACCCGTCCACCAGGACCGCCACCAGGCCGATCGCCAGCATCACCAGGCACCGCATGGCCGGGCTGTCCGGCACCGGCGGGACCCCGGTCTGCACCTCGCCCATCGCCTGCGCGAGCACCTCGACCAGGTCCTGGAGCGACTGCGGGCCGGGCAGGAACACCAGCACGCCGCTGCGCGTGAAGATCGTCACCAGCAGGCACGCCAGCGCCAGCACCTGGCCCAGGCTCACCAGCACCGCGGGCAGCCTGGTGGCGCGCAGCAGCACGCCCGCGCCCCCGACCACGGCGATCGCCACGGCCAGGTACACCGGCCACAGGGCGCCCGCGATCACGCTCGTCAGCGCGGTCGCGGCGCACAGCGTCGCCAACCCCGCGACCGCGGGCGTCGCGCCCACCACCCACTTGCCGTCCGCGGTCCTGCCGGTCACCTTCAGCCCACCTCCGTGCGCACCACCGGGCCGCGGTTGCCCGCGCTGTGGCACAGCTCCTGCCAGATCTGGCGCATCGGCGTGCTCGGCCGCGCCACGACCACGCCCCAACCCGCGGTGGCGAGCAACCGCACCGCGTCCTCCGGGTTCGGCGCGGCGTCCTCCGAGGGGGACGCCCACGCCGCCACGTCCATCACCACCGCCAGGCTGCGCATCCCGCGCGGGCGGTTGCGCACCAGCGAGTCCACCGCGGCGGGCGTGCAGCCGCCGAGGATCGCGATGACCTCCTGGCCCGCGCCCGGGTCCACGCCGACCGCGGGTTCCCGCCGGTCCGAGGGCCCGAGCGCGGCCAGCGCGTCGAGCACCACCGCGTCGCTGTACCCGGACCCGCCCGGACCGCCGACCAGCACCCGGCCGTCGTCGCCGACCAGGCGCACCTGGTGGCCGTACCGGTGCAGGTGCAGCGAGATCGACGCGGCGAACGACACCGCCCACTCCAGGCTCGCGCCGGGCCCGGCGCCGCGGTGCGCGGCCACCCGGTGGTCCAGCAGCACGGTCGTGCCGCCGCGCCACGGCCGCTCCTCGACGCGCACCATCAGCTCGTCGCGCCGCGCGGTCGAGCGCCAGTGCACCTTCCGCAGGTCGTCGCCGTGCCGGTACGGCCGCACCACGGAGTCGTCCTCGCCCTGCCCGGCGCGCAGCCGGATCGAGCCGTCGTCGCCGGAGCCCATGCCGGAGCCGCTGGGCAGGCCGGACAGCGGCAGCACCCGCGGCACCACGACCAGCCTGCTGCGACCGGCCATCTCGCGGTCGAACTCGGCCAGCCCGAACGGGTCGGTGATCCGCGCGAGCAGCGGCCCGACCTGCTGGACGCCGCGCATGACCGGCTTGAGCTGGTACCGCAGCACGGTGACCGTGTTGCGCGGCAGCCGCTCCACCACGAACCGCGGGCGCGCGCCCAGCGCGTACGGCACCGAGTCCTCCAGCAGCAGGCCGCCGGTCGGCAGCCGGCCCGCGCTGCGCAGCTCGACCCGCACGTCCGTGGCCGAGCCCACCTGGACCCGGCCCGGGTGCAGCAGCCGGTTCGCGTGCAGGCCCACCCGGGCCCGCTGCGCCAGCCACGCCGCCAGCACCGGCAGCGCCACCACGAACGCGGCCACGCGCAGCAGGTCGCGCTCGTTGAGCACGATCGCGCACAGGCCCGCCGCGAAACCGGCCGCCAGCAGGCACCGGCCCCTGGTCGTCAGGCCGGACAGGGCGCCCCTCATGTCAGCGGTGGTTGTTCGGGTTGACGCCGTGCGCGAACTGGCCGGTCGGGTCCGGGGCCGGCTGCGGCACCGGGACCCGCTGGACCAGGTTGCGCACCAGGTCGACGGGCGAACGCCGGGCCGCCTGCGCCTCCGCGGTCGGCACCAGGCGGTGCGCGAGCACCGGCACGGCCACCGCGTGGATGTCGTCCGGCACCACGAAGTCGCGCCCGGCCAGCGCCGCCTGCGCCCGCGCGGCCCGCACCAGCTGGAGCGTCGACCTCGGCGAGGCGCCCAGCCGCAGCTCCGGCAGCCGCCGGGTCGCGCCGACCAGCTCCACCGCGTACCGGCGGACCTCGGGGGACAGGTGCACCCGCCGCACCGCGTGCACGAGCTTGCGCACCTGGTCGGCGTCGGACACCGGGCGCAGCTCGGACAGCGGGTCGTGGCCCGCGTGCTCGTCCACCATGGCCTGCTCCGCCTGCGGGTCCGGGTAGCCGATGGACACCCGCGCGGTGAACCGGTCGCGCTGCGCCTCGGGGAGGGCGTAGGTGCCCTCCATCTCGATCGGGTTCTGCGTGGCGATCACCATGAACGGCGCGCCGAGCGGGTAGGTCTGCCCGTCGACCGTGACCTGGTGCTCCTCCATGCACTCCAGCAGCGCCGACTGGGTCTTCGGCGAGGCGCGGTTGATCTCGTCGCCCACCACGATGTTCGCGAACACCGGGCCGGGGCGGAACTCGAAGTCGTTGTCCTGCCGGTTGTAGATCGACACGCCGGTGATGTCGCTGGGCAGCAGGTCGGGGGTGAACTGGATGCGGCTGACCGTGCAGTCGATCGACCGGGCCAGGGCCTTGGCCAGCGACGTCTTGCCGACGCCCGGCACGTCCTCGACCAGCAGGTGGCCCTCCGCCAGCAGGGTGACCAGCGCGACCCGCACCACGTCGGGCTTGCCGACGATGACCTTCTCCACGTTGGCGGCGATCCGCCCGACCACGGCGTGCAGCTCGGCGAGCACCTCGTCCGACCTGCCCTGGCCCTGCTGGACCTGGCCCTGCTGCCCCTGACCCTGGTGCGCCGCTCCCGACGCGTGGTTGTTCACCCCGGGGCCCCCGCCACCCCCATAAGAGTGTTCCGGCAGGGTGCCTGGCTGGGTACTCGGAGTCACTCGACCTCCTGGAGCAGGGCGCGGCCCTACCGCGACCGGTTCGCGGTGGCGGTGAGCGTTTCACGCAGTGTGTCAAACCAGGGCGAAGCGCCCCACACCGATTGAACAGTTTCGTGCACTCTGGTGCCACGGACCCCGGCCGCGACCGGGTCGCCACCCGTCCCTCCACGATTCCCCACCGGGGTCGTCGATGAACCGGTTTTGCCCGATTTCGATGGGCCGTTCGGGTGGATTTCAGGCTGCTCCGCCTCACTCGGCGAGGTGGTGGCGGTCCACTTCCCCCACCGCCCTCCACGGTTGCCATCTTCGCTCTACCAGCGGAAACGTCTCTCGGTGCGCCGATCAACCACCCGGTTCAGCGTTGACTGTGGTGAAAAGTGGGGTACTGTGGCGGCCGGTGGGGCAGACGGGGGCTCCACCGCCGGTTCGGACGTTCGGTTCCGGCACCGGGAGGTGGGCGCCGTGTTCCTGGGCACGCATCACCCGAGGCTGGACGACAAGGGCCGGCTGACGCTGCCTGCGAAGTACCGGGATGCGCTAGCGGGGGGTCTGATGGTCACCAAGGGCCAGGACCACTGCCTCTACGTGTTCCCCCGGGCCGAGTTCGAGCAGATGGCGCGCAAGGTGGCGGAGGCGCCGTTCACCAACGAGGCGGTCCGCGCCTACCAGCGCTACCTGTTCGCGGGCACCGACGAGCAGCGGCCGGACGGCCAGGGCCGGGTGCTGATCGCACCGGAGCTGCGCCGGTACGCGGGGCTGACCAAGGAGTGCGTGGTCATCGGCGCGATCAACCGGCTGGAGATCTGGGACGCCCAGGCCTGGCAGCGGTACATGGACGAGCACGAGCAGCGGTACGCGGAAACGCGCGAGGAGGTGTTCCCCGGCCTGTTCTGAATCGGCTGGTCGTTCGAGGTTTCGGGTGCCGTTTGGCCTCGGTCCGCTCGGCTTTCGGCCCTGGCGCACCTTCCCCGGCGCCAGGTCCGACGGGCGGGCGGGGACCTGACTGCACCCGAATTTTCGTCTGGGACGCCACGGCGGCGCCGGGCGTGGGACGACCGCAGGGCGCAATGCGAGGAGGGGAGTCATCCAGGGAGGGTTCGTGGTGGAGCGGGCGCGACACGTGCCGGTGCTGCTCGACCGCGTCCTCGACCTGCTGGCACCCGCGCTGGCCGATCGGGACGCGTTGTTCGTCGACTGCACGCTCGGCCTGGGCGGGCACTCCGAGGCGGTGCTGCGGGCCCACCCGCGGGTGCGGCTCGTCGGCCTCGACCGCGACCCGCAGGCCATCGCGCTGGCGCGGGAGCGGCTGGCGCCGTTCGCCGACCGGGTCACGTTCGTGCAGACCACCTACGACGGCATCGCCGAGGCGGTCGGCGGCGCGCGGGTCGACGGCGTCCTGATGGACCTCGGCGTGTCCTCGCTCCAGCTCGACGCGGAGGAGCGCGGGTTCGCCTACTCCAAGGACGCGCCGCTGGACATGCGGATGAGCGCCGGCACCGGGACGACCGCGGCCGACGTGCTCAACACCTACTCCGTTGAGGACCTGGCGCGGGTCCTGCGCGACTACGGCGAGGAGCGGTTCGCCCGCAAGATCGCCGCGGCCGTGGTGAGGGAGCGCGCCAAGGAGCCGTTCACCACCAGCGGCCGGCTGGTCGAGCTGCTCTACGCGACGGTGCCCGCGGCGACCCGCCGCACCGGCGGCCACCCGGCCAAGCGGACGTTCCAGGCGCTGCGCATCGAGGTCAACGAGGAGCTGGAGTCGCTGCGGCGCGCGCTGCCCGCGGCGCTGTCGGTGCTGGCCGTCGGCGGGCGGATCGTCGTGGAGGCCTACCAGTCCCTGGAGGACCGGATGGTCAAGCGCGCGTTCACCGAGCTGGCCACCTCCACCACGCCCCAGGACCTGCCCGTCGAGCTGCCCGGTCACGCGCCGCAGCTGCGGCTGGTGACGCGCGGCGCGGAACAGGCCACCGAGCAGGAGGTCGAGGACAACCCCAGGGCCGCCCCGGTCCGGCTGCGGGCGGCGGAACGGATCCGGGAGGCGACATGACCGCACCGGCGCGGACCGGCGGCGGCTCGTCGCCGTACCCGGCCAAGCCCCGTGAGCGCGCGTTGCGCGCGGTGCCGGTCGAGCGCCGCCGGTCGGCGGCCGTCGAGCGGGCCTACGCGCGGCGGGCGCAGCGGTCCTCGCCCGGCCGGGCGGTGACGCGGCAGTACGCGCCCACGCCGAAGGCGCCGTTCGTGATGATGGTGATGGTCGTGCTCGGCCTGGGCATCGCGGCGATCATGTGGCTGTCCACGCAGGCGACCGCCGACTCGTACCGGCTCCAGGACGCGCGGGCCGAGGAGACCAGGCTGGCCAGGCAGGTCGAGCAGCTGCGGCGCGAGGTGGCGCTGGCGGAGTCCCCGCTGGAGCTGGCCGCCGCCGCGGCGGAGCTCGGGCTGGTGCCCGCGGGCGACCCGGCCAGGCTGCGCCAGCTGGCGGACGGGACGGTGGAGGTGCACGGCACGCCGTCCGCGGTCGAGCCGCCGCCCCCGTCGACGACGTCCACGACGCCGACCACCACGACGCCGACCGCGCCCACCACGACGGCCACCCCGCCCGCCGGCGAGGGCCGGCAGGCCCCGCCCGAGCAGGGCCAGGGGCAGCAGGGCCAGGGGCAGCGGCAACAGCAGGGACAGGAAGGCGGGCAGTCGTCCGCGGAACAACCGGTACCAGGAGGTCAGTGATGCCGGGGCCCACTCGGGGCAGGCCCGTGCGACGTCCGCTGTCGGTGCGCGCCACCGCGCCCAAGCGCCGGGGCAACAGTCGGGTGCGGCTCGCGGTGGGCCGGTTCCTGCTGGTCGGCGCGCTGGTCGCGGCCGGCCTCAAGCTCGTGCAGGTGCAGGGCTTCCAGGCCGACGCGCTGTCCGCGCAGGCCGAGCAGCAGCGCGCCACCCCCATCGACATCCCGGCCGAGCGCGGGTCGATCCTCGACCGCAACGGCAACCAGCTCGCGTTCAGCGTCGAGGCCCGCGCCCTGTACGCCGTGCCGCGCCGGATGCGCGTCGAGTGGGGCAAGGCGCTGGAGAAGACGCCGAAGATCGGCAGCTTCGAGCAGCGCATCGCGCGGATCGCCGAGGACATCGAGAAGGCCCTGGGCACGCAGGTCAACGGCCAGAAGACCGACCGGGACACGATGTTCGCCAAGCTGTCCCTGGACACCACCTACGTGGAGCTGGTGGACAACGTCGACCCGGCCAAGGCGGCGCTGATCACCGACAAGTACGTCGACATCGGCTCGGAGTACCGGGCGGTGCGCGTGTACCCCAACGGCGAGCTGGCGTCGAACATCATCGGCGCGGCGAACTGGCGGAAGAACGAGGACCCGCCCGCCACCCACGGCCTGATCGGGCTGGAGAACTCGCAGGACAACCTGCTGGCGGGCAGCAACGGGCGGCGCGTCGTCGACACCATGCAGGGCAACGACGACGTGGTGATCCCCGGCCCCGACCGCTCGCGCGAGCTGGCGGCCGCGACGCCGGGCAAGAGCCTGGAGCTGACGCTGGACGTGGACACGCAGTACGCGTTGCAGCGGATGGTCACCGACGACACCGAGAAGACGGGGTCGCGCACCGGGTCCGCGGTCGTGATGGACGCCCGGACCAGCGAGATCCTGGCGATGGCCAACGACAAGACGTTCGACCCCGCCGACTTCGGCCGGGCCACCGAGTCGGAGCTGCGCAACGTCGCGGTCTCGTCGGTGTTCGAGCCCGGTTCGGTGAACAAGGTCGTGACCGCGGCCGCGGCCATCGAGGACGGCGTCTACCAGCCGGACAGCGTGCTCCAGGTCGACGGCCAGATCAGGGTCGCGGACCGGGTGATCAAGGACGCCTACGAGCACGACCTGCTGGACATGACGTTCACCGGCGTGTTCGCCAAGTCGTCCAACGTGGGCACGCTGATGACCGCCCAGCAGGTCGGCCAGGACCGGTTCGCCGAGATGCTGCGCAAGTTCGGCCTCGGCCAGCGGACCGGCTCGGGCCTGCCCGGCGAGGAGGCGGGCTACGTGCCGCCGCGCAACCAGTGGTCCGGTTCGACGTTCGGCAACCTGCCGATCGGCCAGGGCCTGAACACGACGCTGCTCCAGATGACCGGCATGTACCAGGCGATCGCCAACGACGGCGTGCGCATCCCGCCGAGGGTCATCCGGGCCGAGGTGGCGCAGGACGGCACGCGCCGGGAGACGCCGCGGCCGGAGGCCGTGCCGGTGGTCTCGCCGCAGACGGCCAAGACGGTGCGCGACATGTTCCGGGCGGTGGTCCAGGACGCGCCGCAGCAGACCGGGACGGGCCCGGCGGCGGCGCTGCCCGGGTACCAGGTCAGCGGCAAGACGGGGACGGCGCAGCAGGTCGACCCCACGTGCGCCTGCTACTCCTACAGCGACTACTGGGTGACGTTCGCGGGGATCTTCCCCGCCGACAACCCGCGTTTCGTGGTGGGGATCATGCTGGACCGCCCCACCAAGGGCGAGCAGTCGGCCGCGCCGCTGTTCCACGACATCGCGTCCTACCTGGCCCAGCGCTACCAGGTCCCGATGTCACCGGAACAGTCCCCCGCAGTCCCCCTGGTCCTCTGACCAGCGTGTCCTCCACTCGGACATCGCGTGTCCTCCACTGCGGCACCGCGAACCCTCCACTGGGAGCGGTGCCACTGCGTGACATGCGGTGTCTGACTGGAGGACACGCGATGCCGGACTGGAGGACACGCGGAATTCCAGGGGGGCGGGTCTGGAGTGGACGTGCCGGACGACCACTCTGCGTGCGCCGGTAGCCTTCCGCGCGTGCCTGCCAAGCTCCAGGGCAAGGTCGCGACCGCCCCGCCTCGCCCTTCCCGCACCCAGCCCGTTGCCGTGGCGGAGCTCGCCGCCGCCGTCGACGCCCACCTGACCGCACCGGACCAGGCCCACGTCCAGGTCGCCGGCGTGACGCTGCGCGCCCAGCACGTGCGCGCGGGCGACCTGTTCGCCGCCCTGCCCGGCACCCGGGCGCACGGCGCCGACTTCGCCGACCGAGCCGCGGCGAGCGGCGCGGTCGCGGTGCTGACCGACGCGGCCGGCGCGGGGAGGGTGCGCGGGCTGCCGGTGCTGGTGCACCCCGACCCGCGCGCCGTGCTCGGCGCGCTCGCCTCCCGCGTCTACGGCAACCCCTCCGACCGGCTCGACGTCTGGGGCGTCACCGGCACGTCCGGCAAGACCACCACGACCTACATGATCGAGTCGGCGCTGCGGGCCGCCGGGCGCGCCACCGGCCTCATCGGCACGGTCGAGACCCGCATCGGCGCGGACCGGCTCGACAGCGCGCTCACCACGCCCGAGGCCCCGGACCTCCAGGCCCTGCTGGCCGTCATGCACGAGCGCGGCACCACCGACGTGGCCATGGAGGTCTCCAGCCACGCGCTCGGCCTCGGCCGCGTCGGCGGCGTCGGGTTCGCGGTCGGCGCGTTCACCAACCTCTCCCAGGACCACCTGGACTTCCACCCCGACATGGAGGACTACTTCCAGACCAAGGCCAGGCTGTTCGACGGCCGGGCCCGGGTCGAGGTGGTCTGCGTGGACGGGGAGTGGGCGCCCCGGCTGGTCAAGGCGGGCACCGTCACCGCGGCCACGACGCGCGACGCCGACTGGACCGCCTCGGGCGTCGCCGTCACCGCCACCGGCGAGCAGTCGTTCACCGCGCACGGCCCCGGCGGCGCGACCCTCGACGTCGAGCTGCTGCTGCCCGGCGACTTCAACGTCGCCAACGCCCTGCTGGCCATCGCCTGCCTGCACGCCGAGGGTGTCCCCCTCGACGCGATCCGCCAGGGCCTGCGGGAGGTCCAGGTGCCGGGCCGGATGCAGCGCGTGGACCAGGGCCAGGACTTCACCGCCGTGGTCGACTACTCCCACAAGCCCGCCGCCGTCGCGCTCGCCCTCCAGGCCGTGCGCGCCCGCGCCACCGGCCGCGTCATCACCGTGCTCGGGTGCGGCGGCGACCGCGACGCCGCCAAGCGGCCCCTGATGGGCGAGGAGGCGGCCCGGCGCAGCGACGTGCTCGTCGTGACCGACGACAACCCGCGCGACGAGGACCCGGCGGAGATCCGGGCGGCCATGCTGCGCGGCGCGCTGGCCGTGCCGGACGACGAGCGCGGCGAGGTCGTCGAGATCGGCGACCGGGGCCGCGCCATCGAGCACGCCGTGTCCCTCGCGCACGCCGGCGACGTCGTCGTGATCGCGGGCAAGGGCCACGAGACCGGCCAGGAGGTCGCCGGCGTGGTCCACCCCTTCTCCGACGTCGAAGCGCTGACCACCGCGATCCGGGAGACCACCAAGTGATCCAGCTCAGCCTCGCCGAGATCGCCGAGGTCGTCGGCGGCGCCCTGCACAACGCCACCGGCGACGAGGTGGTGACCGGCTCCGTCGAGTTCGACACCCGGGAGCTGACCGCCGGCGGCCTGTTCCTGGCCCTGCCCGGCGAGCGCGTCGACGGGCACGACTTCGCCGCGCAGGCCGTCGCGAACGGTGCGGCCGGCGTGCTCGCGGCCCGCCCGGTGGACGCGCCCGCCGTCATCGCGCCGCCGGTCACCGGCGCGGGCGGCAACGCCTACGTGCTGTCCGGCGACGTCGACGGCGGTGGCGCGGCGGTGCTCGCCGCGCTGGCCAAGCTCGCCCGCCACGTCGTGGACCGGCTGCCGGACCTGACCGTGGTCGGCGTGACCGGCTCGTCCGGCAAGACCTCCACCAAGGACCTCATCGCGCAGGTGCTGGCCCCGCTGGGCGAGACCATCGCGCCGCCCGGGTCGTTCAACAACGAGCTGGGGCACCCGTGGACCGCCCTGCGCGCCACCGAGGACACCCGGTTCCTGGTGCTGGAGCTGAGCGCGCGCGGCCGGGGCCACATCGCCTCGCTGTGCCGGGTGGCGCCGCCCCGCATCGGCGCGGTGCTCAACGTCGGCAGCGCCCACGTCGGCGAGTTCGGCTCCCGCGAGGGCATCGCGCAGGCCAAGGGCGAGCTGGTCGAGGCCCTGCCCGAGGACGGCGTGGCCGTGCTGAACGCCGACGACCCGCTGGTGGCCGGCATGGCGCCGCGCACCGCGGCCAGGGTCGTCCTGGTCGGAGAGGGCGGCCAGGCGTCGGTCCGCGCCGTCGACGTCACCCTCGACGAGCAGGCCCGCGCCTCCTTCACGCTGGTCACGCCCCGGGGCGAGGCGCCCGTCCGGCTCGCGCTGCACGGCCCGCACCAGGTCGGCAACGCCCTCACCGCCGCCGCGATCGCGCTGGAGCTCGGCGCGACCCCGCACCAGGTCGCCGAAGCGCTGGGCACGGCCGAGCGGCGGTCCGCGCACCGCATGGCGGTCTCCGAGCGCCCCGACGGCGTGACGGTCGTCAACGACGCCTACAACGCGAACCCGGAGTCCGTGCGCGCGGCGCTGAAGTCGCTGGCCACCATCTCCCGCGCCACCACCCCGGCGCGCCGCAGCTGGGCGGTGCTGGGCCCGATGGCGGAGCTGGGCGGCGACCACGTCCGCGCGCACGACGAGATCGGCAGGCTCGCGGTCCGCCTGGACATCAACAAGCTGGTGGTCGTCGGCGAGGACGCCCGAGCGATGCACCAGGGTGCGCACCTGGAAGGATCATGGGGAGAAGAAGCGACTTTGGTGCCGGACGTGGCGGCAGCGGTGGAGCTGCTGCGCGACGAGGTGCGACCGGGTGACGTCGTGCTGGTGAAGGCATCCAACTCATACGGCCTGTGGCGGGTTGCCGAGGCCCTCCTGGAGGCGGTCAGCAAGTGAAGAGCATCCTGATCGCGGCGGCCATCGCCCTGATCACGTCGATCATGCTGACGCCGTACCTGATCAAGATCTTCTCGCGGCAGGGCTTCGGCCAGGAGATCCGCGAGGAGGGCCCGCAGAGCCACAAGACCAAGCGCGGCACGCCCACCATGGGCGGCGTCGCGATCCTGGTCGCGATGTGGGCGGGCTACCTCGGCGCGCACCTGGTCAACTCGATGTCGGCGTCCGCCCAGGACCAGACGCCCAGCGCGTCCGGCCTGCTGGTGCTGATGCTGACCACGTCGCTGGGCGTCGTCGGCTTCCTCGACGACTTCATCAAGATCCGCAAGCAGCGCAACCTGGGCCTGAACAAGACCGCGAAGCTCGTCGGCCAGTTCATCGCCACGATCATCTTCGCCGTCCTGGTCATGCAGTTCCCGAACAAGGACGGGCTCACGCCCGCCTCGGTGAACCTCTCGTTCGTCCGCGACATCGCCGTGGTCTCGTTCGGCGTCGTCGGCTTCGTGGTGTTCTGCTACGCCGCGATCAGCGCCTGGTCCAACGCCGTCAACCTGACCGACGGCCTCGACGGCCTGGCGGGCGGCACGTCGGCCATGGTGCTGGGCACCTACGTGGTGATCAGCTTCTGGCAGTTCCGCTACAACTGCTCGAACCTGCTGGTGGCCGGCTGCTACGACGTGCGCGACCCGCTGGACCTCGCCCTGGTGGCCGCCGCCGCAATGGCGGGCTGCATCGGCTTCCTGTGGTGGAACGCCGCGCCCGCCAAGATCTTCATGGGCGACACCGGCTCGCTGGCCCTGGGCGGCCTGGTCGCCGGCCTGTCCATCGCCACCCGCACCGAGCTGCTGATGGTCGTCATCGGCGGCCTGTTCGTGGTCGAGGCGCTGTCGGTGGTGCTCCAGGTCGCGGTGTTCCGCACGTCCCGGCGGCGGTTGTTCCGCATGGCGCCGTTCCACCACCACTTCGAACTCGCCGGGTGGGCGGAAACCACGGTGATCATCAGGTTCTGGCTGCTCGCGGCCATGTGCTGCATGCTCGGCCTCGGCCTGTTCTACAGCGAGTGGCTCACCGCGGTCGGGAGCTGACGCGTGGGTTCCCTGGCTGGGCGCGACGTCCTGGTCGCCGGGGCCGGCGTCACCGGCCGGTCCGTGGTGGAGGCGCTGCTGGCGGCGGGGGCGTCGGTCACCGTGACCGACGCGTCCGCAGACCGCCTCGCCGCGCTGGAGCAGCTGACCCCCGGCGTCGCCCTGGCGCCCGGCCTGACCGCGCCGCCCGCGGGCGTCGACCTGGTGGTGACCAGCCCCGGCTGGCGGCCCGGCGCCCCGCTGTTCGCGGCGGCGGCCGAGGCCGGGGTCGAGGTGATCGGCGAGGTCGAGCTGGCCTGGCGGATGGGCCTGGAGCTGGCCGACCCGCCCGCGTGGCTCGCGGTGACCGGCACCAACGGCAAGACCACCACGGTCGGGATGCTGGAGTCGGTGCTCCGCGCGGCCGGCATCGACGCGGTGGCGTGCGGCAACGTCGGCCTGCCCGTGGTGGACGCCCTGCTGGCGGGCCACCGGGTGCTGGCGGTCGAGCTGTCGAGCTTCCAGCTGCACTGGTCGCCGTCCGTGCGGCCGTTCGCCGGGGTGCTGCTCAACCTCGCCGAGGACCACCTGGACTGGCACGGCGGGTTCGAGGAGTACGCGCGGGCCAAGGCCGGCGTGCTCACCGGCGAGGTCGCGGTCGGCAACGCGGACGACCCGGTGGTGGCGGAGCTGCTGGCCGGCGCGCCCGCGGCGACCCGCGTGGGGTTCACCCTCGGCGAGCCCGCGGAGGGCCAGCTGGGCGTGCGCGACGGGCAGCTCGTGGACCGGGCGTTCGGCCACGGCGCCGCGCTGCTCGGCGTCGACGAGGTCCGGCCCGCCGGTCCGCCCGGGATCGCCGACGCGCTGGCCGCCGCGGCGCTCGCGCGGGCCCACGGCGTGCCCGTCGAGGCGGTGGCCGCCGGCCTGCGCGCCTTCCGGCCCGCCGCCCACCGCGCGGAGCCGGTCGCCGAGGTGGGCGGGGTCGTCTACGTCAACGACTCCAAGGCCACCAACCCGCACGCCGCCGAGGCGTCGCTGCGCGCCCACGACAGCGTGGTGTGGATCGCCGGCGGGCTGCTCAAGGGCGCTTCGGTGGACGAGCTGGTCCGCACCCAGGGCCACCGGCTGCGCGGCGCGGTGCTGATCGGCGCGGACCGCGAGGTCATCGCCTCGGCGCTGCGCCGCCACGCGCCGTCCGTGCCGCTGGCCGTGCTCGACGACGCGACCATGGCGGACGTCGTGCGCGCGGCCCGCTCCCTGGCCCGGCCGGGTGACGCGGTGCTGCTCGCGCCGGCGGCGGCGTCGCTGGACATGTTCGACGACTACGTCCACCGCGGTCGGGCGTTCACCGAGGCGGTGCGCGAGCTGACCGGGACCCGCCGGACCGGGCCCTAGCAGATGGTGATCGTCGTCGCCTTGGGCGACACGCCGCGAATCAGCGGCTCCACCGCACCCGTCCGGGAGACCATGGGTCCATGACTGCGGTGGAACAGCGGCCCGCGCGCGCGGGCAGACCACGGCGGGCGGGTCGCGCCGTCGCGGTGCGCACGTCGTTGACCGCGTGGCTCGGCCGCCCGCTCGCGGACTTCCACCTGCTGCTCGCGATCTTCGGCATGTTGACCGCGATCGGCCTGATCATGGTGCTGTCGGCGTCCGCGCCCGACGCGGTCGCGGTGGGCGAGTCGGCGTACAGCGTGTTCAAGAAGCAGCTGCTGTACGTCGGCGTGGGCGCGGTGATCTTCCTGGTCGTGCTGCGCGTGCCGCTGCGCGCGGTCCGGCACGGCAGCACCATGGCGATGCTGGTCAGCGTGATCCTGCTCGGCCTGGTGCTCACCCCGCTGGGCACGTCGATCTACGGCGCGCAGTCGTGGTTCAAGGTCGGGCCGGTCTCGTTCCAGCCGATCGAGCCCGCCAAGCTCGCGCTGGCGCTGTGGGGCGCGCACGTGCTGGTCACCAAGCGGGCGCTGCTCAACCAGTACCGGCACCTGCTGGTGCCCGTGGTGCCGGTGGCGTTGCTGCTGTTCGCGCTGGTGATGCTGCAACCCGACCTCACCGGCACGATCACCCTCGGCGTGGTGCTGATGAGCCTGCTCTGGTTCGTCGGCGCGCCGATGCGGCTGTTCGGCGTGCTGGTCATCGCCGCGGTGAGCGGCGCGGTGGTGCTGGCGATCACCGCCGCCTACCGGCTCGACCGCCTCCAGTCGTTCCTGAACCCGGAGGACGACCCGACCGGCGGGGGCCTCCAGGCGACGCAGGCGCTGTACGCGCTGGCCGAGGGCGGGTTCTTCGGCAAGGGCCTGACCAACGGCAGCTCGAAGTGGCGCTATTTGCCCAACGTGCACAGTGATTTCATCTTCGCGGTGATCGGCGAGGAGCTGGGCTTCATCGGCTGCCTGCTGGTGCTGGGGCTGTTCGGCCTGCTCGCCGTGGTCGGCCTGCGGATCGCCGCGCGCAACACCGACCCGTGGATCCGCATGGTGTCCGCGACGCTGACCGTGTGGCTGGTCGCGCAGGCCGCGATCAACATCGGTTACGTGGTGCAGTTGCTCCCGGTCACCGGCATCACGCTGCCGATGATCTCCTCCGGCGGCACGTCGGTGGTCACCACCATGGTCGTGTTCGCCATCCTGGCCAGCTGCGCCCGCCACGAGCCGGAGGCGGTGGCCGCGCTGCGCTCGCTGGGACCGGGCCGGGTCGGCGGCGTGCTGAAGCTGCCCGCGCCCGAGGCGTACAAGCCGCCGCCCCGCCGCCGCCCGTCCCGGCCCTCCACGCCGCCCCGCGGGCGCAAGGCCGCGCCGCCGCCGGTGGACGAGAGGCGGATGGCCGGCCGTCACGCTCCGCCGTCGGAGTACCGTCGTCGCGAATCCCGCAAGGCCGGCCAGGACCGGGACGTGCGGTCGCGCCGCCGCGACGGCCGCTGAACCCGGCTTTCGGCGGCGGACCGGCGCGCATTCGTCGGAAAGCATTTCCGCAATGATCGGGCTGTGCCGCGCGCACCGCAAAAATCGGTGCGCGAGCCTGTCCCATCATCCCATGTCCACGGCGGGTTCCGTGCTGGTCGAGTGATTCCGTGGTGTTTCTTCGACCTGATCGGACTATTTCGTGGGTATGTAAACACCGCTGATACTTGTCGCGCCGGAAGTTGGGGTCGGGGGTCATTCAACCAGTGCTCCGGCGCCGCTCTGACCGTGATGAACAGGGCGGTGATCGTTCTTCTTGGTCTGTTCTCCCCAACCATTTCCGCTGAATGCGCAGGAGTGTGAAAACATGCAGACGAACCGAAGAAAGAAGATCACGGCCGCGTTCGCCGGGCTCGTGCTCGGCCTGGCCTGGGTGGTCTCCGCCCCGACCGCCTCCGCGACCGGGTCCAAGCCCGCCGCGGCGACGGCCACGGGCAACCACTGCACCATCTCCGTGGACACCAAGGCGGTGAGGTGCTTCGCCACCATCACCGAGTCGATCGCCCACGCCACCGGCGGTCGGGTGACCGACGCGCCCGCCGACGTCCTCGCCGCCGTCACCGACCCCGACGTGACGGCCAGGATCAACGGCGGCGGCCCCGGCGCGCTGGCCGTGCTCGGCATCCAGTACTACCTGGCGAACTACGGCAGCTACTCGTTGGCCGTCAACGGGCCCGACGTCGGCTGCGACCTCCCGGTCGACCCGCCGGAGTACTACGTCGCCCCGCTGCCGGACTTCACGTCCACCGGCGGCATCAACTGGAACAACAACATCCGGTCCTTCCAGGCGTACTCCGGTTGCTACCAGTTGATGTTCGACGACTCCGCCTGCACCGCCGCGATCTACGGTTGGGCCGGTTCCGCCGCCGACCTCGGCGCCGCCAACGACCGCACCGAGTGCATCTTCTGGTCTTAGTCGTCTTCTGGTCTTAATCGTCCGGTGGGTCCCCGGGGAGAATTCTCCCCGGGGACCCACCCGCGCCCGTCGGTCGTCCCGGTCGAGGCTTCGGCGGACGGCTACACCGCCCTTTCCCGGTCATTTCCGTCGAATTCCGCGACGCGCGTGCCACCGGACGCGGAACCCGTTCAGCTGTCGAGTTCCCCCAGCTCCGGCAGGCCGAGCCGCCCGCAGAGGCCCGGACCGCCCGGGAACACCCCGGCCACCCCGTCCGACACCACGCAGGCGGCCAGCGGCGGGATCGCGCGCCGGGCGAGGGGCGGGCCGGCTTTGGGGTCGTGGCCCCCCGGCGCCACCTGGGCCGAGGCCGGGCCGGCGGTCAGCGCGCCCACGCCCCACAGCTCGGCGCACAGGGCCACCGCCTCGTCGGCGACGTCGGCGGGCTTGCCCTCCAGGGTGACGCCCACCGCGTCGCTGCGGTGACCCCCGGGGTCGGCCTCGGTGTAGCAGCGGACCTGCTCGCGGACCGCGGCCGGCTGGGTCGCGACGTAGGCGGCCACGGCGACCCCGCCGGACAGCGCGCACAGCACCACCGCGCCGGGCACCGCCCAGCGAACGGCCCGGCGGTCCGGGCCCGTCCGCTCGGCGACCTCGGCCACCAGGTGCCTGCCGCGGGCGTCGAGCCGGTGCGGCGCCATGGGGATCTGGTCGAAGGGCTCGGTCATCGCAACTCCCTTTCCAAGGTGGCGGGCCGGTCGAGCAGCGCGCGCAGGTGCCGGCGGGCCCGGTTGAGCCGGGAGCGGACGGTGCCGACGGGGACCGCCAGGGCGATCGAGGCGTCCTCGTAGCTCAGGCCCGACCACGCGCACAGCGCCAGCACGTCCTGCTCCTCGCGGCGCAGTCGGTGGTAGGCGGGCAGGATCGAGGCCATCTCCACCTCGGCGTCCACGCGGAGCGCGGCCACCTCGGCCGGGTCCGCCTCGTCCACGACCGGGGGCAGCCGGGTCAGCGCCCGCTCGTACCGCCGCAGCGCCCGCACGTGGTTGCGCACCACGTTCGTCGCGATGCCCAGCAGCCACGGCAGCACCGACCCGGTGGCCGACGGCCGCAGCCTGCCCCGCTGCCGCCACGCCTCCAGGAACACCACCGAGGTCAGGTCCTCGGCCGTGCTCCAGTTCCCGGTGCGCCGGAAGCAGTGGTTGTAGACGGCGTTGGCGTGCCGCCGGAACAGCGCGCCCATGCCCGCCGCGTCGCCCGCGGCGGCACGGCGCCACAGCGCCTCGTCGGTTTCGACGGGCTCGACTGGGTCCATAGTCCACTCATGTCCGCTCGGCCCGGTGCGGTTCCACCCGGCGCCGGGTGGAACCGCCGCCGGGTTCGGCGCGTCGACCCCGGACCGCTCGCCTTGGACCGCTCGCCCCGGACCGCTCGCCTTGGACCGCCGGCCTGGGATCGTGCGCCTTGGACCGCCGGCACTGAGTCTCGTCGACCCGGGCGCACCCGGGCAGGTGTGGTTCCGCAGGGCGCCCCGCGCCGCCGTTGCTAGGCTCGGCGCGTCGAGTGGACGAGATCCCGACGAGATCCCGCAGCCCTGGAGGTTCCCCTGTCCGGCGATCGGCTTGTCCCCAACGGACCGTGCGTGGTGGTCGCCGGAGGCGGCACCGCCGGGCACATCGAGCCAGCCCTGGCCCTGGCCGACGCGGTCATGCGGCTGAGGCCCGACGCGCGCGTGGTCGCCCTGGGCACCGAGCGCGGCCTGGAGAGCAGGATCGTGCCCGCCCGCGGCTACCAGCTGGAGCTGATCCCGCCGGTGCCGATGCCGCGCAAGCCGTCACCGGACCTGCTCAAGCTGCCGCTGCGGGTGCGCGGCGCGGTCAAGCAGACCCGTGACGTGCTGGAGCGCGTCGGCGCGGACGTGGTGGTCGGCTTCGGCGGCTACGTGGCGCTGCCCGCCTACCTCGCCGCGCGCGGCCGGGTGCCGATCGTGGTCCACGAGGCCAACGCCAAGGCCGGCCTGGCGAACAAGGTCGGCGCGAAGTTCGCCGAGCGGGTCGCGGCCGCCGTGCCCGACTCGGGCCTGGCGGACGCCGAGGTCATCGGCATCCCGCTGCGCCACTCGATCACCACGCTGGACCGGGCGGCGCTGCGGCAGCGGGCCCGCGCCCAGTTCGGCCTGCACCCGACCGCGCCGACGCTGCTGGTGTTCGGCGGCTCCCAGGGCGCGCGGTCGATCAACACCGCGGTGGCCTCGGCGGCGCCGGCGTTCGCGCGGGCCGGGATCGGCGTGCTGCACGCGCACGGTCCGAAGAACACCGTGGCCGTCCAGTCGGTGCCGGGCGCGCCGCCGTACGTGCCGGTGCCCTACCTGGAGCGCATGGACCTGGCCTACGCGGCCGCGGACGCCGTGCTGTGCCGGTCGGGCGCGATGACCGTGGCCGAGGTGTCGGCGATCGGCCTGCCCGCGGTGTTCGTGCCGCTGCCGCACGGCAACGGCGAGCAGGCGCTCAACGCCGGCGCCGTGGTGTCGGCGGGCGGCGGCCTGCTGGTGCCCGACGAGGAGCTGACCCCGGAGTGGGTCGCGGCGAACGTGGTGCCGCTGGTCGCCGACCGCAACCGGTTGGCCGCGATGACCGCGGCGACGCTGAGCACGGGTCACCGCGAGGCCGACGAGGTGCTGGCCCGCATCGTGCTGGAGGTGGTCCGGAAGTGACGGCCCCGGTCGGCGGCCGTTCGAGCGCGAGGGGGATGGTTCGGTGAGCGACGTGTTGGAGCGGGTGCACCTGGTCGGCATCGGGGGCGCGGGCATGAGCGGCATCGCCCGCATCCTGCTCGCGCGCGGCGCGCAGGTGTCCGGCTCGGACGCCAAGGACTCGCGCACGGTGCTGGCGCTGCGCGCGCAGGGCGCGGCCGTGGCGGTGGGCCACGACGGCGCGCACCTCGACCAGCTGCCCGGCGGGCCCACCGCGGTCGTGGTGTCCACCGCGATCCGGGAGGACAACCCGGAGCTGGTCGCGGCCCGCGAGCGCGGGGTGGCGGTGCTGCGGCGGGCGGAGGCGCTGGCCGCGCTGATGGAGGGCCACCGCGTGGCCTGCGTCGCCGGCACGCACGGCAAGACGTCCACCACGTCGATGCTGACCGTCGCGCTCCAGCACTGCCGGCTGGACCCGTCGTTCGCCATCGGCGGCGACCTGAACGAGTCGGGCTCGAACGCGCACCAGGGCACGGGCGGCGTGTTCGTCGCCGAGGCCGACGAGAGCGACGGCTCGTTCCTGTCCTTCTCGCCGTCGGTCGCGGTGGTGACCAACGTGGAGGCCGACCACCTCGACCACCACGGCACGCCCGAGGCGTACGTGGGCGTGTTCGACTCGTTCCTGGAGCGGATCGAGCCGGGCGGCGTGCTGGTGGCCTGCGCGGACGACCCGGGTTCGGCGGCGCTGGCCGAGCGGGCCGCGAAGCTCGGCATCCGGGTCCGGCCCTACGGCCGCACCGCGGGCGGCCCGGGTTCGGCGCGGCTGGTCGACTACCGGCCGGAGGAGGTCGGCGGCCTGGTCCGGGTCGAACTGGCGCCCGTCGCCGGTGTCGCTGCCGGTGCCGCCGCTGTCGCCTCGGCCGAGGACGTCCAGGTCGTGGACGTGCGGGTCGCGGTGCCCGGCGAGCACATGGCCGGCAACGCCGTCGCGGCGCTGCTGGCCGCGCTGGAGCTGGGCGCGGACCGGGACGGCGTGCTGGAGGGCCTGGCCGCGTTCGGCGGGGTGCGCAGGCGGTTCGAGTACAAGGGGCGCGCCGCGGGCGTGCGGGTGTACGACGACTACGCCCACCACCCCACCGAGGTGTCCGCGCAGCTCACCGCGGCCCGCCCGCTGACCGGCGAGGGCAAGCTGGTCGTGGTGTTCCAGCCGCACCTGTACTCGCGGACCCGCCTGTTCGCCGACGAGTTCGGCGCCGCGCTCGGCCTGGCCGACGAGGTCGTCGTGCTCGACGTGTACGGCGCGCGCGAGGACCCGCAGCCGGGCGTCACCGGCGGCACGGTCGCCGAGCGCGTGCCGCTGGCCGAGGGCAAGGTGCACTACGAGCCGTCGTTCGACCGGGTGCCCGCGCTGGTCGCGGGACTGGTCGGGGACGGCGACGTGGTCGTCACCATGGGCGCGGGCGACGTGACGGTGCTCGGGCCGGAGATCATCGGGGAGCTGGACCGCAGGTGAGCACGAAGACGGCGCGTCGCCGCCCGCGGCCCGCGCCGCGGCGGCGCCCGTCACGCGCGCCGTCCCGGCGCACGGTGCTGCGCAGGCGGCTGGTCGCGGTCCTGGTCCTGGTGGTCGTCACCGCCGCCGTGTGCGCGGTGTGGTTCACACCCGCGCTCGGCGTCCGCGAGGTGCAGGTGCGCGGCGTGGCGGAGCTGACGACCGCGGAGGTCGTCGAGGCCGCCGCGATCCGGCCCGGCGCACCGCTGGCCCGGTTGGACGGCGGCGAGGTGGCCGAGCGCGTGCGCGCCCTGCCGCGGGTGGCCGACGTGCGGGTGGAGCGGGTCCTGCCCGGCCTGGTGCGGCTCACCGTGGACGAGCGGGACCCCGTGGGCGTCGTCAACGGGTCCGACGGCGCGCACCTGGTGGACGCCACGGGCCGGGACTACGCCACCGTGGCGCAGCCGCCGGCCGGGTTGCCCGAGCTGAAGGCGGCCGGCGACGCGCTGGCCGCGGTAGTGGCCGTGGTCACGCAGCTGCCGGAGGCGTTGCGGAGCGAGGTCCTGGTGGTCTCGGCCGACTCGCCCTCGGGGGTGCGGCTGACCCTGAGCGCCGGCCGCGAGGTCCGCTGGGGCTCCGCGGACGACACGCCGCGCAAGGCGGCCGTGCTGGACGTGCTGCTGACCCGGAAGGGGACCGTGTTCGACGTCTCCAGCCCGCAGCTGCCGACCGCGTCGTGAGGTTCCCCCGGTGAATCCCGCCACACCCGCGCACTCGGCCGACCCGGCCACACCGGCCACACCGGGCGGCGATACTGCCGACGTGACAGGGGAGATGAAGGACGATCGCGTCGAGGTGCCGTTCACGGGGGACGAGCGGACCCTGCTGACCGCGTTCCTGGACTACTTGCGCGGGACGATCGGGTTCAAGTGCGCCGGGCTGTCGGAGGAGCAGGCGCGGCGCGCGGTGCTCCCGTCGCAGCTCAACACCGCCGCGGGGGTGGTCAAGCACCTGCGGTGGGTGGAGAACTACTGGTTCCGGGTGGTGCTGTGCGGGCAGCCGAGCGAGGCGCCCTACACCCAAGAGGACCCCGACGCGGATTGGCGCGTCGAGCCGGGTGAGACGATCTCCGGTCTGCTGGCCGACTACGCTTCGGAATGTGCGGCGAGCCGGGAAGTCGCCGCGGGGCTCGACCTCGACCACGAGGTGGCGTTCCGCGGTGGTCGGATTTCCGCGCGCTGGGTGCTGATCCACATGATCGAGGAAACGGGTCGGCACGCGGGGCACCTGGACGTGGTGCGGGAACTGCTCGACGGCGCGACGGGCGAGTAGTGACCGCTCACCCGGTCAGGACACAACACGGCGTGGCTGCTGGACCGAGGCATTCCCGATGCATAACGTCCAGCAGGAACATACGGGGTTGACATAACTCTCCACCTCTGGTTGAGAGTTTCAATCCGGGTGGTGATCCGTCCGGGTGTGACACCGGTGGTCATCCACTCCAGCACATGAGCACGGACACGATCAGGAAGGCGGACCGATGACGCCCCCGCACAACTACCTCGCGGTGATAAAGGTCGTCGGCATCGGCGGTGGCGGCGTGAACGCCGTGAACCGGATGATCGAGGTCGGGCTCAAGGGCGTCGAGTTCATCGCGGTGAACACCGACGCGCAGGCTCTGCTGATGTCCGACGCCGACGTGAAGCTCGACATCGGCCGCGAACTGACCCGCGGCCTCGGCGCCGGAGCCAACCCGGAGGTCGGCCACAAGGCGGCCGAGGACCACCGGGAGGAGATCGAGGAGGTCCTCAAGGGGGCCGACATGGTGTTCGTCACCGCCGGCGAGGGCGGTGGCACGGGCACCGGCGGCGCGCCCGTGGTGGCCTCGATCGCCCGCAAGCTCGGCGCGCTGACGATCGGCGTGGTGACGCGGCCGTTCTCGTTCGAGGGCAAGCGGCGCGCCAAGCAGGCCGAGGAGGGCATCCAGGCCCTGCGCAACGAGTGCGACACGCTCATCGTGATCCCGAACGACCGGCTGCTCCAGCTCGGCGACATCGGCGTGTCGCTGATGGACGCGTTCCGGTCGGCGGACGAGGTGCTGCTGTCCGGTGTCCAGGGCATCACCGACCTCATCACCACGCCGGGCCTGATCAACCTGGACTTCGCCGACGTGAAGTCGGTCATGTCCGGGGCGGGCAGCGCGTTGATGGGCATCGGCTCGGCGCGCGGCGAGGGCCGGGCGGTGACGGCCGCCCAGAAGGCCATCAACTCGCCGCTGCTGGAGGCGTCCATGGAGGGCGCCCACGGCGTGCTGCTGTCGATCGCGGGCGGCAGCGACCTGGGCCTGTTCGAGATCAACGAGTCCGCGTCGCTGGTGCAGGAGGCCGCCCACCCGGACGCGAACATCATCTTCGGCACGGTCATCGACGACTCGCTCGGCGACGAGGTGCGGGTGACGGTGATCGCGGCCGGCTTCGACAGCGGCGGGCCGACGCACAAGAAGCTGGAACCGCAGGCGCTGGCCGGCTCGCAGCGCGGCAACCCGGTCGTCTCGGCGACGGCGGGTGAGCTGTCCGCGCCGCAGGTGCAGCAGCCGCCGCCGGTGGCGGCGCAGCCCACCGTGCCCGCGGTGCAGCCGGTGACGCCCGTGCAGCCGGTGTCGTCCGTGGAGCCGACCCAGGTCGTGCCGCAGCGGCCGACCGTGCCGCAGCAGCCGCAGGGCAACGGGGCGCCCTACGCGCCGCCGACGCCGCCGGCCGTGCCGCGCTCCCTGTCGCCGGGCCTGCCGACCAGCGGCAGCCTGCCCAACCGGGCCGTGCCGGTCACCGACGACCCGGACGACGAGGTCGACGTCCCGCCCTTCATGCGCCGCTGACCCCGCGCCCCCGGGCCCCCGAGCACCGCTCGGGGGCCCTTCGCGTGTCCTCCACTCAGGCATCGCGTGTCCTCCACTCAGGCATCGCATGTCGTCCAGTCCGGCACTGCGTGTCGTCCGGTCCGGATTCGCGGACCCTGCGTGTGGTGGTTTGAGCGGTGGGTTCGCGGTGTCCGAGTGGAGGACACGCGGTGCCGGAGTGGAGGACACGCGGGTCTGGGAAGCTGGTGGGGTGCGGATCCGTCGTGTTGTGACCACGCGTGAGGGTGGCGTGTCGAAGCCGCCGTATGAGTCGTTCAACCTGGGTGACCGGGTGGGGGACGACCCGGCCGCGGTGGCCGCCAACCGGGAGAGGTTGGCCGAGGGCGTCGGGTTGGGCGCCGGGCGGCTGGTGTGGATGGAGCAGGTGCACGGGAGGACGGTCGGCGTCGTCGACGGGCCCGTGGACGAGCCGTTGGAGGCGACCGACGCCGTGGTCACCCGGGAGCCGGGGTTGGGGCTGGCCGTGCTGACCGCCGACTGCGTGCCGGTGCTGATGGGCGACCCCGAGGCCGGGGTCGTCGCGGCGGTGCACGCCGGGCGGGTCGGCGCCCGGGTCGGCGTGGTGCCCGCGGCGCTGGCGCGGATGGTCGAGCTGGGCGCGGAGCCGGGGCGGGTCGAGGTGCTGCTGGGGCCCGCGGTGTGCGGGCAGTGCTACGAGGTGCCCGCCGCCATGCGGGCGGACGTGGAGAAGCACCTGCCGGGCAGCGCGAGCAAGACCCGTGGCGGCAAGCCGGCGCTGGACCTGCGGGCCGGGTTGTGGCAGCAGCTGGCCGACGCGGGGGTCGGCAGGATCGGAGTCGACCCGCGCTGCACGGTGGAGGAGAGGTCGCTGTTCAGCCACCGGCGGGAGCCGGGTACCGGGCGGCTCGCCGGGGTCATCTGGGTGGAGGCGTGAGCGAGGGCGTGGAGGCAGTGGAGGCCGCGGAGGGGGAGGCCGTGGAGGTTGCGGAAGGAGAGGGCGTGGAAGGCGGGGGAGTGGAGCTCGGGAGCGTGGAGCGGCGCGAGGAGTTGGCGTTGTCGCTGGCCGAGGTGCGCGCCCGGATCGCGAGGGCCTGCGCCGCCGCCGGGCGGGACGTCGCCGAGGTCGGGCTGCTCGCGGTGACCAAGACGTTCCCGGCCGAGGACGTGGCGGTCCTGCACGACCTCGGGCTGACCGAGTTCGCCGAGAACCGCGACCAGGAGGCCGGGCGGAAGACCCGCGAGTTCGCCGAGCTGCGGCCCGGCGCGCAGGTCCGGTGGCGCATGGTCGGGTCGCTCCAGCGGAACAAGGCCAGGTCGGTGCTGCGGTGGGCCGACCGGGTCGACGCGGTCGACTCGACCCGCCTGGCCGACGCCCTCGCCAAGGCCGCGACCGAACCGGTCGAGGTGCTGCTCCAGGTCAGCATCGACGGGGACGCGGCGCGCGGCGGCCACCCGATCGGTGACCTTCCGCGACTGGCCGATCACGTAGCACGATCGAGTGAACTTATTCTGCGAGGTGTGATGACCGTCGCACCCCTCTCCATGTCTCCACGGCAGGCGTTTGCTGCTCTGTACGAAGCGGTAACCCGCTTGCGGGACGATCATCCCGATGCCACCGTTGTCTCGGCGGGGATGAGCGGTGACCTGGAAGATGCCATTGCGCACGGATCCACGTGCGTGCGTGTCGGAACAGCGTTGCTGGGCAGCCGGAGACTAGCCTCGCCGTAACTGTCCGGAACCTCTGGGACGGCCGCGACGTCCTTGCGGGTAGGGATCATCGGCGGAGGAAGGGCTCGACCCATGAGCGGGTTTCACAAGCTGAAGGCCTACTTCGGGATGGTTCCCGCCGAGTACGCCGATGACCCCGACGCCTACGACGGTGACCGCCGGTACTCGGACTACCGGGCCGACTACGCCGAGCCCGAGGACTACGAGCCCTACCCCGAGCAGCGCAACAACCGCCGTCGCTCGTTCAACGGTTACCGTGCGGAGTTGGAGGAGGCGGACGACTACGAGCCCGATCGCGGCGCCCGGCCACGTCGGCCGTGGAGCCCGGAGACCCACGGCGCGCTGGCCGTCGAGCCCCAGCGCGAGCCGGTGAACAGGCCGCGCCCGGCACCCGAGCCCGCTCCCCACCAGCTGGGGCGCATCACCACGCTGCACCCGCGCAACTACAACGAGGCGCGGACCATCGGCGAGCACTACCGCGACGGCACCCCGGTGATCATGAACCTCACCGACATGGACGACGCGGACGCCAAGCGGCTGGTCGACTTCGCGGCGGGCCTCGCGTTCGCGCTGCGCGGCTCGATCGACAAGGTCACCAACAAGGTGTTCCTGCTCTCACCGCCGAACATCGACGTCACTGCGGAGGACCGGAGGCGCCTCGCGGAGGGCGGGTTCCTCAACCGCGACTGAGGGGTGGCACAGTTGACGGTGTGGATGCCCTCTGGCTCGTGGTCTACTACGTGTTGTTCTCGTTCTGGGTGCTGCTCACGGCGCGTGTCGTCGTGGAACTCGTCCGCAGTTTCGCCAGGGGCTGGCGGCCTGCGGGCGGGGTCGCCGTGGCCCTGGAGACCGTCTACACGGTAACCGATCCCCCGGTCCGCCTGCTGCGTCGGCTCATCCCGACCGTGCGGATCGGCGGCGTCGGTCTGGACTTGTCCATTATTGTGCTGTTGCTGGTCGTTATCATTCTGATGCGAGTAGCCGATCCCAGGCCGTTGTGAGGGGACAGGGTCCAGGGATCTCCACAGCCCAGGAGTGCGTGAGGTGATCTGATGCCGTTGACCCCCGCGGACGTGCACAACGTCGCGTTCAGCAAGCCGCCGATTGGCAAGCGGGGCTACAACGAGGACGAGGTGGACGCGTTCCTCGACCTGGTTGAGGGCGAGTTGGCCCGCCTGATCGAGGAGAACAACGACCTGCGCCAGCAGGTCGAGCAGCTCGACCAGCAGGTCGAGACTGCGCGTGCCGACCTGGAGGACGCGCGGGCGAAGATCGCCGCGGGTGTCGGTGGCCCCAGCCGGGTCGTCGACGAACCCCGCAGGCTCGCCCCCGTCCCGCCCCCCTCTGCCCTGGAGCAGACCTCGCCCGGCGGTGGTGGTGACCACCACGTGCAGGCCGCCAAGGTGCTCGGCCTGGCCCAGGAGATGGCCGACCGGCTCACCGGCGAGGCCAAGGCCGAGGCCGACGGGATGCTGTCGGAGGCGCGGACCAAGTCCGAGCAGCTGCTGTCCGAGGCCCGCGCCAAGGCCGACACCATGGTCAACGAGGCGCGCACGCGTGCCGAGACCATGCTGAACGACGCGCGGACCCGTGCCGAGACGCTGGAGCGGCAGGCGCGGGAGAAGGCGAGCGCGCTCGACCGCGACGCGCAGCGCAAGCACGCCGAGGTGATGGGGAACATCACCCAGGAGAAGAACACGCTGGAGAAGCAGATCGACAAGCTCCAGACGTTCGAGCGCGAGTACCGGACGCGGTTGAAGACCATGCTGGAGTCCTCGCTGCGCGACCTCCAGGACCGCGGCCCGGCCGCGCCGTCCGACGGTCGTCAGCAGGGCGGTTACACCTTCGGGGCACGTGCCGAGGCGGGCTGATCGGCGTCGCTGATCTAGTCTGCTGCACGTGCTGTACGTAGTCCTGCTGCTGGTGCTGGTCGCGCTGGGCCTGCTCGTGCCCGCGCTGACCAGCACCCAGACCCACTGGGCCTGGTTGTCGGTGGGTGCGAGCGGGGCCGCTGCCGCGGTCCTGGTGCTCGACTGGTGGTCTCGCCGCCGGTCGGGCGCCGGGGCCGCACCGGTCCCGGTGGTCGCTTCGGCGGTCCCGGGCCCAGGCCCGGTTCCCGGCGGCTCCGGCGCTCCTGCCGGGGACGACCCGTCCGGTGGTGGTTCCCGGGCCGGGGACGAGCCGGTCGGTGACCAGCAGGTCGAGCCCGGTGAAGAGGACGCGGACGCGGCGGATTCGCTCGTCGTGGCCGACCTGACCGACGAGGTCAGGGTGCTCGACGAACGGCCCCGCTACCACCTGGTGGACTGCTCCTGGCTCGGGGTGCGGGACTCGCTCGCGCTGCCGATCGACGAAGCCCGCCGGTTGGGGTTCACGCCCTGCGCGGTGTGCGCGCCGGACGCCTCGCTGGCGGCTCGGCACCGGGCCGCCGACGAGGCGTCGTAGGGCTGGTCGCAGGGCTGGTCGCAGGGCTGGTCCGTGAACCTCGGGGTTGGTCCGCGAACCTGTCGATCAGCTGTTGAGCGTCACGCGGGCCCGGAAGGCGGGCGCGCCGCAGCGCTGTTCCATCTCGATCGAGTGAACGGTGAAGCCGCCGTGATCATCGCCACACCCGAAGCCGTTCGAGGTGACGCGGAAGCCCCGGGTCGTGCCGGCCTCCCGAGGCCCCGGCCCCATGGGGAGAACTTCCCGATGCGGTTCGGCTACCCTGGTCGGTAGCACGGCGTTGACCCGGCCATCACCGGTGAGCCTCCGGAAGAACGGGCGCCAGCCCCAGTAGAACCGGACGGGTGCGGCCCGTCACAGCCGCTGAACGAGAGGCCAGTGCCTTCGCGCCCTGGCAAGCGAGGTGGTACCGCGGTGCGCCCGGAAGGGCGTGTCGTCCTCGTGAGCCGGTTGCACGCGAGCGAGGAGCGCACGATGGCCTACCCGAAGGCGGGCGAGGGTTCCGTACCCGCCCAGCCGTCCTTCCCCGCCCTGGAAGAGGGCGTGCTCGACTTCTGGAAGTCCGACGGGACGTTCCAGGCGTCGGTCGACGCCCGCCCGGCCGGTGACAACGGGTCCAACGAGTTCGTCTTCTACGACGGCCCGCCGTTCGCCAACGGCCTGCCGCACTACGGCCACCTCCTGACCGGGTACGTCAAGGACGTCGTGCCGCGCTACCAGACCATGCGCGGCAAGCACGTCGAACGCCGGTTCGGGTGGGACACCCACGGCCTGCCCGCCGAGGTGGAGGCCGAGAAGCAGCTCGGGTTCTCGTCCAAGAGCGAGATCGAGGCGTTCGGCATCGAGAAGTTCAACGACGCCTGCCGCACGTCGGTGCTCCGGTACACCGACCAGTGGCGCGACTACGTGACCCGGCAGGCCCGCTGGGTGGACTTCGACAACGACTACAAGACGCTCGACCTGGACTACATGGAAAGCGTCATGTGGGCCTTCAAGACCCTGTGGGACAAGGGCCTGGTCTACGAGGGCTTCCGGGTGCTCTGGTACTGCTGGCGCTGCGAGACGCCGCTGTCCAACACCGAGACGAAGATGGACGACACCTACCGGTCCCGGCAGGACCCGGCGGTGACGGTGGGCCTGCGCCTGGAGACCGGCGAGCTGGCCCTGGTGTGGACGACCACCCCGTGGACGCTGCCGTCCAACCTCGCGGCCGCCGTGCACCCGGACGTGGACTACGTCGTGGTCGAGTCGGGCGGGGAGAGGTACCTGCTGGCCGAGGCCCGGGTGGCGGCGTACGCGCGCGAGCTGGGCGAGGAGCCGCCGGTGGTGGCCCGCTACCGCGGGTCCGAGCTGGTGGGGCGGAAGTACCGGCCGCCGTTCGACTTCTTCGCCGGCCGGGAGAACGCCCACCAGGTGCTGGCCGCCGACTACGTCACCACCGAGGACGGCACGGGCGTCGTGCACATCGCCCCCGCCTTCGGCGAGGAGGACAAGGCCGTCACGGACGCTGCGGGCATCGACGTCGTGGTGCCCGTCGACGCGCACGGCCGGTTCACCTCCGAGGTGCCCCCGTACGAGGGGTTGCAGGTCTTCGAGGCGAACAAGCCGATCATCCGGGACCTGCGCGAGGCTGGCCTGCTGCTGCGCCACGAGACCTACGACCACCCGTACCCGCACTGCTGGCGGTGCGACAACGCGCTGATCCAGCGCGCGGTGTCGTCGTGGTTCGTCGCGGTGTCGCGGTTCAAGGACCGCATGGTCGAGCTGAACCAGCAGATCAACTGGGCGCCCGAGCACATCCGCGACGGCCAGTTCGGCAAGTGGCTGGAGAACGCCCGCGACTGGAACATCTCGCGGAACCGGTTCTGGGGCTCGCCGATCCCCGTGTGGGTGTCGGACGACCCGGCGTACCCGAGGGTCGACGTGTACGGCTCGCTGGACGAGCTGGAGCGCGACTTCGACGTGCGGCCGACCGACCTGCACCGGCCGGTCATCGACGCGTTGACCAGGCCGAACCCGGACGACCCGTCGGGTCGGTCCACCATGCGCCGGGTGCCCGAGGTGCTGGACTGCTGGTTCGAGTCCGGGTCGATGTCGTTCGCCCAGGTGCACTACCCGTTCGAGAACCGCGAGTGGTTCGAGGACCACTACCCGGGCGACTTCATCGTCGAGTACAACGGGCAGACGCGCGGGTGGTTCTACACCATGCACGTGCTGGCCACGGCGCTGTTCGACCGGCCGGCGTTCCGGAACTGCGTGGCGCACGGGATCGTGCTGGGCGACGACGGGCAGAAGATGTCCAAGTCGCGCCGGAACTACCCGGACGTGAACGAGGTGTTCCAGCGGGACGGGTCCGACGCCATGCGGTGGTTCCTCATGGCCTCGCCGATCCTGCGGGGCGGTGACCTGGTGGTCACCGAGCGGGGCATCCGGGACGCGGTGCGGCAGGCCGTGCTGCCGCTGTGGAACTCGTGGTACTTCCTGGCGCTGTACGCGAACGCCGAGGGCGTCGAGGGCACGTGGCGGACGGACTCGCCGCACGTGCTGGACCGGTACGTGCTGGCGAAGACCCACGACCTGGTCGTCTCGGTCGGCGGGCAGCTGGACGCGTACGACGTGTCGGGCGCGTGCGCGTCGATCCGGGACTTCCTGGAGGTGCTGACCAACTGGTACGTGCGGCGGTCGCGCGACCGGTTCTGGGCCGGCGACCGGGACGCGGTCGACACGCTGCACACGGTGCTGGAGGTCGTCTGCCGGGTGGCCGCGCCGCTGCTGCCGCTGACGACGGAGGCGGTGTGGCGCGGGCTGACCGGTGGGCGGTCGGTGCACCTGGCCGACTGGCCGGTGGCCTCGGACCTGCCCGAGGACGCCGGGCTGGTCGTCGCGATGGACAAGGTGCGGCAGGTGGCGTCGACGGCGTTGTCGCTGCGCAAGGCGAACAAGCTGCGGGTCCGGTTGCCGCTGGCCTCGCTGGTCATCGCGTCGGAGGACGCCGGGGTGCTGGAGCCGTTCGCGGAGGTGCTGCGCGACGAGGTCAACGTGAAGTCGGTGTCGTTGACCACGGACGTGGACGCCCACGGGCACTTCCAGCTGGCGGTCAACGCGCGTGCCGCCGGGCCGAGGTTGGGGCCCGAGGTGCAGAAGGTCATCAAGGCGGTGAAGGCCGGGGACTGGGCCGAGGTCGACGGGCGCGTCGTGGCGGCCGGGGTCGAGCTGTTCCCGGAGGAGTACGAGCAGCGGCTGGTGGCCCGGGATGCCGGCGCCACGGCGGCCCTGCCCGGCAATTCCGGGTTGGTGGTGCTGGACACCGTGGTGACCGGGGAGCTGGCCGACGAGGGGTTGGTGCGCGACCTGGTGCGGTTGGTGCAGCAGGCCCGCAAGGACGCCGGGTTGGACGTGTCCGACCGGATCTCGGTGGTGCTGGGGTTGCCGGATGGCGGGGTTGAGGCGGCGGTGCGGAAGTTCGAGCCGTTCGTGAAGTCGGAGACGTTGGCGGAGTCGGTGGAGTACGCGGCTGGGTCTGGTGCTCTTGGTGTTGAGGGTGTGGTGGGAGAAGGGCAGAAGGTGCGGGTCGCGGTGACCCGGGTCTGAGCTTGGTTGACCTTTGGGCTGGCTTTCTGGGCTGGCTTTCTGGGCTGGCCCCGGCTCGATTTGACATGGGGCCCTTACGAGTGCCGGAGGCAGGCCGCAGCCGGCAGGCACGGCGGGGAAGAGCGTCCCGCCGAGCCTGCCGGCTCCGACCAGCCTATGGCACTCGAACCCATGTCAAATCGGGCCTCGTCGGCCCCCTCCGGTCCCGTTCTACCCGCGTGTCGTCCAGTCGGACATCGCGTGTCCTCCGGTCCGGCATCGCGTGTCCTCCGGTCGGACATCGCGTGTCCTCCGGTCGGACATCGCGAGTCGTACGTTCGGGACGCGCGAGTCGAACACTCAGGACCATCGTGTCGAACGTTCAGGACCGGTGAGTTCTACATTCGCGACTTGTGGGGTTAGAGCAGGTCCTCGTCCTCCAGGCGTTGGCGGAGGGTGTTGAGGCACCTGCCCCTCGTGGGGCCGATCGAGCCACGGGGCATGGAGAGGGCTTCTGCTACCGCTCGGTATTCCGCGCGGCCCGCCAGGACGGTGAGGCGGAGGAGTTCTTGGCACTTGCGCGTCATCTTGTTGAACGCTTGCCACAGGCGGCGGTCGCGGTCGTCTTTCAGGGCTTCCGCTTCGGGTAGCCAGCGGTCGTCCGGCATGTCCAGGGCCGAGTCGGTGGAGAGGGCCGCTCGTCCGTTCTGGTCGCGCCACGCCCGTTGGGCCTCGCGGCGGGTGGCGACGATCAGCCAGCCGGCCACGGCTCGTGGTTCCTGGAGGCGGTCCAGGTGGCGCAGGAGGCTCAGCCAGACCGTCTGCACCACGTCCTCGGCGGTCGCCTGGTCCAGGCCGTTGCCGCGCGCCACGTGCCAGACCAGGGGGGTCAGCTCGGCGACCAGGGCGTTCAGGGCGTCGTGCGAGCCTGTCCTCGCCGCCACGACCAGGGCGGCCTGGCGGTCGTAGGGCGAGGTCTGCGCCATGATCGCCGCGACGCCCAGGTCGTCGGGGTCGGGGTCGTCCGGGATCGCTTCGGACAGCTCCGCCCGCAGGTGGTCCAGCCGGGGGTCCAGCTCGTCCGTCATCCCGTCCCCTTCCCGCGTCCCCGCACCCGGCGCTCCTCGTTGCCGACCCGTTCGGCGATCCGCGACCTGGCCTCGGACACGTACCTGCGCACCGACGCGCGCCGGCAGCCCAGGACCTCGGCGATCTCGTCGTCGTCGAAGGCCCAGAACCGCAGGACCAGGGCGGTGCGCAGGTGGTCCGGCAGGCCCGACACGGCCGCCAGGGTGCTGGTCAGCTCGTGCCACGTCTCGGGGTCCCGGTGGCGCTGCACCAGGATCCGGCGCGCGCCGCGGACCTCGTCGGTCAGCTCGCTGGGCCTCTCCCACCGGCGCGCCTGGTCGACGAGCAGGTTGCGGATCACCCTCACCAGCCAAGCACGTCTCGACGTCGCCGTGATCACCGGCCAGTTCCGCCACGCGCTGACGAACGCCTCCTGCACCGCGGACTCGTGGTCCAGGTGCGGCGACATCACCGCCGCGAACCTGAACAGGCGCGTGCGCTCGCGGTGGTAGAAGTCGGTGAAGGTGGCTGCGTGGTCGTCGGGGTCTTCCGCCGTCACGAACCCTCCTCCCTCGTGGTCTGCGCCCGGCAACGGGTAGACGGGCGAGACCTCGGGTTGTGGAGGAAATCCGGTCAGACCTTCCTCTTGGCCAGGGCGCGCAGCAACCTGACCCACGGAGACCACCTGTTCGGGTGAAGAGGTGGGTGGCCGGCGGCGCGGGCGGCGTTGTCCAGGAGGTCCTCGACCAGGGCGTCGTGCAGGTGGCGGATGGCCAGGGGCCAGGTCAGGCGGGCCCAGCCCCTGGTGCTGCCGACGATGGTGTGGCGCAGGCCGCCGGGCACGGCTTCGAAGGTGTGGGCGCCGATCAGGCCGATGCTCGGGTCGAAGGTGAACTCGATCCTCTGACCTGGGACGTAGCTGGTGCAGCGGTAGCGGATGAAGGCGTGGCCGCCGGTCGCGCCCCGGCCGAGGGGTCGGTCGAGGACGAGTGCCGGCCACGGGGGTGACGGCCAGAGCTCGGTGATGCGGTCGACGAGGTGGCCGGCGTTCGGGATGTGGCGCGTGTGGACGTTCCTGATCATGTTCTCCTCTTCCATACGGTGCCGTATGGTCCGGTAGCGTACGCAAGGGTGACGCGGAGGACGCCGGACGACTGGACCGGGGTGGCGCTGCGGGCCATGGCCGAGGGCGGGGTCGCCGCGGTCGCGGTGGAGCCGCTCGCGGCGCGGCTCGGCGCGACCAAGGGCAGCGCCTACTGGCACTTCCCGAACCGCGAAGCCCTGCTCAAGGCCACCCTGGAACGCTGGGAGCGGGAGCACACCGAGGCGGTCATCGAGCTGGTGCGGTCGGTGGAGGACCCCGCGGCCCGGCTGCGGCTGCTGTTCGGCACCGTGCTGGAGGCCGTCGAGCACAGCGCGGTCGAGCTGGCCGTGCTCGCGGCCAAGGATCACCCGGTCGTGGCGCCCGTGCTGGCACGGGTCACCGCCCGGCGGGTCGACTACCTGGAGGCGGTGTTCCGGGACCTGGGCTTCGCCGCCGACGTGGCGCGCCACCGGGCCGTCCTCGCCTACTCGATCTACCTGGGTCAGGCGCAGCTGCTGGCGGCCGCGCCGGACGTGGTCGCGGCTCGGCGGGCGCTGCTGGAGGAGACGCTGGCCCTGGTGACGAGCCGTGGGTGACGGGTTCCGGTTCGCGGTGCGGGTCAAGCCCGGGGCCCGGCGCGAGGCCGTCGGCGGGCGGTGGGGTGACGGCGCGCTGGTCGTCGCGGTCGCCGCGCCGGCCGTGGAGGGCAAGGCGAACGAGGCCGTGCGCAAGGCGCTGGCCAGGGCTTTCGGCGTGCGGGCCCGGGACGTGGCGGTGGTGGCCGGTGAGCGTGGCCGGGACAAGGTCGTGCGGGTCGACCTCGCCGCGGCCGTCGGCTCGGAGGTGCTGGAGCGGTTGCTCGGCGCCTAGTGCCCGGGTCGAACGGTCTCGGTGGTCCGTCATCGGGTGCGCCTTGAGGGCGGTCGGTCCGTTGTGGACGACGTGGTGCGGCCCCCGGCGTCCAACGTGGACTTGACCCGGTTCGCCGGGGTCGTTCGCGGTCGGCGGTGGCGTCGTTCGGCCGGTGCCGGATTAGTCCTGATCGCCGGCACCGGGGAGAATGACGGCGACGTGCGACGACAGGAGGTCGAGTGGGTGGTGTGACGGGTTTCCTCGGCATCGCCGCCGCGGTGCTCCTGATCTCGGTCATCGCGGTGCGGTTGTCGATCCGTCTCGGACTGCCGTCGCTCCTGCTCTACCTCGGCATCGGCGTGCTGCTGGGCGAGTCGGTGCTGGGCATCGAGTTCGAGGACGCGGACCTCACCCGGTCGCTCGGCACGGCCGCGCTCGTGCTGATCCTCACCGAGGGCGGGCTGACCGCGCGGTGGCGCGACGTGCGGCCGGCGCTGGGACTGGGCGTGGCACTGTCCACAGTGTCCGTCGGGGTCAGCATCGCGATCACGGGGTTCGGGCTGCACTTCCTGCTGGACATGGACTGGCGCACGGCCCTGCTGTGGGGCGCGGTGCTGTCGTCCACGGACGCGGCGGCGGTGTTCAGCGTGCTGCGCGGGGTGGGGGTGGGCAAGAGGCTCATCGGGCCGCTGGAGCTGGAGTCCGGCATCAACGACGCGCCGGTCTACATCGCCGTCGTGCTGCTGGCGGCGCCCGACCCGATCACCTGGACCGCGCCGCTGCTGATGCTCTACGAACTGGTCGCGGGCACGCTGATCGGGTTGGCGCTGGGGTGGCTGGGCGGCGTGGGGCTGCGCCGGGCGGCACTGCCCGCGACCGGCCTGTACCCGCTGGCCACGGTGGCGGTGTGCGTGCTGGCGTACACGGCGGGTGACCTCGCGCACGCGTCCGGGTTCCTCGCGGTGTACATCTCGGCGCTGGTGCTCGGCAACGCGCGGCTGCCGCACCGGTCGGACACGCTGTCGTTCGCCGAGGGGCTGGGGTGGCTGTCCCAGATCGGGCTGTTCGTGCTGCTCGGGCTGTACGCCTCACCCGGTCGGCTGCTCGACGCGGTGGTGCCGGCGCTGGTGGCGGGCGTGGTGCTGGTGCTGGTGGCGAGGCCGCTGTCGGTGCTGTGCGCGGCGCTGCCGTTCCGGGTGCCGTGGCGGGAGCAGGTGTTCATCTCGTGGTCGGGGCTGCGCGGTGCGGTGCCGATCGTGTTCGCGCTGATACCGCTGATCCAGGGCGTGCCAGGGGCGCAGCTGCTGGTGGACGCGGTGTTCGTGCTGGTCGTCGTGTTGACGGTGGTGCAGGGGACGACGCTGCCGTGGCTGGCGAAGGGGCTGAAGCTGGTCCGGTCGGGTGAGGCGATGGAGGTGCAGGTCGACTCGTCGGCGCTGGACGCGCTGGGGGCGGAGCTGCTCCAGGTGCGCATCCAGCGGGGGTCCAAGCTGCACGGCGTGTACCTGTCCGAGCTGCGGTTGCCGCCGGGGTCGTCGGTGAGCCTGGTGGTGCGGGGCGAGAAGGGGTTCACGCCCCAGCCGACCACGCGGTTGCAGGAGCACGACCAGCTGCTGGTGGTGTGCACGGACACCGCGCGCACGGCGACCGAGCAGCGCATCCGGGCGGTGGACCGGGCCGGGCGGTTCGCGCGCTGGAAGGGCGACGCCGGCCTGCCCTGAGCCGCGCG
Organism: Saccharothrix xinjiangensis; assembly: GCF_039527585.1. Taxonomy (NCBI): domain Bacteria; kingdom Bacillati; phylum Actinomycetota; class Actinomycetes; order Pseudonocardiales; family Pseudonocardiaceae; genus Saccharothrix; species Saccharothrix xinjiangensis. Next base: position 263,511 of record NZ_BAAAKE010000002.1, on the reverse strand, counting down.
AGTCGTACGTCCAGGTCGACCGTGTCGTACGTTCCGGTACCCCGAGTTCTACGTTCAGGTACCCCTCGGGGTGACGCGAACGTGGAACTCGGGGGTCCTGAGCGTTCGACACGACGGTCCTGAACGTTCGACTCGCGCGTTCTGGGCGTACGACACGGTGGGTCTGGGGGTACGACTCGCGCGGGTCTCAGGATTTGGGCGGGGTGGTCGGGGGGTGGGGAGGGGGTTATGGTGGTGGGGAAGGTCATGAGTGCCAGTGCGAAGCCCGAGCTCGCTGGCCGGCAACCCTCCTCACCGCGGTGGGGTGCCCTCGGTGAGGACCTGGTCGCGCGCGTCGGGCGTGCGGCAAGCGCGGGTCTCCCGGGGGAGGTCCGGACTCCTGGAGGGTGTCGTGACCGTTGTCGTTTCCCCTGTTGTCGGTGCGGCGTTGCCGCGGACGGTGGGCGCTTCGCTGCGGGTGCCGGTGTTGACGGGGGAGCGGGTCGAGTACGCGAACCTGGACCACGCCGCCAGCGCGCCCTGCCTGGAGCAGGTGCGGGACGCCGTGGACGAGCTGCTGCCCTGGTACGCGAGCGCGCACCGCGGGGCCGGGTTCGCGTCGCAGGTGTCCACCAGGGTGTACGAGCAGGCGCGGGAGGCCGTGCGGCGGTTCCTGGGTGCGCGCGGCAGTGATGCCGTGGTGTTCACGCGCAACACCACCGATGCGCTGAACCTGCTGGCCAGGAGCTTGCCGAAGCGGACGGCGGTGGTGCTGTTCGACACCGAGCACCACGCGGCGCTGCTGCCGTGGCGCGGGCCGCACGTGCGGCGGCTGCGGACGCCGGGCGACCCGGACGCGGCGGTGCTGGAGCTGGACCGGGCGCTGCGCGAGGCGCCGGTCGGGCCGCGCCTGGTCGTGGTGACCGGCGCGTCGAACGTCACCGGCGAGGTGTGGCCGGTGGCCGAGGTGGTGCGGGTGGCGCGCCGGCACGGCGCCCGCGTCGTGCTGGACGCCGCCCAGCTCGCGCCGCACCGGCCGGTGGACCTGCGCGCGCTGGACGTCGACTACGCCGTGGTGTCCGGGCACAAGCTGTACGCGCCGTTCGGCGCGGGCGCGCTGGTCGGCCGGTCCGACTGGCTCCAGGCCGCCGAGCCCTACCTGGTGGGCGGCGGCGCGACGACCCGCGTCACCGACCGCGGCGACCGGCTGGGCGTGTCCTGGTCGAACGGGCCCGAGCGGCACGAGGCGGGCACCCCGAACGTGGTGGGCGTGCACGCCCTGGCCACCGCCTGCGACGTGCTGGGCCGCCACTGGGCGCGGACGCTGGAGCACGAGCGGGCGCTGCTGGCGCGGCTGCGCGAGGGCCTGCGGTCGGTGCCCGGCGTGGCGGAGCTGTCGCTGTTCGGGGCCGGGCACGACCGGGTGGGCGTGGTCGGCTTCACGGTCGGCGCGCAGGACGTCGGCTACCTGGCGGCGGCGCTGTCCGCCGAGCACGGCATCGGCGTGCGCGACGGCGCGTTCTGCGCCCACGTGGCCGTCCAGCGGCTGGCCGGCGGGCGCGCGTTGCGGGCCTCGATCGGGCTGGGCACCACCGAGGAGCACGTGGACCGGCTGGTCGAGGCGCTGCGCCGGCTGGTCACCGAGGGGTCGCGGTTCGCGTACGAGGTGCGGGACGGCCGCTGGGCGCCGGTCGAGGACGCGCGCCCGCTCCCGCCGTTCCTGCGCTGATGGGGATGCTGGACAATGGGCCGGGTGAGCACTGAGCCCAACACCGAGCCCGACGCCGAGGACCAACCGGAGACGCCGCTGCCCCCGCGCCGCGTCGCCCTGCTGGCCGTCATCGCGCCGCTCGTGCTGGCGCTCGACCTGGTCACCAAGGTCATCGCGGTGGAGCGGCTGGAGGGCCGGGAGCCGGTCGAGCTGTTCGGCGGCCTGCTCTACCTGCCGCTGATCCGCAACACCGGCGCGGCGTTCGGCCTGGCCGAGGGCTGGACGGTGATCCTCGCGCTGATCGCGTTCAGCGTGGTCGGCTTCATCCTGTGGATCGCCCGCCGGCTGCGGTCGGTCGGCTGGGCCATCGGCCTGGGCCTCATCCTGGGCGGCGCGACGGGCAACCTGGTCGACCGGGTCTTCCGCGCGCCCGGCCCGCTGCGCGGCGGCGTGGTCGACTTCATCTCGGTGCTCGACCCGTGGGGCAACTTCTTCCCCGTGTTCAACCTGGCCGACTCGGCCATCTGCGTGGGCGGCGGCGTGATCGTGCTGATGGCCCTGCTCCAGCGCGACTACGACGGCACCAAGGTGGAGAAGAAGAAGTGAGCGGTTACCGCAGCCTGCCCGTGCCGGACGGCCTGGAGGGCATGCGCGTGGACGCGGGCCTGGCCAAGCTCCTGGGCCTGTCCCGCACCGCGGTGGCGGCGCTGACCGAGTCGGGCGACGTGGTGCTGGACGGGCAGCCCGCGGGCAAGTCCGACCGCCTGGTCGCCGGCTCGGTGCTGGAGGTCACCCTCCCCGAGCCCGAGCGCCCGGTGCAGGTGCAGGCCGTGCCCGTGGAGGGCCTGGAGGTCCTGCACGAGGACGACGACGTGATCGTGGTCGACAAGCCGGTGGGCGTGGCCGTGCACCCGAGCCCCGGCTGGACCGGGCCGACGGTGGTGGGCGGCCTGGCCGCGGCGGGCATCCGCATCGCCACCTCCGGCGCCGCCGAGCGGCAGGGCGTGGTGCACCGGCTGGACGTCGGCACGACCGGCGTGATGGTGGTCGCCAAGAGCGAGGGCGCCTACTCCGCCCTGAAGCACGCCTTCAAGGAGCGGACCGTCGAGAAGCTGTACCACGCGCTGGTGCAGGGCCACCCGGACCCGATCAAGGGCACCGTCGACGCGCCCATCGACCGGCACCCCAAGCACGACTACAAGTTCGCCGTGATGGCCAACGGCAAGCCCAGCATCACGCACTACGAGGTGGTCGAGGCGTTCCGGGCGGCGTCGCTGCTGGACGTGCACCTGGAGACCGGCCGCACGCACCAGATCCGCGTGCACTTCTCGGCGCTGCGCCACCCGTGCGTCGGCGACCTGACCTACGGGGCCGACCCGGCGCTGGCCAAGCGCCTCGGCCTCACCCGGCAGTGGCTGCACGCCCGCACGCTGGGCTTCCACCACCCGGCCGACGGCCAGTGGGTCGAGTTCACCAGCGAGTACCCGGCGGACCTGGCGAACGCCCTGGAGCTGCTCCGCACCGAGAGCGCCTGAAGTGCGCGTGACCTGAGCCATATCGCTGTCCCCCCGTTGCTTCGGCTTGCAAAGCTTTTGGCAACCGAACCGGGGGACGAACAGCCATGGACAACAAGGCCCGCCTGGTGGCCCTACTGGGCACCCTGTGCTGCCTGGGACCGCTTTCCATCGACGCCTACCTGCCCGCGTTCCCGGAGATGGCGCGGGAATTCGGGACGGGCGAGTCGCAGGTCCAGCTCTCGCTGACCACCTTCATCATCGGCATGTCCCTCGGGCAGCTGCTGGTCGGGCCGCTGTCCGACTCGTGGGGCCGCCGGCGGCCGCTGCTGGTGGGCATCGGCAGCTACGTCGTCATCTCGCTGGTCTGCGCCGTCGCGCCGAGCGCGGTCGCGTTCTCCGCGCTGCGGATGCTCCAGGGCCTCGGCGTCGCGGCCGGGTTCGTGGTGGCCCTCGCGATCGCCCGCGACCGGTTCGAGGGCCTGGCCATGGCCCGCTTCATGTCGCTGCTGATGCTGGTCAACGGCATGGGCCCGGTGCTGGCCCCGGTGCTGGGCGGGCAGCTGCTGCGGTTCACCAGCTGGCGCGGCACGTTCGTCGCGCTCGCCCTGATCGCGTTCGTGCTGCTGCTCCTGCTGGCGTTCGGCCTGCCGGAGACGCTGCCGCCGGCCAAGCGCCGGCCCGCGAACCTGGCGCTGACCCTCAGGGTGTTCGGCGGGCTGCTGGCCGACCGGAAGTTCCTCGGCTACGCGCTGGCGTCGGCCCTGGCGCTGGGTTCGCTGTTCGCCTACGTCTCGGGCGCCTCGTTCGTGCTCCAGGGCGTGTTCGGGCTGACGCCGCAGCAGTTCAGCTACGTCTTCGGCGCGAACTCGGTGGCGATCTTCCTGGCGGGCCTGCTCAACACCCGGTTGACCGGCCGGGTCATGCCGCGCCCGCTGCTGCGGGCCGGCCTGGCGGGCGCGGCGGTCGGCGGTGTCGGGCTGGTGGTCGGCGCGCTGGTCGGCGGCGGCCTGGCGACGTTCCTGCCGCCCCTGTTCGTCCTCACGATCAGCGTCGGGCTGCTGATGCCCAACGCGTCCACGCTGGCCATGGCGCGGCACCCGGAGGCCGCGGGCAGCGCGTCGGCGGTGCTGGGCGTGCTGACGTTCCTGATCGGCGGGCTGATGGCCCCGCTGGTGGGCGCGGGCGGGTCGGCGAGCCTGCTGCCGATGGTGGTCGTGATGGGGTCGGCCGCGGTGCTGGCCGGGGTGCTGTTCGCGATCCTGACCAGGGGCGACGTGGGCATCACCCGGGAGGACGAGGCGCCGGTCGCGGCGCCCGCGCACTAGTCGTCGATCGTCCAGACCAGCGTGTTCAGGTCGGGTTCCGGGCGGGCGCTCCAGCGGACCGAGAAGATCCCCGTCTCCTCGGGCAGCACGTAGACGGTGTGCCCGCCCGCCGTCTCGCCCGGCTGCACGCCGATCTTGTGCGGCGGCCGGGACGACAGCGACACCGGGGCCTTGGTGACGGTCTCGCCGGTCGTGGTCATCAGCACCAGGTACATGTCCGGCAGCGCGTTGAACGGGACCTTGCCGGTGTTGGCCAGCTCGGTGTGCACGACCACGGCCCGCTCGCCGGGCGCGAGCTTGTAGCCCGCCGCGGTGAACAGGAAGTCGGCCGGGTCCACCACCTCGACCAGCTGGATGGTGAACCGGGCGCCCTCCAGGCCCTCGGTCGCCAGGGTGCTGCCGATCTTGCCGGTGCGGGAGCGCGGCGCGGGCTGCTGGTCGCCCCGCGCCCACCCGGAGGTGCCGGGCACGCCCCACGTGGTCATCGGCTCCGGCGCGGGGACGGGGCCCGACTGGGGCTGGGCCGGGAACGGTTGGCTGGGCGGGCCCTGGGCGGGCGCGTACGGCGGGTAGGGGCCGGACGGCGTGCCGCGCACCGAGCCCTGCTGCGGGTACGGGCCGCTGGGCGTGCCGCGGACCTGGCCGCCGGGCGGCTGGCCCGAGCCGCCGGGACCCGCGTAGCTGCCCCAGGCCACGCTGTTGGCCAGGGCCGCCCGGATGCCGTTCGGGTCGCACTCCACGCCGACCAGCAGCGGCAGCCCGCTGCCGGAGAGGGTGATGAGCCGGGTCGCCGCCTCGCGGGGGTCCATGCCCAGCTTCGCCGCCAGCTCGTGGACCGCCGCACGGCCCGATTCGGCGAGCAGCGCGAGCAGACGTGCGTCGACGGGATCCGGCGTTACCACACCTCCGAACGCTACCCGCCCACCGTGATCTCCGCGCCATCGGCCCGTCGGGTGGTGGGCGCCGACACGGTCGGACTAGTGTGCGACGGGCGGTGGCGCGCCCGTTCCGCCACCCGAGTTCCGTGCGGGTCCGCAAGGGGGTTCTGGCGTGGCTGACTCGTTCGTGCACCTCCACGTGCACACCGAGTACTCGATGCTCGACGGCGCGGCGAAGCTGAAGGACATGTTCGCCGAGTGCGAGCGGATGGGCATGCCCGCCGCCGCGATCACCGACCACGGCAACATGTACGGCGCCTACGACTTCTTCAGGCAGGCGACCGCCGCCGGGGTCAAGCCGGTCATCGGCATCGAGGCCTACCTGGCGCCCGACTCCCGCTTCAACAAGCAGCGCGTGCTGTGGGGCGACCCCGGGCAGAAGTCCGACGACGTCTCCGCCAGCGGCGCGTACACCCACCAGACCATCTGGGCCCGCACCAACGAGGGCCTGCACAACCTGATGAAGGTCTCCAGCCGGGCCTCCACCGAGGGCCAGCTGGGCAAGTGGCCGCGGATGGACTCCGAGCTGATCGCCGAGCACTCGGCGGGCCTGATGGCGACCACCGGCTGCCCGTCCGGCGAGGTGCAGACGCGGCTGCGGCTGGGCCACGAGCGGGAGGCCCTGGAGGCCGCCGCCAAGTGGCGCGACATCTACGGCGCGGACAACTTCTTCGTCGAGCTGATGGACCACGGCATCGAGATCGAGCGCCGGGTCCGCGACGGCCTGCTCGACATCGCCGGGAAGCTCGCCATCCCGTTCGTCGTCACCAACGACTCGCACTACACCTACGCCGAGGACCGCGAGGCGCACGAGGCGCTGCTGTGCGTGCAGACCGGCAAGACGCTCCAGGACCCGAACCGGTTCAAGTTCGACGGCACGGGCTACTACCTGAAGTCGCCGGAGGAGATGCGCGCGATCGACTCGTCCGACGCCTGGCAGGAGGGGTGCCGCAACACCCTGCTGGTCGCCGAGAAGGTCGACACGACCGGCATGTTCGCCTTCCAGAACCTCATGCCGCGCTACCCGGTCCCGGAGGGCCAGACCGAGGCGGAGTACTTCCGCGAAGAGGTCTGGGAGGGCATGCGGCGGCGGTTCCCGGAGGGCGTCGACGAGGTCCACACCCGGCAGGTGGAGTTCGAGATCGACGTCATCCTCCAGATGGGCTTCCCGTCCTACTTCCTGGTGGTCGCCGACTTCATCAACTGGGCCAAGGCCAACGGCATCCGGGTCGGCCCCGGCCGCGGTTCGGCCGCGGGCGCGCTGATCGCCTACGCGATGGGCATCACGGACCTCGACCCGCTGGCCCACGGCCTGATCTTCGAGCGGTTCCTCAACCCGGACCGCGTCAGCCCGCCCGACATCGACATCGACTTCGACGAGCGCCGGCGCGGCGACGTGATCCGGTACGTCACCGAGAAGTGGGGCGCCGACAAGGTCGCCCAGGTGATCACGTTCGGCACCATCAAGGCGAAGGCGGCGATCAAGGACTCCGCCCGCGTGCTGTACGGGCAGCCGGGGTACGCGGTGGCCGACCGCATCTCCAAGGCCATGCCGCCCGCCGTGATGGGCAAGGACATCCCGCTGTCGGGCATCTTCGACCCGCAGCACAAGCGGTACGCCGAAGCTTCCGAGGTCCGCTCGCTCTACGAGACGGACCCGCAGGTCAAGGAGATCATCGACACCGGCCGCGGCCTGGAGGGCCTGATCCGCAACGCGGGCGTGCACGCCTGCGCGGTGATCATGTCCGCGGAGCCGCTGACGGACCACATCCCGGTCTGGAGGCGGCCCCAGGACGGGTCGATCATCACGCAGTTCGACTACCCGACCTGCGAGACGCTCGGCCTGCTGAAGATGGACTTCCTGGGCCTGAGCAACCTCACCACGATCGACGACGCCCTGAAGAACATCGCGCTCAACGGCAAGGGCGACGTCGACATCACGCAGGTCCCGCTGGACGACAAGAGGGCCTACGAGCTGCTCGGCCGCGGCGACACGCTGGGCGTGTTCCAGCTCGACGGCGGCGCGCTGCGCGACCTGCTGCGGCTGATGCGCCCGGACAACTTCGAGGACGTCTCCGCCGTCATCGCCCTGTACCGGCCGGGCCCGATGGGCGCGAACTCGCACACGAACTACGCGCTGCGCAAGAACAAGCAGCAGGAGATCGTGCCGATCCACAAGGAGCTCGAGGAGTCCCTGGCCGACATCCTGGACACGACCTACGGCCTGATCGTGTACCAGGAGCAGGTCATGGCCATCGCGCGGAAGGTCGCGGGCTACACGCTGGCCCAGGCGGACCTGCTGCGCCGCGCAATGGGCAAGAAGAAGAAGGAGATCCTGGACAAGGAGTTCACCGGCTTCGAGAAGGGCATGGTGGACAACGGCTACTCGCCGGAGGCCATCAAGACCCTGTGGGACATCCTGGTCCCGTTCGCGGACTACGCGTTCAACAAGGCGCACTCCGCCGCGTACGGCCTGATCGCGTACTGGACCGCGTACCTCAAGGCGAACTACCCGGGCGAGTACATGGCCGCCCTGCTCACCACGAACTCGGACAACAAGGACAAGTCGGCGATCTACCTCGCCGAGTGCCGGCGCATGGGCATCACCGTGCTGCCGCCGGACGTCAACGAGTCCGAGCGCGAGTTCGTCGCGGTCGGCGACGACATCCGGTTCGGCCTCGGCGCGATCCGCAACGTCGGCGCGAACGTGGTCGACGCGATCATCAAGGCGCGCAAGGAGAAGGGCCGGTTCACCGACTTCTCCGACTTCCTGCGCAAGGTCGACGCCACGGTGTGCAACAAGAAGGTCGTGGAATCGCTGATCAAGGCGGGCGCCTTCGACTCGCTCGGCCACCCGCGCAAGGGCCTGCACATGGTCCACGTCGAGGCGGTCGACGCGATCATGCTGACGAAGAAGGAAGAGGCGCGCGGCCAGTTCGACCTGTTCGGCGACGGTGGGGGCGACGACGGCGGCGGCGGGGTGTTCGACGTCAAGATCCCCGACGAGCACTGGGAGTCCAAGCACCAGCTGACCCTGGAGCGGGAGATGCTGGGCCTGTACGTGTCGGGCCACCCGCTCCGGGGCGTGGAGCAGGTGCTGGAGTCCTATTCGGACGCCTCGATCGCGCGGATCCTGGAAGGCGACGTGCCGGACGGCACGCAGGTGACCCTGGGCGGCATCCTCGCCTCGGTGACCAGGCGGGTGAACAAGAACGGCGAGCCGTGGGCCTCGGCGCAGCTGGAGGACCTGGCCGGTGGCATCGAGGTGCTGTTCTTCCCCAAGAGCTACGTGGTGCACGGCATGTCGGTCGCGGAGGACGCGATCGTGCTGGTCAAGGCGCGGGTGGCGAAGCGGGAGGACCGGATCTCGCTGATCGCCAACGACCTGGTCGTGCCGGACCTGTCGGAGCTGGGCTCCCAGGCGCTGAAGCTGAAGGTCGCCGCGTCGCGGTGCGACCCGAAGCTGGTGACGTCGTTGAAGGAGGTCCTGCGGGCGCACCCGGGCACCACCGAGGTCCACTTGAACCTGATCATCAACGGCAGCCGCAACACGATGCTGAAGCTGGACGACGCGCTGCGGGTGAGCCCGACTCCTTCCCTGATGGGCGATTTGAAGGCGTTGCTGGGCCCGGGGTGCTTGGGCTGATCGGGTGATAGTCGTCCCCCGAGGGGACAAAAGCGGGCCCCGGATCGTTGAGTTAACAGGGTTAACTCAAGTGAAGGGGTCTCCATGGGGGAGAAGTTCCAGGGCTCGACCATGCTCGACGAGGAGTACTCGGCCGACCCGCACGCGTACCACGCCCGGCTCCGCGAGGAGCGGGCCGCCACCGAGGTGGTGCTGCCCCGCGGGACCAAGGCGTGGCTGATCACCCGGTACGAGGACGCCCGGGCCGCGCTCGCCGACCCGCGCTTCGCCAAGCACCACGAGCACCTCCAGCGGGTGATGGAGGTGTCCACGACGAACCCCGACGACAACGGGGCGCTGGAGCAGTCGCTGGTCCGGCACATGCTGAACATGGACCCGCCCGACCACACGCGGCTCCGCAAGCTCGTCACCAAGGCGTTCACCGCCCGGCGGGTCGAGCAGCTGCGGCCCCGCGTGCAGGAGATCACCGACGGGCTGCTCGACGCCGCGCAGGGCGCCGCCGGACCGGTCGACCTGGTGGACGTGCTGGCGTTCCCGCTGCCCATCACGGTCATCTGCGAGATGCTCGGCGTGCCGATGGAGGAGCGCGACGACTTCCGCGCCTGGTCCAACACGCTGGTCAGCGATTCGGACCCGGCGGAGATCGAGACGGCGGGCAAGGCGATGGGCGCCTACCTGTTCGGGCTGGTGGAGCACAAGCGCGCCAACCCGGGCGACGACTTCTTCTCGGCGCTGGTGCACGCCAGCGAGGACGGCGACCAGCTCGACCAGGGCGAGCTGATCGCCATGGCGTTCCTGCTCCTGGTCGCCGGCCACGAGACGACGGTCAACCTGATCGCCAACGGCGTCTACCACCTGCTGCGGCACCCGGACCAGCTCGCGCGGCTGCGCGCCGACCGGTCGCTGCTGCCGGGCGCGGTGGAGGAGTTCCTGCGCTACGAGAGCCCGGTCAACTACGCCACGTTCCGCTACAGCACCGAGGACGTCGAGGTCGGTGACGTGGTGATCCCGAAGGACAGCCTGGTGCTGGTGTCGCTGCTGTCCGGCAACCGGGACGGCTCGAAGTTCCCCGACGCCGACCGGTTCGACATCACCCGGCAGACGAGCGGGCACCTGGCGTTCGGGCACGGCATCCACTTCTGCCTGGGCGCGCCGCTGGCCCGGCTGGAGGGCGAGATCGCGGTCGGCGCGCTGCTGGACCGGTTCGACCTGGAGCCGGCGGAGGACCTGGAAGGGCTGGCGTGGCGGCCGGGGACGCTGATCCGGGGGCTCGTGTCGCTGCCGGTTAACCTCAGCCCCCGTGGAGCGCGATGAGCTGCTGAAGCTGGACCGGGAACACGTCTGGCACCCGTACGGGCCGATGCCGGGCGCCCTGGAGCCGTTGGTGGTGACCTCGGCCTCGGGCGTCCGGCTGCGGCTCGACGACGGGCGCGAGCTGGTCGACGGCATGTCGTCGTGGTGGGCCGCGATCCACGGGTACCGGCACCCGGTGCTCGACGCGGCGGTGCGCGACCAGCTCGGCCGGATGAGCCACGTGATGTTCGGCGGCCTCACGCACGAGCCCGCCGTGGCGCTGTGCGCGCGGCTGGTCGAGATCACGCCCGAGCCGCTGCGGCACGTGTTCCTGAGCGACTCCGGCTCGGTGTCGGTCGAGGTCGCGGTGAAGATGGCGCTCCAGTACTGGCGCTCGCGGGGCCGGCCGGAGAAGCGTCGGCTGCTGACGTGGCGCGGCGGCTACCACGGCGACACCTTCCAGCCCATGTCCGTGTGCGACCCCGAGGGCGGGATGCACGCGCTGTGGCGCGGCGTGCTGCCGGACCAGGTGTTCGCGTCGGCGCCGCCGGTGGAGCTGGAGACCGCCTACGTGCAGGAGCTGGCCGACCTGGTCGAGCGGCACGCGGGCGAGCTGGCCGCGGTCGTCGTGGAGCCCGTGGTGCAGGGCGCCGGGGGGATGCGGTTCCACGACCCCCGGTACCTGCACGTGCTGCGCGAGCTGACGCTGGCGCACGACGTGCTGCTGGTCTTCGACGAGGTCGCCACCGGGTTCGGCCGCACCGGGGAGCTGTTCGCCGCCGACCACGCCGGGATCAGCCCCGACGTGATGTGCGTCGGCAAGGCGCTGACCGGCGGCTACCTGTCGATGGCGGCCACGCTGTGCACGGAGCGGGTGGCCGACGGCATCTCGCGGGGAGAGGTGCCGGTGCTGGCCCACGGGCCCACGTTCATGGGCAACCCGCTGGCCTCGGCGGTGGCGCTGGCGTCGGTCGACCTGCTGCTGGGGCAGGACTGGCGGGCGGAGGTCGCGCGGATCTCGGCGGGGCTGCGCGGCGGGCTGGCGCCGGCGGTCGGCGCGCCGGGGGTGCTGGACGTGCGCGTGCTGGGCGCGATCGGAGTGGTCCAGCTGGACCACCCCGTCGACGTGGTCGCGGCCACGGCCGCGGCGGTGGAGCACGGGGTGTGGCTGCGGCCCTTCCGGGACCTGATCTACACGATGCCGCCGTTCGTCAGCGCCGACGAGGACGTGGCGGCGATCGGCGCGGCCGTGGTCGCGGCGGCCGCCGCGTCACGCGCGCAGCAGGGTTGACCCCCAGACCAGCAGCAGCGTCGCGTAGGCCACGCAGATCCAACCGATCTGCGGCTTGGTCGGCTCACCCTTGCGGCCGAGCAGCTTGGTGACCACGAGCCACCAGAGCAGGGCGACCACGCCGATCGCGAGCGGGGTGATGAACAGGCCGTACGCTCCCGCGAACACGCCCGCCCAGTAGTCGGTCGGCAGCACGACGGTCTGGGCGCGGCCGACGGGGATGCAGAACGCGGCGACCGCCGTCCAGGTCCAGGCGGTGACCTTGAGGCGCTTGACCGCGGCGGGGCGGGCGGTGTCCTCGTTGATCGCCAGGACGCCCCAGGCCATGAACGCGCCGCCGACGAACAGCCAGCCCGTGACGGTCGAGACGACCGGCACGCGGCCCACCAGCTCGCCGATGGCGGGGATCAGCTCGCCCCAGAGGAGGAAGTGGCCGGCGACGGCCACCGCGATGCCGCCGAGGATGAGACCCGTCTGGACCAGGCCCGACTGGCGGTTGAACCAGCCCACCTGCGCCGTCACGGCCTGGGCCGCGGCGTCCGCCCGCCGCCGCCGGGCCGGCGCCGGTCCGCGCTTGCGCTTCCCACCGCCCACGTCAGGCCTCCGGGGCGATCGCGGCGGCCAGTTCGGCGTTGGTCGGCTCGACCAGGACCCGGTCGTCCGGGAGGACGACGACGGGGATGTTCTTGCGGCCTCCGGCGAGGTCGACAGCCCGGTCCCGGGCGTCGTCGTCGTGCTCGACGTCCACCTCGGTGAACGGGACTTCGTGCTCCCGCAGCCATGCCTTCGCCCGGCGGCAGTCGCCGCACCAGTTCGCGCCGTAGAGGACGATCTCACCCATGCCGGTGACTGTAGAACGCGGTCGCCGGCGACGCTCCGTGCAGTCCTAGGCTGAACGTTCGTGAGCGTCCTCGTCATCACGGGCACAGGCACCGAAGTCGGTAAAACCGTGGTGGTCGCCGCGGTGGCGGCGCTGGCCGCGGCCGACGGCCGGCGCGTGGCCGTGCTCAAGCCCGCCCAGACGGGCATCCCCGCCGGCGCGCCCGGCGACCTCGCCGAGGTGGTCCGGCTCGCGGGCCCGGTGACGACGCGCGAGCTGCGCCGCTACCCCGAGCCGCTGGCGCCCGCCACGGCCGCGCGCCGGGCCGGGATGCCGACCGTGCGCCCGCAGGACGTGGCGACGGCGGCGGTGGAGCTGGCCTCGTCCCACGACCTGGTGCTGGTCGAGGGCGCGGGCGGGCTGCTGGTGCGGTTCGACGACGCCGGCACGACGATCGCCGACGCGGCCTGGGCGCTGAACGCGCCGGTGCTGGTGGTGGCGCACGCCGGCCTGGGCACGCTGAACACGACCGCGCTGACGGCGGAGGCGCTGCTGCGGCGCGGGCTGGAGTCGGTGGGCGTGGTGGTCGGGCGCTGGCCCGGCGAACCCGACCTGGCGTGCCGCACCAACCTGGTCGACCTGCCCGAGGCGGCCGGCGCGCCGCTGCTCGGCGCGCTGCCGGACGGCGCCGGGCTGCTGGGCCGCGACGAGTTCCTGGCGGTGGCCCGGGAAGGGCTGTCGCCCTGGTTCGGCGGCGCCTTCGACCCGGAGGAGTTCGCAGCTCCGCACCTGTGCTGAGACTTCGCCCGTAGTGACGCACGTCGCTGGGCCGGCCGGCCCCCATGCGGCACACTGACCGGCGGACCACCGCCGTCGTTCGTCTGAGGAGATGACGTGACCGCAGCCCCTGAACAGGTCGATGTGCTGGGCACCGCGCGCGAGCAGGTGCTGGAGCGTGGCGTCGGCCTGTCCGAGGAGCAGGTGCTCCAGGTCCTCCGCCTGCCCGACGAGCGGATCCCCGAGCTGCTGGAGCTGGCGCACGAGGTGCGCGTGCGCTGGTGCGGGCCGGAGGTCGAGGTCGAGGGCATCGTGTCGCTCAAGACCGGCGGCTGCCCCGAGGACTGCCACTTCTGCTCCCAGTCCGGCCAGTTCCCGTCCCCGGTCCGGTCGGCCTGGCTGGACATCCCGGGCCTCGTGCGCGCGGCCCGGCAGACCGCGGAGACCGGCGCGACGGAGTTCTGCATCGTGGCGGCGGTGCGCGGCCCCGACAAGCGGCTGCTGTCGCAGGTGCGCGACGGCATCAAGGCCATCCGCGAGGACGGCAACGACATCCAGATCGCGTGCTCGCTGGGGATGCTCACCCAGGAGCAGGTGGACGAGCTGGTGGCGATGGGCGTCCACCGCTACAACCACAACCTGGAGACCGCGCGGTCGCACTTCCCGTCCGTGGTGACCACCCACTCCTGGGAGGAGCGGTGGGACACGCTGCGCATGGTGGGCGAGGCGGGCATGGAGGTCTGCTGCGGCGGGATCATCGGCATGGGCGAGACGCTGGAGCAGCGGGCCGAGTTCGCGGCGCAGCTGGCGTCGCTGGACCCGGACGAGGTGCCGCTGAACTTCCTGATCCCGAACCCCGGCACGCCGTACGAGGACTACCCGGTGGTCGAGGGGCCCGAGGCCCTGCGCACGGTCGGCGCGTTCCGCCTGGCGCTGCCGCGCACGATCCTGCGGTTCGCGGGCGGCCGGGAGCTGACCTTCGGCGACCTGGGCGCGAAGCAGGGGATGCTGGGCGGGATCAACGCCATCATCGTCGGCAACTACCTGACCAACCTGGGCCGGCCCGCGCAGGCCGACCTGGACATGCTGAACGAGCTGTCCATGCCGATCAAGGAATTGAGCAAGACCCTGTGAGCTACTGCGGCTACTGCGGGAAGCCGGCGGACGAGACCGACCACGCGGCCTGCGCGTCGCGCCTGGGCGTCATCGACCCGCCGCGCTTCTGCGCGGAGTGCGCCCGGCGCATGGTGGTGCAGGTGACCCCCACCGGCTGGGCCGCCTCGTGCAGCAGGCACGGCGAAACCACCTCGACCCCGGCCTGACCCACCGCGCCCAGCGGTGCCCGACCGGACAACTCGCGGTGCCCGACCGGACGACTCGCGACACCGGACCGGAGGACACGCGCCAACCTCCAGCGTGTCCTCCACTCGGACATCGCGTGTCCTCCACTCGGACACCGCGTGTCCTCCACTCGGACACCGCGAGTCGTACGTTCCGGTCGCGCGAGTCGTACGTTCAGGACCACCGAGTTCTACGTTCAGGATCCGGTGAGCCCGCGTTCGGGACCGTCCGGCGTCGTTCGGGGCGCGCGGTAACCTGCCTGCGTCGGATCGTGGCAGGAGGTTTGCGGGTGGCTGAGGAACCGGTGGGCGAGCGGGCTGTGCCGGTCCGGGTGCCGCCCACGCCCGCGTACGAGTACTACTACGTGGTGCAGCGGCCCCGGGTCGTGGTGAAGCGCGACCTGCTGCCCGGCTTCTCCGTGCTGTCCGCGATCTCCCTGGTCGGCCTGCCGGTGGGGTGGCTGTGGGCGCTGCTGGCGCCGCCGCAGAACGTGCTGGTCCAGGCGGACGCCTCGCTGATCCCGGTGACCGGCGAGAGCTACCACCGGCTCGACGGGCTGATGCTGTTCGTGCTGATGGGGCTCGGGGCCGGGCTGCTGACCGGTATCGCCGTGTGGATGCTGCGGGAGCGGCGCGGTCCCGTCGTGATGGTGGCGGCGACCCTGGGTTCGGTGGTCGCCGCCTACCTGGCGCAGCGGACCGGCCTCGGCACGGCGGGCAGCCGGCACGCCCTGGAGTCCGCGCCCTCGGCGGGTGACCTGATCGCCCTGGCCCCGGTGCTGGAGACGTGGTGGGGCTTGCTGGCGTGGCCCTTGGGCACGGCCCTGGCGTACGGCTGCCTGGCCGCGTGGAACGGGTTGGACGACCTGGGGCGTCGGCTCGGCTAGACGACGTACGCCGTGTCGGGCACGTCGGTGACGAACATGTACCCCGGGGCGTGGGTGATGGCGAACGGCGGTTTCGACGCCATCACCGCCGCCTGCGGTGTCACGCCGCACGCCCAGAACACCGGCACGTCGCCGGGGTGCGGTTCGGCGGCGTCGCCGAAGTCCGGTGCGGCCAGGTCGCGGATGCCCAGGGCGGCCGGGTCGCCGACGTGGACCGGCGCGCCGTGGACGGCGGGCATCCGGGCGGTGACGGCGATCGCGGTGTCGACCAGGTCCTCGGGCACGTAGCGCATCGACACGACCATTGGCCCGTGCAGGCGGCCCGCCGGGCGGCATTGGACGTCGGTGACGTACATGGGGACGTTGCGGCCCTGCTCCACGTGGCGGAGCGGGACGTCCGCCCGCTTCAGGGCGGTCTCGAAGCTGAAGCTGCACCCGATGAGGAAGGCGACCAGGTCCTCGCGCCAGTGGGCGGTGGCGTCGGTGGGCTCGTCGACGAGTTCGCCGTGCTCCCAGACGCGGTAGCGCGGGACGTCGCGCCTGAGGTCCGCGCCCGCCGCGAGGGTCGTCGTCGTGCCGCCCTCGTCGGTGACGTCCAGCACCGGGCACGGCTTGGGGTTGCGCTGGGTGAACAGCAGCACGTCGTAGGCCCAGTCGCGGGGGACGGCGATCAGGTTCGCCTGCGCGTAGCCGTCGGCGAGGCCCGAGGTCGGGCCGGTGTGCGTCGCGCGGAGGTCGGCCGGGGTGCGGGCCGCGTGGAGGTCGGCCGGGGTGCGGGCCGCGCGGAGGTCGGCGGGGGTGCTCGTCATCGAAGTTCGACGCCTCTCGTCTCGGGGAGGCCCAGCAGGGCCAGGACGGCGATGCCGTAGGCGATCGCGCCGAAGACCATGCCGCCGCCGACGCCCATGCTGGAGGCGAGGAAGCCGACGGAGGTGGGGAACAGCGCGCCGACGGCACGGCCGAAGTTGTAGGTGAAGCCCTGGCCGGTGCCGCGCAGGTCGGTGGGGTACAGCTCGGCGAGGAACGAGCCGAAACCGCTGAAGATGGCCGATGTGGTGAAGCCCAGCGGGAAGGTGACCAGGAGCAGGACGCCGTTGGCGCCGTCGGGGATCTGGGTGAACAGCACGATCAGCACGGCGCTGAGCGCGGCGAAGAGGGTGAAGGTGCGCTTGCGGCCCAGCAGGTCGGACAGGTAGCCGCCGGTGATGTAGCCCGCGAACGCGCCGCTGATCAGCAGCGCCAGGTAGCCGCCGGTGTTGACGACGCTGAGGCCGCGCTCGGTCTTGAGGAACGTGGGCACCCAGCTGGCCAGGGTGTAGTAACCGCCCTGGACTCCGGTGGCGAGGAGGGCGGCGAAGAGGGTCGTGCGCCCCAGCGGGCCCCGGAAGATGGCCCGGAAGCTGCCCTTGCGGCTGCTGGACGCGCGCTTCTCGGTGGTGGCCGGCGCGTCCTCGACGTGGCGGCGGACGTAGAAGATGAGCACGGCCGGGATCGCGCCGGTCCAGAACAGCACCCGCCAGGCCGTGTCCGGCGGCAGGAAGCTGAAGACGGCCGTGTAGACGACGACGCTCAGCCCCCACCCCACCGCCCACGAGCTCTGGATGAACGCGACCGTGCGGCCCCGGTACTCCGGCTTGCAGTACTCGGCCACGAGGATCGCGCCCGCCGCCCACTCGCCGCCGAAGCCGAGGCCCTGGAGGGCGCGGAACACCATCAGCATCTCGTAGCTGGTGGCGAAGCCGCAGGCCACGGTGAACACGGCGTAGGTGATGACGGTGATCATCAGGGTGCGGACGCGGCCGATGCGGTCGGCCAGGACGCCCGCGATCGCGCCGCCCAGCGCGGAGACGACCAGGGTGACGGTGTTGAGCAGTCCCGCCTGGGCCTGGCTGATGCCGAAGTAGGCGGTGATGGCGAACAGGCTCAGGGGCAGGACCTGGAAGTCGTAGGCGTCGAGGCCGTAGCCGCCGAACGCGCCCGCGAACGCGCGCTTCCCCTTGCTGCCCAGGGTGTGGAACCAGTCGAACGGGCCGGTGGTGGGTGTTGCCCGGGTGCTCATGGTGTTCACCTCGTGACGGTCGGTGGTGCGGTGGGACCACGCTAGGGGATTGTTCAACAATCGGATAGGGACCGGGAAGGATTGTTGAACGATCGGAGGTGAAGTCACTCGGGTGGACGAGCGGGGGCGGCAGAGCGGGGCGGCAGAGCGGGGGCCGGGCGAGAAAGGCGGCGCGAAGGCGGGCCGGCGGACGTGGGCGGGCCAGGGCTTGGCGGAAGTGGCCGGGCGGAGGTGGCGGGACAGGGCCGGGTGAGGGGGCGCTGCGAGGCCGGGTGGAGGTGGTCGAGCGCGGGTCAGCTCTCGCGCCGGCCGTAGTCCGGGTGGAAGAGGCGCATCAGGCGGGACGTCTCGGGGAAGTCCAGTTGGCCGGACGTGGGCGCCGCGCCCAGGAACGTGTAGGTGATCTTGGAGCCCAGGGCGGGGAAGAGGATCCGGGACGCGGTGCCGACCTCGCCCATGCCGATGACGATCAGGTCGTCGCCCTCCAGCAGCACCGCGCAGAGGCGCTTGAGGTCGTCCCGCGAGCGGGCCACCGTGGAGATCTTCACGACGTCCGCGCCCGCTGCCCTGGCGTCCCGCGCCGTGGCCCGCAGGTCGTCGAGGGGCGGTGTCCGGTCGAAGTCGTGGAAGGAGACGACCGCCAGCGCGTCGTGCTCGCGGGCGGTGGCGATGACGTCGTCGAGGATCGCGCGCGACGACAGCTCCACGTCCACCGCGTCGACGTGGGGCGCGACGGCGCGGAAGAGGTCCAGCCGCTCCTCGTCGGAGCCCTGCCAGAACCCGCCCTCGGCCCTGGACCGGATGGTGGCCAGGGTGGGGAAGCCCTTGAACGCCTCGACCTGGCGCAGGACGTGCGCGGTCCCGGTGTCGGCGAAGCGGTCCACGCGGATCTCGGCCACGTCCACCCGCGCCGCGCCGGCCTCCTCGGCCGCCCGCGCGACGTCCCGGTCGTCGAAGCTGACCGCGACGAGGGGCGCACCGGTGTCGAACAGCGCCCGCAAGGTGTTCATCCGCGTCCCCCACCTGGTTCCAGTGCGGTCTGGGAGCTTACCGGCTCAGTTGCGGTGCGGGAGGTGACCCAGCTCGGACAGCGGCGCGGGCACGGCGTTCAGCGCGGAGACGATGCCCGCCTCGCGGTGCAGGACCTTGCGGACCAGGCGCAGCCGGCGGGCCGCGGACGTCTCCTCCAGCAGCGACAGGCGGTCTTCGAGGGTGAGCAGGCACTCGCCGGCCAGGGCGTAGGCCAGGTCCTCCACGGCGGTGTCCGCGGTGGGTTGGCGCAGGGCGGTGCTGGTGGCCTCGCGGTAGCGGCCGTGGGCGGCCCGCGCGCTCTCGGCGAGCAGCGGCAGCAGCGGTTCGACCTCGGGCGGGTGCGGCGAGTCCGGCAGCCACTCGACCGAGCCGACGAGGTACGGCGCGCTGTCCTCGTCCACGTCGAGCAGGCGGAACCTCCTGCCGCCCCTGGTGGTCAGGTCGAAGCGGCCGTCGGGCAGCCGCCTCGCGTCCTGGAGCACGGCGGTGCAGCCCACCCGGTGCAGCGCGCCCGCGTTGCCCTCGCCGACCTCCCACCCCTGCTTGATCGACACCACCCCGAACGTGCGCTCCGGCACCGCGCCGCTCACCAGGTCGACGGTGAGCTGCCGGTACCTCGGCTCGAACACGTGCAGCGGCAGGGACGCCCCGGGCAGCAGCACGGTGCCCAGCGGGAACAGGGGGAGCGTCGTGGTCACGGTCCCAAGCTACGGGTGGACGGTGGGCGCAGCACGGCGAACGGGTCGGTCACCCGCATTTCGCCGGAGACGAAGCGGAACAGCGCCGCGGGGCGGCCGCCGGCGGGGCCGGGCGGGGCGGTGGCCCCGGTCGGTTCGAGCAGGCCCCGGCGGGACAGCACGCGTTGCAGGTTCGTCGCGGAGACCTTGTAGCCCAGGGCCGCCGAGTACAGCGAGCGCAGCGCGGAGATGGTGAACGCCGGTGGCGCCAGGGCGAAGCCGAGGTTGGTGTAGGAGAGCTTGGCGGCCAGGCGGTTGCGGGCGCGGGCGCAGATGGCCTCGTGGTCGAACGCCGTGGGCGGCAGGGAGTCGACCGGGTGCCAGCACGTGTCCGAGGGCACCACGGGGTCGATGTCGGAGGGCACCAGGCCGAGGAACGCGGTGGCGATCACGCGCGCGCCGGGCACGCGGGCCGGGTTGCTGAACACGGCCAGCTGCTCCACGTGGGACAGCTGCCGCACGTCGACCTTCTCGGCGAGCTGGCGGCGGATGGAGGTCTCCACGTCCTCCTCGTCGCCGAGCCCGCCGCCGGGCAGCGACCAGCGGTGAGCGTGCGGCTCCTTTCCGCGCTGCCACAGCATGACCTGGAGTGACCCGGCTCTCACCTGGAGCACTGCGGCCACCACCTCATGTCCCGCGAGACCCACCCGGTGATACTATCGGCCCTGTTTTCGACCGATAGGCGAAAACTGGCTCAAGGAGGAAGCATGGTCGCGACCGCCTACGTCGAGCGCGCCTCGGACGGCGCCTACGACGGGATCGCGCCGGACGCCGACTGGCGGGACGAGGTGCTGGAGCTGGCGCGGGAGCGGGACGCGGTCATCCTCGCGCACAACTACCAGCTGCCCGAGATCCAGGACATCGCGCACCACACCGGCGACTCGTTGGCGCTCAGCCGCATCGCGGCCGCGAGCGACGCGTCCACCATCGTGTTCTGCGGCGTGCACTTCATGGCGGAGACCGCCAAGATCCTGGCCCCGCACAAGACGGTGCTGATCCCGGACGAGCGCGCGGGCTGCTCGCTGGCCGACTCGATCACGGGCGAGCAGCTGCGCGCCTGGAAGGCCGAGCACCCCGGCGCGGTGGTGGTGTCCTACGTGAACACCACCGCCGAGGTGAAGGCGGAGACCGACATCTGCTGCACCTCGTCGAACGCGGTGGACGTGGTGGCGTCCATCCCGGCCGACCGGGAGGTGCTGTTCCTGCCGGACCAGTTCCTCGGCGCGCACGTCAAGCGCGAGACCGGCCGGGACAACCTGCGCATCTGGGCGGGCGAGTGCCACGTGCACGCCGGCATCAACGGCCCCGAGCTGGCCGAGCGGGCGGCGGCGAACCCCGACGCGGACCTGTTCATCCACCCCGAGTGCGGCTGCGCGACCTCCGCCCTGTACCTCGCGGGCGAGGGCACCGTGCCCGCGGACAAGGTGAAGATCCTCTCGACCGGCGACATGATCACCGCCGCCCGGCTCACCAGCGCCAAGTCGGTGCTCGTGGCGACCGAGGTCGGGATGCTGCACCAGTTGCGCCGCGCCGCGCCGGAGATCGACTTCCGGGCGGTGAACGACCGGGCGTCGTGCCGGTACATGAAGATGATCACGCCCGCGGCCCTGCTGCGCTCGCTGCGCGAGAACCGGGACGAGGTGCACGTGGACCTGGAGACCGCCAGGCGCGCCCAGGGCGCCGTGCAGCGCATGATCGAGATCGGGCAGCCCGGCGGCGGGGAATGACCGACGTCCTGTGGGAGGCCCGCGCCGACCTGGTCGTGGTCGGCACCGGGGTGGCCGGTCTGACGGCGGCGCTGCGCGCGCGTGAGCTGGGGTTGCGGGTCCTGGTGGTCACCAAGGCGTCCGTCGGGGACGGCAACACCCGGTGGGCCCAGGGCGGTGTGGCGGTGGTGCTGCCCGGCGAGCACGACGAGGGCGACTCGGTGGACGCGCACGTGCGCGACACCCTCGTCGCGGGCGCGGGCCTGTGCGACGAGGACGCCGTGCGGGCGATCATCGCGGGCGGTCCCGCGGCGGTGACCAGGCTGCGCGAGCGGGGCGCGGTGTTCGACGCCGCGCCCGGCGGCGGGCTGGCGCGCACGCGGGAGGGCGGGCACTCGGCGTTCCGCGTGGTGCACGCGGGCGGCGACGCCACCGGCGCGGAGGTCGAGCGCGCCCTGCTGGCCGCGGCCTCCGACGGGCGGGTGCCCGTGCTGGAGGACCACGTCGCGGTGGACGCGGTGCGCACGTCGCTGGGCCAGGTGTGCGGGCTGCTGGTGCTGGACGGCAACGGCGCGCCCGGCGTGCTGACCGCGCCCGCGGTGCTGCTGGCCAGCGGCGGCCTCGGCCAGCTCTACCAGGCGACCTCCAACCCGGAGGTGGCGACCGGCGACGGGCTGGCGCTGGCGCTGCGGGCGGGCGCGGCGGCGGCGGACGTGGAGTTCGTGCAGTTCCACCCGACCGTGCTCTACACCGGGCGCGGCGCGCGCGGCCGGTGCCCGCTGGTGACCGAGGCGGTGCGCGGCGAGGGCGCGGTGCTGGTCGACGCGACCGGCGCGCGGGTCATGCGCGGCGTGCACCCGCTGGAGGACCTGGCGCCCCGCGACGTCGTCGCCGCGGCGATCACCCGGCACCTCGCGGGCGGCGCCGGCGGCGTGGACGACCACGTGTTCCTCGACGCCACCGGCGTGCCGGGCTTCGCGGAGCGGTTCCCGACCGTGCACGCGGCCTGCGCGGCGGCCGGCGTCGACCCGGCGCGCGAGCCGATCCCGGTGGCGCCGGCGGCGCACTTCGCGTGCGGCGGCGTGGTGTCCGACGTGGCCGGGCGGACCGGGGTGACCGGGTTGTACGCGGCGGGCGAGGTGGCGCGGACCGGGCTGCACGGCGCGAACCGGCTGGCGTCCAACAGCCTGCTGGAAGGCCTGGTCGTCGGCACGCGGGCGGCCGAGGCGGTCGCGGCGGACCTGGCGATGGGCCTGCTGGCGCGCTGCTCGGGCGACGCGGAGCTGCCGGTCGCGCCGGTGGCGGACCGGGACTCGCTCCAGCGGGTCATGTCCCGGTACGCGGCGATCGGCCGGGACGCCGAGGGCCTGGCCGTGGTCGGCTCGGTGCTCGACCTGTCCGCCGCGGACCGCGTGCTGAGCACGCGGGAGCTGGTGGAGGACGCGGCGCTGACCGTGGCCGCGCGGGCGCTGATCGCGGCGGCGGCCGCGCGCGAGGAGTCGCGCGGCTGCCACGTGCGCACCGACTTCCCGGCGCGGGACGACGCGCGGGGGCCGCGCAGCCGGGTGGTCCGGCTCAACCCCTCGGGTCAGCCCGTGCTGGCCGACCCCGTGGTGACGACGGTGGGAGTGGCATGAACGCCGGAGAACTGCTCGCGGGGTCGGCCCCCGGGCTCGACGTGGACGACGTGCGCCGGGTGATCGCCGCGGCGCTGGCGGAGGACCTGCGGTACGGGCCCGACGCCACGACCGCGGCGACCGTGCCCGCGGACGCGGTCGCGGTGGCGGAGCTGACGCCCCGCGCGGCGGGCGTGCTCGCGGGCGTGCCGGTGGCGCTGGAGGTGTTCCGGCAGGTCACCGACGTGGAGGTGCTCGAACGGCGGTCCGACGGCGACAAGGCCGTGCCCGGCGAGCCCGCGCTGGTGCTGCGCGGACCGACGCGCGGCCTGCTCACCGCCGAGCGCACCGCGCTGAACCTGGTGTGCCACCTGTCCGGGATCGCCACGCTGACCGCCGCGTGGGTCGACGCGGTGGCGGGCACCCGGGCGGAGGTCCGGGACTCCCGCAAGACGCTGCCCGGCCTGCGGCTGCTGGAGAAGTACGCGGTGCGGTGCGGTGGCGGCGTCAACCACCGGCTCGGCCTCGGCGACGCGGTGCTGATCAAGGACAACCACGTGCGGGCGGCCGGGTCGGTGCGGGCGGCGATGGCCGCCGTGCGCGCCCACGCGCCGGACCTGCCGTGCGAGGTCGAGGTCGACTCGCTGGAGCAGCTGGACGAGGCCGTGGCCGAGGGCGCGGAGCTGGTGCTGCTGGACAACTTCACGCCGGACGGCTGCGTCGAGGCCGTGCGGCGCGCGGGCGGCGTGCGCCTGGAGGCGTCCGGCGGCCTCACCCTGGACGTGGCCCGCGCCTACGCCGAGACCGGGGTGGACTACCTCGCCGTCGGCGGGCTGACGCACTCGGCGCCGGCCCTGGACCTGGGGCTGGACCTGCGCTGACGTGGGGCTGAACCCGCGTTGACGTGGGGTTGGACCTGCGTTGACCCGGGGCTGGGCCTGTGCTGACTGGCCGCGCCCGCACCCCGGCTCGGGGGTGCGGGCGCGCCCGGGTCAGGCGTGGCCCGGGTCGTCGCGCAGCTCGTCACGACCCGGGTTGCCCCGCCGGTCGTCGCGCTCCACGTCGACCTGCTCCTTGCGGACCTGGTCGCGCACGTGCTGCTGGTCGGCCTTGGTCTCCTTCTCCAGCCTGACCCGCTCCACGGGCTTGGCCGTCTTCTCCACCACCGGCTCCTGCCGGCGCAGCGTGACCTCGGCCTCCTCCTCGGCGAACGCGTGCCGGCCCGCCTCGCCGCCCTGGACGGGCTCGCGCACCACCCGGACCTCCTCGTGCTCCACCGGCACGGTCACGTCCCGCTGCTCGGTCACGGTGTGCTTGACCAGCCGCACCCGGCCCGCCTCGACGTCGCGGGTGCCGACCTGCACGTCCTCCTCGTACCGGGTGACCGCGTCGTCGGACGGGCCCTGCCGGGGACCGGGCCGCCTGCCGATCGCGTCCTGCGCCTGCGACTGCCCCTGCGCCTGCCCCTGGACCGACTCGGTCCCGGTGACCCCGACCCCGGTCCGCCCGCCGGGCAGGCGGTCGTGCTCGCCGCTGCGGCGGCCCGGGATCAGGTCGTAGTAGGAGTACAGCTCGTCCTGCTGCTCCTGCGACATGTGCTGGTCGGACACGTCGATGCTGGGCGCGCCCTTCACCTTCTGCTTGTCGACGTGCACCGTGATGGTGCCCGAGCCCATGGTCGCGTCCTGGATCGGGACGAACGTCTCCTTGAGCCCGAACAGACCGGTGTGCACGGACGCCCACACGGGCCGACCGTCGCGGTCGTCGAGCCAGACCTGCTTCACCGCGCCGATCCGCTCCCCCCGCTCGTCGATGACCTCGCACTCGTACAGTCGGTCGACTTCGGCCTGATTGATCATGGCCGGGTTCCCTTCGCTGTGTTGTACGTGCGAGCCAAGGGCTTCCCGGGCTGGTCGCGGGGCTAGTCGAGTGCCACCTGTACGTGTGACGGGCCTTCCCCCGAAAGAACTTCAGAGCCGGCGGTTGGCCAGCACGGGCAGCGCGCGGCGCGCCTGCTCGACGGTCCCCGGGTCCAGGTCGGCCAGGAGCAGGCCCGGCTCGCCGGCCAGCTGCTCGACCACCGAGCCCAGCGGCGAGGCCACCGCGCTGAACCCGATGCCGGTCGGCGCGTCCCCCTGGCCCGCGTTCCCGCCGTCGGCGCCCGCGGACCCGGCCGGCGGCTCGGCCTGACCGCACGCCAGCACCCACGACGTGCAGTCCAGCGCGCGGGCGCGCACCAGCAGCTCCCACTGCTCCCGCTTGCCCGGACCGGCGCCCCACGACGCGCACACCAGCACGGCCGTCGCGCCCCGGTCCGCCAGGGCCCGGAACAGCTCGGGGAACCGCACGTCGTAGCAGGTGGCCAGGCCGAACACGAGGCCGTCCACCGCGAAGACCACCGGCTGGGCGCCGGGCGCGACCGTGCGCGACTCGGCGAAGCCGAACGCGTCGAACAGGTGGATCTTGTCGTACCCCGCGTGGTGGCCGCCGCCGGTGACCAGCAGGGTGTTGGCGACCCGGCCGTCGGCCGCCGGGGTGAACATGCCCACCACGACGACCACGCCGTGCTCGTCGGCGATCCCGCGCACCGCGGCGGCCCACGGCCCGTCCAGCGGCTCGGCCACCGGGCCGAGGGGCACGCCGAAGCGGCACATCGTGGCCTCGGGGAACACCACCACCCCGGCGCCCCGCTCGACGGCGCGCGCGGTCTCGGCGCGCACCAGGTCGAGGTTGGCCGCCGGGTCGGCGGAGGAGTTGATCTGGCACAGGGCGACGCGCATGCCGTCCACTCTAGGTAGTGTCGGGTTCCGTGCGCCCCCTCCTGCCCACGCTCGTCGTCGTCGCCCTCCTCGCTGCCGCGGGGTGCACCGGCGACACCACACCGAGCGCCGAGGGCACCCCGGACGGCAGCGCGCTCGTGCTGGCCGACGCGGTCGAGCCGACCACGCTGAACCCGCTGCTCGGCTACGGCCGCGAGGGCGTGTCCAAGATCTACGACGGCCTCGTCGAGCACCGCGCGGACGGCTCCGTGCGGCCCCGGCTGGCCGCCGAGCCGCCGACACCCGCCGCGGACGGCCTGAGCTGGACGGTCGAGCTGCGGCAGGGCGTGACGTTCACCGACGGCACGGCGTTCGGGCCCGAGGACGTGGTGGCCACCTACCGGGCGCTGCTCGACCCGGCGTCCGGTTCGACCGAGCGCGCCGCCTACGACGGGCTCACCGGCGTGGAGCAGCTGGACGCGGACACCGTCCGGTTCACCCTCGCGCGGCCCCGGGCGGCGTTCCCGCACCTGCTGGTGCTCGGCATCCTGCCCAGCGAGGCCCTGCCCGGCGAGGCCCACGGCGTCCCGCTGGCGGACGTCGCGCCGGTCGGCACCGGCCCCTACCGGCTGGTCGAGTGGCGCAAGGGCGACCGGATGGTGCTGGAGGCCAACACCGCCCACTTCGACGGCGAGCCGAAGATCCGCAAGCTGACCGTGGTGTTCGTGCCGGACGACAACACCCGCGCCCAGCGGATGCAGGCGGGCGAGTTCGACGGCACCGAGCTGCCGCCCCGGCTGGCCGCGGCCTTCGGCAACGCCAACGGGATGCGCGTGATCACCCACCGCAGCGCCGACCTGCGCGCGGTGACCCTGCCCGGGGGCCCGGTGACCGGCGACAGCGCGATCCGGATGGCGCTCAACCTCGCGGTCGACCGCGAGGACCTGGTGGACAACCTGCTCGGCGGCAAGGGCGAGCCGGAGAGCACGCCGGTGCCCGCCGCGCTGCCGGAGTTCGTGGAGACGGCGGCCGAGTTCCCCCACGACGAGGCCCTGGCCGGGCTGCTGCTCGACCAGGCGGGCTGGGTGCGCGGCGTGGACGGCGTGCGCGTCCGGGACGGCGTGCCCGCCCGGTTCACGCTCATGTACCCGATCGGGGACGTGGTGCGCGCCGACCTGGCCACCGGGTTCGCCGCGGACGCCAAGGCGGTCGGCGTGGAGGTCCAGCTGGCCGGCCTGGGCTGGGACGCCATCCCGGCCAGGCTCGGCGCGGACGCCCTGCTGCACGGCGGCGGCAGCCCGTTCGACCCCGACCTGGCCGTCCACCAGCGGCTGCACACCGGCAACCCGTGGGGCTACGCGAACCCGCAGGTGGACGCGGCCCTGGACGCCGGGCGGTCGCTGCTGGACCCGGCGCAGCGGGCGGCGGCCTACAAGCAGCTCCAGCGGGCCTACGTGGCCGCGCCGGGCATGGTCGTCCTGGCCTCCGTGCAGCACACGTACGTGGTGCGGGAGAACTGGAACGGCTACCAGGAGGTCGTGGACCCCTACACGCGCGGCGCGCTGTCGTGGGGCCCGTGGTGGAACCTGGAGGAGTGGACGCCTCGCTGACCCACCGGGAGGACTTCGCGTGACCGCTTTCCTCGACTCGGCCGGTTCCTCGCTGCCACCGCGGGAGGTGCTGGACGAGGTCGTCGGGCACCTGCGGCGGGAAGCCGAGGTCGGCGGGTACGTCGCCGCGCGGGAGCGGGCCGACGACCTGGCCGCCGGCTACGGCGTGCTCGCCGACCTGCTGGGCGCCGAACCGGACGAGATCGCCTTCACCGACAGCGCCACCAGGTCCTGGCTGGCCGCGTTCGACGCGGTGCCGCTCGGCCCCGGCGACCGGGTGCTGATCAGCGAGGCCGAGTACGCGGGCACCGCGATCCCGATCCTGCACCGCGCCCGCGAGGCCGGGTACGAGGTCGACGCGGTGCCGTCCGACGCGTCCGGCCAGATCGACCTCGAAGCGCTGGCGGACGCGCTGGACGAGCGGGTCAAGCTCGTGTCGCTGACGCACGTGCCCACCAACAGCGGCCTGGTCAACCCGGTGCGCGAGGTCGTCGAGGCGGCGCACCGGGTGGGCGCGCTGGTGCTGCTGGACGCGTGCCAGTCGATCGGGCAGCTGCCCGTGCGCGCCGACGAGCTGGGCGCGGACCTGATCTCCGGCACCGGCCGCAAGTGGCTGCGCGGCCCCCGCGGCACCGGCGTGCTGGTGGTGCGCCGCGAGGCGGCCGACCGCCTCCGGCCGCGGCTGGTGGACCTGCACAGCGCCCAGTGGGTGGGACCGCGCGAGGTGCGGCTGCGCGAGGACGCGCGGGTCTACGAGATCTGGGAGTCGAACGTCGCCGACCGGCTCGGCCTCATCGCGGCGGCCGGGCACGCGCTGGCCCGCGGCCTGGACGTGATCGAGCGCGAGGTCTCCGACCGCGCCCGGCGGCTGCGGGAAGGGCTGGCCGAGCTGCCCGGCGTGACGGTGCGCGACGTGGGCGAGCGGCGGTCGGGCATCGTGACGTTCACCGTGGCCGGCGTCGCGCCGCAGGAGGCGCGGGACCGGCTGCTGGCGGAGGGCGTGGTGGTCAGCACCAGCGGCGCGTCGTCCACGCTGCTGGACATGAGCAGGCGCGGGCTCGACGAGGTGGTGAGGGCGTCGCCGCACTACTTCGTCGAGCCCGCCGAGCTGGACCGGGCCCTTGAGGCGATCGGCGGGTTGCGCCCCTGACACGGCGCGGGCCCGGCGGAACACCGCCGGGCCCCCACCGCCCTCAGGCTCCCGCGGCCGTCAGCAGGTGCGCCCGGTGATGCGCGGGACGCAGTCGGTGTAGTCCAGCAGCAGCTGGACCGCGGTGTCGTTGCGCGAGGTCTGCGCCGCGATCAGCGTGTCGCGCGGGTAGAAGCCGCTGGTGCCGCTCGCCGACCTGGGGTACATCTCGAAGGTGTAGCTCCAGATCTTGTGCGCGGCCCACATCCAGTCGTCCACCGAGCCGTCGGTGATGTAGAGGTCGCTGGCCTGCTGCGGGGTGTAGCCGTTCAGCGCGGCCATCCGCCTGCCCATGGTCTGGAACACGTTGGCCTGGGTGGCGTCCAGGCCCGCGGCGGTGTCGCTGTAGGTGTAGCCGTACGGCCACAGGATCAGCTCGGAGAACGTGTGCCAGTCGATGTGCGACTTGATCTGCTGCACGCCGCCGACCACGCGGCTGTTGGTGAAGTCGCGGACCCGGGCGACCTCCGGCGCGGAGAACGCCGCCGTGCCGCGGTAGGTGTCGCTGGACCCGCTGCCGCTGGAGCCGCCGCAGCAGCCCCACTGGTGGCCCCAGTTGCGGTTCGGGTCGGTGCCGGTCGCCGTCGAGTTCGGCTGCCGGTTCTTGCGCCACGCCCGGAACGAGCCGGTCGCGATGTCGTACTCCGAGCCGTCCGGGTTGACGCTGGGGATGACCCAGATCTCCCGGTTGTCGACCGTGTTCTTGATGGCCGAGTTGGACGCGTAGTTGTCCGTGTACCGCTTGATGATGTGCAGGCACATCTCCACGGTCAGGTGCTCGCGGGCGTGCTGGTTGCAGGTGAACAGCGCCTCGGGCTCGCTCTCGTCGACCGAGGGGTTGTCGCTGATCTTGACCGCCCACAGGTCGCGGCCCTGGTAGGACTTGCCGATGCTGCGCAGCGTGACCAGGTTCGGGTGGTCGGCCACGGCCTGGTTCAGCTCGGCGGTCATCTCCGCGAAGTTGTGGTAGCCGGTGTAGCCGGACGGGAAGTCCTGCGCGCCGACGTCGCCGGTCGGGTCGGCGAAGTCCGCCTTGCCGAGGTCGGCGAGCTGGGCGTCCGCGTCACCGAGGTTGTTCAGGGGCAACCCGGTGGCGCGCAGCAGCAGGTGCTGGCGGGGTTCGGCGATCACGGTGAGCTTGTCGCCGGTCTGGCCGAGCACGTCGACGCCGGTCCGGGCGATCCTGGTGCGGGCCTCCGGCGTGGTGGCGGTGACCTCGAAGACGGTCCGGTCCGGGACCTTCGCGGTCGTCGGCTGCGCGGACCCGGTGTGCAGGGGGAGCACCAGGGTCGCGCTCGCCAGCAGCGCTGCGGCGACGAGGCCGCTTCGCTTGGTGAACATGGATCCTCCATCATGGGCAGGGTTGCGACGGAGATGTGCCCACGCAGCGTGGTCCCCCGGTCACTCGTCGAGGTAGCCCCCGTTGGTCGGGTTCACCGCTTCGGTCGCGGGGTGACAGTTGACGGAATTCGCGACCGCTTACCCTTGGGTCATGCTCAACCGCATCGACCTGCGAGGTCGGGTCCCGTCAGCAGCCGAACTGCGCGCCGCGCTGCCGCGCGCCGAGGTCGACGTGGACGCGGTGCTGCATCACGTGCGGCCGATCGTGGAGGACGTGCGGGACCGCGGCGTCGAGGCCGTGCTGGAGCACACCGAGCGGTTCGACCGGGTGCGCCCCGCCGCCGTCCGCGTGCCGGTGGCCGAGCTGGAGCGCTCGCTCGCCGAGCTGGACCCGGCCGTGCGCGCCGCGCTGGAGGAGTCCGTCGCCCGCGCCCGCAAGGTCCACGCCGACCAGCGCCGGGTCGACACGACCACCCAGGTCGTGCCCGGCGGGACGGTGACCGAGCGGTGGGTGCCGGTCGGCCGCGTCGGCCTCTACGCGCCCGGCGGCCTGGCCGTCTACCCGTCGACCGTGGTGATGAACGTGGTGCCGGCCCAGATCGCCGGCGTCGAGTCGCTGGTGGTCTGCTCGCCGCCGCAGGCGGAGTTCGGCGGCCTGCCGCACCCGACGATCCTGGCCGCCGCCGCGCTGCTCGGCGTGACCGAGGTGTGGAGCGCGGGCGGCCCCATGGCGATCGCCCTGCTGGCGTACGGCGGCACGGACACCGACGGCTCGCCGCTGGAGCCGGTCGACGTGGTGACCGGTCCGGGCAACATCTACATGACCGCGGCCAAGCGGCTGCTGCGCGGCCTGGTGGGCATCGACTCCGAGGCGGGGCCGACGGAGATCGCGATCCTGGCCGACGAGACCGCCGACCCGGTGCACGTGGCCGCCGACCTGATCAGCCAGGCCGAGCACGACACGCTGGCCGCGAGCGTGCTGGTGACCACCTCGGTGGAGCTGGCCGACGCGGTGGACGCCGAACTGGAGCGGCAGGTCGGGGAGACCAGGCACCACGAGCGCATCCGCACCGCGCTGCGCGGCAGGCAGTCCGGCACCGTGCTGGTGAGCGGCGTCGACGAGGGCCTGCGGGTGGTCGACGTGTACGCGGCGGAGCACCTGGAGGTCCAGACCGCCTCCGCCCGCGAGGTCGCGGCCAGGGTGCGCGCGGCGGGCGCGGTGTTCGTGGGCGCGCACTCGCCGGTGTCGCTCGGCGACTACTGCGCGGGCTCGAACCACGTGCTGCCCACCGGCGGCTGCGCGCGGCACTCGTCCGGGCTGTCGGTGCAGACGTTCCTGCGGGGCATCCACGTCGTGGACTACAGCGAGGAGGCGCTGCGCGAGGTCGCGCCGCACGTCGTGGCGCTGGCCGACGCCGAGGACCTGCCCGCGCACGGCCAGGCGGTCACGGCGAGGTTCCGCGGATGAGGCCCGCCGACGTGAGCACCTCAGCGGAGGCGGCATTGAAGCCCGCCGACGTGAGCACCTCAGCGGAGGCGGCATTGAAGCCCATCGGAGACCGGGTGGAGCTGGGCGACCTCCCGCTGCGGGACGACCTGCGCGGCCGCACGCCGTACGGCGCGCCGCAGCTGGACGTGCCCGTGCGGCTGAACACCAACGAGAACCCCTACCCGCCCACGCCGGGCCTGGTGGAGGACGTGGCCAAGGAGGTCGCGGCGGTCGCGGCCGAGCTGCACCGCTACCCGGACCGGGACGCGGTGGCGCTGCGCGAGGACCTGGCGGCGTACCTGTCGTCGGCCACCGGCGTGCCGCTCACCGCGGCCAACCTGTGGGCCGCCAACGGGTCGAACGAGATCCTCCAGCAGGTGCTCCAGGCCTTCGGCGGGCCGGGCCGGGTCGCGCTGGGCTTCGAGCCGTCGTACTCGATGCACCCGATCATCGCGGCGGGCACGCGCACCGAGTGGGCGCCCGCGCCGCGCCGCGAGGACTTCTCGCTGGACGTGGAGCGGGCGGTCGAGGCCATCGCCGGGCACTCGCCCGACGTGCTGTTCGTGACCAGCCCGAACAACCCGACCGGGCAGAGCCTGCCGCTCGACGACCTGCGCGCGCTGGTCGAGGCCGCGCCGGGCGTGGTCGTGGTGGACGAGGCGTACGCGGAGTTCTCCTCGCGGCCGAGCGCGGTGGAGCTGCTGGCCGAGCACCCGGCGAAGCTGGTCGTGAGCCGGACCATGAGCAAGGCGTTCGCCTTCGCGGGCGGCCGGCTGGGCTACCTGGCCGCCGCGCCCGCCGTGGTGGACGCGTTGCTGCTGGTCAGGCTGCCCTACCACCTGTCCGCGCTGACCCAGGCGGCGGCGCGCGCGGCACTGCGCCACGCGCCGGAGACGCTGGGTTCGGTGGCGAAGCTCGCCGCCGAGCGGGACCGGGTGGTGGCCGAGCTGTCCGAGCTGGGCTTCTCGGTCGTGCCGAGCGACGCGAACTTCGTGCTGTTCGGCTGGTTCACCGACACGCGTGCCGCGTGGCGGTCCTATGTGGAGCACGGCGTGCTGATCCGGGACGTGGGCATCACCGGTCACCTGCGGGTGACGGTCGGCACCCCGGAGGAGAACGACGCGTTCCTCGCGGCGAGCAAGGAGGTTGGCCGGTGAGCCGGGTCGGCAAGGTGGAGCGGACCACCAGGGAGTCGTCGGTGCTCGTCGAGGTGGACCTCGACGGCTCCGGTCGGGTCGAGATCGCCACGGGCGTGCCGTTCTACGACCACATGTTGACCGCGCTGGGCGTGCACGGGTCGCTGGACCTGGTGGTCCGGGCGACCGGCGACGTGGAGATCGACGCGCACCACACCGTGGAGGACGTGGCGATCGTGCTCGGGCAGGCGCTGCGCGAGGCGCTGGGCGACAAGAAGGGCATCCGCCGGTTCGGCGACGCCTGGATCCCGATGGACGAGACGCTGGCGCACGCGGCGGTGGACGTGTCGGGCCGGCCGTACTGCGTGCACGTGGGCGAGCCCGAGCAGTTCAACACCTTCACCATCGGCGGCAACTACCCGTTCGTGCTCAACCGGCACGTGTTCGACTCGCTGGCGTTCCACGCGGGCATCGCGCTGCACGTGCGCGTCGAGTACGGCCGCGACCCGCACCACATCGCCGAGGCCCAGTACAAGGCGATCGCCCGCGCGCTGCGCGCGGCCGTGGAGCCGGACCCGCGCGTCGGCGGCGTCGTCCCGTCGACCAAGGGCGTGCTGTAGGTGCCGAAGGAGCTGGTCGTCATCGGTCTGCTCGCACTGGCGGGCTTCCTGGGCGGCGGCGCCTACAGCACCTGGAAGACCGTCCGGGGCCTGTCGGTGGCGCTCATAGTGCTGACCGCGGTGGCCCTGGGCGGGGCGGCGCTCTGGGTGCTGTAGGGCTTCACGCGGGGTGTTCGCGCAGGTAGGCGGGCGGCACCGCGGAGGCCAGCCACACGCCGTTCGCGCTCACGCGGAACTCGTGGCCGTCGGCGCGCATGGCCGCCGCGTCGACCTCCAGCACCACCGGCCTGCCCCTGCGCGACCCGACCCGCACGGCCGTCTCCACGGTCGCGGACAGGTGCACGTCGTGCCGCCGCATGGGCCGCAGCCCGTCGCGGAGGATCTCGGGCAGCGCCGCGCCGACCGTCCCGTGGTAGAGCACCGCGGGCGGTTCGGCCGCGGCCAGCCCCAGGTCCACGGCCACCGTGTGGCCCTGGCTGGCGCGGATGCGCCCGTCGACCACCTCGTAGCGCTTCTTGTCGTTGCGCGCCACCACCTCCAGCACGTGGTCCCGGCTCACGCCGAGCGCCGCCACGAACTCGCCGAGGTCCACCCAGCCCGCCGCGTCGAGCGCCAGGCCCGCCCGCTCCGGGTCGTGGCGGAGCACCTTGGACATCCGCTTCGACAAGCGGGTCATCTCCTTCTCCTGCACGAGCCCAGTGCAGCACGCCGCCGCAAGCGGGTTTCCTACAGGCCGCCCTCGCTGGCGGGCTTGAGCTTCGGCGCGCCGGGCCCGTTCGCGGCCTGCTCGTCCCCGAAGTTGTGCAGGTAGCAGCTGCGCAGCGACAGGCAACCGCACCCGATGCACGACGTCAGCCGGTCGCGCAGCCGCTGGAGCGCGTCGATCCGCGCGTCCAGCTCGGCCTGCCAGGTGGTGGACAGCCTGCTCCAGTCGGTCTTGGTGGGCGTGCGGCCGTCCGGCAGCGCGGCCAGCGCCTGCTGCACGTCCTCCAGCGACAGGCCCACCCGCTGCGCGGTGCGGATGAAGGCCAGCCGGCGCAGCACCGACCGCGCGTACCGGCGCTGGTTGCCCGCGGTCCGCTCGGACGCGATCAGCCCGCGTTCCTCGTAGAACCTCAGCGCGGTGTGGGGCACGCCGCTGCGCTCGGCCACCTGGCCGATGGTCAACATGTCCGGCAACTTGCTCACGTGCCCATCTTATGGGTTGACTTCGACTTAAGTCGAGGTTGTTCCCTGGTGTCATGACGGTGAGCGACGAGCCGGCGCACGCGGATCTGCCCGCGTTGTTCCGGCGGATGGCAGGGGACGAGAAGCACGAGTGGGCCGCGGCGTCCACGCTCGACGTGCTGTGGGTGCTCTACGACCGGGTGCTGGACGTCTCGCCGGACCGGGTGGACGACCCGGACCGCGACCGGTTCCTGCTGTCCAAGGGGCACGGGCCGATGGCCTACTACGCGGTGCTGGCCGCCAAGGGCTACCTGGAACCATCCATTTTGGACACGTGGACGGCGTGGGACTCGCCGCTGGGCCAGCACCCGGACCGCGTGCTGGTGCCCGGCGTCGAGATCAGCAGCGGGTCGCTGGGCCACGGCCTGCCGATCGCCGTCGGCACCGCGCTCGGCCTGCGCCTCCAGGGTCGCGCCGCGCGCACCGTGGTGCTGGTCGGGGACGCCGAGCTGGACGAGGGCAGCAACCACGAGGCGATCGCGCTGGCCGGGCGGCTGGCGCTGGACCGGCTCACCACCGTGGTGGTGGACAACGAGTCCGGCACGCACGGCTGGCCGGGCGGCGTGGCGCGCCGGTTCGAGGTCGAGGGCTGGCAGTCGTCCACTGTGGACGGGCGGGACCGGGGGGCGCTGCACGCGGCCCTCACGCAGGAGCACGCCGGGCGGCCCCTGGTCGTGGTGGCGAAGGTGGAGGAGGGGCGATGACGACCATGCGGCAGGTGTTCGTGGACACCGTCGAAGAGGTGATGCGGCACGACCCGCGGGTGGCGGTGGTGATCGCCGAGATCTCCCGCGACGCGTTCCGGCCCCAGGACCGGCTGATCAACGTCGGCATCCGCGAGCAGGCCATGGTGGGCGTCGGCGCGGGCCTGGCGCTGGCCGGGATGCGGCCCGTGGTGCACACCTACGCGCCGTTCCTGGTCGAGCGGCCGTTCGAGCAGGTCAAGCTGGACTTCGGGCACCAGGACGTCGGCGCGGTGCTGGTCGGCATCGGCGGCTCCTACGACGACCCGGTGTGGGGCCGCACGCACCAGGCGCCTGGCGACGTGGCGCTGTTCGACACGCTGCCCGGCTGGACCGTGCACGTGCCCGGCCACCCGGGCGAGGTGGAACCGGTGGTCCGGGCCGCGCTGGCGGCCGACGACCGGGTCTACCTCAGGCTGTCCCTGCGGCAGAACGCCGCGCCGCTCCCGGTGGTCGAGGGGTTCACCGAGGTGCGGCGCGGCGGGCGGGGCGTGGTGGTGGCGGTCGGGCCGATGCTCGACACCGCCCTGGCCGCCACCGAGGGGACCGACGTGACCGTGCTGTACGCGTCGCGGATCCGCCCGTTCGACGCCGCCGGGCTGCGCGCGGCCGTCGCGCGGACCGGCCGGGCCGACGTGCTGCTGGTCGAGCCCTACCTGGAGGGCACGTCGGCGCACCTCGCGGCCGAGGCGCTGGCCGACGTGCCGCACCGGCTGCGGTCGCTGGGCGTGCGGCGGGACTCCGAGCTGCGCGCCTACGGCACCGCCGAGGACCACGACTCGGCGCACGACCTCGACGTGCTCGGCGTGGCCGCGGCCGCGCGTCGGATGTTCGACCACCCGGCGGCTGCGGCATGATCCCTACCCGTGAGCGTGCCGAGAACCCTCATCTGGACCCCCGCGCCGACCGCCGAGTTGCAGCTGAACCTGCACCGCGCGGTCGCGGGCCCGGCCGCCCTGGTGCCGGTGGCCTCCGGGACGGTGCTGCTGCCGCCCAGGAAGATCGGGTTCTCGGCGGCGCTGGCGCTGGCCGGTCAGGTCCGCCTGACCGGCGCGCCCGCGCTGCTGGTGCGCTGGAGCCCGGCCGGTGAGGTGTGGACCGACGGCGGTGCGGCCGGCTACACCGGCGCGCCCCGCCGCCTGGTCGGCCTCGTCCGCTGGTGGCGGCTCGACGCCCGGCCCGGCGCGGCGGACCTGCCGGCCGACGCGGCCGAGGTCAGGGCCCTGGTCGACGAGGGCCGCGCGGACGCCTGGGTGACCAACCTCCCGGCAGGCGCGGGCCTGCCGATCAACACCGTGCTGCCCGTGGTGCCCGTGACGCAGGGCGGGTCGCCGCTGGCCTAGTAGCCTGGGCGTGTGGCACGAGTCGTCGTTTTGGACTACGGATCCGGCAACCTCCGCTCCGCCGAGCGCGCGCTCCAGCGCGTCGGGGCCGACGTGGAGGTCACGGCGGACCATCAGGCGGCACTCGACGCAGACGGCCTGGTCGTGCCCGGTGTCGGCGCGTACGCGGCGTGCATGGAGGGCCTCAACGCGGTCCGGGGCGGCCGGCTGATCGGGCAGCGCCTGGCCGGCGGGCGCCCGGTGCTGGGCATCTGCGTCGGCATGCAGATCCTGTTCGAGCGCGGCATCGAGCACGGCGTGGAGTCCGAGGGCTGCGGCGAGTGGCCGGGCACGGTCGAGCGGCTGGAGGCCCCGGTCGTGCCGCACATGGGCTGGAACACGGTCCGGGCGCCGGGCGGCACGCGGCTGTTCGCGGGCTTGGACCCCGACACCCGGTTCTACTTCGTGCACTCCTACGCGGTGCGGAAGTGGGAGCTGCCGGAGGGCGGCCCGCTCAGGGCGCCGCTGGTGACGTGGTCCTCGCACGGCGGTGACGACTTCGTCGCGGCGGTGGAGAACGGGCCGCTGTGGGCGACCCAGTTCCACCCGGAGAAGTCCGGCGACGCGGGCGCGCACCTGCTGGAGAACTGGCTGGGCACCCTCAACTAGGCTGTTCGCGTGACCTTCACGTTGCTCCCGGCCGTTGATGTGGCCAATGGCCAGGCCGTCCGGCTCGTCCAGGGCGAGGCCGGCACCGAGACCTCCTACGGCGAACCGCTGGACGCCGCGCTGGCCTGGCAGCGCGACGGCGCGGAGTGGGTGCACCTGGTGGACCTGGACGCCGCGTTCGGCCGGGGGAGCAACCGCGACCTGCTGGCCCGCGTGATCGGGCAGCTCGACGTGAAGGCCGAGCTGTCCGGCGGCATCCGCGACGACGAGTCGCTGGCCGCCGCGCTGGCCACCGGTTGCGCGCGGGTGAACCTGGGCACGGCCGCCCTGGAGGACCCGGCGTGGTGCGCGAAGGCCATCGCCGAGCACGGCGACAAGGTCGCGGTCGGCCTGGACGTGCGGATCGGCGAGCGCGGCTACCGGGTGGCCGGGCGCGGCTGGACCACCGACGGCGGCGACCTGTGGGACGTGCTGGAGCGGCTGGACCGCGACGGCTGCTCCCGCTACGTGGTGACCGACGTGAGCAAGGACGGCACGCTCCAGGGCCCGAACGCGGACCTGCTGCGCGAGGTGTGCGCGCGCACCGACGCGCCGGTCATCGCCTCCGGCGGGGTGTCGAGCGTGGCCGACCTGGTGGCGCTGGCCGCGCTGAACCGGGACGGCGTCGAGGGCGCGATCGTGGGCAAGGCGCTCTACGCGGGCGCGTTCACGCTCCCGGAAGCGCTGGCCGCGGTGCGCGGCTGATCGCGGCGGCGATCTCGGCGACGACGTGGGCCTCGGCGGCCTCCCCGGTCACGCCCGTGGCGGCCAGGGCGTCGGCCGCCGGGCCCTCGCCCAGGTGCAGCAGGCCGAGCAGCACGTGCTCGGTGCCGACGAAGCGGTGGCCGAGCCGCAGCGACTCGCGCACGGCCAGCTCCAGCGCCTTCTTGCAGCGGGCGCTGAACGGCTGCCGCGCGGGTGGCTGCCTGCCGGTGGGGTCCAGCGCGTTGAGCAGCGCCAGCCGCGTGGTGCCCTCCGCCGCTTCGAGCGCGGCGATGGTCTTGGCGGCCAGGCCGCCCGACTCGTCGAGCAGGCCCAGCAGCAGGTGCTCGGTGCCGATGCGCTCGCTGAACCGGGCGTGGTGGCGGGCGAGCAGGATGACGCGGCGGGCGCGGTCGGTGTAGCGGTCGAAGCTCGGCTTCAGCTCCGCCGACTCCTTGGGCACGAACCGCTTCTGCGCGGCCTGCTTGGTCACGCCGATGCTCTCGCCGATGTCGGTCCAGCTCGCGCCGGCCCGCCGCGCCTCGTCCACGAAGTGGCCGATGAGGTGGTCGCCCAGCTCGTCCAGCTCGCCGCTCAGCTCCACGGCGGCGGTCAGCCTGCCCAGCACGTCCCCGTGCTCGGTCGCGACCGCGACGATGAGATCGGTCAGCTGGACCGGCGAGGTGACCATCCGTCAACTCTAGGTTGACGTTCTTCCGACCGTCAACCCGTGGTTGACGGTGTGATCTCGATCCCGATCGAGCCCTCCCGGCCCCGGCGCAGGCGGCTGCCCAGCAGCGTGAGCCGCCCGAGCACGCCGTACTTCCGCGCGATCAGCCCCCGCACCCGGTCGCTGCCCGCCAGGTCGAGCAGCCGCGCCCGGCCCGGCACCTGGGGACCCGTGGGGTTGCCCTTGAAGTCGCACGGCCCGACCTCGACCTCGCCGCTGCGCCGGATGC
This sequence comes from Saccharothrix xinjiangensis, assembly GCF_039527585.1. Lineage (NCBI taxonomy): Bacteria > Bacillati > Actinomycetota > Actinomycetes > Pseudonocardiales > Pseudonocardiaceae > Saccharothrix > Saccharothrix xinjiangensis. Next base: position 225,032 of record NZ_BAAAKE010000002.1, on the reverse strand, counting down.
GCTTGACCTTGCCCGCGTCGGCCGCCGACCAGGCGTAGACCGCCTCGCCGTCCCCGACCACCCACACGGGGGTGGGCACGGGCGCGCCGTTCTTGCGGTAGGTCGTCAACAACAGGTACTTGCCGTCTGCGAGGCCCATGCCCGCCAACGGTAAAGGCCCCGCCCGGACGATGCCGGACGGGGCCCCTACTGACCGGTTAGGGTCAGATGACCGTGACGTTGGTGGCCTGGGGGCCCTTGGCACCCTGACCGACGTCGAAGCTCACGCGCTGGTTCTCCTCCAGGCTGCGGTAGCCGCCGCTCTGGATCTCCGAGTAGTGCACGAACACGTCCGCGCCGCCGTCCTCGGGGGAGATGAAGCCGAAGCCCTTCTCCGAGTTGAACCACTTCACGGTGCCGTTAGCCATTTTTCTCCTCATACCACTTCCAGCGGGGCGAACGCACCCGCTGCGGTCGGTCCGGGCGTATGGACCTCAGAGGAGTCACACGCTCAAACGCCGTTTCGCGAGCGTGAAGACACGACACAAAACCTTCGACCTCCACCAGTTAAGCACACTTCGCGCCGGAATGCCGGCCCACCCGACCTGGCGATGTCCGCGCCGGGTCGACCCGTAGGCTTTTGGGCATGTCGGTAGCGGTGCGCGTGATCCCCTGCCTGGACGTCGACCGGGGCCGGGTGGTGAAGGGCGTGAACTTCACCAACCTCGTCGACGCGGGCGACCCGGTCGAGCTGGCGCGCGCCTACGACGCCGAGGGCGCCGACGAGCTGACGTTCCTGGACGTGACGGCGTCGTCGGGCGACCGCGAGACCACCTTCGACGTGGTCCGCCGCACCGCCGAGCAGGTGTTCATCCCGCTCACCGTGGGCGGCGGCGTGCGCAGCGCCGACGACGTGGACAAGCTCCTGCGCTCGGGCGCGGACAAGGTGAGCGTGAACACAGCCGCCATCGCCCGCCCCGAGCTGCTCGGCGAGCTGTCCCGCCGGTTCGGCGCGCAGTGCATCGTGCTGTCGGTCGACGCGCGCCGCGTGCCGGGGGGCGAGCGGCCGACGCCCTCGGGCTTCGAGGTCACCACCCACGGCGGCCGCCGCGGCACCGGCATCGACGCGGTCGAGTGGGCCGCGCGCGGCCAGGAGCTGGGCGTCGGCGAGATCCTGCTGAACTCCATGGACGCCGACGGCACCAAGGCCGGGTTCGACCTGGAGCTGATCCGGCTGACGCGCGAGGTCGTCGACGTGCCGCTGATCGCGAGCGGCGGCGCGGGGCGGGTCGAGCACTTCCCGCCCGCCGTGGCCGAGGGCGCGGACGCGGTGCTCGCGGCGAGCGTGTTCCACTTCGGCGCGCTGCGCATCGGCGACGTGAAGCAGGGCCTGCGCGACGCGGGCGTGGAGGTGCGGTGATGCTGCGCAACGCTCCCGTGGAGGCGCGGGTCGCCACCCTCGTCGGCGCGGCGGGCGCGCTCGCGTTCGTCCTCATGGGCCTGGTCCAGGCGCAGGTCGAGGCCGACTCGACGTGGCTGCGCTTCCCCGTCATCGTGGCGGTGCTGGAGCTGCTGGCCGTGGCCGGGCTGGCGGCCGGGCTGCGCCCCGCGCGGCTGACCGCGGCCTGCCTGTTCGGCCTGGTCGGCCTGATCCACCTGCTCGCCGTGCTCAACGACGGCGCGGTGTGGCTGCGCGTGCTGTCCGGCGTGCTCTCCGCCGCCCACGTGTTCGCCGTGGTGCTGCTCAACACCCGGCCGGCCCGGCTCCACTACTCCGGAGGACAGCGGTGACCAGCGCGCTCGACCCGTCCATCGCCGCCAGGCTCAAGCGCAACGCGGACGGCCTGGTGTGCGCGGTCGCCCAGCGGCGCGGCACCGGCGAGGTGCTGATGGTGGCGTGGATGGACGACGAGGCCCTGCACCGCACGCTCACCACCCGCCGCGCCACGTACTACTCGCGCAGCAGGCAGCGGCTGTGGGTGAAGGGCGAGACGTCCGGGCACACCCAGCGGGTCCACGAGGTGCGGCTGGACTGTGACGGCGACGCCGTGCTGCTGGTCGTGGACCAGGAGGGCGCGGCCTGCCACACCGGCGACGCCACCTGCTTCGACTCGGACGTGCTGCTCAGCTGATGTCGCCGGTCAGGTAGCGCTGGAGGTTCGGCGCGATCGCCCTGACCATGGTCTCCACGTCCGCCGAGGCGAACGGCTCGAACCGCACCACGTAGCGGACCACGCCCATGCCGAAGATCTGGCTGGCCAGCAGGGTGGCGCGCAGCTCGGCGTCCGGCGAGCCCAGGTGGCAGACGAGCCGCTTGAGCAGGGTGTGCACGAAGAACTGCCGCAGCACCTCGGCGACCTGCTCGTGCGAGGTGATGCTGCGGACCATGGCGGCGAACTGGCCGCCGCCGGTGGCGTCCCAGATGCCGATGAAGTTGCGCACGATCCGCTCGCCGACCTCCTCGGGCGGGCCGTCGAGCAGCCGCTCGACCAGCACGTTCGGGTCGATCGGCACCTGGAGCACGGCCTTGGCGAACAGGCCTTCCTTGCTGCCGAACCAGTGGTTGACCATGGCCGCGTCCACACCGGCCCGCGCCGCGATGGCCCGCACGGTGGCGCCCTCGAAACCGCGGTCGACGAACACCTCGCGGGCGGCGGACAGCAGGGCCTCCCTGGTGTCCTCGCCGCCGGCCCGGCGGCCGCGGCGCTTCGGCCCGATTTGTCGGGAGCTCTCGTTCACGCCACCATCATGGGCGAGGCAGGACCTTTTTTCAACGCGTGATGAAATGAGTCGGACCCGAAGGGCCCGCGGCCACCGGGCACAATGGCGCGCATGGTGAGCGTCATCGGTGCAGGCACCGGTCTGGGCGAGATCAGCCCCACGCGCGAGGAGTTCCGCGAGCTCGCCGCCCAGCGGCGGGTCATCCCGGTGGTGCGGCGGCTGCTGGCGGACGCGGAGACGCCCGTCGGGCTGTACCGCAAGCTCGCGGCCGACCGTCCCGGCACGTTCCTGTTCGAATCGGCCGAGAACGGCCGGTCCTGGTCGCGCTGGTCGTTCGTCGGCGCGCGCAGCGCGGGCGCGCTGACCGCGGACGGCGGCGAGGCGTACTGGCAGGGCCAGCACCCCGTCGGCCTGCCCGAGGGCGGCGACCCGCTGGCGGCGCTGCGCGAGACCATCGAGGTGCTGCGCACCGACCCGCTGCCCGGCCTGCCGCCGCTGACCGGCGGCATGGTCGGCTACATCGGCTACGACGCCGTGCGGCGGCTGGAGCGGCTGCCGTCGCGCGCCGAGGACGACCTGCGCCTGCCCGAGCTGGTCATGATGCTGGCCACCGACCTGGCGGCGCTGGACCACCACGAGGGCACCGTCACGCTCATCGCCAACGCCATCAACTGGGACGACTCGCCCGAGCGCGTGGACGCCGCCTACGAGGACGCCGTGGCGCGGCTGGAGCGGATGACGCTGGACCTCCAGGCCCCCGCGCCGCCCACCGCCGCCGTGTTCTCCCGGCCCAAGCCGGAGTTCACCCGCCGCCGGTCGCCGGAGGAGTACCGCGGCGTCGTGGAGCGGGCCAAGGAGGCCATCCGCGCGGGCGAGGCGTTCCAGGTCGTGCTGTCGCAGCGGTTCGAGGTGTCGACCTCCGCCGACCCGCTGGACGTCTACCGCGTGCTGCGCACGTCCAACCCCAGCCCGTACATGTACCTGCTGCGGCTGGAGGACTTCGACATCGTCGGGTGCAGCCCGGAGTCGCTGGTCACGGTGCGGGACGGCAAGGCGACCACGCACCCCATCGCGGGCACCCGGTGGCGCGGCGTCGACGAGGAGGAGGACGCGCTGCTGGAGAAGGACCTGCTGGCCGACCACAAGGAGCGGGCCGAGCACCTGATGCTGGTCGACCTGGGCCGCAACGACCTGGGCCGGGTGTGCAAGCCGGGTTCGGTGACCGTGGTCGACTTCTTCAAGGTCGAGCGCTACTCGCACGTCATGCACATCGTGTCCACGGTCAGCGGCGAGCTGGCCGAGGGGCGCACGGCGTTCGACGCGGTCGCGGCGTGCTTCCCGGCGGGCACCCTGTCCGGCGCGCCCAAGCCGCGGGCGATGGAGCTGATCGAGGAGCTGGAGCCGACCCGCCGCGGGCTCTACGGCGGCGTGGTGGGCTACCTGGACTTCGCCGGCGACGCGGACACCGCCATCGCCATCCGGACCGCGCTGATCCGCGACGGCGTGGCGTACGTGCAGGCGGGCGCGGGCATCGTGGCCGACTCGGACCCGGTGGCCGAGGACAACGAGTGCCTGAACAAGGCGGGCGCGGTGCTGTCGGCCATCGCCACGGCGGGGACCATGGCGCCGGCGGCGGAACCGACCCGTGTCTGACCCGGGACCGGCGCCCGGACCCGCCGAGGCCGAGGGCCCCGAAAGGGTGAAGGGCTCCGCGGGTGTGGAGGGCGCCAGGCCGGACGTGGAGGGCTCCGAGGGTGTGGAGGACTCCGAGAGCGCGGAGGAGCGGGCGGCGCGGCGGGCGCGGGCCGCGCGGCGGCGTCCACTGTGGATCGCCGTCGCCCTCCTCCTGGCGGGCGCGGGCGCGCTCGGGGCCGCCTCCGGCCTGACCTGGGACGCCGCCGCCGAGCTCGACGGCGGCGACGTGGTGCCCGCCCTGGCGCCGCTGGCCCTGCTGTGCCTGGCCGCCATCGCCGCCGTGGTGGCGCTGGCCGGGTGGGCGCGGCGCGCGCTGGGCGGCGTGGTGCTCCTCGCGGGTGTCGCGGCCGGCTTCCAGGGCGCGGGCGCCGACGGCCCGCTCACCGGGCGCGCCCTGGTCCTGGCGGGCGCGGCGCTGGTGGTCGCGGCCGGCGCGCTGCTGGTCGTGCGGGGCGCGGCGATGCCGAAGCTCGGCGGCGGCTACCAGGCGCCGGGCGCGGCCAAGCGGAGCGCCGATCCCGAGCGCGAGCTGTGGAACGCCCTGGAGCGCGGCGACGACCCCACTGATCGGGACTGACCCCGGAGCGCCGCACGTTTGCGCACGTGGACTCGCGAGGACCCTGATCAGCAGCGTGAACAGCGCGACCCCGGTGGCCCGAGCGGGTGCGCGACGGGGTTAGCATCCTCGTGGCGGGAAGGGGAGCATGACGTGCGGGAGCTTGCGACTGAACCGGAAGGTCTGACGGGGTCGAGCGAGGTGCTCGGATGACCACCGTGCTCGAATCGATCATCGAAGGCGTCCGGGAAGACCTCGCCCAGCGCGAGGCCGCGCTGCCCTTCGACGTGCTCAGGGAGCGGACGGCCAAGGTGGCGCCGCCGCAGGACGTGATGGCCGTGCTGCGCGGGCCCGGCGTGGGCGTCATCGCCGAGGTCAAGCGGCGCAGCCCGTCCAAGGGGCAGCTGGCCGACATCCCCGAGCCCGCGGACCTGGCGGTGCAGTACGAGCTGGGCGGCGCGCGCTGCATCAGCGTGCTGACCGAGCAGCGCCGGTTCGGCGGGTCCTTGGAGGACTTCGACGCGGTGCGCGCGGCGGTGGGCGTCCCCCTCCTGCGCAAGGACTTCGTCGTCAGCCCCTACCAGGTGCACGAGGCGCGCCTGCACGGCGCGGACCTGGTGCTGCTGATCGTGGCGGCGCTGGAGCAGAACGCCCTGGTCTCGCTGCTGGACCGGGTCGAGTCGCTGGGCATGACGGCCCTGGTCGAGGTGCACACGGCCGAGGAGGCCGACCGCGCGCTGGAGGCGGGTGCGAGCGTCATCGGCGTGAACGCCCGCAACCTCCACACCCTGGAGGTCGACAAGGACGTGTTCGGGCGGATCGCGCCGGGCCTGCCCTTCGACACCATCAAGATCGCCGAGTCCGGGGTGACCGGGCCGGGCGACCTCATGGCCTACGCGGGCGCGGGCGCCGACGCGGTGCTGGTCGGCGAGAGCCTGGTGACGAGCGGCGACCCCAAGGTCGCGGTGAACAAGCTGGTGACGGCGGGCTCCCACCCCGCGTGTCCCCGGCCGAGCCGGTAGAAGGAGGAGGCGCATGTCGCGCGGCCAGTTGGCTCCGACACCACACGACCCGGACGAGCGGGGCCACTTCGGGCCGTGGGGCGGCCGGTTCATGCCGGAAGCCCTCATCGCCGCCGTGGACGAGCTCGCCGCGTTCTACGAGAAGGCGCGGGTCGACCCGGAGTTCCTGGACGAGTTCTCCAGGCTGCTGCGCGACTTCGCCGGCCGCCCGTCGCTGCTCACCGAGGCGCCCAAGTTCGCCGGGCACGCGGGCGGCGCGCGGGTCTTCCTCAAGCGCGAGGACCTGAACCACACCGGCTCGCACAAGATCAACAACGTGCTGGGCCAGGCGCTGCTGACCAAGCGCATGGGCAAGAAGCGGGTCATCGCCGAGACCGGCGCGGGCCAGCACGGCGTGGCCACGGCCACCGCGTGCGCGCTCATGGGCCTGGACTGCGTCATCTACATGGGTGAGGTCGACACCGAGCGGCAGGCGCTCAACGTGGCCCGGATGCGGCTGCTGGGCGCCAGGGTGATCCCGGTGTCGAACGGCTCGCGCACCCTCAAGGACGCGATCAACGAGGCGCTGCGCGACTGGGTCGCCAACGTCGACGACACCCACTACCTGCTGGGCACCGCCGCCGGGCCGCACCCGTTCCCGGTGCTCGTGCGCGACTTCCACCGCGTCATCGGCGTCGAGGCTCGGGAGCAGGTCCTGGAGAAGGCCGGTCGCCTGCCCGACGTGGTCGCCGCGTGCGTGGGCGGCGGGTCCAACGCGATCGGCATCTTCCACGGCTTCATCGACGACCCGTCCGTGCGGCTGGTCGGCCTGGAGCCCGGCGGCGACGGCATCGAGACCAGCAGGCACGGCGCCACCCTCACCAAGGGCACGCCCGGCTCCCTGCACGGCGCCATGTCGTACGTGCTCCAGGACGCCGACGGGCAGATCGCCGAGGCGCACTCCATCTCGGCGGGCCTGGACTACCCGGGCGTCGGCCCCGAGCACGCCCACCTCAAGGACATCGGGCGCGCCGAGTACCGGCCGGTGACCGACGCCGAGGCCATGGACGCGTTCGCCCTGCTCTCGCGCACGGAGGGCATCATCCCGGCGGTCGAGTCGGCGCACGCGCTGGCCGGCGCGCTCAAGCTCGGCCGCGAGCTGGGGCCCGAGGGGCTCATCCTGGTGAACCTGTCGGGCCGGGGCGACAAGGACATGGACACCGCGATCAAGTGGTTCGGGCTGGGAGTGGACTCGTGAGCGGGCTGGGTTCGGTCTTCGAGACCTGTCGGGCGGAGTCGCGGGCGGCGCTGATCGGGTACCTGCCCGCCGGCTACCCGACCGTCGAGGGCTCGAAGGACGTGCTGCGGACGATGGTGTCGGCGGGCTGCGACGTGGTCGAGGTGGGCGTGCCGTTCTCCGACCCGGTCATGGACGGTCCCACCATCCAGCGCGCGGCCGAGCAGGCCCTGCGCGGCGGGTTCCGGGTGCGCGACCTGTTCGGCGTGGTCGAGTCGGTCGCGGCGGCCGGCGGGCGCGCCGTGGTCATGACCTACTGGAACCCCGTGCTGGCCTACGGCGTGGACCGCTTCGCCCGCGACCTCGCGGCGGCGGGCGGCCTGGGCGTCATCACGCCCGACCTGGTGCCCGACGAGGGCGCGGAGTGGGTCGGGGCGACCGACGCGCACGACCTGGACCGGATCTTCCTGGTCGCGCCGTCGTCCACGGAGGAGCGCATCCGGATGACCGCGCGGTCGTCGCGGGGCTTCCTGTACGCGACGTCGGTGATGGGCGTGACGGGCGCGCGCGACGTGGTGTCCTCGGCGGCGCCCGCGCTGGTCAAGCGGGTGCGCGAGCACACGGACCTGCCGGTGGGCGTCGGCCTGGGCGTGCGGAGCGGCGCGCAGGCGGCGGAGCTGGCCGCGTTCGCCGACGGGGTCATCGTGGGGTCGGCCTTCGTGTCGGCGGTGGCCGACGACGGGGTGGCGGCGCTGACGGAGGAGTTGGCCGACGGGGTGCGCAGGGCCACGACGGCGGTGTAGCACACACGTTCGAGTGAAGTAGGCCGTTCGGGGGGTTCGAAGGGTCGAAATCGTCGGTGCGCGGTGCCATCGTGGAGCCATGATCACGCGCCCTGACCTGCCCCTGTCCCTGCCCCTGCACACCGCCACCCTGCCCGGGGTCCGCACCCGGGTGGTGGGCCTGCTCGACGACACCCGGGTCGTGACGGGCCCGCCGGGCATCGCCCACCAGCGCGTCCTCGGTCGGTTGACCGCGGCTTTCGCGGCCGGCTGCCCGCCGGGGTTCGACGTCCTGCCGGGCACCCCGGTCCGGCTCTCCGCCGGTCGCCCGCTCGGGGTCGACCTGCTGGTCGGCTCATCCGGCCTGGTCTGCCGGTCCGTCCCGGTCGCCGCCGTCGCGCTGGTGGCCGAGGCGCCGTCCCCGGGCACCCGGGTGTTCGACCAGGTCTTCAAGCCCGTGCTGCACGCCGAGGCGGGCGTGCCGTCACACCTGGTCGTCGACCCGGAGGGGCCGGAAACCGTCGCGACCCCGTTCGAGCTGGAGGCGGGGGAGCACGTCGAGGTCGCGCGCGGCCGGGCCGGCGTGCCGGAGCTCGAACGACCCTTCCCGGTAACAATCGAGCTGTCGCGGCAGAGCCGAACGGCCGACCCACTACGGTGGTCCCGTGGTGACGAACTACCTCGCGACGATCCCCAGCCCCGACCAGGGCGTCTGGCAGCTGGGGCCGATCCCGCTCCGCGCCTACGCGCTGTTCATCATCCTCGGCATCGTCCTCGCCATCTGGTGGGGCGAGCGCCGCTGGGTCGCCCGGGGCGGGCTGAAGGGCGAGGTCACCGACATCGCCGTCTTCGCGGTCCCGTTCGGGCTGATCGGCGGCCGGCTCTACCACGTGGCGACCGACTACCACAAGTACTTCGGCGAGGGTCGCAACCCGCTGGACGCGCTGGCCATCTGGAACGGCGGCCTGGGCATCTGGGGCGCGATCGCCCTGGGTGGCGTCGGCGCGTGGATCGGCTGCCGCCGCAAGGGCATCCCGCTGCCCGCGATGGCGGACGCCCTCGCGCCGGGCATCGTCGTCGCCCAGGCGGTCGGCCGGCTCGGCAACTACTTCAACCAGGAGCTCTACGGCGGTCCCACCACGCTGCCGTGGGGCCTGGAGATCTACGAGCGGGTCGACCCGGAGACCGGCTTCAAGGACGACCTGGCCGGCGTGGCGCTGGACCACACCCCGATCGAGGTCGTGCACCCCACGTTCCTCTACGAGCTGCTGTGGAACCTGGGCGTGGCGCTGCTGATCGTGTGGGCCGACCGCAGGTTCCGGCTGGGCCACGGCCGGGTGTTCGCGCTCTACGTCGCGGGTTACACGGCGGGCCGGTTCTGGATCGAGCTGATGCGCACCGACCCGGCCACCGAGGTGTTCGGGCTGCGGATCAACGTGATCACCTCCGTGGTGGTCTTCATCGGCGCGGTCATCTACTTCTTCCTGGCCGCGAAGCGGGGGCCGCGGGAGGTGATCGTGCGGAGCGAGACACCTCCGGGTGACACCGGCGCGACCTCCGCCGATCCCGACTCCGGCGTCGAGGCCGACCGGACCAGGACCGGTGCGGCCGGTGCGCGCGCGGGCGGCGCGAGCGCGGCCGGCGCGGACGGGGCCGGTGATGACGGCTCGGCGACGGGCGAGGGCGCCACCGTGCCGGAGACCAAGGCCGAGGCCAGGCAGTCCGCGGACACCGGCGACCAGCCGGGGCAGTAGCGGGTATGCGCATCCTCGTCGTCGAGGACGACGACCGGGTGGCGCGAGGCCTGCTCACCGCCCTGCGGCACGCGGGCTACGAGGTGCACCGGGTCGCCACGGCCGCCGCGGCGCTGACCGCCCAACCGGCGGACGTGGTGCTGCTCGACCTGGGGCTGCCCGACGGCGACGGCCTGGACGTGCTGCGCGAGCTGCGCCGCCGGACCGGCACGGCGATCATCACGGTCACCGCGCGCGGCGAGGAGCGGGAACGCGTGCTCGGCCTGCGCCTGGGCGCGGACGACTACGTGGTCAAACCGTTCGGCACGGCGGAGCTGCTGGCGCGCATCGAGGCGGTCCTGCGGCGCACCCGCGCGGCCCGTGCGGCCGAGCGCGAGCACGAGGTGACCCTGGGCCCGCTGACCCTGGACCCGGCCGGCCGGGAGGCCAGGGTCAACGGCGAGCCGGTGCCGCTGACCCGCAAGGAGTTCGACCTGCTCGCCCTGCTGGTGGCGCGGGCGGGCACGGTGGTCAGCCGCGACCTGATCGTGGACCAGGTGTGGCAGGCGCACTGGGAGGCCCCGTCGCGCACGCTCGACACCCACATCGCGGCGCTGCGCGGCAAGCTCGGCGACGCGCTGCGCATCGAGACGATCCGGGGCGTGGGCTACCGGGTGGCGGCCCACGCCTGAACCGGCGTCACCAGGTGTGGGCGACGTCCACCACGAGGCGGTCGGGCAGCATGAGCACCCGGAACGGCAGCCGCGCCCGCACACCGAGCCCGATCGTCGTCGTGCCCTCCCACGAGCCGGCCATCACGACCTGCCGGAACGTGGCGTAGCCGGTCACGTCCACCAGCTCCATCGGGTCGTCGTACTCGTAGGTCGGGTCGAAGTTCTCGTCGTACGTGGCCGAGTAGGTGGTGACCTGGAGCCCGGCCCCGCCCCGCACCGGGATCGGGTTGCCCGACGGGTCCTGGACGATCTCGGGCACGTACCGCGCGGCGTACCCGCCGGGCGCGCCGGAGATGTCGAACACCAGCCGGTCGTAGCACTCGTGCCGCCCGGCCCGCAGGTCGGTCATGTGCGGGGCCTGGCTTTCGAAGAGCTGCTTGTCGCCGGAACCCCAGTCGACCGGGGCGCAGGCGGCCGGCGCGGCCGAGGCCGCGGGAGCCGCCAGTGCCAGCCCGAGCACCGCCGACACCAGCAGAGCGATCTTGCGCATCATGTGATTCCCCCTGACGCGAGCTCCCCCGCCCGCTCCGCGCATTGTGGCACGCGTCATGGTGCGGGGGAGGCGGTTCGGGGACCTCGCCGAGAGGGAAGGCCCGCTGCCAAGGAGGCCCGCTGTCAGGGGAGGCCCGCTGTCAGGGGAGGCCCGCTGTCAGGGGAGGCCCGCCGTCACCAGCTGTGGGCGACGTCCACTACGACCCGGCCGGGCAGCGTGAACACGCGGAACGGCAGCACCGCCCGCACGCCCAGACCCACGGTGGTCTGCCCCTCGAACGACCCGGCCCACGCGGCCTGCCGGAACGTGGCGTAGCCGGTCACGTCCACCAGCTCGGACCGGTTCGCGGGCACGTAGGTGGACCCGTTCTCGTCGTACGCGGGCGAGCCGACCGTGATCTGGAGCTTCCCGCCGCCGCGCAGCGGCACCGGCTTGCCGGAACCCTCCTGCACGACCTCGTCGACGTACTGCACCCAGTAGCCGTCGTTCACCCCGGCGAAGTCGAACACCAGCCGGTCGTAGCACTCGTGCTGCCCGGACCGGATGTTCGTCAGCACGCCCTGGGCGACGGGCCACTGGGACTTGGACCCGCTGCCCCACCCGGTCTCGCACACCGCGGCCGAGGCGACCGCCGGGGCGACCACCGCGGCGGGCACGGCGACGGCCACGGCCGCCGCGAGCACGACGGCAACTTTGCGTAACATCCCGTTTCCCCCATCACTCGTGGGCCGACGCGGCCCCTGGAGTGATGACGCACCTCACACCCGGGAGGTTGCCCCGCGTGCTGCGCCGCCTGCTGGTCCTGATCGTCCCGCTGCTGGTGGCGCTGGTGGCCGCGCTGGGCGTGCCGCTCGCGTTCGCCGTGGTGCAGCGCGAGAGCCAGGAGACCTACCTGGACCGGCTGGGCGACGCGAGCCGCTTCGCCTCGCTCGCCGAGAACGCCCTGGCCTCCGACCGGCTGACCGCGCTGCGCGACGAGCTGATCCGCTACGACCAGCTCTACGGCATCGAGGCCGCCCTGATCGGCGCGGACGGCGACGTCGTCGCGTCGTCCCGGCAGCAGTTCGGCCAGGCCGGCGACCCGCACGTGGCCACCGGCCTGAAGGCCGCGCTGAGCGGCTACCGGGGCGAGGCCGCCCAGGTCGTCTGGCCGTGGGAGCGGGTCAACCTGGTCGTGGTCGAACCGGTGGGCCGGGACAGCGAGGTGGTGGCGGCGGTGGTGACCGTGTCGCCGACCGAGGGGCTGAGGTCGGCGATCCTGCGCCAGTGGGGCGTGCTGGCCCTGATCGGCCTGGCGCCGATGCTCGCGGTGGTGGCGGTGGCCTGGCCGATGTCGCGCTGGGTGCTGCGCCCGGTCCGCAGGCTGGACGAGGCCACGGCCGCGGTCGCGAGCGGCGAGCTGGACGCGCGGGCCGACGAGGTGGGCGGCCCGCCGGAGCTGCGCCGCCTGGCGGCCAGCTTCAACGCCATGGTGGACGTGGTCGGCCGGGCCCTGCGCCGCCAGCGCGCCTTCGTCGCCGACGCCTCCCACCAGCTGCGCAACCCCCTGGCCAGCCTCCGCCTCGCGGTGGACAACATGGCGCCGCACGTCACCGACGAGGAGGGCCGCGAGGCCCAGCGCATCGCCGTCGACGAGGCCGAGGAGATGGGCCGCGTCCTGGACGCCCTCCTGGCCGCCACCCGCCTGGACAGCGCCTCGGCCGCCGAACCGGTCGACGTCGACAGCCTGCTGGCCACCCACGTCCCGGGCTGGCGGGCCCTGGCCGGGGACGTCCGCCTGGAGGTCGACGTCCCGCCGGGCCTGAGGGTCCTCGCACCGCCCGGCGGACTGGGCAGCGTGCTGGACGAACTGGTCGGCAACGCGGTCCGCCTCTCCGGCGCCACGGGCATCAGGATCTGGGTCGACCACGTCGGTGGCCGGGTGGAACTGCACGTCACCGACGACGGCACGGGCCTGACGCCCGAGGAGCGCGCCGCCGCGCTCAGCCGGTTCTGGCGGGCGCCCCGGCACCAGAACGTCGCGGGCACCGGCCTGGGCCTGTCGATCTGCGCGGAACTGGTCGCCTCGGCGGGCGGCGAACTGGTCCTGCGGCCGACCGACCCGCACGGCTTGGACGCCGTGGTCCGCCTCAACGCCTGACTCGGGGCTTCGGGAGAGGGACTTCGAGGCGCCGGCCTCCGAGACGCGCGGGCCGGCGCGCACGGCCGGGGCCGGGGGACCTGGGGGCCGGGGGACCTGGGGGCTCGATGGCCCGGCGTTCAGCGACCCGGTGCCCAGCGACCCGGTGCCCAGCGGCCAGCGGCCCAGCGACCCGGTGCCCAGCGGCCAGCGGCCCAGCGCTCAGCGGCCCAGCGGCCAGCGGCCCAGCGGCCAGCGGCCCGGCGCCCGCTTCCCCCGACTACCGCTTGTTCTCCCGGAACCAGCGGGCCGCGCCGTGGTGCAGCGGCACCTTGCCGGTGGCGATGCCGGTGCGCACGTTGATCCGGCTCGCCTCCGGGTGCCCGGCCGCGATGCGCTCGGCCTCGGTGAACACCGTCCGCGTCACCACCTCGACCAGGTCGTCGTCCAGCGACGTCCGCGCCAGCAGCAGGTTGGGCACGGCGAACGTGCGGCACGGGCCCACGCCCCGGTAGGTGGTGGCCGGGATGGTGGCCGGCACGTACGGGCCCGGGTACTCGTCCGCCAGTTCCACCGCCTCGTCGGGCAGGTCCAGCAGCCGCACCGGGAACGCCCGCAGCACGTCGTCGATCGCCGGGGTCGGGATGCCGGTCAGCGCGAGCAGGGCGTCGATCCCGCCACCGGCCAGCTGCCGGGCGGCCTCGCTGTGCTCCATGTTCCGCGCGTCCACCCGGATGCCCAGCAGCCCCAGCAGGCGCGAGCCGGTGAACTCCGAGCCCGACCCGACCGGCCCGATCGACACCGGCCGCCCGGCCAGGTCGGCCAGCGCGCGCACCGGGGACGTCGCGGGCACGGCGACCTGGAGGAAGCTGTCGTACAGCCGGCCGACGGCGCTGATGCCGCCCCGGTCCTCGGCGCTGAGCAGCGCGCTCTCCAGGGGGTCGAGCGACGACAGCCCCAGGTGGACCTCGCCCTCGCGCAGCAGCCGGGCGTTCTCCACCGACGCGCCGGTCGAGCGGGCCCGGACCCGGGTCGACGGCAGCTGGTCGGCCAGGGCGGCCGCGAGCGCGCCGCCCACCTCCTGGAACACCGCGCCGTCCGGGCCCGTGGCGAGCACCAGCTCCTCCGGGGCGGGCGTGTCCGTCGCGGTGCAGGCGGGCGCCCCGGCCGCGAGGGCGGCGAGCAGCACCGAGCGCCGGGACACGTGCACGCCCGCAGACTAGTCCCGCCGGCCGGGTGAACGGCGGGTTACGTCAGAGGGATCTGAAGTTTCGGGCGCGCGCCTTGTCCCGGTCGCGGTGTGTGCGCAGGCTCACCCCCTGACGCGAGCGCCGAGCTTCAGGAGGAGACGTGGTCAGCGCGCAAGCCCGTGAGCGCAAACCGATCTACAAGCACCTGTACTTCTGGGTGCTGGTGTCGATCGTGCTCGGCGTGGTCGTCGGGTACGCCTTCCCGGCCCAGGCCTCCGGCATGAAGTGGCTGGCCGACTTCTTCGTCGCGCTGGTCAAGGTCGTCATCGCCCCGACCATCTTCTGCACCGTCGTCGTCGGCATCGCGGGCCTGGGCAACCTGGCCAAGGCGGGCGGCCTGGCGCTGCGGACCATCCTGTACTTCACCGCGATGACCACGGTCGCGCTGGCCATCGGCCTGATCGTGGTGAACGTGGTGCAGCCCGGCCACCACGGTCCGCCCATCCCGATCAACGAGGACGCGGCCTCCGACACCCTGGAGGACGCCAAGACCGCCGAGACCGGCGTCACCGGGTTCATCCTCAGCCTGGTGCCCAAGTCGTTCGTCGGGGCGTTCACCGACGGGCAGCTGATCCAGGTGCTGGTGGTCGCGATCCTGGTCGCGGTGGCCGTGGCCGGCATGGGCAAGCGCGGCGAGCGGGTCGTGCAGGCCCTGGACACCGTCGCCAAGGTGATGTTCGGCGTCATCAAGATCGTCATGTACGCGGCGCCGATCGGCGCGTTCGGCGGCATCGCCTACACGATCGGCAAGTTCGGCGGCTCGATCCTGGGCAAGCTGGCGTGGCTGATGGGCTCGTTCTACGCGACGTGCCTGCTGTTCATCCTCGTGGTGCTGGGCGGCGTGGCCCTCTACGCCGGGTTCTCGATCTTCAAGTTCCTCCGCTACATCAAGGACGAGCTGCTGATCGTGCTGGGCACGTCGTCCAGCGAGTCGGTGCTGCCCCGGATGCTGGTCAAGCTGGAGGCGGCGGGCGCGGACAAGTCCGTGGTCGGCCTCACCATCCCGACCGGCTACTCGTTCAACCTGGACGGCACCTGCATCTACCTGACCATGGGCGCGATCTTCATCGCCCAGGCCACCGGCCACGACGTCCCGCTGGGCACCCAGATCGGCCTGCTGCTGTTCATGCTGCTGGCGAGCAAGGGCGCGGCGGGCGTCACGGGCGCGGGCCTGGTCACGCTGGCGGCCTCGCTCAGCGCGTTCGAGGCGAACAGCGCCATCCCGGCGGTGGGCATCGCCCTGATCGTGGGCATCGACCGGTTCATGTCCGAGGCGCGGGCCATCACCAACGTCATCGGCAACGGCGTCGGCGCCCTGGTCGTGGCCCGCTGGCAGGGCCAGCTCGACCGCGACCAGCTCCAGCGGGTCCTGGACGACCCGACCTCGGTCGACGCCGACGCCCTGATGGACCTCCAGCACGCCGAGGACGAGGCCGCCGAGCGCGAGCCGGCCGCCGCCGGCCGGAAGTAGGCGCGACACCCGGCGGCCCCCTCCCGATCCGATCGGGAGGGGGCCGCCCGGCTTCGGCGCCGCCCTCGAACAGGTTCGGGCCGCTCCCAGTGGAATTCGGCGCGACAGGGGTCCCGCGGGCGCGGCGTCGAGCGGTTGATCGATTCGCGCGCCCGGCGTGGCGCGGGCCGGAAATCGAGGGCGCGCCCGCGCGCGACCCGGGTCGGCCCCGCCCGCGAGGAGGCCGCTGAACAGCGATCACCCGGGCGTGGGCAGGGGGCTCCGCGGAGGGGGCGCCGCTCGTCCGCCGGGCAGGACCGCCCACGGGCGGGAATGCGCGGGACTGGTTTTCACTTGACCGGCTGAAATTCACCCGGTCCGGGTCCGCGGCCCGAAGACGTCGTCGCGGCGAGCAACACGGGCAATGCACACCGGCGCGTCGGCGGAAACGCCGTGCGTCCTACCGGTGGTGCGCGTCGTGGGCGGTCCGGTCGCGGGCCGAACGGGCGGCCGGGCGCGGCCGTTCGGCGGCGGTCCCCGACCCCCGCGCGGGGCGGGGGAACGGGGGACGGCCAGGTGTCCGCCTGGCGAACGCGGGGTATCCCGCTGGTGAGGAGTACGGGTCGGGCGCCCGTGTCAGGAGGGTCTCAGCGGCGCGCGGGAGGGGCCGGCAGCGCGTATGCTTAACAACGCGTAACAACGTCGGCCCTACTGTCGTTCCGTCGGGCCGAATCGTTACGTGTTGATGACCGAGATCACAGTGAGCATGGTGTGGTTCGGTTTCGCGACTGTTAAAGTCGCGTCAACACGCGGGCCATCGTCGTCCCGTGCCCAGCACCCGGATTCCCAGGACCTGGACACGAGGACTAGTTCGTCAGCCAGGACGACGAAGGAGGTCTGCGCAGTGATCTTCTCCGCCATCCCGTCCCCGCAGGGGCTCTACGACCCCACCGCCGAGCGCGATGCCTGCGGTGTGGCGATGGTCGCCGACATCCGAGGCCGCCGGTCGCACGACATCGTCGTCGACGCGCTCACCGCGCTGGCCAACCTGGAGCACCGCGGCGCGGCGGGAGCCGAACCGACCAGCGGCGACGGCGCGGGCATCCTGCTCCAGACACCAGACGCCTTCCTGCGGGAAGTGGTCGGCTTCGAGCTGCCGGGAGCAGGCGCCTACGCGGCCGGCATCGCGTTCCTGCCCGCCGACGCGGCCGAGCGCGCCAAGGCCGTCGAGCTGGCCGAGCGCGTCGCCGTCGAGGAGGGGTTGGAGGTCCTGGGCTGGCGCGACGTGCCCACCGACCCCGACCACGCCGACGTGGGCCCCACCGCCCGCTCCGTGATGCCGCACTTCGCCATGCTGGTGGTCGCGAGCGAGACCGGCCGCACCGGCGTCGAGCTGGACCGCCTCACGTTCGCCCTGCGCAAGCGGGTCGAGCACGAGTCGGTGACCGCCGGCGTCGGCACGTACTTCCCGTCGCTGTCCGCCCGCACGCTGGTCTACAAGGGGATGCTGACCACGGGCCAGCTGCCCGCGTTCTTCCCCGACCTGCGCGACCGGCGACTGGCCACCGCCATCGCCCTGGTGCACTCGCGCTTCTCCACCAACACGTTCCCGTCGTGGCCGCTGGCCCACCCCTTCCGGTACGTGGCGCACAACGGCGAGATCAACACCGTCCGCGGCAACCGCAACCGCATGCGCGCCCGCGAGGCGCTGCTGGCGTCCGACGTCATCCCGGGCGACCTGACCAGGCTCTACCCGATCTGCCACCCGGAGGGCTCGGACTCGGCGAGCTTCGACGAGGTGCTGGAGCTGCTGCACCTGGGCGGGCGCAGCCTGCCGCACGCGGTGCTGATGATGATCCCCGAGGCGTGGGAGAACCACGCGTCGATGGACCCCAAGCGCCGCGCGTTCTACGAGTTCCACGCCAGCCTGATGGAGCCGTGGGACGGCCCGGCCTGCGTCACCTTCACCGACGGCGCCCTGGTCGGCGCGGTGCTCGACCGCAACGGCCTGCGCCCGGCCCGCTGGTGGCAGACCGCCGACGGCCGCGTGGTGCTGGCCAGCGAGACCGGCGTGCTGGACGTCGCGCCGGACCAGGTGGTCGCCAAGGGCCGCCTCCAGCCCGGCAAGATGTTCCTGGTCGACACCGAGCAGGGCCGCCTGGTCGACGACGACGAGGTCAAGGCCGAGCTGGCCGACGAGCTGCCCTACGACGAGTGGCTGCACGCCGGCCTGCTGGAGCTGGACGACCTGGCCGACCGCGAGCACGTCGTGCAGAGCCACGACTCCGTGGTCCGCCGCCAGCTCACCTTCGGCTACACCGAGGAGGAGCTGCGGATCCTGCTCGGCCCGATGGCCGTCGGCGGCGCCGAGCCGCTGGGCTCGATGGGCACCGACACGCCGGTGGCCGCGCTGTCCCAGCGCTCCCGCCTGCTCTACGACTACTTCGCGCAGACCTTCGCCCAGGTCACCAACCCGCCGCTGGACGCGATCCGCGAGGAGATCGTCACCAGCGTCTCCCGGGTGATGGGCCCGGAGCAGAACCTGCTGGAGCCGGGCGCGGCGAGCTGCCGCCACATCAAGCTGACCTACCCGGTCATCGACAACGACGAGCTGGCCAAGCTCATCCACATCAACGACGACGGCGACCTGCCCGGCTTCGCGTGCACCGTCCTCTCCGGACTGTACGAGGTGGACGGTGGCGGCGCCGCGCTGGCGGCGGCCGTCGAGCGGGTGCGCCGCGAGGCGTCCGACGCCATCGCGCACGGGGCCCGCACCCTGGTGCTCTCCGACCGCGACTCCGACCACCGGATGGCGCCGATCCCGTCGCTGCTGCTCGTCTCCGCGGTGCACCACCACCTGGTGCGCACCAAGGAGCGCCTGCGCGTGGCGCTGGTCGTGGAGACCGGCGACGCCCGCGAGGTGCACCACATCGCCGCGCTGCTGAGCTACGGCGCCGCCGCGGTGAACCCGTACCTGGCCTTCGAGACCATCGAGGACCTGATCAACCAGGGCGCCATCACCGGCATCGAGCCGCGCAAGGCCGTCCGCAACTACGTGACGGCCCTGGTCAAGGGCACCTTGAAGATCATGTCCAAGATGGGCGTCTCCACCGTCGGCGCGTACACCGCCGCCCAGGTCTTCGAGGCCGTGGGGTTGTCCCAGGACCTGCTGGGCGAGTACTTCACCGGCACGGTGTCCAAGCTCGGCGGCGCGGGCCTGGACGTGCTGGCCGAGGAGGTGGCCCTGCGCCACCGCCGCGCCTACCCGGACAACCCGGCCGAGCGCGTGCACCGCAGGCTGGAGGTGGGCGGCGAGTACGCCTACCGCCGCGAGGGCGAGCTGCACCTGTTCACGCCGGAGACGGTGTTCCTGCTCCAGCACGCCACCAGGACCGGCAAGGAAGACGTCTACCGCCGCTACACCGCCGAGGTGGAGGCCCTGGCCCGCCAGGGCGGCACGCTGCGCGGCCTGTTCACCCTCAAGACCACCGGCCGCGCGCCGGTGCCGATCGACGAGGTCGAGCCGATCTCCTCGATCGTCAAGCGCTTCAACACCGGCGCCATGTCCTACGGCTCGATCTCGGCCGAGGCGCACGAGACGCTGGCCATCGCGATGAACCGGCTCGGCGGCCGGTCCAACAGCGGCGAGGGCGGCGAGGACCCGGAGCGCCTGTACGACCCGGAGCGGCGCAGCGCGGTCAAGCAGGTCGCGTCCGGCCGGTTCGGCGTGACGAGCGAGTACCTGGTCAACGCCAGCGACATCCAGATCAAGATGGCGCAGGGCGCGAAGCCCGGCGAGGGCGGCCAGCTGCCCGGCTACAAGGTGTACCCGTGGATCGCGCGCACCCGGCACTCCACGCCGGGCGTCGGCCTGATCTCCCCGCCGCCGCACCACGACATCTACTCGATCGAGGACCTGGCGCAGCTCATCCACGACCTGAAGAACGCCAACGAGCAGGCCCGCGTGCACGTCAAGCTGGTCAGCGAGGTCGGCGTGGGCACGGTCGCGGCGGGCGTGGCCAAGGCGCACGCGGACGTCGTGCTGATCTCCGGCCACGACGGCGGCACCGGCGCGTCACCGCTCAACTCGCTCAAGCACGCCGGCACGCCCTGGGAGGTCGGCCTCGCCGAGACCCAGCAGACGCTGCTGCTCAACGGCCTGCGCGACCGGATCACCGTGCAGGTGGACGGCGCCATGCGCACCGGGCGCGACGTCGTGGTCGCGGCCCTGCTGGGCGCCGAGGAGTTCGGCTTCGCCACCGCGCCGCTGATCGTCGAGGGCTGCGTGATGATGCGGGTCTGCCACCTCGACACCTGCCCGGTCGGCATCGCCACCCAGAACCCGGAGCTGCGCAAGCGCTTCACCGGCCAGGTCGACCACGTGGTGAACTTCTTCCACTTCGTGGCGCAGGAGGTCCGCGAGCTGCTGGCCGAGCTGGGCTTCCGCACCATCGACGAGGCCGTCGGCCACGCCGAGCTGCTGGGGACCGACGAGGCGATCGAGCACTGGAAGGCGTCGGGCCTGGACCTGTCGCCGGTGTTCCAGGTGCCCGAGACGCCCTACCGCACGGCCAAGCGCAAGGTCCGCGAGCAGGACCACGGCCTCGCGCAGGCCCTGGACCGCACGCTCATCCAGCTCGCCGAGGCGGCCCTGGAGGACGCCCACCCGGTGCGCCTGGAGCTGCCGCTGCGCAACGTCAACCGCACCGTCGGCACGCTGCTCGGCGCGGAGGTGACCCGCCGGTTCGGCGGCGACGGCCTGCCGGACGACACGATCCACGTGGCGTTCACCGGTTCGGCCGGCCAGTCGCTGGGCGCGTTCATCCCGCGCGGCATCACGCTGGAGATGATCGGCGACGCCAACGACTACGTCGGCAAGGGCCTCTCCGGCGGCCGGATCGTGGTCCGGCCGCACCCGGACGCGCTGTTCGCCGCCGAGCAGCAGGTCATCGCGGGCAACGTGATCGGCTACGGCGCCACGTCCGGCGAGATCTTCCTGCGCGGGCGCGTCGGCGAGCGGTTCTGCGTGCGCAACTCCGGCGCGCTCGCGGTGGCCGAGGGCGTGGGCGACCACGCGTTCGAGTACATGACCGGCGGCCGGGCCGTGGTGCTCGGGCCGACCGGCCGCAACCTGGCCGCGGGCATGTCCGGCGGCATCGCGTACGTGCTCGACCTCGACCCGGCGGCGGTCAACACCGCCATGGTCGAGCTCCAGCGGCCGAGCGGGGAGGACCTGCGCCGGCTGCGCGAGGTGGTGGAGAAGCACCACAAGCTCACCGGATCGACCGTGGCCGCGTCGCTGCTCGGCGACTGGCCCCGGCGGTCCGCCGCGTTCACCAAGGTCATGCCCGGTGACTACCAGCGCGTGCTCGAAGCGATGAGGCTCGCCCGCGCGGAAGGCAGGGACGTCGACCAGGCGATCATGGAGGCCTCCCGTGGCTGACCCGTACGGTTTCCTCAAGCACTCCCGCCAGGAGGCCAAGAAGCGCCCGGTCACCGACCGGGCGGCCGACTGGGACGAGGTCTACCTCGACCTCGGACCCGAGGCGCGCGACGAGCAGGTCCGCACCCAGGCGGCCCGCTGCATGGACTGCGGCGTCCCGTTCTGCCACTCCGGTTCGGCCGGCTGCCCCCTGGGCAACCTCATCCCCGAGTGGAACGAGCTGGTCCGCCGCGGCGACTGGGAGCTGGCCTCGGACCGGCTGCACGCGACGAACAACTTCCCGGAGTTCACCGGGCGGCTGTGCCCCGCGCCGTGCGAGGCGGCGTGCGTGCTGTCGATCAGCCACGACGCCGGCGGCCCGGTGGCCATCAAGCGCGTGGAGCAGGCCATCGCGGACGTGTCCTGGGAGCAGGGCCTGGTGCGGCCGACCCGGGCGCACGTGTCGTCGGGCCGGAAGGTCGCGGTCGTCGGCTCCGGCCCCGCCGGCCTGGCGGCGGCCCAGCAGCTGACCCGCGCCGGCCACGAGGTCACCGTCTTCGAGCGGGACGACCGGCTCGGCGGGCTGCTGCGCTACGGCATCCCCGAGTTCAAGATGGAGAAGAAGGTCCTCGACCGGAGGCTGGCGCAGCTCCGCAACGAGGGCACGAGGTTCGTGACGAGCTGCGAGGTCGGCGTCGACGTCACCGTGGAGCAGCTGCGCGAGCGCTTCGACGCCGTGGTCCTGGCCGTGGGCGCCCTGCGGGGCCGCGACGACCGGACCACTCCCGGCCGCGACCTCGACGGCGTCCACCTGGCCATGGACCACCTGGTGCCCGCCAACCGCGCCTGCGAGGGCGACGGCCCGCCGGCGATCGACGCGGCCGGCAAGCACGTGGTCGTCATCGGCGGCGGCGACACGGGCGCCGACTGCTACGGCACGGCGGTGCGCCAGGGCGCGGCGTCGGTGGTGCAGCTCGACCAGTACCCCATGCCGCCCGCCAAGCGCGACGACGAGCGCTCGCCGTGGCCGGTGTGGCCGTGGATCCTGCGCACCTACCCCGCGCACGAGGAGGCGGGGGAGCGGCGGTTCGCCGTGGCCGTGGAGGAGTTCGTCGGCGACGAGGCGGGCCACGTGCGGCAGATCAAGCTGCGCAAGGTCCGCGTGGAGCGCGACGCCTCGGGCCGGCGCGTGGTCGTGCCGGTCTCCGAGGAGGCCGAGCTGCTGCCGGCCGACCTGGTGCTGCTCGCCATCGGCTTCGAGGGCGTGGAGCACATGCCCCTGCTCGACGGCCTCGGCATCCGGCTCACCGAGCGGGGCACCGTCTCGTGCGGCTCGGACTGGCAGACGCAGGCGCCCGGCGTGTTCGTCTGCGGCGACGCCCACCGCGGCGCGTCCCTGGTGGTGTGGGCGATCGCGGAGGGCCGCTCGGTGGCCAACGCGGTGGACGCCCACCTCACCGGTTCGTCCGACCTGCCGTCCCCGGTGATCCCCAACCAGCTTCCGCTCGCCGTGGTGTAGCTGCCCCAGGGCACCACCGATCGCCCCCGACAACGGCGTCGGGGGCGATTTTTCCTCGTGGATCCCGAAAAGTGCGGATCGGCGTGGACGGGCCAGGCCGTGGTGACGACCCGCCGCCAGGACGCGGTGCTGCGCTACCCGGAATTCCGCGGGGGCGGCCCGGTGAACGCCGACGAAGTCGCCGAGGCGCTGTGGCGGTGTCCTGCTCCGGTGGTCTGATCATGCGGGGAGAACTCGACTGGGGCGTTCGACCTCGGCGCCCGCACGTCCCGGCAGGAGGCCCGGCGCGACGCCGTGCCCGCCGTGATCGCGCACCCGGACCAAGCGATCTGACTCGATCAACCCCACCTGGTCCGCCGAGCAGCGCAAATTTTCTTCACCGAAGTATCGGGATGGCGCACGGGGCCCTCCAGCACGCCGTTGGCATTCACTCCGCAGAGGAGACTCCGTGAACTCCAGTAGATCTTTCCCGCGCATCGTGACGATGGCGTCCGGTGCGCTGCTGGCCATGTCGGTGCTGGCGCCGACGGCTTCGGCGGGGGCCGCGAAACCCGCCGAGCTCGCGGTCAGCGACACCGGGGGCGTCACCCTGTCGGCCGCCGCGCCCACCGGGTCGCGCGGCGTCGACAGCTACCGGGGCACGGGCGCGACCGGGGACGCCGCCAAGGACGGCGCGCGGGACGTCCCGGCCGACCACCGCGTCCAGGGCTACCGGTCGCCGACCGGCGACGACTTCGGCGCCCAGTCCATCATCGGCTCGGACAACCGGACCCGGGTCACCCCGACCACGAGCTTCCCGGCCCGCGCCACGGTGCTCATCACCCGGACCGTGAACGGCGTGGAGAACCAGCACTGCACCGGCTGGATGTTCAGCGACGACCTGGTGATGACCGCCGGCCACTGCGTCTACAACCAGAGCAGCGGCTGGTACACCGGCCAACTCCGCTTCTACCCGGGCGCCGACGGCGCCGGCAGCCGCCCGTACGGCGGCTGCTCCGCGACCACCCTGCGGTCGAACACCGGCTGGACGGTCGACGGCAACGCCGACGCCGACTACGGCGGCGCCACCCTCGACTGCACCATCGGCAACACCGTCGGCTGGTACGGCGCCTACTGGACCACCGCGTCGCTGAACGGCACGTCCACGACCATCCAGGGCTACGGCGGCGACAAGGCCCAGCAGCAGTGGATCCACAGCGACCAGGTCCGCGTCAGCGATTCCCTGCGGCTGCGCTACGACAACGACACCGTGGGCGGCAACAGCGGCAGCTCGGTCCACACCGTCCGGGCGCCCGGTTCGTCGGGCTGCTCCGGCCAGTGCTCGCTGGCCGTCCACGCCTACGGCGCGGGTTCCGACGGCCACAACAGCGGCCCGCGCATCACCGAGAGCCGCTTCACCCTGATCGCGGGCTGGCGCTGACGGTCCACCGACCAACCCGCGACACCCCCGGTTCCGTCCTGGGGACGTGACCGAAGGGAGCAGATCATGGGACACGTCAGGACAGCGCTGCTGGTGGGCCTCCTGGTGCTGGGCGGGTGCGGTCGGGAAGCGGGCACGTCCTCGTCCGGCGGGCAGCCGCCGGTGAGCCCGTCCGGCCAGGTCGTCATCGCCGGCACGGTGGTGGACGGCGCGGGCCTGCCGGTCGAGGGCGCGCTCGTGCAGCCCAGGTCCGTGGACGACCCGCCGCGCCCGGTGCCGGAGTTGGCCGTCATCTCCGGTCCCGACGGCCGCTACGAGTGGGGCCTGCCCGCCGGCCGCTACGAGTTCACCGCCGTCAAGGGCGACCGGACCAGCGCCCCGGTCCAGGTCACCGCCGCCCTCGGCACGACCGACGCGCTCCAGGAGGTGCCGCTCCAGCTGCCCTGACGAGACCGCGGGCCCCGGACCGGCCGGTCCGGGGCCCGCGGCTCAGGCGCGGGCGACGACCTTCACCGACCGGATGTCGCTGACCAGGAACTCCCGCGCCTCCCCGCGCGGCCCGCACGTGGCCGTGAGGTTCCCCGCCGCGTGGTCGACCGGCGTGATCACGTGCCGCACCGCCGTGCGCGGCCCGTTGGCCACCGCGACCTCCACCGACGTGCGGGTGACCAGCGCCTCCGCCAGCAGCTGCACCTCGGAGTCGCCCAGCACCAGCGACTGGTCCCGCAGCAACCGCACCGCGCCCATCCGCCGCGACTCCGCGCAGGGCGGCACGTACCGCTGCCGGGGCCGCTCCCGGTCCACGAGCGCGGCGGCGAGCTCGTCGAGGTCCTGCCCGGCCAACTCCCGCCCGTCGCCCTTCCACCCGTCGCCCCTCCACCCGCGCCGACGCCCCACCGCCGGCGTGGCGCGCTGCCGGGGCACCCGCGCGACCACCGGCGCGCCGTCCGCCGCCGAGGCCGCCGGCGCGTAACCGACCGCCCGCAACAGCGCCAACGTCTCCGCCGCGGGCTTGGCCGAGCCCAGCACGTTCGGCCCGAGCGGCCGCAACGCCAACGGCGCCAACGACCGGTGCGCCGCGATCTCCGACAGCAGCTCCGGGTCCGCGGTCCGCACGCAGCACGCCACCGGCACCACCGTGATCCGCCCGTGCCGCCGGGCCGCCTCCCGCACCAGGTGCTCCACCTCGGCGGGAACCCCGTGCGAGGCCACCGACCCCAACCGGGCCAGCAGCGCGTCCGGCTCGTGCCCGAGGTCCAGCGCCCGCCGCACACCGGCGCCGGTGAACCGCCACACCCCGTCCCCGCCCTCGGCGACCAGCCCCAGCACCGACCTCAGCTCCCGGTCCGGCAGCCCCGCCACCACGGCGGTCAGGTCGGGCCTCAGCTCCGCCGTCGACGCCGTGGGCGGCACGAACCGACCGGCCACCGCCGCGATGGAGTCCCCGTCCTCCTTCGCCGCCGCGCCGGCGCCGGCCCCCACCACCGCCCGCCCCAACGCGGTCAACGCGCCCAGCGCCACCAGCCCCAGCGACTCGGCCTCCGCCAGCACCGCCTCGGTCGCGGCCGGGGCGTGCACCGCCGGCCGCGACCACACCAGCTCGGCCACCACCTCGTGCCGGTGCTCGAACGCCTCGTCCGGCCCGAGCTCCGCGTACCGGGCCAGCACGCCGCGCCGCGCCCGGTCGCCGGTGTCCGACGAGGACGGTTCGACCACCGCCTGCCGCTGCCTGCCCGGCACCCACACCAGCCGCGGCCACGCCTCGACCAGCGCGGCCAACCGGTCCGCCGTCGGCGCGGCGCGCCACGCGTCCGACCTGGTGGTGGGCAGCAGCCACCCGCCCTGCGCGGCCAGCAGCCCCACCTCCACCGCCAGCTCCACCCACAGCCGCACCCGCCGCTCGTCGGCGCCCAGCACACCCGCGACCCGGCGCAACTCCCGCAGCCCCAGCCCGCTGCGGCACGCCACCAGGTCCGCGTCGCAGCAGTCGACCAGCCGCGTCACGCCGTCCACAGTGGACGTCGCCGGGGCGATGCCCGCCCGGTCGGCGTAACCGCGGTGCTGCCCGGTCCGGCGCGGCGGGCGCGGCGCGGGCGTGATCCGGCGCGCGGGTTCCCCGAGCAGCGGCCGCAGGCCGGGCGAGCTGAGCACGCCCCTGCCCTCGGGCCACACCAGCGCGTGGGCGCGCAGCCGCGCCAGCACCCGCTTCAGCTCCGCCCGCCCCGCCTTCCCGTTGCAGCGCAACCGCTCGGCGAGCACCTCCACGTCCGCCCGCTCGCCCAGCCGCACCACCGCGTCCAGCACGTCCCGGCTCGCCTGGTCCAACCCCTCCACCGCGATCCGCAGCGACGACGCCGCGGTCAGCTCCTCGGCCAGCGCCCGCAGCGAGCGGGGTCGGGCCCGTGCGGCGTCCCCCCGCGTCGACAGCACGTCCCGGAGGTCCTGGACGTCGAGTTCCCGCAACCACGCCACGAGGGCCGCTTTCCTACCCACTCGGCTGATTATGCACAGAACGTGACGACCCGGTGATGCAGTGCTATAGCGCTCTCCAATAAGGCACGAATGGCCGAACGTAAGCTGGGCGCCGTGGAATTCAAGGGCTTCGGCGAGTACGCCATCGACTTCTACGACGGTCTCGTGGTCGACAACACGAAAGCGTACTGGGAGGACAACAAGCACCTTTACCACGCGGACGTGCGCGCGCCCATGGAGGCGCTGCTCGCGGCCCTGGAACCGGAGTTCGGGAAGGGAAAGGTCTTCCGGCCCTACCGCGACGTGCGGTTCAGCAAGGACAAGACCCCTTACAAGGACCATTGCGGCGGGGTCGTCGAACTCGGCCGCGGCGGCGGCGCGCACTACGTGCAGATCGGCACGGAGGGGTTGTTCGTCGGCGGCGGGTCGTTCGCGATGGCGCCGGACCAGCTCGCCCGCTACCGGGAGTCGGTGGCCGACGACCTGCGCGGCCGGGCGCTGGAGCGGGTGCTCGCGGAGCTGGCGGGTCAGGGGTGGGAGCTGCGCGGCGACAAGCTCAAGCGCGCGCCGCGCGGCGCGGACGCCGAGCACCCCCGGGCCGAGCTGCTCAAGCACAAGCGCCTGTACGTGGCGAAGGTCTGGCCGCCGGACGACGTGCTGCACGAGCCGGGGTGCCTGGACCGCGTGCGCGACGCGTGGCGCCAGGTGACCCCGCTGGTCGACTGGTGCGCGGACCACATCGGCCTCACCGAGGTGGGGTTCCGGCGGTGAGGGCGGCCCGGGGCCGGTCCCGGCCGACCGGCCGGCCGCGGCCCGGGGCGCCGGCACCAGGCCCGCTCCGGCCGTGACCCGGGGCTGGGCCCGCTGACCCGGGGCTAGGCCCGCTCCCGCCGGACCGGCAACAACCGGAACAGCAGCAGCCCGAGCCCGATCCCGGCCACGTCGACGAGCGCGTCGAGGACGTCACCCCCTCGGCCCAGCGCGGTGATGAGCCACTGCAACACTTCTGAGACCGCGGCGTAACCGACCAGGCCCGCCACCAGTCCCGCGACGGGCAGCCGCGCGTACCTCCCCGTGACCGTGAGCAGCGCGAACAGCAGGCAGTGGACCACCTTGTCGGTGCCCGGCGGCGAGTCGGGCACACCTGACTGGGGGGTGAACAACACGATGACGCTGAGCAACGAGGCGACCACGAACGGAAGGATTCTGACACCCACCAGGCAGATTCTGCCTGGTTCGCGGAGATTACCCCCGGGTACATCCTGATCGGTCCAGTGACAGGGACTACGCTGCACAGACGTGAGTCGACGCGCGAAGATCGTCTGTACGCTGGGTCCCGCCACCGCGACCGAGGACAAGGTCAACGAGCTGGTGGCGGCCGGTATGGACGTGGCTCGGATGAACTTCAGCCACGGCAGCCATGCCGACCACAAGCAGGTCTACGACCTCGTCCGCTCAGCGGCCGAAGCGTCGGGGCGGGCGGTCGGCATCCTCGCCGACCTCCAAGGACCGAAGATCCGCCTGGGGAGGTTCGCCCACGGGCCCGTCGAGTGGCGCACCGGCGACGTCGTCCGGGTGACGGTGGAGGACGTCGAGGGCACCCACGACCGCGTCTCCACCACCTACAAGCAGCTCGCGCAGGACGCCAAGGTCGGTGACCGGCTGCTGGTGGACGACGGCAAGGTCGGCCTGGTCGTGGTGGACGTCGACGGGCCGGACGTGGTCTGCGAGGTCACCGAGGGCGGCCCCGTCAGCAACAACAAGGGCCTGTCCCTGCCCGGCATGGACGTCTCCGTGCCGGCCCTGTCCGAGAAGGACATCGAGGACCTGGAGTTCGCGCTCAACCTGGGCGTGGACTTCATCGCGCTGTCGTTCGTGCGCTCGCCCGCCGACATCGACCTGGTCCACCAGGTCATGGACCGGGTCGGCCACGGCCGCAAGCCCGTCATCGCCAAGGTCGAGAAGCCCGAGGCGGTCGACAACCTCGAAGCCATCGTGCTCGCGTTCGACGGCGTCATGGTCGCCCGCGGCGACCTGGGCGTCGAGCTGCCGCTGGAGTACGTGCCGCTGGTGCAGAAGCGGGCGATCCAGATCGCCCGCGAGAACGCCAAGCCGGTGATCGTGGCCACCCAGATGCTCGACTCCATGATCACGAACTCCCGGCCGACCCGCGCCGAGACGTCCGACGTGGCGAACGCCGTGCTGGACGGCGCGGACGCGCTGATGCTGTCCGGCGAGACGTCGGTCGGCCGCTACGCGATCGAGTCGGTCAAGACCATGGGCCGGATCATCGAGGCCGTCGAGACCGAGTCGGTGGTGGTCCCGCCGCTGACCCACGTGCCGCGCACCAAGCGGGGCGTCATCTCCTACGCGGCGCGCGACATCGGCGAGCGGCTGAACGCGAAGGCGCTGGTGGCGTTCACCCAGTCCGGTGACACCGTGCGGCGGCTGGCCCGCCTGCACACGCACCTGCCGCTGCTGGCGTTCACGCCGGAGCCGAGCGTTCGCAGTCAGCTTGCTCTCACCTGGGGCACGGAGACGTTCCTGGTGCCTAAGGTTGACTCGACCGACGGTATGGTCCGCCAGGTGGACCAGTCGATGCTGTCCATCGGCCGGTACCAGCCCGGTGACCTGATGGTCGTCGTGGCCGGTTCGCCGCCCGGCACCGTCGGCTCGACCAACCTCATCCGGGTGCACCGCCTGGGGGAGGAAGACCACGCTTAGGAGATGACGTGACCGAGGCTGCCCGAGCCGCGGCTTCCGCCGGGTTCTCGGACGTCCCGCTGGACGCCGACGGTGTGCCGCACGGGCAGCCCGTGCTCGACCGCCTCGTGGCGCTGCTCGACCTGGAGCGCATCGAGGAGAACATCTTCCGCGGGGTGTCGCCCGCCGAATCACCCGTGAGGGTGTTCGGCGGGCAGGTCGCCGGCCAGGCCCTGGTGGCCGCCGGCCGGACCGTCGACCCCGGCCGGCACGTGCACTCGCTGCACTCGTACTTCATCCGGGGCGGTGATCCGACGGTCCCGATCGTGTACGAGGTGGACCGCATCCGCGACGGCCGGTCGTTCACCACCCGCCGGGTGGTCGCCGTGCAGCACGGCAAGGCGATCTTCTCGCTGTCGGCGTCGTTCCAGCTCGACGAGCCGGGCCTGGACCACCAGGACCGGATGCCCGAGGTGCCGCCGCCGGACTCCCTGCCGACCTACGCCGAGTCGGCGGCCGGGTACCTGGACAAGGTGGGCATGGCCCGCCTGCCCCGGCCCATCGACATCCGGTACGTGACCCGGCCGCCGTGGCAGGCGCGCGACGAGGGTCCGGGCGAGGCGCGCAGCCAGGTGTGGATGCGGGCGGACGGCGAGCTGCCGGACGACGACCTGCTGCACGTGTGCGTGCTGGCCTACGCCTCGGACATGACCCTGCTCGACTCGGTCCTGGTCCGCCACGGCGTGTACTGGGGCACGGACAAGGTGCTGGGCGCGAGCCTGGACCACGCCATGTGGTTCCACCGCCGGTTCCGCGCGGACGAGTGGTTCCTGTACGACTGCGCGTCGCCCTCGGCGTCCGGCGCGCGGGGCCTGGCGACGGGCCGCTTCTACGCCCGGGACGGCAGCCTGGTGGCGACCGTCGTCCAGGAGGGCCTGCTCCGCGTGCTGCGGTAGGCGCCTCAGCTCCCGCCGCCGGCCCGCAACGCCTCCCACAGCGCCCGCACGTGGTGCTCCCTCGTGCCCTCCGCCCCGATGGCGACGCGCACGGCGAACCGGCCGTTCACGGTCGTGTGGGTGACGAACGCCTCGCCGCTCGCGTTGACCCGGTCCATCGCCGCCCTGGTGGCCCCGTCGCCGTCGCGGTGGGCGATGGCGACCAGCGACAGCGACCTGGGCGCGACCAGCTCCCACCGCTCGTCGGCCTCGACCCACGACTCCAGCAGGGCCGCCAGCGCCACGTGCCCGCGCAGGTGCGCCCGCACGCCCCCCAGCCCGTACCAGCGCAGCACCGACCACAGCTTCAGCGCCCGGAACCGGCGGCCCAGCGGGATCTGCCAGTCGCGGTAGTCGACCACCGCGCCGGACTCGGTCGCGCTGTTGCGCAGGTACTCGGGGAGGATGGTCAGGGCGTCCACCAGCACGTTCGGGTGGGCGGTCCAGAACAGCGACAGGTCGAACGCGGTCAACATCCACTTGTGGGCGTTCGCGGTGAACGAGTCGGCCAGCTCGACGCCGTCGAACAGGGCGCGGAACTCCGGGCACAGCGCCGCCGGCCCGGCCCACGCCGCGTCGACGTGCAGCCAGGCCCCGTGCTCCGCGCACAGCGCCGCGACCTCCCGCACCGGGTCCACCGCGCCGGTCCCGGTCGTGCCGATGGTCGCGCACACGAGCACCGGCCGCCGCCCGGCGGCCACGTCGGCCCGCAACCGCTCGGCCAGCGCGCCGACGTCCATCGCCAGCGTCGCCGGGTCGACCGGGATCGACCGCACGGCCTGCTCGCCGAGGCCCGCCACCCGCGCCGCGCGCTCGATCGACGAGTGGGTCTGCGACGACACGTACACCGCCTCCGAGCCGTCCACACCGGACTGCCGCCACTTGCCGCCGGAGGACCGGTGCAGCGCCGCCAGCACCGCGACCAGCGCGGCGGACGACGCGGTGTCCTGGATGACCCCGCCGCCGAGGAAGCGCTCCGGCAGGCCCATGGCGCCCACCAGCTCGTCCATCAGGTGCTGCTCGACCTCGGTCGCGGCGGGCGAGGTGGACCAGAGCATCCCCTGCACGCCCAGGCCGGACGACAGCAGGTCGCCGAGCACGGACGGCAGCGACGCGTTGGACGGGAAGTAGGCGTAGAAGCCGGGGTGCTGCCAGTGCGTCGTGCCGGGCAGCACCACCCGCTCCAGGTCGTCGAGCAACCCGGCGAAGTCGCCGCCCTCCTCGCCCAACCCGCCCAGCCGCGAGCGCACCCACCCCGGCTCCACCCGGGCCCGGACGGGGAACTCCTCGACCCGCGCGCGGTAGTCGGCGATCCAGTCGACCACCTCGTGCCCGATCCGCCGAAACTCCTCAGCCTCCACCCCCACACGCTAACCCGCGCGAGTCGTACTTCCAGACCCCGCGAGTCGTACGTTCCGGTCGACCGTGTCGTACCTCCAGGACCCCCGGGTTCAGCGTTCGCGCACCCCGGGCTCGACGCGAACGTTGAACTCGGAGGTCCGGAACGTACGACACGGTGGACCTGGAGGTACGACTCGCGGGGTTTTGGTTATCTTGGCGGGCGCTGGCCGTCTCCGGTGGGTAAGCCCAACTCGGCCGAGAGGATCGGTATGCGCACACCAGGTGACGCCGAGGCGGTCAGGGCCGCGCAGCGCGGCGAGCCGGGCGCGTTGGACGCGCTGGTGGCGGCCTACCTGCCGCTGGTCTACAACGTCGTCGGGCACGCCCTCGGCGGGCACCCCGACACCGACGACGTGGTCCAGGAGACCATGCTCCGCGCGGTGGACGGGTTGTCCGGGCTGGCGCGGCCCGAGTCGTTCCGCTCCTGGCTGCTGGTCATCGCGATGAACCAGGTCCGCGACCACCACCGGCGCAGCCGGCCGCTGCCCGTCGACCACGAGGTGCTCGACCGCGCCGACCCCGGCGCGGACTTCGCCGACCTCGCCATCACCCGCCTCCAGCTCACCGGCCAGCGCCGGGAGGTCCTCGCGGCCACCCGCTGGATCGGCGACGACGAGCGCGAGGTGCTGTCGCTGTGGTGGCTGGAGCAGGTCGGCCGGATCACGCGCGCCGAGCTGGTCAGGGCCCTCGACCTCACCCCGCAGCACGCCGCCGTCCGGGTCCAGCGGATGAAGGCGCAGCTCGACGCGGCCCGGGTGGTCGTGCGCGTGCTGGCCATGCCCCGGTGCGGCGAGCTGGCCGAGGTGGTCGCCGACTGGGACGGCCGCCCCGGCGCGCTGTGGCGCAAGCGGATCGTGCGGCACGCCCGGGAGTGCCGCCGGTGCGGGCGCGGGTTCGACGACCTGGCCGCCGTGGACGGGCTGGTGGCCCGCATCCCGCTGGTGCCGGTGCCCGCCGGGTTCGGCCTGCTCGACCCGGGACCGGTCGACCCCGACCTGGCCGACCTCGACCTGCCCAACCTTGACCTGCCCAACCTTGACCTGCCCAAACCGGTTGCCGCGCACCCGGTCAAGCCGTCGTTCTGGGCCCACGCCGCCGCCAAGCCGCTGGTCGCGGCGGCCACGGTGGCGGCGGTGGTGGGCGCGGTCGCGCTGCTGCCGACCGAGCAGGCGCCGCGACCGGTCCCGGTGGCCGCGCCGATCACCGCCACGACCACGACCCTCGTGCCCGCCACCGCGTCCAGCCCGACGACCACGACCACCACCACCACCACGGCGTCCACGTCCACGACCACGACGACCACCCCACCGGTCGTCGCCGCACCGCCCGACGCCCTCCCGGCCACGCGGTCGACCAAGAAGGGTGTCAGCACCTGGCACTTCGACGGCGTCGGCCGGGCGCTGTCCGACGTCGGCGCGGGCTGGTTCTACAACTGGGCCACCACGCCGGAGGGCGTCCAGGCGCCGGGCGTGGAGTACGTGCCGATGATCTGGGGCGCGAAGACCGCGACCCCGGCCAACCTGGAGGCGGTGCGGCGGCAGGGCGGCACCCTGCTCGGCTTCAACGAGCCCGACCTGGCCGAGCAGGCGAACATGTCCGTCGAGCAGGCCCTCGAACTGTGGCCGCGGCTCCAGGCGACGGGGATGCGCCTGGGCAGCCCGGCCGTGGCCTACGGCGGCGACCGGCCGGGCGGCTGGCTCGACCGGTTCCTGGCCGGGGCCCGCGAGCGCGGCCTCAAGGTCGACTTCATCGCGCTGCACTGGTACGGCTCGGACTTCGGCCCGGCCGCCGTCGGTCACCTCAAGAGCTACCTGGACGCCGTGCACGCCCGCTACGGCCTGCCGATCTGGCTCACCGAGTACTCGCTGATGGACTTCTCCGGCGGCGGCGTGCGCTACCCGGGCGCCCGGGAGCTGGCCGACTTCGCGGGCGCGTCGTCCCGGATGCTCGAAGGCCTGCCCTACCTGGAGCGCTACGCGTGGTTCGCGCTCCCGGCCGACAAACCCGGCACCGGCCTGTACGCGCCCGGCGGGACGCCCAACGCCGCCGGGTCCGCCTACCGCGCCACCGGGTGACGGAACTCCCGTCGCCGCCGGTCGTGCGGCGGTGACGGGAACCGGTCCGCCCGCCGACGACCGGTCGTGCGGTCACGGCGGGCGGGCCGGTCAGCCGAGGAAGCCGGGAAGTCCGAGGAAGCCGGGAAGTCCGAGGGGCCGGGAAGGCCGGAGGCCGACGAGGTCAGCCGAACAGCGGCTGCCAGCGGCCGTCGAACCCGCCGTTGGCGGCCAGGTGCCAGCCGGGCGGCAGCCACGTGCCGACCTCGCGACCCCGGGCGTCGTCGATGCCGCCGGAGTGCACGAAGTACTCGTGCTGCCGCCAGTACGCGCCGTGCGAGGCCGGGTCACCGCTCACCGCGCCGCGCGTGCGGCCGAGGCCGTCCACGCCGGTGCCCGCGAACCCGCCGAAGTCGTCGCTGCCCGACGGCGTGTCCTCGTCCAGCTCGGCGGAGTACGCGCCGAAGAACCACGCCTTGGACAGGTAGCCCTCGCGGCCGTCGGTGAGGTCGGGCGCGGCGTTGTCGCGCGACGCGTTGTGGAACCGCTGACGGCCGGCGCCGATGCCCAGCGAGGGCGTCTCGAACAGCACGTCCACGACGTCGGTGTCCAGCCAGTGCCGCCGCCAGTCGCCCTGCGACCAGTGCGACGGCACGATGTCGGCGAGGTCCTGGAGCTCGTAGGTCAGCCGCTTGACCTGAGTCCACCGCACCCTGGTGCCGTTGTCGACCCGGCTGGCCTGGGTCGCGGCGTTGGCGCCGGTCAGCGGCACCGCCCCGAGCGCGCTCACCGCGCCCGCCGACCCCTCGGGGACGAACGCGTAGTGCACGTTGCGCTCGTCGTCCGCCCCGGAGATGCCGACCTCCGCGTTCCCGGTGGCCAACCGGCCCGCGATGTCCGACCACGGGTCGGTGACGTAGCGCAGCTCGTGCCCGTGCGGCCCGATGTCCGGCAGGTCGAAGTCGCTCTCGTCGGCCTGCCACAGCAGCAGGTGGCGGCCGGTCGGGACGTCCAGGAACCGCACGTCCGGGTCGGTCGACCGGCGCATGACGTGGTCCTTGTGGTGGGTGACGGTGGCGTTGGCGAAGTGCTCGCCCGCGCCGCCGGGGGTGCCGGTCACGCCGCGCACCACGATCTCGACGCGCTCCCAGTCGTGGATCTCGTCGCCGTCCTTGTCGGCGGCGTTGTAGACGTGGTAGAGGAGCACGAGGGACTTGGAACCGCCCTCGGTGAACTCCAGCAGCGCGGTGTAGAGCGTGGGGCGGACCTGCCAGTCGGGGCGTGCGCCCGCCAGGTGCTGGTCCACGTCCAGCCAGTTGGCGCGGTTGGTGGCGTAGTCGCCGTCGCGGTCGAAGTCGAAGTTCGCCAACCAGTCGCGGCCCTGCTTGCCGTCGTCCTCGTCGCCGCGCTTGAGGACGACCGGCGCGTAGTGCGACAGGTAGGCCCGGCGCTGGGCGGTGGTGAGCGACCAGGCGGCCGAGGCCTGGTGCGGCGCTACGAGGAGCGTGGCCAGGACCGCCGTGGTCAGGGTGAGCGCGCGGAGTCTCATGCCCCGATGGTGCTGCGCCCGCCGAACCCCCGGCGCGGTCGGCCGCGCCGGGGGTTCGGGAACGCGCGCGGTGGGGCCCCGTCCGGCCGCCGCCAAGTGGTGGGACGGGGCCCCTGTCGCGCACCGGCCGGGGTCCGCCCGCCGGTGGTGTGCGCGCGGGGCGGGTCCCCGCCGCCGGTCACGCGGTCAGGCGACGGTCCACTTCTGGTTCGCCGCGCCCGTGCAGGTCCAGATCTGGAGCCGGGTGCCGTCCGCGCTGGTGTTGCCGGTGACGTCCACGCACTTGTTGGCCGCCGGGTTCACCAGGTCGCGGGCCGCCGTGGGGGTCCACTGCTGGTTCGGGGTGCCGCCGCACGACCACAGCTGGAGCTGCGCGCCGTCGCCGGTGCCGCGGTCCTTCACGTCCAGGCACTTGCCCAGCGCGCGGATCGTGCCGTCGCCGGGGCGGGTCCACTGCTGGGCCGCGGAGCCGTTGCAGGTGTGGAGCTGCACGGCCGTGCCGTCGGCGCTGCTGCCGCCCGCGACGTCGACGCACTTGCCGGCCAGGCCGGTGATCGCGCCGCCGACGGGCGGGTTGCCGCCGCCCGGGGCGCCCTGCCAGGTGAACGTCGCCGAGGTGCGGGCGGGCAGGGTGTAGGTGAACGCCTGGTTGCCCCAGTTCACCCGGATCGACTGGGACGACGTGCCGCCGTTGTGGGCGATCAGCGCCTTGGAGCCGTCGGGGTTGCGGTAGGCCACGTTCTGCACGGCGCCGTTCGCGGTCGAGTCGATGCGGTGCGCGCCGGGCTTGACGAACTTGGTCAAGTGCCCGGTCGTGTAGTACTCGACCGTGTAGTCGACCTGGCCGGCGCGCGAGCCGCCCTCCTGGACCGTGATCAGGCCGGTGCACGTGCCGCAGCCGCCGTTGTGCGGCCCCATGTTCTGGTTCAGCGCCAGGCTCCACTTGACCAGGCTGGAGCTCCAGTTGCGGGCGTAGTTGACGATGTCGGCCATGTCCTCGTTGTGCTGGTTCGAGATCCACGTGCCGCCGGAGTGCTCGGTGCTGAACTGCTTCACGTTCGGGTACTGGTCGTGCACCTGCGTGCCGACGGCGGGGTCACCGAAGTAGCCGTGCCAGGCGATGCCGCCGAACAGCGGGTCGTTGCGCACGCCGGCGTCGCCCAGCACGCCCGAGCCGAAGTTGGCGTAGTCGCCGTAGTTCCAGTCGTGCACCAACACCTTCGTGTTGATCCCCGCGGCGCGGAACGCCGGGTAGAGGTTGTTCTTGGTGAACTCGACCAGGCCCGCCGGGTTCCAGCTCATGCCGGGGTAGTTCATCGCGGTCGGGTTGCCCGCCTGGCAGCAGTTGGGCTCGTTCTGCACGGACACGTAGTCGACCGGGATGCCCGCCGCCTGGTAGCTCTGCACGTACTTGACGAAGTACTGGGCGTACAGGGCGGCGTACTCCCACTTGAGCCAGCCCATCTGGTCCATGCGGCCGTTGTCCTTCATCCAGCCCGGCGCGCTCCACGGCACGCCCTTGACCCGCAGCTGCGGGTTGAGCTGCTTGGCCTGCTGGGTCAACAACCGCACGTTCGTGTCATAGCCGTTGGCGCCCCAGTCGTTCAGGTCGCAGCACGTGTCGTCCAGGGACACGTTGCCCGGTCGGGACAGGTCGGACGCCCCGATCGGGTTGCGCACGAACGACAGGCCGATGCCGTCGACCGGGTGGAACAGCTTGCGCATCGCCGCGTCCCGGGTGGCCGCGGAGACCGCGCCGCCGCGCAGCAGGTGGGCGGTGGTGTCGGTGATCGACGCGCCGCCGCCCTCGAACTGCTGGTAGCGGGTGTTCTCGTTGACGGTGATGGTGTGGGTGGCGCTGCCGCCGCTGGTGCTGAACGCGACGGACGGCTGCTGCGCCAGGCCCCGCGTGACCACGCGGCCGCCGCTGTCGGAGGTGGTGGTCAGGTAGACGTTGACCGACTCGCCCGCGGCGACCGCGGCGGGGGAGGGGGTGGCGGCCACGGCGGCGGCCGCGGTCAGGGCGGCTATCGCGGCGGTGGTGAAAGCCCGATGGCGGGTAGAGGGCACCTCGGACTCCTTTCACGACGGTGTGGGCAGGGTCCCGGCGGCGTGTAACAAATGAAACTTTTCTGGAACGTGTCCGCACGTGAAAGGAAACAATGGGTCGATACCCGTGTCAAGGGCGCGCCCCCAGCCCGGTAAATACCGTGAAAAGCGAGTGGCTCAGGAGTGCCGCACGGGCCCCGTGGAGGCCCTGACCACCAGTTCCGTGGCCAGTTCGACGTGCAGCGCCTCCAATTCGTGCCGGTCCAGCAGGCGCACCAGCAGCGTCACGGCCATCCGGCCCATCTCCTGCAACGGCTGCCGCACGGTGGTCAGCTCCGGCACCGAGGCCCGGCTCAGGTCCAGGTCGTCGAAACCCGCGACCGACACGTCGCCGGGCACCGACAGGCCGCGTTCCCGGGCCGCCCGCAACGCGCCGACGGCCATCTTGTCGTTGAACGCCACCAGCGCGGTCGGCCGTTCGGCCAGGTCCAGCAGCTCGCCCGCGGCCTGGTGGCCGCGCTCGTCGGTCGGCTCGTCCACGTGCCGCAGCAGCTCCGGCGACGGCAGCACGCCCACGTCGGACAGCGCCGCCGCGTATCCGGCGAGCCTGCCGTCGCCGGCCTGCCAGTCGCGCGGTCCGCCGATGACGCCGATCCGCCGGTGTCCCAGCTCCACCAGGTGCGCCATCAGCCGCCGCGCGCCCGCGAAGTGCGCCGCGGACACCGAGGCCACGTCGCGCGGCAGCTCGGTGCGCGGGTCCACCACCACGAACGGGAACCGCCGGTCCCGCAGCCGCACCAGCTCGTCGGCCGGCTCCGGCGGCAGGATCAGCACCGCGCCGCCGACGTCGGACCGGCCCGCCAGGTCCGGCAGCACCCGCCTGCGCTGCGCCGACGTGCCCGCGTCCAGCACCACCTGGTGGCCGTGCAGGGCCAGCGTCTCGGCCACCGAGGACACGATCAGTCCGAAGTAGTCGGTCAGCAGGTACGGGCAGCGCACGTAGATCGAGCCGGTCGGCTTGGCGCCGCGCGGCCTCGGCGCCCGCGCGCCCAGCTGGTCCACCGCCTTGAGGACCAGCTCGCGGGTGTGCTGGGCGACGTTCGCCTGGCCGTTGAGGACCCGGGAGACGGTGGCGATCGACAGCCCCGTCGCCCGCGCCACGTCCCGCACCGTCGCCCTGCTCATGCGCACCCCCGTTTTCCACTCTTGTTTCACGATGTTACAGCCGTCGGGTTCGGACTCGGTGCTTCGGATCCAAGGACGCCGAACACGTGCGCGAGCGCCCGAATTTCGGCAGGCTGTGCCAATGACCACCTCCGAGGCACCCGCGCGGATCGCCGTCACCGGGCTCGCCGTCATGGGCAGCAACCTGGCGCGCAACCTCGCCCGGCACGGCTACCGCGTCGCCGTGCACAACCGCAGCAACGCCCGCACCAAAGCGCTGGTCGAGGAGCACGGCCACGAGGGCGACTTCGTCCCCGCCGAGACGCTGGAGGAGCTCGTCGCGAGCCTCCAGACCCCGCGCCAGATCATCATCATGGTCAAGGCGGGCGGGCCGACCGACGCCGTCATCGACGAGCTGGTCCCCCTGCTGGAGCCCGGCGACATGGTGATCGACGGCGGCAACGCCCACTACGCCGACACCCGCCGCCGCGAGGCGAACCTCAGGGACGCCGGGCTGCACTTCGTCGGCGCGGGCATCTCCGGCGGCGAGGAGGGCGCGCTCAACGGCCCGTCGATCATGCCCGGCGGCTCGGCGGAGTCCTACCGGCACCTCGGGCCCGTGCTGGAGGACATCGCGGCGAAGGTGGACGACGTGCCGTGCTGCGTCCACGTCGGACCGGACGGCGCCGGGCACTTCGTGAAGATGGTGCACAACGGCATCGAGTACGCCGACATGCAGCTCATCGCCGAGTCCTACGACCTGCTGCGCCGCGTCGGCGGCATGACGCCCACCGAGATCGCCGAGGTCTTCCGCGGCTGGAACAGCGGCGACCTGGAGTCCTACCTGGTGGAGATCACCGCCGAGGTGCTCGGGCACTTCGACCCCGAGACCGGCGTGCCGCTGGTCGACGTGATCGCCGACGAGGCCGAGCAGAAGGGCACCGGCCGCTGGACCGTGCAGGAGGCGCTGGAGCTGGGCGTGCCGGTGACCGGCATCGCCGAGGCCGTGTTCGCCCGCTCGCTGTCCGGCCGGGCGGGGCAGCGCGAGGCCGCGCGCGACGCGTTCGGCGCCACCGACGTGTTCGCCTCCGACCGGCTCGCGGGCGGGCTGGTCGAGGACGTGCGGCAGGCGCTCTACGCGTCCAAGGTCGTGGCGTACGCGCAGGGCTTCGACCAGATGCGCGCGGCGAGCGCCGAGTACGGCTGGGACCTGGACCTGGGCGCGATGGCGACCATCTGGCGCGGCGGCTGCATCATCCGCGCCCGGTTCCTCGACCGCATCCGCGAGGCCTACGACAAGAACCCCGAGCTGGCCTCCCTGCTGGTGGACGACTACTTCCGGGACGCGGTGAAGTCGGCCGAGGCGGCGTGGCGGCGGGTCGTCGTCGGCGCGGTCGAGGCGGGCGTGCCCGCGCCCGGCTTCGTGTCCGCGCTGGCCTACTACGACGCCCTGCGCTCCGAGCGGCTGCCCGCCTCGCTGGTGCAGGGCCTGCGGGACTTCTTCGGCGCGCACACCTACCGGCGCACCGACCGCGAGGGCAGCTTCCACACCCTCTGGTCGGGTGACAGGTCTCAGGTGGACGCCTGAGCCGACCCGTTCGACCATGGCCGGGTGCGTGATCGCTTCCGGCGCCACCCCGTCACGGCCGGCTACCTGCTGGCCGTGGCGGGGCTCGCCCTGCTCATGCGGTTCGTGTTCGCCGACGAGGCGTCGGCCCAGGTGCACGAGTCGTTCAGCACCAACGCCCGCAACCTCGCCGACCACCCGCTGAGCGCCCTGCTGTGCAGCGCGTTCGTGCTCGACCCGGACGACGGCCCGGCGTTCACCGCGTCGGCGCTCGCGGCCGTGGCGGTGTGCCTGGGCCGCTTCGAGCGCGAGACCGGGCCGTGGCGGGCGGCGGCGGTGGTCCTGGCGGGCCACGTCGGGGCGACCCTGACGACCGCGGCCGTCATCTCTTCGGGTGTTTATCCGACCGACCTGACCGACGTCCTCGACGTCGGGATCGGCTACGCGGCCTTCGCGGCGGCGGGCGCGGCGACCGCGCTCGTGCCGCTGGTCCTGCGCCCGCCCTGGCTCGCGCTGGTGGTGGCGTACCCGCTGATCACCGCCCCGTGGTCCGGCTCCTCGTGGCTCGGCGCGGTGCCCGACTTCGAGGCGGTCGGGCACGTCGCGGCGGCGCTCCTCGGCGCGGCGGGCGGCGCCCTCGCCCTGCGCCGGTCCTCTGCGGCCGTGGGCCGCTGACCCCTCCGAGCAGGCCCGTCACCAGCCGTGACAGCGACCCGTTGATCAACACGTCCGGGTGGATCCGCTGTCAGAACGGCCACGTCGTCGTCATGATGGTGTCGACGCTGACCTTCAGCGACGCGGCTGTGCCGACACGTCCACTGTGCCGACACGGAGGTGCCACCGTGGCGACCACCCACCACCGCGCCGGGGCCGAGCGCCGACTCGTCGCCC
This sequence comes from Saccharothrix xinjiangensis, assembly GCF_039527585.1. NCBI lineage: Bacteria > Bacillati > Actinomycetota > Actinomycetes > Pseudonocardiales > Pseudonocardiaceae > Saccharothrix > Saccharothrix xinjiangensis. The sequence goes on along the minus strand of NZ_BAAAKE010000002.1, from coordinate 184,076 downwards.
TCCGGCCGCGCCCCCCGCTGCCCTTAGCCGCGCGCTGAGACCGCCGACCCGGCCCGCGCCGGGACCCGCCGCCTCGGCGATCCAGGCGATCCCGGTGACCTCGGCGATCCAGGCGACCTCGGCGACCCGGGGGATCCCGGCCACCCCGGAAACCCCGGCCACCCCGGAAACCCCGGCCACTCCGGAGCCGCCGGTGATCCCGGGCCACCGCCGGCCACCCCGCCACCCCGCCGTCGCGCCCACCGCCGCCGCCGGCGCCGACGCCCCTGGCGTCGCACCCGACGTCGTCAGCGCCCACCGTTCCCGACCACCGCCCCGGGCCACCGCGCCGGGGCCGCTCACCCCACGGCGACCCGCGTCCTCCACCCGGACCCGCGTCCCACCGCGACCCGCGTCCCCACCGGTGTCCGCGTCCCCACCGCGCCCCGCGCACCACCGCGCGGGGCGATCCCTCGCTGCTCGGAAGGACCGTGCGATGAACCGTCCACGCCCCACCAAGTCCCACGCCGGCGAGCACACCACGGCGGGCCCACCGGGGGGCCTCGTCGGCGTGCTCCGCCACGACCTGCCCGCCTCGGTGGTGGTGTTCCTGGTGGCCGTGCCGCTGTCGATGGGCATCGCCGCCGCCACCGGCGCGCCGCTGGTGACCGGCTTGGTCTCCGCGGTCGTCGGCGGTCTGGTCGCGGGCGCGCTCAGCGGCGCGCCGCTGGCGGTCAGCGGGCCGTCGACGGGCATGGTGGTGATCACCGCCGGCATCGTCGCGGAGCACGGCTGGGCCGCCACGGCCGCCATCACGCTCGCCGCCGGTGTCGTGCAGGTGGTGTTCGGCCTGGTCAAGCTGGGGCGGGTGGCGCTGTCGCTGTCACCGGCCGTGGTGCACGGGATGCTCGCCGGCCTCGGCTTGAGCATCGCCGTCGGCCAGCTCGCCGTCGTCCTCGGCGGCACGGCCGCCACGACCGTGCCCGACAACCTGGCGCGGGTGCTGACGACCGAGGTGAGCTGGACCGCCGTGCTGGTCGGGGCGCTCACCGTCGCGGTGATGCTGCTGTGGCCGCGCCTGCCGCGGGCCGCGCTCGTGCCCGCGCCGCTGGTGGCCGTGCTCGCCGCGACGGTGGCGACCGGCGGGCTCGACGTGGCGCGCGTCGACCTGCCCGACGACCCGCTGGCCGGGCTGGTGCTGCCGCGGCTGCCCGACGGCGGCATCGGCGGCGTGGTGTTCGCGGTGCTCACCGTGGCCGTGGTGGTCAGCGTGGAATCCCTGCTGTCGGCCGTCGCGATCGACAAGCTGCACGACGGGCCGCGCGCCGACCTCGACCGCGAGCTGGTCGCCCAGGGCACGGCCAACGCGGTGGCGGGCGCGCTGGGCGGGCTGCCGGTGTCCGCGGCGATCGCGCGCAGCTCCGCCAACGTGGCGGCGGGCGGGCGCACCAGGGCGTCCGCAGTGCTGCACGGCCTGTGGATCGCGGTGTTCGTGCTGGCGCTCGGTGCCTTGCTGGAGCTGATCCCGCTGGCCGCGCTGGCGGGCGTGCTGCTGGTGATCGCCCTGCGGCTGGTGGACGTGCGGCGGATGCGGGCGCTGTGGCGGCACGGCGAGTTCAGCGCGTACGCGGTGACGGTGCTGGGCGTGGTGGCCCTCGGGCTGGTGGAGGGCGTGCTGATGGGGGTCGCGGTGGCGGCGCTGCGGTCGCTGCACCGGCTGACCCGCACGTCGGTGCGCGTGGAGGCCGAGCCGGACGGCTACCGGGTGGTGGTCCGGGGCTCGCTGGTGTTCCTCGGCGCGGGCCGGCTGGTGCGCGGGCTGCGGTCCGTGCCGCTGGGGCAGCGGGTGGTGCTGGAGCTGCACCTCGACTTCCTCGACCACGGCGCGTACGAGGCGATCGACGAGTGGCGCACCGGCTACGAGCGGCTGGGCGGGCAGGTCGAGGTGGACGAGGTCCACGACACGTGGTTCAGCAAGGCCACGCGCGGCATCCCGGCGTTGCGCAAGACGCCGCTGTCGCCGCTGCCGAGGTGGTTCGCGCCGTGGTCGCACTGGCAGCGGCAGCGCGCGGTGACCGTGCCGCGGCAGCGCGAGGACGCCGACCCGATGATCCGCGGGATGCACGAGTTCGAGCGCACCACGGCGCCGCTGGTGCGGCCGTTCCTGGCGGAGCTGGCCGCGCAGGGGCAGCGCCCGCGGCAGCTGTTCATCACGTGCGCGGACTCCCGGGTGGTGCCGAACCTGATCACCACCAGCGGGCCGGGCGACCTGTTCTGCGTGCGCAACATCGGCAACCTGGTGCCGCCGGGCGGCGACCACTCGGTGGGCGCGGCGATCGAGTACGCGGTGGAGGTGCTGGCGGTCGAGACCGTCGCGGTGTGCGGCCACTCGGACTGCGGGGCGATGAAGGCCCTGGTCAACGGTTCGGCCCGGCCGGGCTCGCAGCTGCACGAGTGGCTGCGCGCCGCCGAGCCGAGCCTGATCCGCTTCCACGCGGCCGAGTCGGACCTGCCCGTCCTCGAACACCTGGCCGTCGCCAACATCGCCCAGCAGCTGGACAACCTGATGACCTACCCGAGCGTGCGCGAGGCCGTCGCCGCGGGCGCGCTGCGCCTGGTGGGCATGTACTTCGACATCTCCGAGGCCCGCGTCTACCTGGTGGACCCGACCCGAGCCGCCCTGCGCCCAGTCCACACCTGACCGCGTGTCCTCCACTCAGGCATCGCGTGTCCTCCACTGCGGCACCGCGTGTCCTCCGTTCCGGCACCGCGTGTCTTCCACTCGGGCCGGGCGGGTAGCGCACCGGGGAACGGGAACGTGCGGTTCGTGGTGTCTGAGTGGAGGACACGCGATGTCCAGGTGGAGGACACGCGCGGGGGTCAGCTGGCTCGGCGGAGGTGTTCGCGGTTGCCGGAGGGGCCGTCGTCGAAGACGGTGAGGCAGAGCTGGGTGGTGAGGTAGGCGCGGCACGGGGACGGGAGGCGGCGGCGCCACCAGCGGGTTCGGCAGGTGGGGCAGCGGCCGTGGTCGTCGGGGGTGTGCTCGTCGAGGAGGGCCTTGACCGCGGCCACCACGCGCGGCAGCTCGCTGCGCGCCAGGTCCGCCGCGGTCTCGTCGTCGCCGGTCGACGCCAGGTGGACCAGCGTGGCCAGGTGCTCGCGCAGGCACTTGTCGAGGTGGCTGAAGACCGTGCCGGACACCTTCGGCGCTCCTTCCGGTGGTCTGGGTGCCCAGAAGCCTGCGTGCGGTCACCAGCCACCTGCAAGTTGCGCTACACGAATGGATGACGACTCTTTGCTCCATCTGCGAACCGCCCCACACTGGAACTGATCAAAGTCCCGATCGGCCGCCGTCGCACGAGGAGGTGCGGATGTCCCGGGGGAGTAGCCCGACGCTGCGCAAACGCCGGTTGGTCAGCGAGCTGCGCAGGCTGCGCGAGGCGGCCGAGCTGACCATCGAGGAGGTGGGCGAGCGCCTGGAGTGCTCCGCGTCCAAGATCAGCCGCATCGAGACCGGCCGGGTCGGCGTCACCCCGCGCGACGTCCGCGACATGCTCGCCGCCTACGGCGCGGACCCCGATACCCGCGACGAGCTGGTGCAACTGGCCCGCGAGGCCCGCCGCCGGGCGTGGTGGGACGAGTTCGGCGACATCGCGCCCGGCCGCTACGTCGGGTTCGAGGCCGACGCCGAGTCCGTGCGCACCTACCAGGGCCTGGTGATCCCTGGCCTGCTCCAGAGCGAGGCCTACACCAGGGCGCTGATCCGGCACGTCCTGCCGGGCGCCGCGCCCGCCGAGGTCGACCGCCGCGTCGAGCTCCGCAAGGCCCGCCAGGCCCTGCTCACCGAGGACGACCCGCTGCGCCTGGACGTCGTGGTGGACGAGTCGGCGCTGCGCCGGGTGGTCGGCGGCCGCGAGGTGATGGCGGAACAGGTGCGGCGGGTGAACCGGATCGGCGACCTGCCGAACGTCACCCTCAGAGTCGCTCCTTTTGCCGCCGGCGGTCACGCCGCGATGGACGGCCCCTTCGTGATCCTCACATTTCCGGGGAAACTCGACCCGGACGTGGTATACATCGAAAGCTCACGGAGTGACGTCTATTTAGAACAGGTCACCGACGTCGCCAGGTATTCCAACATGTTTGCGCGGCTCTGCGCCGAATCGCTCGACCCGGTGGCTTCGGCCGCCTTGATCGAGCAGGTGGCGTGCGAGCTCACCTGAACCAGGAGTGAACTGCCATGCAACGAGAGTGGCGGAAGAGCAGTCGGTCGTCCGCCGCCGGGCCGGAGTGCGTGGAAATCGCGCTCGACGCGGCGGGTGCGGGCGTGCGCGATTCGAAGAACAGGGCCGGTGGCGGTCTCGGCTTCGGTTTCGCGCAGTGGTCGCGATTCGTTCTGACCGCGAAGAACGGCGTATTCGACCTGCGCTGAACCGCGCGGTCGGGCGGTGCGGTCAGGGGCGTGCCCGAGGGCGCGCCCCTGACTTCTGTCCAAAACCCGTACGACTGAGGTCTGGTGCGCGGTCCGACCGTGGTCCGATGCGCCCCTCCCGCCTGATCGGGTGAACTCTCCCCCGGAACGAGTGAAGCGGGTGCGGTCCCGACCGGTTGATCCGCCGGAACGTGACGGCCCTGACCTGCGCGACGACCGCCACCGCCGTCGAGCGGCACGGACCGCAGCGGACTCCCGGGGGGACGAGGACCATGGCCTTGCTGACCGATGCCCTGGAGGGGTTGGCCGGCCTGCCCCAACCCGCCGTGCTGGCGGTGACGGGCGCGTTGACGTTGGCCGAGTGCACGCTCGGCGTGGGCTTCATCGCGCCGGGCGAGGGCGCGCTGCTGCTGGCCTCCACCACGGCGACCACCGTGCCGAGGTTCCTGGTCATGTGGCTGGTGGTGTCGGTGTGCGCCGTGGCCGGCGACAACATCGGCTACTTCCTCGGCCGCCGCTACGGCGACCGGCTGCGCGACAGCCGGCTGGTGCGCAAGCTCGGGCAGGAGCACTGGGACCGGGCGGGCGAGCTGCTGCGCCGCCGCGGCGCGTGGGCGGTGTTCGTGGCGAGGTTCATGCCGGTGGTGCGGACCCTGGTGCCGGCCAGCGCGGGCGCCTGCGAGCTGGAGTACCGCCGGTTCCTGCCCGCCTCGATCGCGGGCGCGGTGAGCTGGTCGGCGCTGCACATCGCCATCGGCTCGGCCGCCGGGGCCTCGGCGAAGTACGTCGAGTCGGTGTTCAGCGGTGTGATGTGGGTCCTGCTCGGCCTCGCGGTGGTGGTCGGCGGGGTGGTGGCGCTGCGCAAGCGCCGCAAGGCCGCGCCGCGGCAGGGGCAGGGGCAGGCTCGGGAGCTGGAGGAGGTCGCCTGAGCGATCGCCCTGCCGGGGCCCTGCCGGGGCCAAGGGGCCGGGGCCAGGGGGCAGGGGCCGCGGAGCCCGGACCGCAGGATCGGGGTGTCGAGGCCAGATGCGTCGAGGCGAGGGGTGCCGGCGCGAGGGGTGCCGGCGCGGGAGGTACTGGCACGGGAGGTGCCGGCGCGACGCGAAGGGGCCGTGGTCGGGGGTTCGGTCCCGACCACGGCCCCGTTCACTGGGGGAGGGCAAGGGAGACGGGCCACCCCCTACCGGGTGGCCCGCTCCGGTGGTTCAAGGGACGAGGGCGGGCCGGCGTTCCGCCGCCGCGGGCTGGATGCCCCTTGCACGCCGGCACGCCCTCGTCGTTCTTGGAGACCGGCGGGTGTTCCGCCGTCTGGTCCAACCTCCCCCACCGGGGTTCGCCCTGTGTGGTTGGTCGGACACGCTTAGCGTAAGAATGCGGCTACAGGACGACTGGAGCCGGACTGAAGTGATCTCCTAGGCTTCGTCGTGGGCGAGGCACTTCGGCGGGGGATCGGTCGGTGGACAAGGGCGGCGGGGAGCACTTGCGGTTCGAGGTGCTCGGCCTGCTCAGGGCGGTGCGCGGCGGCGGGGAGGTCGACCTCGGCGCCGCCAAGCAGCGCGCCGTGCTGACGGTGCTGCTGCTGGCCCGCAACACCCCGGTGAGCCGGGACCAGATCATCGAGGCGGTGTGGGGCGACCACCCGCCCAGCAGCGCGGTCAACCTCGTGCAGACCTACGTGGCCGGCCTGCGCCGCGCCCTGGAGCCCAGTCGCGCCCGCCGGGCGCCGGCCGAGCTGCTGACCTCGGTCGGCGACGGCTACCTGCTGCGGGTCGAGCCGACCGCGGTGGACCTGGACGACTTCGAGCGCGGCGTCGTGGCCGCGAACCGGCTGCGGGCCTCCGGCGACCTGGTCGCGGCCGCCACCGCGCTGGAGGAGGCGCTGGCCCTGTGGCGCGGCGAGCCGCTGGGCGGGGTCGCGGGGCTGTTCGCCGAGGTCGAGCGCGGCCGGTTGGTCGAGCGGCGGCTCGCCGTGCTGGAGGAGCGGGCCGAGCTGATGCTGCTCATCGGGCGCGGCGCGGAGCAGATCCCGTCGCTGACCTCGCTGGTCGCCGAGCACCCGCTGCGGGAACGCGGCCACGGCCTGCTGATGCGCGCGCTGTGCCAGGCCGGGCGGCAGGCCGAGGCGCTGGCCGCCTACCGCGAGGCCCGCCGGGTGCTGGTGGAGGAGCTGGGCGTGGAACCCGGCCCGGAGCTGCGCAAGCTGCACCAGGCCGTGCTGTCGGGCGACAACCCGGAGCCGCCGACCAGGCCGATGCCGTCGCCCGCCGCGGAACCGGCGCAGGCGGTCCCGATCACGCCCGCGCAGCTGCCCCGCGCGTCGGTGTCCCTGATCGGGCGCGACGCGGAGCTGGCGCGGCTCGACGGCCTGCTGGCGGAGCACCCGGGCGGCGGGCTGGTGCTGGTGGTCACCGGCCCCGCGGGCGTCGGCAAGACGGCGCTGGCCCTGCACTGGGCGAACCGGGTGCGCGAGGACTTCCCGGACGGCCAGCTCTACGTGGACCTGCACGGCTACGACCCGAACCGGGAGCCGCTGGGGGCGGGCGAGGTGCTGAACCGGTTCCTGCGCGCGCTGGGCGTGCCGTCGCCGGACATCCCGGTGGCGGTGGAGGAGCGGTCGGCGCTGTTCCGCACGCTCATCGCGGACCGGCGCATGGTCGTGGTGCTGGACAACGCCCGCGGCTCGACCGAGCTGCTGCCGCTGCTGCCCGGACCGCCGTCGTGCGTGGTGGTCACGTCGCGCCGGCGGCTGGTCGGCCTGGTCGCGCACGCGGAGGCCCGGCTGGTCGAGCTGGACATGCTGGACGTGGACGCGTCGGTGGCCGTGGTGGGCCGGGTGGCCGGGCGGGACGGCGAGGAGACCGCCGCGCTGCGCCGGCTGGCGGTGCTGTGCGACGGGTTGCCGCTGGCGCTGCGGATCGCCGCGGCCCGGCTGGCGGTGTCGCCCGCGCTGAAGGTGTCGGAGCTGGTCGCGGAGCTGGACGACGAGCACGGCAGGCTCGCCGCGCTGGGCCTGGAGGACGAGGACTCGACGGTGCGGGCGGCGCTGGACGCCTCGCGGCGGGCCCTGTCGCCGCTGCCCGCGCGCCTGCTGGCGCTGCTGGGCCTGCACCCCGGGCCGGACGTGACGGCGTTCGTGGTCGCCGCGATGGCGCGCGTGCGGGTCTCGGAGGCCCTGCGCGCCCTGGACGCGCTGACCACCGCGAACCTGCTGTCGGTGAACGAGACGGGCCGCTTCGTCGCGCACGACCTGGTGCGCGTCTACACCAGGACGCTGGCCGCCGAGCTGGCTGCGGAGGAGCGGCGCTCGGCCACCGGCCTGATGCTCGACTACTACCTGCACTGCGCGGACCTGGCGGACGGGCGGCTGCCGGTGGCGCGGGGCAACAGCGTGCGGTTGGCGCCCGAGCACCCGCCCGCCGAGGTGCCGAAGCTGACCGGCTCGACCGAGGCGTTCGCGTGGCTGGACTCCGAGCAGGCCAACGTCATCGCCGCCGCCGAGCTGGCCGCGGAGGGCGGGGAGCGGGCGTGGCTGGTGCACGCGTGGCAGCTGCCGTACACGCTGTCGCGGTTCTTCTGGCTGCGGGCCGACCGGTCGACGTGGCTGCGCACCACCGAGACCGCGCTGGGGGCGGCCACGGAGCTGGGCGACCCCGAGGCGAAGTTCGTGATGCTGTTCAACTCCGGGATCGCGCTGGCGCAGTTCGGGCGGGTGGACGAGTCGCTGGCCCGGCACCGGGAGGCGCTGGAGGTGGCGCGGGCGTCGGGTGACGTGAACGCGCAGGCGCGGGCGCTGACCACGGTCGCGGACATGCTCCAGGGCCTGGGCCGGGTGGACGAGTCGGAGGCGTCCTACCGGGAGGCGCTGGAGGTCAGCCGGTTGGCCGGGTCGCGGTGGGCCGAGGCGAACGCGCACCACAACCTCGGGCTGCTGCACCTGGCGTCGCACCGGTACGACGAAGCGCGGGCGTGGCTGGGCACGGCCGTGGGCATGTACCGCGAGGTCGGCGAGCAGTGCGGCGAGTCGACGTGCCACACCGACCTGGCGATGGTGCTGCTGGAGTCGGGGCACGACGCGGAGGCGCTGGCGTCGGCGCGCACCGCGCTGTCGGTGGCCTCGGCGGCGGCCAGCCCGTACCACCAGGCGGTGGCGCACGACCGGCTGGCGGTGGTGCTCGACCGGCAGGGGCGGCCGGGCGCGGTGGCGCACTGGCAGCGCGCGGTGGCGCTGTTCACCGAGCTGGACGCGACGGAGGCGGACCAGGTGCGGGCGCGGTTGGCGCGGTCGCGGGCGGCCACCGCGGTCTGAGCCGCGTGATCGGTTGAGTGGTCTGGACCTATTGACAGGAAGGTCTAGACCTATTTACGTTCACGACGCTGCGTCGAGGTCGCCGCCTGGTGCAGGAGGTGCCCGTCGTGTCCCGAAGAAAGTTGTTGCCGCTGTTGGCTTCCCTCGCCGCGGTGGCCGGATTGGCCGTCGCGGTCCTGTCCCCGAACACGGCCGCCGCCGCGGGTGAGGAGTGCCGCCCCGACGGCCTCTACCAGACCCCCGGCGTCGCCGTCCCGTACTGCTCGGTCTACGACGCCGAGGGTCGGGAGCTGATGGGCCCGGACCACTCCCGCCGCGTCATCGGCTACTTCTCCAGCTGGCGCACCGGGCGCAACGGCACGCCCGCGTACCTGGCGTCCGACATCCCGTGGACCAAGGTCACCCACCTCAACTACGCGTTCGCGCACGTCAACGCGCAGAACCAGGTGTCGGTCGGCCCCGACGGCCCGGACAACCCCGCCACCGGCATGACGTGGCCGGGCGTCGAACTCGACCCCGCCCTGCCCTACAAGGGCCACTTCAACCTGCTCAACAAGCACAAGAAGCAGCACCCGAACGTGAAGACGCTGATCTCCGTGGGCGGCTGGGCCGAGACGGGCGGCTTCCTCAACCCCGACGGCACGCGCAACGCCAGCGGCGGCTTCTACAAGCTCGGTGCTCAGCCCCAGGCCACCGTCGACGCGTTCGCCGACTCGGCCGTGGCGTTCATCCGGAAGTACGGCTTCAACGGCGTCGACATCGACTACGAGTACGCCACCTCGAACAACCACGCGGGCAACCCGGACGACTTCTGGATCTCCAACGCCAACCGCGGCACGCTGTGGGCGGGCTACGAGAAGATCATGAAGTCGTTGCGCGAGAAGCTGGACCGCGCGTCGGCCCAGGACGGCAGGCACTACCTGCTCACCGCGGCCGTGCCCGCCTCGGGCTGGCTGCTGCGCGGGCAGGAGGCCTACCAGGTCACCCGATACCTGGACTACCTCAACATCATGTCCTACGACCTGCACGGCTCGTGGAACCACTTCGTCGGCCCCAACGCCGCCCTGTACGACGACGGCAAGGACGGCGAGCTGGCCGCGGGCGGCGTCTACACCGCGCCGCAGTACGAGGGCATGGGCTACCTGAACACCGACTGGTCCTACCACTACTACCGCGGCGCCATGCAGGCAGGCCGGATCAACATCGGCGTCCCGTTCTACACCCGCGGCTGGCAGGGCGTCACCGGCGGCGCCAACGGCCTGTGGGGCCGCGCCGCGCTGCCCGACCAGACGAAGTGCCCGCCCGGCACTGGTTCCGCGGTCGGCTCGACCACGCCTTGCGGCAACGGCGCGGTCGGCATCGACAACCTGTGGCACGACAGCACCGCGGGCGGCGCGGAGGTGCCCAGCGGCGTGAACCCCATGTGGCACGCCAAGAACCTGGAGAACGGCATCACGCCGGACTACCTCGCGCAGCACGGCCTCGACCCGGCCAACGACCCGACCGACCGCCTCACCGGCGCCTACCGCAGGTCCTACGACAGCACGCTCACCGCGCCGTGGCTGTGGAACGCCGACAAGAAGGTCTTCCTGTCCACCGAGGACGAGCAGTCCATCGCGGCCAAGGCGAAGTACGTGGCGGACAAGGGCATCGGCGGCATCATGATCTGGGAGCTGGCCGGCGACTACCGCTTCGACGCGGCCAAGGGCCAGTACACCGTCGGCGACACGCTGCTCACCAAGATCGACGAAGGGCTGCGCGGCGCCGCGCCGTACGGCAACCGCAAGGCCGCGGGCGTCGCGCCGGCCGACGTGCTGAACGTGTCCGCCACCGTCTCCGGGTTCGCGCTCGGCGACAACAACTACCCGATCACGCCCAAGCTCAGGATCACCAACAACTCGACCACGACCGTGCCCGGCGGCACGAAGGTCGAGTTCGACCACGGCACCAGCGCGCCGGGCAGCATGGCCGACCAGTCCGGGTTCGGGCTGCGGGTCACCGCCAAGGGCCACTCCGGCCCCAACGTCGGCGGGCTGAAGGGCGACTTCCAGCACGTCGAGCTGACCCTGCCCGCGTGGCAGCCGCTGGCGCCGGGCGCGTCGGTCGAGGTCGCGCTGAGCTACCAGCTGCCGATCGCCTCGCCGTCGAACTTCAAGCTCACCTTCGGCGGCAAGTCCTACGCCATCGCCTCCGACCACCCGCGCGCCGGCACGGGCGGTCCCGACCCCACCTCTACGACGACCACCACCACGACCACCACGACCAGCCAGCAGCCGAGCTGCACCGCGCCCGCGTGGGACCGCGCCAAGGTCTACAACGGCGGCAACGAGGTCTCGCACGGCGGCAAGCGCTGGCAGGCCAAGTGGTGGACGCAGGGCGACGAGCCGGGCGCCACGGGCGAGTGGGGGGTGTGGCGCGACCTGGGCGCCTGCTGATCCCCAGCGCCCCCGATCACCCCTTACCCGCCGCCTGCCCATCCCTTACGGCGGCGGGTAAGGGAACCACCCCCTCGGACCACGTGAACGACCGGACCGTGCCCGCGGGAAGAGGGCCGAGCGCGTGCCGTGGTGGCGAACAGCGAGGTGACGGCGGTCGGGGAATCATCACCCGTGAGGCCGTCCGAGGTGTGACAACATGCCTGGTGTGGCACGTCTCGGTTCCGGAATTCCGCTGGTGGCGCGTTGCCGGGAGCTGACCAGGCTGCGCGTCGCCCTCGACGAAGCGGCCCGCGGCGAGGCCTGCGCGGTGCTCGTCGCGGGCGACGCGGGGGTCGGCAAGACCCGGCTGGTCGACGAGCTGGCCGGTGCGGCGGGCGACGCGCTCGTGCTGACCGGCCGGTGCCCGGACATCGGCGGGACCGGCCTCCCGTACCCGCCCTTCACCGAGGCGCTCGGGCAGCTGCGGGAGGCCGGCCTGCTCGACGTCGCCGCCCGGCCCGCGCTCGGGCTGCTGCTGCCCGAGCCGGCCCCGCCGGTCGGGCACGACGGCAGCCGCGCCGTGTCCGGGCTGCCGTCCGTGCCGGTCGGGCGCGGCCCCGAGCAGGACGTGGCCGAGCTCCGGCTGTTCGACGCGGTGCACGGGCTGCTCGGCGAGCTGGCCGGGCGGCGGCCGGTGCTGCTGGTCCTGGAGGACCTGCACCGGGCCGACGCCTCCACCCGCCACCTGCTCCGGTTCCTGCTGTCCCGGCTGCGCGCGCAGCGGCTGCTGGTGGTCGCCACCTACCGCTCCGACGACCTGCACCGCGGCCACCCGCTGCGGCCCCTGCTCACCGAGCTGGTCCGGCTGCCCGCCGTGCGGCGGCTCGACCTGACCCCGCTGAGCGCGATCGACGCGCGGTCGCTGGTCGCGGCCCTGTCCGACGGCCTGCCCGACGACGTGGCGCTGGAGGTGGCCGAGCGCTCGGACGGCAACCCGTTCTTCGCCGAGGAGCTGATCGCGGCCGTCGCGAGCGGTGACGGCCGGGTGCCCCGGACGCCGGCCCAGGTGCTGCTGACCCGCGTCGAGCGGCTCGGCGCGGACGCGCAGCACGTCGTGCGGGTCGCGTCGGTCGGCGGCCGCTCGGTGCGGCACGACCTGCTGCGCGCCGTGGCCGGCATGGACGACGTGGCGCTCGACAGCGCGCTGCGCGAGGCGGTGCGGCACCACGTGCTGCTGGTCGAGCGGGGCGAGGTCTACGCGTTCCGGCACGCGCTGCTGCGCGAGGCCGTGCACGACGACCTGCTGCCCGGCGAGCGGGTGCGGCTGCACGCCGCGTACGCGGACCGGCTGGCGTCCACGGGCGGGCGCGGCGTGGCGGCGGCGCTGGCCCACCACGGCCTGGAGTCGCACGACCTGCCGCGGGCGCTGCGCGCCTCGGTGGAGGCGGCGCGGGAGGCGCAGGCGACCGGCGCGCCCGCCGAGGCGCTGCGGCACCTGGAGCGGGCGCTGGAGCTGTGGGCCGCGGTGCCCGCCGAGGCGCGGCCGGAGGACGTGACCGAGCTGGTGCTCGTGCGGCGGGCGTCCTGGGCGGCGGGCACGGCCGGGCAGCCGGAGCGGGCCATCGCGTTCGCCCGCACCGGCACGCGGATCGCGGACCCGTCGGACCCGGAGGGCGCGGCCGAGGCGTGGCTGCGCCACGCGCAGGCGTGCGCGGTGCTGGAGGGGCACGACGAGGAGGGCTACCGGGCGGTCGAGGAGGCGTGGCGGCTGGTCCGGGACCGGCCCGCGTCGCCCGCCCGCGCGTGGGTGCTGGCCGTGTGGGCGGCCGAGCTGCGGCACCGCCGGCAGTACGCCGAGGCGCGGGAGCGGGCCGAGCCGGCCGTGGCGGACGGGCGCGCGTCGGGCGCGGAGCCGGCCGTGGCGGACGCGCTGACCACGCTGGGGCTGCTGGACGAGTCCGCGGGGGAGGTGGCGCGGGCGCGGGAGCACCTGACCTCCGCGGTGGCGTGCGCGATGGGCGCGGACGCGGTCGGCACCGAGCTGCGCGCCCGGTACTCCCTCGGGCTGCACCACTACGACCTGGGCGAGCCGGCCGAGGCCGCGCGGGTGTTCGACGAGGGCGTGGCGCGGGCCGGGGCGACCGGGCTGACGTGGAGCTCCTTCGGCATCGAGCTGCGCATCCTCCAGGTGCTGGCCTGGTACTGCGTCGGCGAGTGGCACGACGCGGCGGACGCGGCCGAACCGCCCGGCCTGCGCGGGTCGAGCGCGGCGTCCGCCCGGCTCGCGGCGGCGGGCACGCACGTGGCGGTCGGCCGGGGCGAGTTCGAGCAGGCGGAGCGGGTGATCGGGCAGCTGCGCTCGGACTGGCGCCGCGACCCCCGGATCGCGCTGATCACCGGCGGCACGGGGGCCGAGCTGGCGCTGTGGCGCGGGCAGCCCGAGGTGGCCGTGGAGCTGGTCGCGGACGCCATCGAGTGGTCGCGGCAGGAGGACGAGTGGTTCCTCGCGGGCATCAGGCTGGCGGCGCTGGGCATCGCCGGGCACGCCGACCTGGCCGCGCGGGCGCGCCGGCGGCGGGAGCGGGAGGCCGAGGGCGCGGCGGTGGCGGCCGGTCGGGAGCTGCTGGCGCACGCGCGGTCGACGGCGGAGCTGGGGGCGCCGCGCACGGGCGAGCTGGGACCGGAGGGCCGGGCGTGGCTGGCGCGCGCGGTGGCCGAGGAGTCGAGGTTGACGGGCCCCGGCTCGCCCGACCTGTGGCGCCGCGCGGTCGACGGCTTCGGCTTCGGCGCGGTGTTCGAGCAGGCCGTGTGCCGGTGGCGGCTGGTCGAGGCGCTGCTGGGCGCGGACCGGCGCGACGAGGCCGTGGTCGAGCTGCGGGCGGCGGGCGCGGTGGCCGACCGCCTCGGCGCGGCCCCGCTGCGCGCGGCGCTGACCGCCGTGGCCCGCCGGGCCCGGGTGCCCCTCGGGGACGGCGGGCCGCGCGACCGCGTGGACCCCTTCACCCCGCGCGAGCGCGCCGTCCTGGAACTGGTGGCCCGGGGCCGCACCAACCGCCAGGTGGGCGAGGAGCTCCACATCTCCGAGAAGACCGTGAGCGTCCACGTGAGCCGCGTCATGGCCAAGCTGGGCGCCACCCGCCGAGCCGAAGCCGTGGCCAACGCCTTCGACCGGGGCCTGCTGGACCTCCCCGACTAACCGCGTGTCCTCCGCTCGGACATCGCGTGTCCTCCACTCCGGCATCGCGTGTCCTCCACTCCGGCACCGCGTGTCCTCCACTCCGGCACCACGAATTTCGCGTTCGCGACGCGCGACCCACCGGCGTGTCGTGCGCGAGCGGTCGACTCGCGGTGTCCGAGTGGAGGACACGCGATGCTTGAGCGGAGGACACGCGGGTCAGACTGGAGGTTGAGGGCGGGTCAGACCGGGGGGTGAAGCGGAGGTCGGGCGGCGGGGTGACGACTGGTGAGGCGCGGGGGACATAGCTTCATCCCAGTTCGGTTGGTCTAGGGAATGAGGGAGCATGTCCGCACTGGTGTCCGACATCGGGACCGGCACCGCCGCCGCGGCCGCGAACCTGGTGAAGGTGTACGGCAAGGGCGACACGGCCGTCCGGGCGCTGGACGGGGTCAGCGTCGCCTTCCAGGCCGGTCGGTTCACCGCCATCATGGGACCGTCCGGCTCCGGCAAGTCCACCCTGATGCACTGCCTGGCCGGGCTCGACAACGTCGACGACGGCACCGTGCACATCGGCGGCACGGAGATCACCTCGTTGGGCGACAAGGAGCTGACCAAGCTGCGCCGCGACCGCGTGGGCTTCGTCTTCCAGGCGTTCAACCTGCTGCCGACCCTCTCCGCCGAGCAGAACGTCCTGCTCGGCCTCGAACTGGCGGGCCGCAAGCCCGACCGCGAGTGGTTCGACACGATCGTCGACGTCCTCGGCCTGCGCGACCGCCTCAAGCACAAGCCCAGCGAGCTGTCCGGCGGCCAGCAGCAGCGCGTGGCCTGCGCCCGCGCCCTGGTCGCCCGCCCCGACGTGGTGTTCGCCGACGAGCCGACCGGCAACCTGGACTCGCGCTCCGGCGCGGAGGTGCTCGACTTCCTGCGCATGTCCGTGCGCAAGCTCAACCAGACGGTGATCATGGTGACGCACGACCCGGTCGCCGCGTCCTACGCCGACCGCGTGGTCCTGCTCGCCGACGGCAGGCTGGCGGGCGAGATCCAGGAGCCGACCGCCGACTCCGTGCTGTCCGCCCTGAAGCACCTGGGTGCGTGACCTGAATGTTGCGCACGATCATCGCGGGTCTCAAGGCCCGCACCGCGCGGCTCGTGCTGTCCTCGGTCGCCATCGCGCTCGGGGTCGCGTTCGTCACCGGCACCCTGGTGCTCGGCGACGCGATGAACGCCAGCCTGCGCGACGAGTTCGCCCGCAGCGCCCGCAACGTCGACGCCTCGGTCAGCCTGTCCGGCTCCAGCGACGCCAGGGGCATCACGCCGGAGCAGCTGGACGCCATCCGCCGGGCGCCGGGCGTGGCGGGCGCCGACCCGCGCGCCACCGCGCCGGTGCCGCTGATCGCCGCGGACGGCAAGGCCAGGCAGGCGTACGCCGTGCCGCTGGCCACCACGCCGGAGCTGCGCGAGTACGACATCGCGGAGGGCCGCTACCCGACCGCCGACGACGAGATCGCGGTCGACGCGCGCACCGCCGAGACCTCCAAGCTCGCCGTCGGCCAGTCCGTCGAGCTGCTGGGCCAGGACGACTCCCGGCGCTCTTTCACCCTGGTCGGCACCTACACGCAGGGCGGCTCCGAGATCGCGATGATGGGCGGGGACCACGTGGTGCTCCCGCCCGCCGCCTTCGCGGAGTTCAGCCGCGACGAGCTGCCGTACGAGGTGGTGGTCGCGGCGGCGCCCGGCGTCGCGCAGCAGCGGCTCGTGGACGACCTGCGCGGCGCCCTCGGCGAGGACGGGCTCAGCTTCCGCACCGGCGAGGAGGTGACGCAGGCGCAGCTGGCGCGGATCAGCTCGCAGGCGGGCGAGTTCACCACGGTGCTGCTGGCGTTCGCGCTGATCGCCCTGGTCGTCGCGTCCATGGTCATCTACAACACCTTCACCATCCTGATCGCCCAGCGCACCCGCGAGCTGGCCCTGATGCGCTGCGTCGGCGCGAGCCGCGGCCAGGTGTTCCGCGGCGTGCTGGCCGAGGCCGTGGTGATGGGCCTGGTGGCGTCGGTGATCGGCCTGCTCGGCGGGCTCGGCGTGTCGGCCCTGCTCCAGAAGGTGATCAACTCGTTCGACGGCGGCTCCGGCGAGGTGCTGCTGCCGGTGTCGGTGACGACCGTGGCCGCCGCGTTCGCGGTCGGCACGCTGGTGACCGTGCTGGCCGCGGTGCTGCCCGCCCGCAAGGCGACCCGGGTCGCGCCGGTGGCCGCGCTGCGCAGCCAGCTCGACAGCGGCGAGGAAATCTCCCGCACGAGCCTGCTGCGCGTGCTGACCGCCGTGCTGCTCGCGGCCGCCGGCGTCGGCGCGATCGCCTTCGGCCTGTCCATGAACGGCGAGGAGGCCGCCGCCTACGTCAGCGGCGCGGGCACGATGGCGCTGCTCGGCGCGGTCCTGGTGCTCGGCCCGCTGCTGGTCGGCCCGGTCAACCGGGTGCTGGGCGCGCTGCCGCGGGCGCTGTTCGGCGTGCCCGCGAAGCTGGCCTCGGCCAACGCGGGCCGCAACCCCAAGCGCACCGCCGCGACCACCGCCGCGCTGATGATCGGCGTGACCATCGTGTCGCTGGTGACCGTGGTCGCCAACAGCGCGCGGGAGACGGCGAACGCCCAGGTCGACGAGCGGATGCCCGCCGACTACACGGTGACCTCGTCCGTCTGGGACCGCCCGCTGCCGGAGGAGCTGGCCGGCCGGCTGGCCGCCGTGCCGCAGGTGGAGCAGGTCGCGCCGACCACCACCGTCTACGCCGACCGGGCCTACTTCACCGGCATCGGCCGCGACGCGCTGGGCAGCCTGTTCCGGCCCGTCGTGACCAGCGGGTCGCTGGACGACCTGGTCGACGGCACGGTCGCGCTGCGCCAGGAGTACGCGGAGCACGAGGGCCTGTCGGTCGGCTCGACGCTCGTGGTCAAGGACCGGGACGGCCGCGAGCAGTCGCTGCGGGTGGTCGCGGTGGCCACCGGCAACCGCCTGGCCGACGGCGTGATGACCCTGGAGACCTCGCGGCGGTTCGAGTCGGCCGCCGAGGGCCACGAGAGCGTCATGATCAAGCTCCGGGACGGCGCGACCGGCGGCCGCGCGGCGATCGAGGCCGTCACCGACGCCTCGCCGCTGGCGGTCCTGGACAGCGCGGCGGAGACCAAGGAGCAGCTGAGCCGGCAGCTCGACCAGGTGCTCGCGTTCATCTGGGCGCTGATCGGCCTGGCCGTGGTGATCGCCCTGTTCGGCATCGCCAACACGCTGACGCTGTCGGTGCTCGAACGGACCCGCGAGTCGGCGCTGCTGCGGGCGCTCGGCCTGACCCGGGGCCAGCTGCGGCTGATGCTGGTCATCGAGTCGATCCTGATGGCCCTGATGGGCGCGGCGATCGGCTTGGCGCTGGGCGTCGGCTTCGGCTGGGTGATCAACCGGGCGGTGTCCTCCGACGACGTCTCGATCGACCTGGTCGTCCCGTTCGGGCAGCTGGGCGTGATGCTCGTGGCCGCCGTGGTGGCGGCGGTGCTGGCCGCCGCGCTGCCCGCCCGGCGCGCCGCGCGGACCTCGGTGATCGCGGGGATCGCCGAGGCGTGAACCGCGGTGGCCCGCACCCCCTTCGGGGGAGGGTGCGGGCCGCCGCGCGTCACACCCGAGCAGTTCCACGACGCCGCCCGTCCGCGAAGGACGGGCGGCGTCGACCACCCGCCCCGGATCCCGCGGCGGGCAGCGCGTCGGCGGAGGACACCGGTTCACGGGTGCGGGGCGCCGGGACGACCCGGCGGTCGCGGGAAACTTCCGGCCCGCGCGTCCCGTCCCGTCCCGACGCCCCTCTACCCAGGTGCGAGGTGGCCCGAGCGAGGGCCGGGCCACCCCGCCCGCGCCGCTCCCGGCACTCACCCGCTGTCACGCGACGTCACTCCCCGCGCTCCGTAGCGATTCAGAAAGTTACGGAACGATGTCGTAGTACCGGTCCCCGTTGACATACCGCGCCGTCCGCCCGAGTGTGAGAGCGCTCTCATGAGAGCGCTCTCATGACGTCGGGGCGAGAGCCGGCGAACGCGTCGAGGAGGACGGATGAGCAGGATCCCGGTCGGTCGGGCGACAGCAGTCGCGGCCGTCACCATGGTCGCCACCCTGGTGGCCGCGTGCGGTGGCGGGGGAGGTGGGGCCGGCGACGACGGCAAGATCAAGCTGACGATCGGGGTCTTCTCCGACTTCGGGTACGCCGGCCTGATCAAGGAGTACCAGCAGGCGCACCCCACCATCGAGATCGAGCAGCGCACGGTCAAGATGGAGCAGCACCACACGCAGTTGGCCACCCAGCTGGCGGGCGGTCGCGGCGCGGCCGACATCGTGGCCATCGAAGAGGGCGCCATCGCCCAGTTCCGCCAGTCCAAGGACAAGTTCGTCAACCTGGCGGACCACGGCGCCAAGGAGCTGGAGGGCCAGTGGGCCCCGTGGAAGTGGAACCAGGGCACCACCGACGACGGCGACTTCGTGCTGGGCCTCGGCACCGACATGGGCAGCCTCGCCCTGTGCTACCGCCGCGACCTGTTCCAGGCCGCCGGCCTGCCGACCGAGCGCGAGGAGGTCGGCAAGCTGTGGCCGACCTGGGAGGACTACCTCAAGGTCGCCGACACCTTCACCGCCGCCACGCCGGACAAGAAGTTCGTCGACACCGCCCAGAACGTCTACAAGGCGATCCTCGACCAGACCGAGGAGGGCTACTTCGCCAAGGCCGACGACTCCTTCATCGGTGACCGGAACACCAAGGTGGAGGAGGCCTTCGAGCTGGCCGCCACCCTGGGCGAGAAGAAGCAGACCGGCGCGCTGGCCTCGTTCAGCCAGGACTGGAACGTCGCCCTCAAGCAGGCGTCCTTCGCCACCACCACCTGCCCCGCGTGGGCCCTCGCGCTGATCAAGGCGGGCGCGGGCGACGAGGCCGCGGGCAAGTGGGACGTGGCCGCCGCGCCCGGTGGCGGCGGCAACTGGGGCGGCTCGTTCCTGGCCGTGCCCAAGCAGGGCGAGCACACCGAGGAGGCCTACGAGCTGGCCAAGTGGCTGACCGCGCCCGAGCAGCAGAAGCGGATCTTCAAGGAGACCGGCAACCTGCCCAGCGAGCCCGCCGCGTACCAGGACCCCGAGGTCACCGCGACCAAGAACGAGTACTTCAACTCCGCGCCCGTCGGCGAGATCTTCGGCAACTCCGCGGAGAGCCTCCAGCCGACCTACCGCGGCACCAAGGACTCGGTCGTCACCCCGGTGTTCAACAACGCCCTCTCCCGCGTGGAGAGCGGCAAGCAGTCCACCGCCGAGGCGTTCGCCCAGGCGGTCCGGGAAGCCCGGGACGCGATCAAGTGACGGTCGCACCGGAGCGGACGGGGGCGGGGCGGGGCGCCGGCCCCGTCCCGCCCCCCGCCGGGCGGCCGTCGTGGCGGGACCGGTTGGGGCGCTGGGACACCAGGTACACGCCGTACCTGGTCGTCGCGCCGTTCTTCCTGGTGTTCGGCGTCTTCGGGCTCTACCCGCTGCTCTACACCGCGTGGGTCTCGCTGCACGACTGGCAGCTCATCGACGGCGACCAGGGCTTCACCGGCCTGGCCAACTACACCGAGCTGCTGGCCGACGAGAACTTCTGGAACGCGCTGGGCAACACCCTCAGCCTGTTCCTGCTGTCCACGATCCCGCAGCTGCTGGCCGCGCTCGGACTGGCCGCCCTGCTCGACCGGGGGCTGCGCGGCCGGGCGTTCTGGCGGGCGGGCGTGCTGCTGCCCAACGTCATCTCGGTGGCCGCGGTCGCGCTGGTGTTCGCGCAGCTGTTCGGCCGCGACTTCGGCATCGTCAACCACCTGCTCGGCGTGGTGGGGATCGACCCGGTGGACTGGCGCGCCGAGACGTGGGCCTCGCACCTGGCCATCAGCTCGATGGTCATGTGGCGGTGGACCGGCTACAACGCGCTGATCTTCCTGGCGGCCATGCAGTCGGTGCCCAAGGACATGTACGAGTCGGCGATGCTCGACGGCGCTTCCCGCTGGAGGGTGTTCTGGTCCATCACGGTGCCCAGCATCCGGCCGACCATCCTGTTCACCGTCATCGTGTCCACCATCGGCGGCATGCAGCTGTTCGTCGAGCCGCAGCTGTTCGACCCGGGCGGCACGGCCACCGGCACCGGCGGTGACGACCGGCAGTTCCAGACCCTGGTGATGTACCTGTACGAGAAGGGCTTCCGGCTGTTCGACGCGGGCTACTCGTCGGCCATCGCGTGGGTGCTGTTCCTGCTGGTGCTCGTGGTGGCACTGGTCAACTTCGCGGTGGCGCGGCGCATCGCGTCGAAGGGGTGAGGCGGATGGCGGTCGTTGCGCCCGGGGAGACGACCCGGGAGGCGTCCCGGGAGGCGCCGCGCAGGGCTCCCGGCAAGGGTTCCGGCAGAGCGCCGCGCGGCGCGTCGCGCTTCTCCGTCGCGCACGCGGGCCCGCTCTCCTACGCGCTGCTGGTCGTGGTGCTGCTCGCGTCGGTGTTCCCGCTGTACTACTCGTTCCTGATCGCCAGCAAGGACAACTCGGCGCTCGGCGACGCGGTGCCGTCGCTGGTGCCGGGCGGCAACCTGGTGGAGAACCTCACCCGGGTCTTCGACACCGTCGACTTCTGGCTCGCCATGCAGAACTCGCTGGTGGTCGCGGGCACGGTGGCGATCAGCAACGTCGTCCTGGGCACGCTGGCCGGGTTCGCGTTCGCGCGGCTGCGGTTCCGGGGCCGCAACTCGCTGTTCCTGGTCGTGGTCGGCACGTCGATGGTGCCCACGCAGCTCGGCGTGATCCCGCTGTACATGCTGATGTCCGACCTCGACTGGTACGGCACGCTCCAGGCGGTCGTCGTGCCCGCGCTGATCGGCGCTTTCTCGGTGTTCTGGATGCGGCAGGCGTGCGAGGAGTCGGTGCCGTACGAGCTGGTCGAGGCGGCGCGGGTGGACGGCTGCAACGTGCTGCGGACGTTCTGGCACGTGGCGTTCCCGGCCGTGCGGCCGCAGGCGGCGGTGATGGGCATGTTCACGTTCATGACGGCGTGGAACGACTTCTTCTGGCCGCTGATCGTGCTGGACCCGAACGACAGCCCCACCGTGCAGGTGGCGCTGTCTACGCTGGCCAGCGGCTACTACACGGACTACTCGCTGATGCTGTCCGGCGCGTCGCTCGCGGTGCTGCCGGTCGTGGCGATCTTCGTCCTGCTGGCCCGCCAGATCGTCGGCGGCATCATGCAGGGCGCGGTGAAGGGGTGAATCTCTCGGTGAACTTTCCGGCGACCACGACGGACCCGGCGGTCGACGTCGACCTGCTGCGCTTCCCGCCCGGCTTCACCTGGGGCGCGGCGACGGCGGCGTTCCAGATCGAGGGCGCGACCACCGAGGACGGCCGGGGACCGTCCATCTGGGACACGTTCGCGACCAGGCCGGGCGCGGTGCTGGGGGGTGACACGGGCGACCCGGCGTGCGACCACTACCACCGCTACGCCTCCGACGTGGAGCTGATGGCGTCGCTCGGCCTCGGCTCGTACCGGTTCTCGCTGGCGTGGCCGCGCATCCAGCCGCAGGGGTCCGGCCCGGTGGAGCCGCGCGGGCTCGCGTTCTACGACCGGCTGGTCGACGAGCTGCTGGGGCGCGGCATCCAGCCCGTGGTGACGCTCTACCACTGGGACCTGCCGCAGGCGCTGGAGGACCGGGGCGGGTGGCGCGACCGCGACACGGCGCACCGGTTCGCCGACTACGCGGCGCTGGCGCACGCCCACCTGGGCGACCGCGTGCGGGAGTGGACCACGCTGAACGAGCCGTGGTGCTCGGCGTTCCTCGGCTACGCCAGCGGCGTCCACGCGCCCGGCGTGGTCGACCCGAAGGGCTCGCTGGAGGCGGCGCACCACCTGCTGCTGGGGCACGGGCTGGCGCTGCGGGCGATGCGCGCCCAGGCGCCCGCAGACCACCGGTTCTCCATCGTGCTGAACTTCTGCGCGGCGCTGGCGGAGGACGAGGAGGCGGCCCGCAAGGTCGACGGCCTCCAGAACCGGCTGTTCCTCGACCCGCTGGCCGGTCGCGGGTACCCGGAGGACGTGCTGGCCGACACCGCGTGGCTGGGCGACTGGGCGGCCGCGGTGCGGCCCGGCGACCTGGACGTGATCGCGACCCCCGTCGACTGGATGGGCGTGAACTACTACAGCCCGACCCGCGTGGCCTCGGCGGCGGACCCGTCGGTGGTCGCGGAAGGGCCGTGGCCGGGCCTGCGGGGCGTGGAGTTCCTGCCGCCGCGGGGCGAGGTCACCGGTTTCGGGTGGGAGGTGCGGGCGTCGTCGTTCACCGCCCTGCTGGAGCGGCTCGGGCGCGACGTGGCCGTGCCCCTGGTGATCACGGAGAACGGGTCGGCCTTCCCGGACCGGGTCGTGGACGGCGAGGTGGTGGACGAGCAGCGGACCAGGTACCTGGTCGACCACCTGCGGGCGGTGCACGCGGCGCTGGAGGCGGGGGTGGACGTGCGCGGGTACTTCGCGTGGTCGCTGCTGGACAACTTCGAGTGGGCGGCGGGGTACAGCCAGCGGTTCGGCATCGTGCACGTGGACTACGGGACGCAGGTGCGGACGGTGAAGGGGAGCGGCCGGGCGCTGGCGCGGGTGATCGGCGCGAACGCCGTGCCGGCGCAGGGCTACGACCTGGGCTGACGGCTCGGGGCGGGGCCGGTGGAGGGCCTGCCCAGGACTTGTCAGGACCTGTCCGGGGAGGCCTGTCGAGGGCTGTCCGGCCGAGCCGGGCGGCCCTCGAACCACGGTGCCGGCCCCCACCGCCTACGGCGCGGACTCGCGCTTGACCAGCGACGTCGGCAGGACTTCCCGCCTCGCCTTGACCGGTTCGTCCCGCAACAACCGCAGCAGGTGCGCCACCATGTGGCGCACCTGCTCGGTGGTGTCCTGCCGCACGCTGGTCAGCGACGGGGACGTGTGGGGCGCGATCATCGGGTGGTCGTCGAAGCCCACCACCGCGACGTCCTCCGGCACCCGCTTCCCGACCTCGCGCAGCGCGTCCAGCGCGCCCGCCGCCATGTGGTCCGAGGCGATGAACGCCGCGTCGAGGTCGGGCACGCGCGCCAGCAGCGCCTCCATCGCCCGCTTGCCGCCCTCGCGGGAGAAGCCGCCCTCCTCGGTCATCAGCGCGGTCGTCTCGTCGTCGGCGCCGACCGCCCGCTGCCACCCGGCCAGCCGGTCCCGCGCCGAGTGCTCGTCCAGCGGCCCGGTCACCGAGACGATCCTCTTGCGGCCCATCGAGATGAGGTGCTCGGTGGCCAGCAGCCCGCCGCCCTCGTTGTCGTGGTCCACCAGGTGCATGCCGCGCAGCGACCCCCACGGCCGGCCCGCGTACACCACCGGCAGCGGCAGCTTCCGGGCCGCGAGCAGCACCTGGTCGCCCTTGTGCGGCGCGAACATCAGCGCGCCGTCCACGTGACCGCCCGCCAGGAACCGCTCGGCCCGCGCCTGGTCCTGCGGCGAGTGCACCAGCATGAGCACCATCTGCACGTCGGCGTCCGCCAGCGCCCGCGCCGCGGACCGGATCAGCCACGCGAAGTGCGGGTCGTCGAAGATCTTCGGCTCGGGCTCGGAGAACACCACGGCGACCGCGCCGCTGCGCCGCGTCACCAGCGCCCGCGCCGCGTGGTTGGGCTGGTAGCCCAGCTCGACCACGGCCGCCGTGACCGCCTCGTGCGCCTCCGGGCTGACCCTGGGGGAGGCGTTGAGCACCCGCGAGGCCGTCGCACGGGAGACGCCCGCCCGCGCGGCCACGTCCTCCAGCGTGGGTCGGGTGCCTGAGTGCGACTGGACGGACACGGGCACCACTCCTCGGACGATCTGCCTTACCCGGCCCCAGCTTAGCCGGAGGCGACCTGCCGGGAAGCGCTCTCCGACTGCACCGGACCGGTGATGTCGGCGTGGCCCGTGGAGATCGACACCCGCAGCAGCCCGTCCTCCCGCCGGGACGAGTGGGCCAGGCCCGCGCGCGCCGCCGTGCGGACCAGCCCGTCCTCCGCGGGCAGGCACCAGCCGACCAGCTCCCGGTACCCGGCCGCCCGCGCCGCGCGGACCAGGGCGCCGAGCAGCGCCGTGCCCACGCCCCGACCCTGCCAGGCGTCCTCCACCAGCAGGGACACCTCGGCGCTGTCCGGAGTGGACAGGGGGATGAGCTGCCCGAGCGCCACCACCCGGTCCGCGCACTGCGCCACGGTGGTCGTCCCGCGGGGCGGGCTGAGCAGCCGGTGCAGCCACCGCCGGGGCACCGTTCGCATCCCCGCGTGGTACCGGTTGAACAGGCTGCCCATCGAGCACCGGGCGTGCAGGTCGGCCACGGCGTCCTCGTCACCGGCCCGACCCGGCCGCAGCACCAGCGCCATCCCGTCGGAGGTCAGCAGCGCGGCGGGCTGCGGCGCGGGCGTGCCGCCGGCCGCCAGCAGGTCCAGCAGCGCCTGCGCCCGTGCCAGCTCGACCTGCGCGAACGGCGCCCAGCCGCGCCGGGCGAGCACGACCGCGCCGTCCCGCGAGACCAGCCGCGCGTGGTGCCCGGCCGAGTCGTCCGGGTCGTCCGACTCGGACGAGCCCGTCGAACCGGGCGACTCGGGCACGACCACCACGGAATCCGCCGCCAGCACCACCCGCAGCGCCTCGCACGCGGAGCCGGGGTCGCGCACCGCCCGACCGGCCGCGCGCAGCGCCGCCGTCGGGGCGTCGACCAGGTCCCGCACGTCAGCGGCGGTGATGCCGGCGCAGCGACCGCCTTCCGCGCGCACCGCGGCCACCAGGTCGGCGGGCAGCAGGCCGGGCGCGGCGCGCACGACCAGCTCGTCGACCACGCCGCCGGGCACCGGGATCACGGACAGGGCCAGCACGTTGCAGTCCCGCTCGGCCAGCCGGATGGTGATCCGGGCCAGGGCGCCCGGGCTGTCGTCCAGCTCGACGCGCAACCGCCAGGTCTTCGGTGTGGGCTCCATGGCACCCAGGCTGGTCCGCCGACGTTGCGGCCCGGGGACGACGGCGTTTCGGCTCCGTTGACGAGCGCCGTCACCGGGGCTCACCCACCTGCCGGCTCACCGCGCCCGAGTGGACGACACGCGATGCCCGACCGGACGACACGCGATGCCCGACCGGAGGACACGCGATGCCCGAGTGGAGGACACGCGCGGGGTCAGTCGTTGCAGTGCGGGGGTGGCAGGGGGTTGAGGGGGCTGCACGGCCAGGCGGTGCTGCGCGTCGACGGGGTGGTGGTGACCGTCGTCGTCGGGGGCGCCTCGGTGGTCGGTTGGCGCGGTGGCGGCGGCGGTGCGGCGGGGGCCGTCGTCGTGGTGGTGGGCCTGGTCGTGGTCGTGGAGCCGGGCGTCGGGGACAGGGCGTCCGGGGTCGCGCCGCTCGACGGCGGGACCGTGCTGGTCGAGGTGGAGGGCCGCTCGGTGATCCACGTGGAGATCGGCGTCTCGGCCTGGTCCCGGTCGTTCACCCCGTCGAGGTAGACCCCGATGAGAACACCCGTCAGCGCCGACGCCGCAACGGCCAAGCCGCACGTCGCCCACAGCACCCGCACAGCCGGCCTCCTCCGCAGAACGCACTCCTGGCGCAAGGTGAGCGGCTGAACAGTACCGCCCTCCGGACCCGTCCTGCCGCACCCAGTGCGCCCCGGCGGGCTCCGCCACCCGGTCCACTCCGCTGAGCACGGCTTTCCGCTCCGGTGCGGTCAACGAGCGGAACGGCCCGGCGGTGACGGCGGTCCGCTCACCCTTCCGCTCAGCGGATCGCACCCCGCTCACCAGGTCGTTCACCAGGAGTGCCGGTCACCGCCGCCGTCGTAGTCCGTGCACCCGATCGGGCGTCCCACGGCAGGGCAAACGCTTGCCGCGCCGGATCGCCGCGATCACCCCCGCCGGACGCGGTCACCCGGGACTTCGGGCGCCGGGCCGCACCACCGCGAGGTCCACCGAGGGTGAGTCACTTGTTCGGACGAGTGAACTTCACGAAGAGCGGGGCGCTCACCCCACGTCGCCCCGGCGCCGACTCGCGGCGAGCTGCCGCTCCAGCGCCGCCGTGCCGAGCACGCGGGCCAGCACCAGACCCGCTCCCGACAGGCCCGCCACCAGCACGGACCCGGTCATGTGCCACGTCGGCGCGTCACCCGTGCAGGCGAAGACGTCGGTGAACTTCTCGGCCGAGCAGGTGACGTACGCGACCGGCGCCAGCGCGATGCCCGTCGCGGCCACCCCGCCGAGCAGGGCCGCGCCGAAGGTGCGCATCAGCGGGAACGCGGCGTTGGCCGCGGCGGCCGCCGCGATGCCGAAAAGCAGTGGCACCGGGTGCGGGAACGGCCCGAACGCGGCGCAGCCCGCCATCAGCGCGCACACGACCACCAGACCGGTCCGTTCATCCACCCGGCGACCCTAACAACGCGCCCGGCACACGTCAGAACTTCGTAAGGCGTTTCGGGGCCCACGTCGCCCCTTGTTTCGCCAGAGTCGTCCCAGACGACGACTTCGAGAGGCGTGAGATGTCCAAGCGGGTAGTGGTGGCCGGGGTTGCCGGTGTCGTGGTGGTCGCGCTCGTGGTGGGGCTGTACCTGTTCCAGCCGTGGCGGCTGTGGACGGACCGGACCGCCGACGAAGCGCTGCTCGTGCCCGCCGGCCCCACGACCACCGGCCCCACGACCACCGGCATGACCACCGGCATGACCGCCGGCACGACCACCGGCACGACGCGGCCGCAGCCGGAGGGCCCGGTCGTGGTGGCCTCCGGGCCGTTCCGGTCGCTCGAACACGCCACCACCGGCAGCGCCTCCCTGGTCCGGCTGCCCGGCGGCGGGCACGCGGTGCAGTTCGAGTCGCTGGACACCAGCGACGGGCCCGACCTGTACGTCTACCTGTCGGCGCGGCCCGCCGAGGCGGAGGAGGCGGCGTTCGGCTCCGGTTTCACGAACCTGGGCAAGTTGAAGGCGAACAGGGGCAACCAGGTGTACGAGGTGCCCGCCGGCACGGACCTGTCGGGGGTCCGCAGCGTCGTGATCTGGTGCCAGAGGTTCTCCGCCGGCTTCGGCGTAGCACCGCTGGCACGAGCTTGACACGCAGCGGAAACACGAGGCGGTGGTCTGGGCCACCTATAGCCTTTTCGCCGTATTGACGTATCTGGTCTAGACCACTTAAAGTGATAGGTGCCACAACGTCCCTCGTGGGTGGGCGGGCGGATGCCCCATCGACGAGGAGCCGGCTCACTGGGGTGGGCCACCCGTTGGCGGCGGCGCGGCAAGCCTCTCTCTCCCCACGCCGCGCCGCCGCTCTCGGCACTTCGGGCACACTGACGGGCGATGCTCACCAGGACCATCGCCATCCACTACGTCCACGCCGCCCTGCGCGGAGCCCTGCGCCGCGGTCACGGCGCGGCCGGGTTCCTGGGCCCGGCGGGCATCGGCGAGGGCCTGCTGGCCGACGAGCGCGCCCGCGTCACCCCCGCCCAGTACACGAGGCTCGTCCAGACGCTGTGGGAGGTGCTGGACGACGAGTTCATGGGCCTCGGCCCGCAGCCGAGCAAGCGCGGCACGTTCCCCACGATGTGCCTGCTCGCGGTGCACTGCGCCTCGCTGGAGGAGGCGCTCCGGCGCGGCCTGGGGTTCTACGCGCTGTTCGACGTGCGGCCCGCGATGGCGCTGGGCGAGCGGGACGGCGCGGCCACGTTCACCCTGGACGCCGCGGGCGTGGACGACCCGGACCGGTTCCTGGTCGAGTCGCTGCTGGTGCTGTGGCACCGGTTCTCGTCGTGGCTGATCGGGCGGCGCATCCCGCTGCGCGGCGTCGACCTCGCCTACCCCGAGCCGCCGCACGCCGCCGAGTACCACCTGATCTTCGGCGCGCCCCTGCGGTTCGGCGCGCCGACGACCACGCTGCGCTTCGACACCCGGTTCCTGCGGATGCCGGTGGTCCAGGACGAGGCGGCGCTGAAGCGGTTCCTGCGCGGCTCGCCGGCCGAGCTGCTGTCGCGGCGCGACTACGGCGCGGACACCTCCAGCCTGGTGCGCCGCGTGCTCGGCGGCGGCGCGGCCGGCCTGGACGAGGTGGCCGCGGGCCTGGGGGTGAGCGCGCCCACGCTGCGGCGCAGGCTCGCCGCCGAGGGCACGTCGTTCCGCGAGGTGCGCGAGCAGCTGCTGCGCGACCAGGCGGTGGCGAGCCTGGTGCGCGGCGGCGAGTCGGTCGAGGAGCTGGCGCTGCGGCTCGGGTTCTCCGAGGCGAGCGCGTTCCACCGGGCGTTCAAGCGGTGGACGGGCAGCAGCCCCGGCGCCTACCGCACCGGGGCCGCGCCGCAGACCGGCGGGAACCGCTGATCAGAACGCCTCGCCGCGCGCCGCGCGCTCGCGCAGCGACGTCGGCGGCCGGAACCGCTCGCCGTAGGTGTCGGCCAGGTAGTCCGCCCGCTCCACGAACTCGCGCAACCCGTACGAGTTGACGAACTGCACCGTGCCGCCGCTCCACGGCGCGAAGCCGAAGCCGAGGACGCTGCCGACGTTCGCGTCGCCCACCGAGGTCAGCACGCCCTCGTCCAGGCACCGGATCGCCTCCAGCGACTGGATGAACAGCAGCCGGTCCTCGACGTCCCGCTCGGTCACGCCCGCCTCGGCCCTGGCGTAGCGCCGGAGCCCCGGCCACAGGGACTTCTTCCCGCCCTCGGGGTACTCGTAGAACCCGGCCCCGCCGGACTTGCCGGTGCGCCCCTCGGCCACCAGCTCCTCCAGCACCGCGAACGCCGGGTGGTCGCCCAGCGCGCCCGCGTTCGCCGGGTCGTCGGCCAGCGCCTGGTCCCGGATCTTGAGCGGCAGGGTCAGCGTCACCTCGTCGGACACCGCCAGCGGGCCCACGGCCATGCCGGCGCGCCTGGCGACGTTCTCGACCAGCGCCGGCGACACGCCCTCGGCCACCATCGACACGGCCTCGGTGACGTAGGTGCCGAAGGTCCGCGAGGTGTAGAAGCCGCGGCTGTCGTTGACCACGATGGGGGTCTTGCCGATCCGGAGCACGTAGTCGAACGCGCGGGCCAGCGTCTCGTCCGAGGTCTTCTCGCCGCGGATGATCTCCACCAGCCGCATCTTCGGCACCGGCGAGAAGAAGTGCAGGCCGATGAACCGCGTCGGGTCCTGCACGGCCGACGCCAGGCCGGTGATCGGCAGCGTGGAGGTGTTGGAGGCGATCACCGCGTCCGGCAGGGCCGCCGCCTCGGCCGCGGGCAGCACCCGGTTCTTCAGCTCGCGGTCCTCGAAGACCGCCTCGATCACCAGGTCGCAGCCCGCCAGGTCGGCGTCGGAGTCGGTGGGCGTGATGCCGGGCGTGTCGCCCGCGCCCTTCCGGGCCGCTTCCAGCGCCACGTCCTTGAGCACGACCTCGATGCCCGCCTTGGCGCTGACCTCGGCGATGCCCGCGCCCATCATGCCCGCGCCGAGCACGCCGACCCTGGTCACCTCCGTCCGCGCCACGCCGTCGGGGCGCGACCCGCCCGCGGTGATCGCGTTGAGCTGGAACCAGAACGTGGTGATCATGTTCTTGGCGACCTGGCCGGTGACCAGCTCGACGAAGTACCGGCCCTCCACCCGGAGCGCCGTGTCGAAGTCCACGAGCGCGCCCTCGACGGCCGCGGCCAGGATCTTCTCCGGCGCCGGGTACGCGCCGTGCGTCTTCTTCCGCAGCACGGCGGGCGCGGCGGCCAGCAGCCCGTACAGGTTCGGGTCGCCGACCCGCACGTCGGGCACCGAGTACCCGGGCCGGTCCCACGGCTGCACGGGCTCGGGGTTGGCCCTGATCCACGCCCGCGCCTTCTCGACCAGCTCCTCGCGCGTGGCGGCCAGCTCGTGCACCAGCCCGGCCTGGAGCGCCCGCGCCGGCCGCAGCTGCTTGCCCTCCATCAGCAGCGGCAGCGCCGGCTGCACGCCCAGCAGCCGCACCAAGCGCGTCACGCCGCCACCGCCGGGCAGCAGCCCCAGCGTCGCCTCCGGCAGGCCGAGCTTGATCCGGTCGTCGTCCAGCACCACCCGGTGGTGGCAGGCCAGCGCGATCTCGAACCCGCCGCCGAGCGCGGCGCCGTTGATCGCCGCCACGACCGGCCTGCCCAGCCGCTCCAGGCGCCGCAACTGGCCCTTGACCTCCTCCAGGAACCCGAGCGCCTCGGCGGCGCCGTCCGGCGTGACCCGGACCAGCAGGTTCAGGTCGCCACCCGCGAAGAAGGTCTTCTTCGCCGAGGTCAGCACGACACCGGTGACGTCGTCGCGCTCGGCCTCCAGCCGCGCGACCGCCTCGCCCATCGCCCGGTGGTACTCGGCGTTCATCACGTTCGCCGAGCCCGACATGTCCATGGTGAGCGTGACGATCCCCTCGTCGTCCCGCTCGAAGTGGATGGTCATCTACACCCTCTCGATGATCGTCGCGATGCCCATGCCGCCGCCCACGCACAGCGTGGCCAGGCCCCGGCGCAGGTCCCGGCGCTCCAGCTCGTCGAGCAGGGTGCCGAGGATCATGCAGCCGGTCGCGCCGAGCGGGTGGCCCAGCGCGATCGCGCCGCCGTTGACGTTGACCTTCTCGTCGGGCAGGTCCAGCTCGCGCCGGAACCTCAGCACCACCGACGAGAACGCCTCGTTGATCTCGAACAGGTCGATGTCCTCGACGGTCAGCCGCGCCTTCTCCAGCGCCTTGCGGGCGGCGGGCGCGGGACCGGTGAGCATGATCGTGGGCTCGGTGCCGACGACCGCCGTGGCGATGATCCGCGCGCGGGGCGTCAGCCCCAGCTCCCGGCCGCTCCGGGCGCTGCCGATCAGCATCGCCGCCGCGCCGTCCACGATCTGCGACGAGTTGCCCGGCGTGTGGACGTGGTCGATGCGCTCGACGGCGGGGTAGCGGTCGATGGCCACCGCGTCGAAGCCCAGGTCGCCGTGGAAGGCGAAGGACGGCTTGAGCTTGGCCAGGCCCTCCATCGTGGTCTCCGGCCGGATCGCCTCGTCGTGGTCGAGGACCACCGCGCCGTTCCGGTCGACCACCGGGACCAGGGACTTCTCGAACCACCCCTTGTCCCGCGCCAGGGTCGCCCGCTGGTGCGAGCGCAGCGCGTAGGCGTCCACGTCCTCCCGGGTGAAACCCTCCAGCGTGGCGATCAGGTCCGCGCTCACGCCCTGCGGCACGAAGTTGGTCGCCATGTTCGTCTCGGGGTCGGCCATCCACGCGCCGCCGTCGGAGCCCATCGGCACCCGCGACATCGACTCGACGCCGCCCGCGACCACCAGGTCCTCGAACCCGGACGCCACCTTCGCCGCCGCCAGGTTCACCGACTCCAGGCCCGACGCGCAGAACCGGTTGAGCTGCACCCCCGCCGGCCGCAGGTCCCAACCCGCCGCGAGCACGGCCGTGCGCGCGATGTCCGCGCCCTGCTCGCCGACCGGCGACACCACGCCGAGCACCACGTCGTCCACCGCCGAGGTGTCCAGGTCGTTGCGCCGCGCCAGCGCCGCGAGCACCCCGGAGGCCAGGGTGATCGGCTTGACGGAGTGCAGCGAACCGCGCTTTCCCCTGCCCCGCGGTGTGCGCACCGCGTCGAAGATCAAGGCTTCGCTCATGCACCCCACGGTAGGGACCGCGGCGGCCCACGCCCATGACCGCGACAGGTGACTTATTAGCTCACCCCGTGCCCCGGAGGTGTGCTCCCTCACCCGGTCCGGTGCACCGGCTTGACAATTGCGCTCACGATCGACCGCCCGAGTGGCACGTCCCGGTCATGGCGGCCCCGCCCGGCCGGTGGCACCGTCGACACCATGCCAACTCGCCGTTCGCCGTGGATGACAGAGGACCTGGACCAGCTGCGCGAGCTGGCCCGCGCGTTCTTCGCCAAGGAGGCCGTCCCCCACCAGGAGCGCTGGGCCGCGCAGAAGCAGGTCGACCGGGAGTTCTGGACCAAGGCGGGCGGGCTGGGCCTGCTGTGCCTGTCGATCCCGGAGGAGTACGGCGGCGGTGGCGGCACCTTCGCGCACGAGGCGGTGCTGCTGGAGGAGCAGGCGCGGGCCGGCGACAGCTCGTGGGGCAACAGCGTGCACAGCGGGATCGTCGCCCACTACGTCCTCGCCTACGGCACCGAGGAGCAGAAGCGCCGCTGGCTGCCCCGGCTCGCGTCCGGCGAGCTCGTGGGCGCGATCGCCATGTCCGAGCCCGGCGGCGGGTCCGACCTCCAGAACATCAAGACGCGGGCGCTGCGGCGCGGCGACGAGTACGTGCTCACCGGCTCCAAGACCTTCATCACCAACGGCGTGCAGGCCGACCTGGTCGTCGTGGTCGCCAAGACCGACCCCGCGCAGGGCGCCACGGGCATCTCGCTGCTGGTCGTGGAGACCGCGGACGCGCCCGGTTTCCGCCGGGGCCGCGTGCTCGACAAGGTCGGCATGAAGGGGCAGGACACCGCCGAGCTGTTCTTCGACGACGTCCGCGTGCCCGCCGCGAACCTGCTGGGCACCGGCGAGGGCCAGGGGTTCATCCAGCTCATGCAGCAGCTGCCCCAGGAGCGGCTGATCATCGCCGTGGCGTCCATCGCGGGCATCGAGGCGGCGGTGGACCTGACCCTGTCCTACGTCAAGGAGCGGACGGCGTTCGGGCGGGAGCTGATCAAGTTCCAGAACACCCGGTTCACGCTGGCCGAGTGCGCCACCGAGGCGCGCGTGACCAGGGCGTTCGTCGACGAGTGCGTCACCGAGCACCTGGTCGGGCGGCTGGACGTGCCCACGGCGGCGATGGCCAAGTGGTGGGCGACCGAGCGCCTGTGCCACGTGGTCGACGAGTGCGTCCAGCTCTTCGGCGGCTACGGCTACATGACCGAGTACCCCATCGCGCGCGCGTGGGCGGACGCGCGCGTGCAGAAGATCTACGGCGGCACGAACGAGATCATGAAGGAAATCATCGCGAGGTCCCTCTAGATGGCCGGGCCGCTGGAGGGGCTGGAGGTCGTCGAGCTGGCCGGGCTGGCGCCCGCCCCGTTCGGCTGCATGGTGCTCGCGGACCTGGGCGCGTCCGTGACCAGGGTCGACCGCGTCGGCGGCGGCGCGGAGGTGCCGGTCGGCGTGCTCGGCCGCGGCCGCCGGTCGATCGGCGTGGACATCCGCCGCCCGGAGGGCGTCGACCTGGTGCTCCGGCTGGTCGCGCGGTCGGACGTGCTGGTCGAGGGCTTCCGGCCCGGCGTGACGGAGCGCCTGGGCATCGGCCCCGCGCAGTGCCTGGCCCGCAACCCGCGCCTGGTCTACGGGCGGATGACCGGGTGGGGGCAGACCGGTCCGCTGGCCGACCGGGCGGGGCACGACATCAACTACATCGCGGTGGCCGGCGCGCTGGAGCCGATCGGCCGGGCCGGCGCGCCGCCGACCGTGCCGCTGAACGTCGTCGGCGACTTCGGCGGCGGCGGGCTGCTGCTGGCGCTCGGGCTGCTGGCCGCCCTGTACGAGCGGGACCGGTCCGGGCGGGGCCAGGTCGTGGACGCGGCGATGGTCGACGGCGCGGCGCTGCTGACCACGTTCCTGCACGGCATGTCGGCGGCGGGTGCGTGGCCGGGCGGCCGCGGCGAGAACCTGCTGGACGGCGGCGCGCCGTTCTACGACGTGTACGAGGCGGCGGACGGCAAGTACGTCAGCGTCGGCGCGCTGGAGGAGAAGTTCTACGCCGAGCTGCTGACCGTGCTCGGGTTGGCGGGGGAGGACGTGCCGAGCAGGCACGACCCCGCGAACTGGCCCGAGCTGAGGTCCCGGATCGCGGCGGCGGTGGCCACGCGGACGCGGGACGAGTGGGCGGCGCTGGCGGGTGGCGCGGACGCGTGCCTGGCGCCGGTGCTGGCCCCCGGCGAGGCCCCGGGGCACGCGCACAACGCGGAGCGCGGGGCGTTCGTGGAGGTGGGCGGCACGACCCAGCCGGCGCCCGCGCCGCGGTTCGACCGGACCCCGGCGGCCGTGCCCGCCCCGCCGCCCGCGGTGGGCGAGCACACGGCGGAGGTGCTGGCGGAGCTGGGGCTGGCGGCGGACGAGGTGGCGGAGCTGCGGCGCGCCGGCGTGGTCGGCTGAGCGCCGGTCGACTCCTCGGGCCGGGCGTTCGACTCGCGGGACTCGACCGTTCGACTGGTCGCGACCCACCTTCGGCGCCCGCCGTTCGACGCTGCGGGACCGCTCATTCGACCGGTCGGCCCGGGAGTTCACCCTCCGGGGTGTTCCGCTCGATCACCGGGTCTCCCGGTCGGTCTCCGGCGCGTTCCGGTCGATCCGGCTGTTCCGGTTCATCCGGTGATCGTGAATGGGCGCGAAAAATCACCTGAAGAGGTGGTGAAAAATATCGGCGGCCGACATCGGGCTTTGTCACGCTAGGTGCGCGACCCGCCGCAAACAGGTGAGGAGCAGTACGGACGTGATGGTGTCGCTCAACTCCGGTGTTCGTGCCATGGGGGGTGGGCGAGTGCCCGTATCTAGGTGATCGGCGGGACCGCAGGTGCCCTTGATAGTCCGTTCGGGTGACACCGGGCGGGGTCGATGTGCGTCTGCGTGGTTGTCCACGCCACCGCCTGGGGGATCACAGGGGGTTTGGCGTTCGTCATCCGGGTGAATGAGGGAGCATGTCGGGTGACGCGGCGGGCACGCGCCCGCCTGCCCCTGCCCCGTGATGCGGACGGAGACCGATCAGTGAACGTCAAGAAGGTGGTGACGCTGGCGGCGGTCGCGCTGGTGCTGTTCCTCCTGATCACCCAGCCGAACGAGTCGGCCGAAGCGGTGCGCACGGCGCTCGGGTGGCTTGAGCAGGGCGCTCAGTCGATCATCACCTTCGTCCGCAGCCTCTTCGCGTAGCGGCCCGCCGAACTCCGCTCAGTGCGGTCACCAGCAGTGACATCGGGCTTCCATCGTTGGACCGTACGGGTGGAATGAGGGCTATAACGCGCTGGTAACAGGGTTTTTGACAAACCGGGGTCTAGCGGTTGTCGGTACCCGCTAATACGGTGCGCTGCATTGGCTGATCTTCGACCGATGAGGAGGCAGAATGGTCGAGGACTCCGGAGTCGACGAGCTGCTGCGGCAGTGGGCGGCTGAGCGCTCGGACGACGCGGAGCTGCAAGAGGTGAACCGGATCAAGGACGCGTGGCTCGCGGAAGCCCCGCCGTCCCCCGGCATCCCCGTGCAGCGGGCGAGTGGTGGTCCCCGTGGCCTGGTGCGGGTCGAGTCCGCTGACCCCGCCTACGTGGCGGCGATGCGGAAGCGGGCGCCCGAGGTGCCCGAGGCCCTGCTCGCGGCCGCCGCCAGCTACTGGCAGCTGGTGGGCGACCTGTCCGAGGCGGAGCAGTGGTGGGACGCGGGCATCAGCCCGC
The DNA here is from genome assembly GCF_039527585.1 of Saccharothrix xinjiangensis. NCBI lineage: Bacteria > Bacillati > Actinomycetota > Actinomycetes > Pseudonocardiales > Pseudonocardiaceae > Saccharothrix > Saccharothrix xinjiangensis. Next base: position 148,353 of record NZ_BAAAKE010000002.1, on the reverse strand, counting down.
TGGACCAGCGCGCTCTGGACTACCGGGCGGCCGGGCTCACGCCCGCCGACCTCGGTCGTCGGCTCGGACCGATGACGGTGCTCCAGCACCTGCGTCGAGGCAGTGCGGCGGCCTGGTGCGTGGCCAGGTTGCAGAGGCAACGCCGGGACGGCGTGGCCTAGTCCGGAACGAGAGGGGCGGGCTCCTGTGGTCGGGAGCCCAAGCCCGAGGGGTGGGCTCCTGCGGGAGGAGCCCTCGCCCAACACGGGTCCCGAGCGCACCGCCGTGACCGGCACGCCGCCGTGACCGGCAGGGATGCCGCGACCGACAGAGGCGCACGGAAGAGGCGCACGGACCCGCACCGAGCCGAACCGGGTGAACCGGGTGAACTCGGCAAACCCGACCGTTCGACCTGCTCGGCACGCGAAGTACCCTGGAGTTCGTGCCGGGCCTCATCACCCCCAAGCGGACCGCCATCGCGCTGGTCTGCCTGCTCTCCCTCATCGTGTGCTGCGGCCTCGCCTACTGGCAGTGGGCGCGGTTCTCCGAGGCGGGCGGCACGTTCCAGAACCTCGGTTACGTCTTCCAGTGGCCCCTGTTCGGCCTCTTCCCCGCCTTCATGGTGTGGCGCATCCGCAAGCTGGACGCCCAGCGCAAGGCGGAGGCCGCCAACCCGGCCGAGGAGCCGGTGGGCGACCCGGCCGGCCGGGTCGTTACGGTTGAGCCCGTCAGGAGAGCGCACGACGACGAGGACGACGAGCTGGCGGCCTACAACCGCATGCTCGCCGAGTTGCACGCGCGGGACCAGCGGTGAAGCGAAGGTAGGGCGATGAACGGCGCGTTGACCAGGTTCCGGTTCATGGCTTACGTGGTCGGTGTCGGCCTGCTGCTGCTCGTGGCCGCCATGTTCGCCAAGTACGTGGGCGACAGCGAGACCATGATGCGGATCGTCGGCCCGGTGCACGGCTTCCTCTACGCGATCTACCTGGTGCTGACCGTCGACCTGGCGCTCAAGGCCCGCTGGTCGATCAAGGCCACGGCCCTGGTGCTGCTCGCCGGCACGATCCCGTTCGTGTCGTTCTACGCCGAGCGCAGGGTCGTGGAGAGCCTCCGGACCGGCAAGGCCCTGTGACCAGGGTTGACCGGGCCGCCGGGCCCGCCTAGCGTCTGGCGGTACCAACTGAACACGGCCGTCGACGTCGCGCGGGAGAGTCCCCAGGTGAGCTGGGGCGCCGAAGGAGCAACCCCTCCCCGGAATCTCTCAGGCACAGCTACCGCCGATGAAGGCAACTCTGGAAAGCAGGCGCCCGGTGCGCCTCGCCCACGGTGCAAGCCGCTCACCAGCGGCGAAGCTCTCAGGCTCATGACAGAGGGGGAGGCTCACTCAGACGAGGAGTCTCCGATGGACCGTGTCATCTCCCACACGTGCCCGCCGACCCGACCGGTCGGCGCTACCGGCATGTCCGCACCCCCGGAGGACCGCGCCTGATGGAAAGCCGCCGCACGCCCCTGCACGCCGAGCACGAGGCGCTGGGCGCCATGTTCACCGACTTCGCGGGCTGGCGGATGCCGCTGCGCTACGACAGCGAGCTGGCCGAGCACCGCGCGGTGCGGACGTCGGCGGGCCTGTTCGACCTGACCCACATGGGTGAGATCGTGCTCACCGGGCCGGAGGCGGGCGCCGCGCTGGACCGCGCCCTGGTCGGGCACGCCTCCGCGATCGGCGTCGGCCGCGCCCGCTACACCATGATCTGCGAGGCCGACGGCGGCGTGGTCGACGACCTGATCGTCTACCGGCTGGGTGACCAGGAGTACCTGGTCGTGGCGAACGCCTCCAACGCGGCCGTGGTGCACGAGGCGCTGGTGGCGCGGGCCGAGGGCTTCGACACCACCGTCGAGGACCGCTCGACCGACTACGCGCTGCTCGCCGTCCAGGGCCCGAGCTCCACGGCGATCCTCGAAGGCCTCACGCCCACCGACCTGTCGACGGTCAAGTACTACGCCTCCTACCCGACCGAGGTGGCGGGCAAGCCCGTGCTGCTGGCCCGCACCGGCTACACCGGCGAGGACGGCTTCGAGCTGTTCACCGCACCGGCCGACGCGCCCCACGTGTGGCGGGCGCTGCTGGAGGCCGGCGCGCCGCACGACCTGAAGCCCGCCGGCCTCGGCTGCCGCGACACGCTGCGCCTGGAGGCGGGCATGCCGCTGTACGGCAACGAGCTGGGCCGCGAGCGCACGCCGTTCCACGCGAACCTGGGCCGGGTGGTCAAGCTCGACAAGCCGGGCGACTTCGTCGGCCGCGACGCGCTGGCCGCCGTCGCCGAGCGGGGCGTGGACACCACCCTGGTCGGCCTGAAGACCACCTCGCGCCGCGCGCCGCGGCACGGGTACCCGGTGCTGGACGCGGCGGGCGACCCGATCGGCGAGGTCACCAGCGGCGCCCTGTCGCCGACGCTGGGCTACTCGGTGGCCATGGCCTACGTGGCCGTCGACCACACCCGGCCGGGCACGTCGCTGTTCGTCGACGTCCGGGGCAAGCACGAGCCGGTGGAAGTCGTCGCCCTGCCGTTCTACAAGCGAACCAGCTGACCCCAGGAGAGAGATCCACATGTCCGAGCACTTCAACACCTCCCTCGCGGAGTTCGACCCGGAGGTCGCGAACGCGGTCGCCGCCGAGCTGCACCGGCAGCAGAGCACGCTGGAGATGATCGCCTCCGAGAACTTCACGCCGGTGTCGGTGCTCCAGGCGCAGGGCTCGGTGCTGACCAACAAGTACGCCGAGGGCTACCCGGGCCGCCGCTACTACGGCGGCTGCGAGAACGTCGACGTGATCGAGCGGCTGGCCATCGAGCGGGTCAAGGCGCTGTTCGGCGCGGGCTTCGCCAACGTGCAGCCGCACTCGGGCGCGCAGGCCAACGCGTGCGCCATGTTCGCCCTGCTCCAGCCCGGCGACACGATCCTGGGCCTGGACCTGGCGCACGGCGGCCACCTGACGCACGGCATGAGGATCAACTTCTCCGGCAAGCTCTACAACGTGGTGCCCTACCACGTGTCGGACACCGACGGCCGGGTCGACATGGCCGAGGTCGAGCGGCTCGCCCAGGAGCACCGGCCCAAGCTCATCGTGGCCGGCTGGTCGGCCTACCCGCGCCAGCTGGACTTCGCCGAGTTCCGCCGCATCGCCGACTCGGTCGAGGCCTACCTGATGGTGGACATGGCGCACTTCGCCGGCCTGGTGGCGGCGGACCTGCACCCCAGCCCGGTGCCGCACGCGCACGTGGTGACCACCACCACGCACAAGACGCTGGGCGGCCCGCGCGGCGGGGTCATCCTGACCAACGAGCCGGACCTGGCCAAGAAGATCAACTCGGCGGTGTTCCCCGGCCAGCAGGGCGGCCCGCTGGAACACGTGATCGCGGGCAAGGCGGTGGCCTTCAAGCACGCCGCGTCCCCGGAGTTCGCCGACCGCCAGCGCCGCACGGTCGAGGGCGCCAAGATCCTCGCCGACCGCCTGTCACAGCCCGACGCGACCGCCGCAGGCGTGAAGGTCCTCACCGGCGGCACCGACGTCCACCTCGTGCTGGTCGACCTGGTGGCGTCCGAACTGGACGGCAAGCAGGCCGAGGACCGCCTGCACGAGGTCGGCATCACGGTCAACCGCAACGCGGTGCCGAACGACCCCCGCCCCCCGATGGTCACCTCCGGCCTGCGCATCGGCACCCCGGCCCTGGCCACGCGAGGCTTCGGCGCAGCGGACTTCACCGAGGTGGCCGACATCATCGCAGCCGCCCTCCAGCCGTCACCGGACCTGGCGGAACTGCGCGCGCGGGTCGACGTGCTGGCAGCCAAGCACCCGCTGTACCCGACCCTGTGAAGCACGGCACGAAGTAGCCCGCCCTTCGGTCGTCCCGCACCACCCGCCTGCGGGACAACCGAAGGGCACACCCCTGAACGTAGAACTCACCGGTCCCGAACGTTCGACACGGTGGACCTGAACGTCCGACTCGCGCGTCCTGAACGTACGACTCGCGATGTCCCACCGGACGACTCGCGATGCCTGACTGGACGACACGCGATGTCCGACTGGAGGACACGCGGACTCTCGGGTTGACGCGCAGCGTCAGAGCGGTGCCGCGCTCGTCCTCTCCCGTATGGCCTGGGCGCAGCCCTACCGCGCTTGTCAAGGGGTCCGCACGCCCTTCGCGGACCCCTTGACAAGGGTGGTTGCCTCCGGCAGGCCATACGGGAGAGGACGAGCGTCCCGCCCCTCCCCCGGAGGCCTGCCCAGCGGCGAGCGACCGCCCGTGAACCCCGCCAACCCCGGCCAACCCCGGCCAACCACGCCAACCCCGCCCCACCACGACCGCCGCGCAACGCCCTGATCCCCCGGCCAACCCCAGCCGGGGGATCAGGGCGCTCCACGGTGGACTTCACGCGGCCGGCGCGGTCACCCCGGGCGGCAGGCACTCGACGTTCCGCTTCCCGTTGGGCTGCACCACGAACCACGTGCCACCGACGCCCTGCCCCTTCCACTGACCCGGGGCCTCGTCCTTGGCGTAGGTGTAGAGCGGCCAACCGTCCAGGGTGACCTGCTCGGAACCGTCGGCGCGCTTGACCGTCGACACCAGCGCCGGGTCGACGCCCCGCAACGCGGGTTCGCCGCCGTTGGACAGCAGCGGCGGCCAGGTGACCGCGCACTGACCCTCGCAGTTGGACTTCGCCGGCTTGGCCGTGTCCTTGTCGAACCGGTACAGCGTGCGCCCGTCGCCGTCCTGCACGACGTCACCCATGCGGGGGACGCTCTTGCCGACCAGGGTGATCTGCGGACCGGCGGGCGCAGCCTGCGCCTCCGGCGCGGAGGCCTCCTCACCCGCGCCCTCCCCGGCAGCATCCCCAGCCGCGTCCCCGGCCGAATCACCGGCCGCATCCCCCTCGCCCGGGGCGGCTTCCTCGCTGGTCGCGGGCGCCAGCGGCGCCTCGTACTCCTGCGCCCCGGCGTCCACCTGCTCGGTCTGGGCCACGGTGGTGCCCCGCAGCACGGTGGTGTTGGACGTCCACACGACCAGCGCGAGCACGGCCACCAGGCCGGCCGCGACGGCGATGGCGACGCGGTTTCGTTGGATCACACTCAACTCCTCCTCGGTCCGTCGATCGCTCCACCGACGATTACGGCCCTGTCACGGCAACGGTTCAGCTCCCGGCGAAGTCAGGGGTGGGCCTCTTCCATTGACGCAACTTCCTGGTTGCCATACTTTCTAGCAACCGAACGGTTGCAACTTGGAGGACGTCGTGGGCTTTCCCGATCGCATCGAACGCACCCTCGAACTCGCCCACCCGCCGCGCGCGGTGTGGGACGCGCTGACCACCGCCGAGGGCCTGGGCTCCTGGTTCGGCAACGAGGCGACGGTGGACCTGAGCGTGGGCGGGGTGATCCGGCTGTCGTGGGAGGGCGGCCACGCGGTCGACCTGCGCGTGGAGCGGGTCGAGGAACCGTCGGTGTTCGGGTTCACCTGGCCGGTCGACGGGCTCCCGGAGGACGAACGGCACCGCACCTACGTCGAGTTCACCCTCGAACCCGTCGACGGCGGCACGCGGCTGGTCGCGGTCGAGACCGGCTTCGCCCGGCTGCCGGAGGACGCCGGCCGCAAGGCCCACGACGCCCACGTCCAGGGCTGGAAGAACGAGTTGGCCGACCTGGCGGCCCACCTTGACGCGGCCTGACGACGAGGCGATCGCCGAACAGGTCTTCACCGCACTGGCCGACCCGAGCCGGCGGGCGGTCCTGGCCGCGCTGGCCGAGGTCGGCCCCTCCACCGCCACGGACCTGGCCGCCCGCCTGCCGATCACGCGGCAGGCCATCGCCAAGCACCTGGCCCTGCTGACCGAGGCCGGCCTCGTGACGGCCGAGCCGGGGGAGCGGCGCCGGGTGCGCTACCGGCTGCGCTCCGCGCCGATGCGGGTCGCCCAGCGGTTCCTCGCCGCACTGGCCCGCGACTGGGACGGCCCACTCGGCGCGCTGAAGGACCACCTGGACCGGAACGCCTGAACCGGAACGGAACCCCTCCAACCCAACCCCTCGACCGCAACCCTTGAACCCGAAAGCGAGCACACGGTGAAGACACCACCGATCGTCCCCCAGACCGAGTGGGAAGCGGCGCGCCTGGCCCTCCTGGTGAAGGAGAAGGAACTCACCCGCGCCCGCGACGCGCTGGCCGCCGAGCGCCGGCGCATGCCGTGGCTGGCGGTGGAGGCGGACTACTCGTTCGACACGGCGGAGGGCCCCAGGTCCCTGCTCGACCTGTTCGAGGGCCGCCGCCAGCTGATCGTCTACCGCGCGTTCTTCGAACCGGGCGTGTTCGGCTGGCCCGACCACGCCTGCCGCGGCTGCTCCATCGTGGCCGACCAGGTGGCCCACGTCGCCCACCTCAACGCCCGGAACACCACCCTCGTCTTCGCCTCGCGCGCCCCGCAGGCCGACATCGCGCGGGTGAAGGAGCGCATGGGCTGGACGATGCCCTGGCACACGATCACCGACGGCTTCGACGTCGACTTCGGCGTGGACGAGTGGCACGGCACCAACGCGTTCATCCGCGAAGGCGACCGCGTGTTCCGCACCTACTTCGTCAACCACCGCGGCGACGAGCAGATGGGCGGCACCTGGAACTACCTCGACCTGACCGCCCTCGGGCGGCAGGAGGAGTGGGAGGACTCGCCCGAGGGGTACCCACAGGAACCGCCTTACCAGTGGTGGAACTGGCACGACGGGTACGACGCCGAGCAGGCCCCGGAGTGGCTGGCGAAGGTCGCCGAGTCCGGGAGCACCCGACCCGCGCCCCCGCCGACCGAGCAGGCGTGCGGTTGTAGCGCCTGAGCGCTCAACGACCCGCCCAACAGCCCACCCCACCCACCCTGCCCACCCTGCCCACCCACAGCCCGTCAACACCCCCGCGGCGGCCGGCGCGTTCGGCGGTCGGTCGCCGCGAGGTCGAGGCCATAAGGTGTGCGAGTGGGCAACGAGATCTCCTTCCCGCGCCAACAAGCGCGCACCCAGCGGTTCACCCTCGGCGCACCGCGGACCTTCACCGTCGCACCCGACGGCGCCAAGGTGTACTTCCTGCGCACCGCCGCGGCCACCAGCCGGGCGAACGGGCTGTGGGCGTTCGACACCGCCTCGCGGACCGAGTCGCTGCTGGTCGACCCGGGCGTCCTGCTGACCGACCCCGAGGACCTGTCCCCGGAGGAGCGGGCGCGCCGCGAGCGCAGCCGCGAGCAGGCCGCCGGCATCGTCGGCTACTCGACCGACGCGGACGTGCGCCGGGCCGCGTTCACCCTGTCCGGCAGGCTGTTCGTGGTGGAGCTGGCCACCGGCGAGGTCCGCGAGCTGCCGGTCACCGGGTCCGTCATCGACCCGCGGCTGGACCCGACCGGCCACAAGCTGGGCTACGTCGCCGAAGGCGCGCTGCACGTGGTCGACCTGGACGCCGTCGGCGACCCGGGCGCCGACGAGAACTCGGGCGCCGGCGAGGACCGGATCCTCGCGGAACCCGACGGCCCCGACGTCACGTGGGGCCTGGCCGAGTTCATCGCGGCCGAGGAGATGGGCCGCCACCGGGGCTACTGGTTCTCCCCGGACGGCGGGCGCGTGCTGGCCACGCGCGTGGACAACTCGCCGGTGTCGCGCTGGCACATCGCCGACCCGGCCAACCCCGCCACCCCGGCGGCCGAGATCGCCTACCCCGCGGCGGGCACGCCCAACGCCGTGGTCGAGGTGGCGGTCCTCGGCGACGGCCGGGTCGACGTCGCGTGGGACCGCGAGGCGTTCCCCTACCTCAACGCCGCGTCGTGGACCTCGGCCGGCCGGCCGCTGCTCCAGGTCCAGTCCCGCGACCAGCGCCGCGTCCAGGTGCTCGCGGTGGACGTCGAGACCGGCGCCACCGAGGTGGTCGCGGACGACACCGACCCGCACTGGCTGGAGGTCGTGCCCGGCGCGCCGCGCTGGACCCCCGGCGGCGAGCTGGTGCGCGTGCTGCCGGTGGACGGCGCCAACCGGCTCGTGGTCGGCGACCGGGCGTGGACCCCGGACGGCCTCCAGGTGCGCGCGGTGCTGGACGTGGCCGAGGACGGCGTGCTGCTCACGGCCTCCGCGGACGACCCGACGCAGGTCCACGTGCACCTGGCCACCGCGGACGGCGTCACCCGGCTGTCCACTGAGGACGGTGTGCACAGCGCCGTCCGCGGCGGCGGGGTGCTGGTGCTCGTGTCGACGGGGATGGACCACTTCGGCGCGAAGGTCACCGTGTCCGCCACCACCGCCGGCTCCGCCACCGCCACCGCCGCGCCGGCCGAGATCGGCACGTTCGCCGAGACGCCCGTGCTGACCCCCGACGTCCGGCTGCTGACCGTGGGCGAGCGGGACCTGCGCGCCGCCCTGCTGTTCCCGCGCGACCACGTGCCGGGCACGAAGCTGCCGGTCCTGCTCGACCCGTACGGCGGCCCGCACGCCCAGCGGGTCCTCGCCGCCCGCAACATCTACCTCGCCTCGCAGTGGCTGGCGGACCAGGGCTTCGCCGTGCTCGTCGTGGACGGCCGCGGCACGCCGGGGCGCGGGCCCGCGTGGGAGCGCGACATCGCGTTCGACTTCGCGGGCGCCACGCTGGAGGACCAGGTGGACGCGCTGCGCGCGGCGGCCGAGGTCGAACCGGACCTCGACGTGAACCGGGTGGGCATCCGCGGCTGGTCCTACGGCGGCTACCTGGCGGCGCTGGCCGTGCTGCGCCGCCCGGACGTGTTCCACGCGGGCATCGCGGGCGCGCCGGTCACCGACTGGCGGCTCTACGACACCCACTACACCGAGCGCTACCTCGGCCACCCGGACGACGAGCCCGAGGTGTACGACGCGAACTCGCTCATCGCCGACGCGCCGAAGCTGGAGCGCCCGCTGATGATCGTGCACGGTCTGGCCGACGACAACGTGGTGGCCGCGCACACGCTGCGGCTGTCCAGCGCGCTGCTCGCCGCCGGCCGCCCGCACACCGTGCTGCCGCTGTCGGGCGTCACCCACATGACGCCGCAGGAGCAGGTCGCCGAGAACCTGCTGCTGCTCCAGGTCGACTTCCTCAGGAAAGCCCTGGCCTGACACGAACCGGGAACCCCGCCCGACACGAACCGGGGGCCGTCCCGCACAGCAGGACGGCCCCCGGCCCCTCACGGCGTCACGCCCGCGAGTGCCGCACCAGGTAGGGCGGGATCGAGTTGCCGCGCAACGCCAACTCGTCGATCGTCCCCGGCCGGTACCCGGACCCCGGCAGCCGCTCGACCATCAGCGCGGTCGGGTCGGCCACCTCGTCGGCCCGGCCGAACAGGTAGGCCCACTCGTGCTCGTCCGAGCCGTAGTACGCCACCGTGCCGAACACGTCGCCGAACCGCTGCCACATGCGGACCAGCGTGGTGTTGCGCCACATCGTCTGGCAGCCCGCCTGCGACACCACGACGCCGCCCGGCGTGAGCAGCGCCTTGCACATGCGCAGGAACTCCTCGCCGTACAGGCGGTTGTGCTGCGCCTCCTCCTCGCGCTCGTCCGGCAGGTCGACCAGGACGATGTCGTAGCGCTCGGAGGTGGTGCGGATGTGCTCGTACCCGTCGATGTAGCGCACGCGGACCGGGCCCTCGCCCTTCTCCGCCAGCGCCAGCTCGTCGAGCGTGTAGCCGTAGGGCAGGTGCTCGGCGCACAGCTTCACGGCCTGCTCGTCGATGTCGATGTGGTCGACCACCGACGCGCCCGCCGCCACGGCCATCTGGCACACCACGCCCTCGCTCGACCCGATGACCAGCACCCGGTCGACGCGGTCCGCGAGCAGCAGCGCGGGGACCATCAGCGCCTCGTGGTAGGTCAGCTGGCTGAACTCGGTGCTCTGCCGGTCGTCGTCGCAGAACAGCGACAACCCCTGGGAGGTGCGGGCGATCACCAGGTGCTGGAACGCCGTGCGCGTGTCGACCACGACCTCGTCGACGTCCCAGTGCCTGGTCAGGCCGGTCGCGAGCGGTTCGCGGATCAAGGCTTCTCCTCACCGACGAGCGCGGGCACGCGGTTGCTGCCCCGCTCGATCATGTCCGTCCGCGTGGACGCGGCACCCAGCGCTTCGGCCAGGAGCTGCACCGCGAGCGCGGGCTTGGCGCGCGTGCCGCACGTGAACACGTCCACGAACACCTTCCCGACCTCGGGATAGGTGTGGATGGACGCGTGCGACTCCGACAACAGGGCCAGCACGGTGACCCCTTGCGGCTCGAACTGCTTGGAGACCACCTCCAACACCGTGGCATCAGCCTGGGTGAGCGCTTCGCCGAGCGCGTGCCGCAGGAACCGCTCGTCGTCCAGCAGTTCCGGGCTCACGCCTTCCAGCTCGGCCAGCACGTGCTGTCCTGCGAACAAGCCAACCGGCTCGGGCCCGCACGGGAGTTCGGACATCAATCACTCCAAACATCTTCAGGAGGGGGTTGCGAGGACAACCGGGGGCGCGCTCATCGCACGCAGTAGGTGGCCAATGGCGGGAAGCCGTTGAAGGCCACGGACGAGTAGCTGGCCGTGTAGGCCCCGGCGCCGAGCAGGTCGACGTGGTCGCCGGCCCGCAGGTCCAGCGGCAACTCGTAGCGGGTGTGCTGGTAGAGGACGTCGTCCGCGTCGCACGTCGGCCCGGCCAGCACGACCGGCCCGGAGGGCTCCGCGGGCAGCGGCGCGCCGTCGCGCCCGCACACCAGCGGGTAGGCGATCGCCTCGCCCTCGGTCTCGGCCAGCCCGCCGTAGCGGCCGACGTCCAGGAAGACCCAGCGCCGTTCGTCCGAGTAGGACTTGTGCGACACCAGCACGACCTCGGAGCGCAGGAGCCCGGACTCGGCCACGACCGCGCGGCCGGGTTCGATCATGACCTCGGGGGAGAAGTCCCCGAAGTGGCGCGCGATCGAGGCGGTGATGGCGCTCGCGTAGTCGGCCAGCGGCGGCGGCTGCTCCAGGTACCCGGCCGGCAGGCCGCCACCGAGGTTCACCGTGGTCAGCGGCAGCCCCTCGGCGCGCAGCTTCAGCACGACCTCGGCGGCGTCGGCGATCGCGCCGTCCCACCCGCCCGGGTCGAGCTGCTGCGAACCGGCGTGGAACGCGACGCCGAGCGGAACCAGTCCCAGTTCCTGACTCAACCGCAGGAGATCTGCCGCCATCTCGGGCGCGCAGCCGAACTTCTTCCCGAACGGGTACGTGGAACCCTTGCTGTTGACCAGGATCCGCAGCAGCACCGACGCGCCGGGCGCGTGCGCGGCGATCGCGCGCACGTCCTGTTCGCTGTCGGACACGAAGAGTCGCACTCCGCGCCCGTGGGCGTAGGCGATGTCCCGCGCCTTCTTGATGGGGTTGCTGTAGGAGATCGAGGCCGGCGCGGCGCCGCGCGCCAGGCACAGGTCGATCTCCGCGGGCGAGGCCACGTCGAAGCTCGACCCCTCGCCCGCCAGCAGCTCCACCACCTCGGGCGCCGGGTTCGCCTTCACCGCGTAGAAGATCCCGACCCGCGGCAGCGCGGCGCGGAGGGCGGTGAACCGCTCGCGCACGGTGGGCAGGTCGATGACCAGGCAGGGCGTGTCCGGTCGATCTCGGTCCAGGAAACGACGAATACGAGCTGTTGCCTCGTGCAGCCGGTGATCGGCAAAGCTCTTCGTCATCTCGCTAGGGGTCCCCCTCCGCAGCCGTGGACTGGCACGGCCTGACCGTCTGCTGGCACGGCGGTCCACGGTACGCGGTGGAGGCGAAAAACGCGCTATCAGCCGGCGAAGTTGTGACGCAGCTCCACGACCGCGATCTCCGGCGGCGCGCCGACGCGGACCGGCGGACCCCAGAAACCGGCGCCGTTCGAGGTGTAGACCCGGGTGCCGTCGACCGTCTCCAGACCGCTGCGCACCGGCTGCTGGAGCCCCACCAGGAGGTGGAACGGGAACATCTGGCCGCCGTGCGTGTGCCCGGACAGCTGGAGGTCCACACCGTGCTTGGCGGCCTCGCGCACCTGCACCGGCTGGTGCGCCAGCAGCACCACGGGCCGGCTCGTGTCGCGCCCGTCCAGCGCCCGCGCGTAGTCCGGCGCGTCGCCGAACGACTCGCCGTTGACGTCGTTGACGCCCGCGAGGTCGAACGCCGCGCCCGCGCGCTCGATCGCCAGCCGCTCGTTGCGCAGCGGGTTGACCCCGAGCCGCTCCAGCTCGGTCAGCCACGGCTCCGCGCCCGAGTAGTACTCGTGGTTGCCGGTGACGAAGAAGCTGCCGTGCGTGCTCGTCAGGTCGCGCAGCGGAGCCGCCGCCTCGCCCAGCCGCTCGACCGTGCCGTCGACGAGGTCGCCGACGATCGCCACCAGGTCCGCCTGCTGCTCGTTGATCATGCGCACGAGCCGCTCGGTGTGCTCGCGGCCGAGCAGCGGCCCCAGGTGGAGGTCGCTGACCACGGCGATCCGGTAGCCCGACAGCCGGGGGTCGAGCTTGTCCAGCGCGATCGGCACCCGGTTGACCCGCGGGTCGCCCAGGGCCTGCGTCGCGCCGTAGCCGACCACGCCCGCGGCCGCGACCCCGCCGGCCGCGGCGAGCGACCGGGCGATGAACAGCCGCCGGCCCACGTCGACGCCGGGCGCCTCGGGCACCGGCGCGGACACCGCCTCGGGATCGCCCTCGGCGACCTCCGCGCCCACCGCGACCGGCACCTTCTCCTGCTCGCGCGCCTTCCGCACCAGCAGCCGCCTCGGCACCTCCAGCACGGCCAGCAGCAGGACCAGGTAGTACGCCACGGCGAGCCACAGGTAGCCGGGCCAGGCGATCAGCGCGTCGAACGACGTGCCCAGGCGGGTGATCGACAACGCGGCCATCATCAGCACGTAGAGCAGCACGACCGCCACCGTGCCGACCTGGCGGGCACGTCCCGGCGCGGTCGTGTCCCGCACCACGCGCTTCCAGATGTAGTAGTGGGCCGCGCCCAGCACGACGGCCAGCAACAAGACGAACAAGCCGGTCCTCCCCAGGGGTGATGCGTCCAGTTTCCACGAATTCCGAACCTGGTGTGCAACCCCCTGGCGACCTGTGAGCGTGTTTACCCCGTACCGCAGTGGGGAGGGACACATGAGTGACCGGGACACCGCGTTCGCGGAGTACTTCGCGGCGCGGTCCGAGGCCATGCGCGGCACGGCGTACCTGCTGTGCGGCGACTGGCACCGTGCCGAGGACCTGGTGCAGGCCACGTTCACCAAGCTCTACCTGGCCTGGCGGCGGATCGACCGGCACGAGGCACTCGACGCCTACACCCGCCGGACGCTGGTCCGGACGTTCGTCTCGGAGCTGCGCCGGGGGTGGTTCCGCAAGGAGCGGGTCGGCGAGCCGGTCGTCGAGCCGGCCGCGGTCGCGCCGGGCTCGGCGGAGGACCGGCTGGTGCTGCTCGCGGCGCTGGCGCGGGTGCCGCCGAGGCAGCGCGCCGTCCTCGTCCTGCGGTACTGGGAGGACCTGTCGGTGGAGGACACCGCCAGGGCGTTGGGCTGTTCCGAAGGAACGGTGAAGAGCCAGGCCGCGCGGGGGCTGCAGACGCTGCGCGGCCTGATCACCCCCCATCAGGGAGAAAAGGTGCGATGAACGAGCACGAGCTGAGGAGCGCGATGCGCGACGCGGTGGTGGCGAGCAGCCCGCCGCCGCCGATGGACGCCGGGGCTGCACTCGACCGGGGCAGGCGGGCCCGCCGCCGCCGCAAGGCCACGTGGGGCGCGAGCCTCGCCGTGGTGGGCATCGCGGTGGGCGCGGTGCTGGCGCCGAACCTGGTCGGCGGCGCGGGGCGGGGCGAGGCGCCGGTGGCCTCGGGTTCCTCCGAGGACACCCGGCCGCCCTCGGTCACCCCCGCCGCGCCGCCGTCGCAGCCGGTCGGCGTCACCAGGGGCGCGCCGCCGCCGGCGGCGAGCACCCGGCCGTCGTGGCCGGACGGGCAGACCGACCGGACCGCGACCAGGGGACCCCGCGCGGACCGGGCCCGCGGGCTGCTCGACGACCTGAGGGCCGCGCTGCCCGCCGGGTTGGCGGGAGAGGACCGCGAGCGGATCGGCCACCCCGACCACGGCCCCATGACCCGTCACCAGGGCCAGTACGCGGACACCGTCGACGGCGTCGAGGTGTGGGAGTACACCGCGACCACGCCGGTCGTGCGGCCCGGTGAGCCGGCGGTGGCCGAGCTGTGGATCCAGGTCGAGACCAGGGGCAACAACCGGGTCGGCGGCGAGGCGTGCGAGGCGGCCACCCGGCACCCGCACCCCCTGTCCGGTGGCGGCTGCGAGGTCGTCGAGGTCGACGGCAAGCGGGTCGGCGTGGTGACCGGGGCCGTCGCGGACCCCGTGCGCAACACCTACGACGCCGGCGCCTTCTACCGGCACCCCGACGGCACGCTGGTGATGATCGGCGTGTCCAAGGCCTTCGGGGAGTCCGGGCACCCGGGCATGGCGTCGGTGCCGCTGGACGGGCGGCAGCTGGCCGCGCTGGCGGTCGACCCCAGGTTCCACCTGGGCTAGCGGTTCCCCCGGGGAGGCCGGTGTGTCCGGCCTCTCCGGGGCCACCCTTTCGGGTGTTCTTGCAGGTACCGTGCTGTTCGCCATGCGGACCCTGCTCATCGACAACCACGACTCGTTCACGTTCAACCTCTTCCACGACCTGGCCGAGGTGAACGGGCGGGAGCCGGTCGTCATCGCCAACGACGACCCGGGGTTCCGGCTGTCCTGGCTGTCGTCCTTCGACAACGTCGTGATCTCGCCCGGACCCGGCCGGCCGCAGGAGCCCGGCGACTTCGGGCTGTGCCGGGCGGTCGTCGAGCACGCCGCCGTGCCGCTGCTCGGGGTGTGCCTCGGGCACCAGGGGCTGTGCCTGGCGCACGGGGCTTCAGTCGAACGGGTGACACCCCGGCACGGGGTGGTGGACGAGGTCCGGCACACCGGCGTGGACCTGTTCGCCGGCCTGCCGTCGCCGCTGGCGGTCGTGCGGTACCACTCGCTGGCGGTGTCCGACCTGCCGCCGTCGCTGGAGGCGATCGCCTGGGCGCCCTCGGACGGGGTGCTGATGGGGGTGCGGCACCGGTCGCGGCCCGCCTGGGGCGTGCAGTTCCACCCGGAGTCGGTGTGCACCGCGCACGGTCGCGCGCTCCTGGCGAACTTCCGCGACCTGACCGAGGCGGCGACCCCGGAGGCGGCGGTCGCGCCCGCGCGCCTGCCTGCCGAGGGCGTGCGCCTGCCCGCCGCGCCGGTGCACCTGCCCGCCGGGGCCGTGCACCCCTCTGCCGTGCACCCCTCTGCCGTGCACCCCTCTGCCGTGCACCCCTCTGCCGTGCACCCCTCTGCCGGGCCGTCTCAGGCCCCCGCGCCCCCGCCTGCCGGGCCGTCCCAGGCCTCCGCCCGCCCGCCTGTCAGGCCCTCTCAAGCCCCCGCGCCCGCGCCGACCCGCGAGGTGCTGGTGCGGCGCGTCGACGCCCACCCGCCGCCCGAGGACGTGTTCGCGGCCCTCTACGGCGCGTCCACCGACGCCTTCTGGTTGGACAGCGGCCTGGAGGGGGAGCGGGGGCGGTTCTCCGTGATGGGCGACGCCGGCGGCCCCCTCGCCCGGGTGGCGACCTACGACGTGGGGACCGGCCGCGTGACCGTCGGCGGCGAGGCGCACCCCGGCCCGTTCCTCGACTGGCTGGAGGCCGACCTGGCGGCGTGGCGGGTGGCCCCGCCGGACGTGCCGTTCGACTTCGCGCTCGGCTGGGTGGGCTACCTCGGCTACGAGCTGAAGGCGGAATGCGGCGGCGACGCGGCCCACCGTTCGGAGCAGCCCGACGCGGCATTCGTCTTCGCCGACCGGGCGCTCGTTTTCGACCACCATTCCCGCCGCACCTACCTGCTGGCGCTGTCCGACGACGACGGCTGGCTCGACCGAACGGCGCAATTCCTCCACGGATTCACACCGGGTCCGACCGAGCCGCCGTCACCCGCCCGCTCGGGAACGGTCGTGGCGCGGCACGGCCGTTCCGAGTACCTGAAGCTGGTGGCGGCCTGCCAGGACGCCGTGGCGGCCGGCGAGAGCTACGAGGTGTGCCTCACCAACACCGTGACGTGGAACGGCGAGGTCGACCCCTGGGGGGCTTACCGGTTCCTGCGCGCGACGAGCCCGGCGCCGTTCGGCGCGCTGCTCCGTTTCGGTGCGCTCTCCGTGCTCAGCACTTCACCCGAGCGGTTCATCCGGGTCGACCGATGGGGTGTCGTGGAATCGGAGCCAATCAAGGGGACGCGACCCCGCGGCGCCACCGCGGCGGAGGACGGGGCTTTGCGGGAGTCCTTGGCGACCAGCCCGAAGGACCGCGCGGAGAACCTGATGATCGTGGACCTGGTCCGCAATGATCTGGGGCATAACGCGGAAGTCGGCAGCGTCGAGGTGCCCAGGATCTTCGAGGTGGAGAGCTACGCGACGGTGCACCAGCTCGTCAGCACCGTTCGGGCGAGGCTCCGTTCCGGGAGTTCCGCGGTGGCCGCCGTTAGGGCGGCGTTCCCGGGCGGGTCGATGACGGGGGCTCCCAAGATCCGGACAATGCAGATCATCGACGGGCTGGAAGCCGGGCCCCGCGGTGTGTACTCGGGGGCGCTGGGTTACTTCTCACTCTCCGGAACGGCCGACTTCAGCATCGTCATCAGGACGCTGGTGGTGGACCGCGACAAGGCGAGTTTCGGGGTCGGCGGGGCGGTCATCGCGCTGTCCGACCCGGTGGCCGAATTCGAGGAGACGGCCGTCAAGGCAACCGCCCTGCTCAGGCTGCTGGGAGCCGCTTTCCCGGGACGTGGTTGAACCACGTGACCAGCGGTTTCCCCTGCGGCGACCTGGGGCCTCCGCAGGGGAAAACCGGCTCGCCGGTCAGGAGGCGTGCGCTTCCTGGAACTGGACGACCAGGCCCTGGGGAATGCGACCCCGGTCGGAGATCTGGTGCCCCTGGGCGCGCGCCCAGTCCCGAATCGCCTGCGCCTGGGCCTTGTCACCAGCCTTTACCGTGCTCTTGCCGGTACCCTTGCGCTGCTTGCGGCCGCCGGCGCGGCGCGCCTTGGCGACGAAGTCGGCCAGGGAGTCGCGAAGCTTGTCCGCATTCTCCTTGGAGAGGTCGATGGAGTACTCCACACCGTCCAGCGCGAAGGTCACGGTCTCGGCGGCTTCGCTGCCGTCGAGGTCGTCGATGAGTTGGACGACGGTCTGCTGTGCCACTGTTCCTCCGTGTGTGCTCGCATAGCGCGTGCTGCCCTCGACTTGTGCAGCGCCACACGCTTCGGACGACACCATAGTGCACGACCGGAATATTGCCTAACCTTTCGCGCTGAAAATGTGACTGATGCCCCCGGACGGGTCATTTCGCGGGCTAAACCACAGGTCTGAAATGTGAGGGTGCCCGAACCCCGAACCGTGGTCCGTGTCACACCCGGTCGAGTGTCCTATCCTGGTGGGGGATACCCGCCCAGGGTAGGGAAGGTCGGGAGCGATGCACGGTTACACGGCGGACAAGGACGCATACCTCAAGCGGTTGCGGCGGATCGAGGGGCAGGTCCGCGGCCTCCAGCGGATGATCGAGAACGACGAGTACTGCATCGACGTCCTGACCCAGATCTCGGCCGCGACGAAGGCGTTGCAGGCCGTCTCCCTCGGGTTGCTGGACGAGCACCTCAAGCACTGCGTGGCCCAGGCCGTGGCCGAGGGCGGCGACGTGGCGGACGAGAAGATCGCCGAGGCGTCGGCGGCGATCGGCCGCCTGGTCAGGTCCTGACGCGGTCGGGGCGCACCGGGACGTCGCCGGGCCGCGGCCGTGACGCGCCGGGGCGCGGGGTGGTCGGCGGCCGGGCGGGGCGGATCCAGTAGAGTGCTCCCGCCGGCCCCCGTAGCCCAATCGGCAGAGGCAGCGGACTCAAAATCCGTCCAGTGTGCGTTCGAGTCGCACCGGGGGCACGTCTCGTCCTCGCCGGTGCTCCTCCGGTCGGTGCGCCCGGCACCGCCACGCGATCGTGTCGCGCCTCGTGCGCCTGTGCCGTGCGCGCGCCCCCGATGCCGTCCTCTGATCGCGGGCACATCCCCACCCCGGACCACGGGCAGCCGCTCGCCGGGGCTTTCCCGTTGGTGTCCATTGTGGACCAGGACGTGGCGGGCGGCGGGAATTCGCGGCATCTAGGGTGATCCACATGGGTGGATACACGGACGCGGAGGGCAGGACGCTCCGCACTGCCGTCTACGGCGCGATGGTGCTCGTCTCGGTCGCGGAGGAGGGGGCGCTCGACCAGGAGAGCCACGCCGGCATCCGGGCCATGGCGGCGCTGCCGCCCGCGGTGCGCGAGGCGGTGGACGCGGCCGCTCCCGAGCTGCCCTCGGGGTCCCTGGCGGACGTCGAGGCCGGCGTGCTGGCGGCGTTGCGGGACTCGGTGGCGCTGGTGGCCGCGCGGTCGGCCGTCGAGGCGGACGGCTTCGCGGCGGCCGTGGTCGCGATGTGCGAGGAGGTCGCGGTGGCCGACGGGAGCGTGGGGCGGGACGAGGGCGCGGTGCTCGGTCGGGTGCGGGAGGCGCTCGGCCTGGGTTGAGCGCGCGCGGGTGGCGGTCCTCGGGCCGCCGCCGAGTGGTGGGGACGTCCCGCCGGCGGGACGTCCCCGTTCGCCCCGGATCGCCGCCGCTTTCGCCGCGACCACCGGTTATCGGGTGATCGCGTGGTCGAGTCCGTCCGGCCCCGATGTTTTTCGTTGACGGTTCAAGAGCGCTCGTCCCAGCTTGGCCAGGACCGGCCGCGACCGTGGTGATCGGTCGGCGCGGGTCGCTTTCGCCAAGGTCTGCCTGAGGTGGCGCACCTCCGAGCGCCACGGTGAGTTGCGCGGGTACCTGAAGAGCGTGCTGCACAGCGTTTTCGTCGATTCACGCCGGCGGGCGCCGGTCGGGAGCTGCTGGGCGGCGCGATCCCGGAGGACCTGCCGGGCGTGCCCGTGGAACACCACCCGGTCGAGGCGCACTGGCCCGTGCTGCACTCGTTCGGCCTCCTGCCGCAGAGGCAGCGCGAGGTCATCTTCCTGCGGTTCTGGGCCGACCTGGACACGGTGGAGACCTCTCGCGTGCTCGGCTGCACCACCGGCTCCGCCACCAGCCGGACGAGCCGCGGGCCGGCCCGACTGCGCGAGGCGCTCACGGGCGACCCGGCCGTGGTTATCTGATCGTCACCTCCTCCTCTCGGCGTGGACGCGCTCCGGTCTCGTGTTCATGAGCGTTGGCGGAACGTTCCGCGAAACCGATGGGAGCTTCGGTGGAGAACGCCTTGAAGGTCGCCCTGGTCGGCTTGTTCGCGATCCTGGGTGCTTTGCTGCCGAGCGTCGGCGCGGGTGCCGCTCCGGCAGGGACGGCGGCGGTTCCGCGGCCTCCGCGTCCGCCGCGGCGTCGGCGGGAGAAGCGATCCCGTGCGGCTGCTTCGAGAACGCGGAGGCCGCTTATTACGGCCACTGCGGCGACACCACGGTCATGATCAAGGTGGACTACCACCACGGCCGGCCGTCGATGTACACGTGCGTCGGCCCTTGGACGCTCACCTACCTGGGTTCCGACGACGACGTTTCGAACGCCTTCCACATCGGCCTGTGCTGACGAGGTGGTCGAACCCCGCGGCCCGCGCCGAACAGGCGCGGGCCGCGGTCGTCATCCGGGTCAGGAGGTCCGCCACAGGGCGGGGACGTTCGGCGGCTCCCAGCCCGGCTGGGCCAGGTGCGCCTGGAGGCAGACGTACTCGACGCCGCCGTAGGTGACCTTCGTACCGGGCGCGTAGTTGGTGCCCGCGGCCCACGTGCCGCCCGGCTGGCCCGGCGTGGTGGTGGTGGTCGTCGTGGTGGTCGGGCCCGGTTGCTGCGGGACGTTCAGCACGAAGTCGAACGCCGCCTCGCGCGCGCCGCCGACGCTGCGCACGGTCATCAGCAGGCGCGGGTCGAAGATGGTGTCGGTGTTGTTGCGCGGCTCGCCCGGGAAGTACAGCTGCGTGGTCAGCACCGGGCGGCCGGGGGCCTGCACCTTCACGTGGATGTGCCGCGTCCGGCCCGGGTACAGGCCCGGCACGATCGTGGACAGGGTGAAGGCGCCGTTGGCGTTGGTGAACTGGTGGCCGCGGAAGCGGAAGCCCGTGTTGTCGTACACGCCGTTGACGTCGGCCTGCCAGAAGTCCAGCAGCGCGTTGGCGATCGGCCGGCACGCCAGGCCGAACACGTAACCGGTCACCGTCAGCCGGGTGCCCGGCGTGCCGGCATCGACCAGCGACGTGCGGCGCGGCGAGTTCGGCTTGAAGTACGGGCCCTCGGTCTGCGGCGGCGTCGGGTCGTCGCCGTCGTCGCACGTGGGGGTGGGCTCCAGCAGGCCGCCGCCCTGGCCGAGGTCCCGCGCCAGGGCCGGCACGCCCATCATCGCGACGGGCAGCGAGACTCCCGCCGCGAGCGCGGCCCGCAGCACCGTCTTGCGGCTGAACCTGCGGTCGTCCGCCTCCGCGCCGAGTGGTTCCTCGGGCGCGGTGCGCCCACCGTCCGCCGATGCATCCATGATTGCTCCTCGTGGGGGCGTGGTTCGGGTTCACGACGAAACTACGAGGGCGTTTCACCGGCGGACGATGGACGGAACCGGCCGGTCGTGGTGATCCTCACGGGCGCTGTTGTCACTGTTAACGGCGGTCCGCGCCACGCCGGAACCCGCCGGGGCTCACCCCGGTCTCGCGCCGGAAGAACCGGCAGAAGTAGGCGGGGTCGGCGAACCCGACCCGGGCCGCGACCTGCCGCACGGCCAGGTCCGTCTTGGCCAGCAGCCGCTTCGCCTCGCGCGTGCGCGCCTCTCTGACCAGCTCGGACGGGGTGCGGCCGGTCGCCGCCTTCACCGCCTCGGTCAGGTAGCCGGGTGTCACGCCGATGCGCTCCGCGCAGGCGCGCACCGACCACAGCGCGTGCTCCGTGCGCCCGGCGAGCCGGGCGAACTCCTCGGCCACCGCGCCGGCCCGCACGGGCGCGGCGGCGGGCGTGGCGGGCAGCCGGGCGGCGCGCACCACCAGCACGTGCAGCAGGGCCCGCAGCACCGACCCCGCGCCCTCGGCGCCGCGCCGGTGCTCGTCGTCCAGCTCGGCGACCAGCCGCAGCATCCGGTGGTGCGTCGGCTCGTCCAGCGTCAGCCACGGCCGCTCGCTCAACCGCCGCAGCAGGTCGCGGTCCGACGGGTGGTCGAGCAGGAAGTCGTCGGTGAACAGCACCACGAACCCCTCCAGGTCGCGCGCGTCCACCCAGTGGTGCACCTGGCCGGGCGCGATCACGCACAGGTGCGGCGGCGCCAGCTCCCAGCGGGCCAGGTCCACCACGTGCGCGCCGGTGCCGCCGGTGACGTAGACGATCTCGTGGAAGGTGTGCCGGTGCGGGAACGACGCCCGCGACATCGGGCCGATCGCGTCGAAGGTGCCCATGGCGAACGGCGGCGCCCCGGGCGCCGGCACCTCCAGCCGGTGCATCGGCAGCGCGCCCTCGCGCGGCGCCTGGCAGGGCGTTCCCGGTAACACGGTGGTGCCGCGCATCGTCGACGGTCCTCTCAGGGTGAAGGTCCAGACCAATTACGGTGAACCCACCTTGGCACGGGAGGCGTCGCTGCGGAACGCGCCGACCGGTTGGCCTCGCGAGTCGTCCTGAGCTGGTGTTATAGGGCGCGCGTTATGGCCCGCGGGATCACCCGCGTCCGGTCAGCCCCAGTGGGCGGGGTGGACCAGGCCTTCGGGCAGGCGGGTCCGCCGGTCGCCCCTCGCCGCGTCCACCTGGGCCTGGGTGAGGTAGAAGCTCCCGGTCAGGTCGGCGCCCGACAGGTCGGCGCCGCGCAGGTCCGCGCCGATGAAGTCCACCAGCCCCAGGTCCGCGTCGCGCAGGTTCGCGCCGATCAGGTACGCGCCGCGCAGGCTGTTCGCGCGCATCCGCGCCCCGCGCAGGTCCTTGCCGATCAGGTCCGCGCCCCGGCGGTTGCGGCCCTTGCCGCGCACCAGCTCGCTCGCGCGCAGCAGCAGCGCGTTCGCCCTGCCCCAGTACCGGTCGACGTCCAGGGCCAGCAGCTCGTCCGGGGTGCCGCCGGCCGCTTCGTCGACCTCCGCGAGCAGCGCGCCGACCTCGTCGCGCAGGGGACGGGCGGGCGCCAGCTCCAGGGTCGCGGTCAGGTACCACAGCAGCTCGTGCAGCCGGCGCACCACGGGGAACACGTCGAGCACGCGCTCGTCGCGCCGGACCTCGCCGCCGAACGTCACCTGCACGACCCGCTGGCCCGCGCCGAAGCAGTCGTAGACCGTGCAGCCGGTGAAGCCCCTGCCCCGCAGCTCGGTGTGGATGCCGCAGCGGGAGTCCGGGCCCAGGTTCGGGCACGGCGTGCGGGCGGGCTTGTCGATCGCGAAGTCCACCGACTTGGCGAACGCGGGCACGACGCAGCACAGGCCGGCGCAGCGCGAGCAGTCCGCGCGGAGCTCGGTCATGCGCTCAGCTCGTCCAGGATCTGCTGACCGTACTTGGCCAGCTTGTTCTCCCCGACCCCGTTGACGGTGCCCAGCTCGGACAGCGTGGTGGGCCCGGACGAGGCGATCTGCCGCAGCGTGGCGTCGTGGAAGATCACGTAGGCCGGGACGCCCTGCTCCTTCGCGGTCGCCGCCCGCCACGCGCGCAGCCGCTCGAACACCGGCGCGGCCTCGGCGGACAGCTCCACCTGCGGCGCGGCGGCCTTGGCGGTCTTCGCGGCCTTGACCTTCGCGGCGCGCTCGGGCTCGCGGCGCATCATGACCTTGCGGCCCTGGAACAGCACCTCGTCGCTGGCCGGCGTGGTGACCAACGTCGAGTACTCGCCCTCCACGGCGAGCAGGCCCTGCGCGAGCAGCTGCCGGACCACGCCGCGCCAGCCGCTCTCGTTCAGCTCGGTGCCGATGCCGAACACCTTGAGCTGGTCGTGGTCGTGCTGGATGACCTTGGCGGTCTTGCGGCCGAGCAGGATGTCGATGGTCTGCCCGGCGCCGAACTTCTGCCGCCGCTCGTTGCGCAGCCGCACCACCGTGGACAGGGCCTTCTGCGCGGCGACCGTGCCGTCCCACATCTCCGGCGGGGCGAGGCACGTGTCGCAGTTGCCGCACGGCTCGCCGCCCTGGCCGAAGTAGTTCAGCAGCTGCACGCGCCGGCACTCGACCGTCTCGCACAGCGCGAGCATCGCGTCCAGGTGGGCCATCAGCCGGCGGCGGTGCGCCTGGTCGCCCTCGGAGTCGTCGATCATCTTGCGCTGCTGCACGACGTCCTGGAGGCCGTAGGCGAGCCACGCCGTGGACGGCAGCCCGTCGCGGCCCGCGCGGCCGGTCTCCTGGTAGTAGCCCTCCACGGACTTCGGCAGGTCGAGGTGGGCGACGAAGCGCACGTCCGGCTTGTCGATGCCCATGCCGAACGCGATGGTCGCGACCATCACCAGGCCGTCCTCGCGCAGGAAGCGGGACTGGTTGGCCGAGCGCGTGCCCGCGTCGAGGCCCGCGTGGTAGGGCAGGGCGCGGATGCCGTTCTGGGTGAGGAACTCGGCGGTCTTCTCGACCGAGTTGCGGGACAGGCAGTAGACGATGCCCGCGTCGCCGGCGTGCTCGGTGCGCAGCAGTTCGAGCAGCTGCTTCTTCGGCTCGTTCTTCGGCACGATGCGGTACTGGATGTTCGGCCGGTCGAAGCTCGCCACGAAGTGCTTGGCGTCGGTCAGCTTCAGCCGCTCGGCGATCTCCGCGCGGGTGGTCTCGGTCGCGGTCGCGGTGAGCGCGATCCGCGGCACGTCCGGCCACCGCTCGTGCAGGTGCGACAGGGCCAGGTACTCGGGCCGGAAGTCGTGGCCCCACTGGGAGACGCAGTGCGCCTCGTCGATGGCGAACAGCGCGATCCTGCCGCGGTCCAGCAGCCGCGCGGTCTGCTCGGTGCGCAGGCGCTCCGGGGCGAGGTAGAGCAGGTCCAGGTCGCCGGCCAGGAACTCGGCCTCCACCATGGCCCGCTCGTCGGGGAACTGGGTGGAGTTGAGGAAGCCGGCGCGCACGCCGAGGTCGCGCAGCGCGTCCACCTGGTCCTGCATGAGCGCGATCAGCGGCGAGATCACCACACCCGTGCCCTCGCGCACCAGCGAGGGGATCTGGTAGCACAGCGACTTGCCGCCGCCGGTGGGCATGAGCACCAGGGCGTCGCCGCCCGAGGCGACGTGGTCGACGATCACCTGCTGGTCACCGCGGAAGGACTCGTAACCGAAGATCCTTCGCAGGACCTCTTGCGAAGCCATTGGCCGATCCTAACCAGGCCCACCGACAGAGCTGCTCCGGCGACCCCGGAAGACGTGTTCGCGGTGCCACGCGAAGTAACCGGCCGAGCGCTCGCCGCCCCGCGCCACCCGGCCCTCGACGAAGGGCAGGTGGGAGGCCGGCAGGTCGTCGGACGCCAGCACCGCGCCCCGCTCGTCGACCGCCAGGTGGCCCAGCTCGAACAGCCGGTCGCAGCCCAGCGCGCAGGCGAGCATCGCCACGGAGCCCAGGTCGAGGCGCTCCTCCGGGCCGCACCGGGCCCGTGGCTTGATGTGGGCGGCGACCAGGAGTTCGGCGGGCAGCACCCGCCCGCACAGCGCGCACGGTGCGCCGGTCGCGCCACCGAGCAGCAGGTCCCGCAGCTCGCCCTGCTCCTTCCGGTAGGTGGCGACCGTCATCCCGTCCAGGTCGGACGGCGCCGGCGCCAACCCGACCCGCCGCCACAGCGCCTCGTGGTCGACCCCTCCGAGGTGCCCCTCCCGCAGCACGCGCAGGGCGCGCTCGCGGATCGCGACGTCACCCAGCAGCTCGGCGGCCCGCTCGGTGAACCCGGCCAGCGCGCCCGCGTCCGCGGAGGTCGGCTCCTCGGCCAGGCCGCGCGTCTCCCACAACCCCGGCGCGGACCGCAGGTGCCAGAACGGGTACTGCGGCGTGACGTGCGACCCGGGGTGCCCGAACTCGCGCAGCACCTCGCCGACGGGCCCCCGGAACTCGGCCCACCCGAACAGCCGGTCGTGCCCGCGGACCAGCTGCCCCACGGCCCACACCAGCGCGAGCGGCTTGTGCCGCGACACCACACCGCGCTGCCGGTGCCTGACCAGCCCTTCCAGGTCGCGGAACAGGTCCTCCGCGCCCCACTCGCCGGGCTCGACCCGGGGCCACTCGACGTCCACCACGTCCGCCAGGATCCCACCTCCCGCGTTGCGCCTACGCTGCACCGGTGGCCTACACCGACGTTGGCGTGGAGCACGTGCTCCGGGCGATCGCGCTGTTCGACGAAATCGGTCGCGAGGAATTCCTCCAACAGCACGGGTACAAGAAGGCTCGCGAGTACCTGTTGGCCCACAACGGCCGCGAATACGACTCCAAGGCGATCGTCGGTGTCGCGCACGGGTTCGTCGACGGTGAGCGGCCGCTGGCGTGGGACGAGTTCAGCGGTGGGGCGAGCCACGCGGCGGGTCACCTGTGCGCCCTCGGCTTCGAGGTGCGGGGCATGCCGGTCTTCTCCGCCGAGGCGTTCCTGTCGGGGCTGCTGGCGACCCACCGGGAACGGGTGGCCAGGGCGATCACCCTGCTGTGGGCGGTCGGGCGCGCGGCGGACCGGGGCGCGCCGCCGCTGCACACCCGGCACGTGCTCCGCGACGAGGTGGGCCGGCTGCTGGCCGACCACGGCCAGGCGGTCGAGCCGGACCGGGTCGTGCGCGGGCTGGCGCACCCCGGGCTGTGGGTGGCCGGGCAGGAGAGGGCGGGCTTCGTCGCGCCCGTGCACGGGAAGCTCCGGCGCGAGGTGCCGTTCCGGACCTGGGTGGTCAACGCGGTGCGCCTCCGGCTGCTGGACGGCTCGGTCGACCACGAGGAGCTGTTGGCGGCTGTCGGGCTGGCCGGGCACGCCACGGTGAGCGGGGTGGCCGGCACGGCCTCGCCCGCCGAGCGGCGCGAGCGCACCGTCTCGGCGGTCGTGCGGGACCCGGCCCACGTGAAGCGGGTCAAGCGCTGGTACGACGACCGGTGCCAGTTCTGCGGCACCCGCCTGAGCACCGCGTTCGGCCACTACAGCGAGGCGGCCCACATCCGGGGGCTGGGCCTGCACGGCGGGCCGGACCAGCCGGCCAACATGCTGTGCCTGTGCGCGAACTGCCACGTCGAGTTCGACCACTTCGCCCTCTACGTGGACGAGGGTGGCGTGGTGCGCCGCGTCCGCGACCGGTCGGAGGTCGGGCGCGTGCTGCGGCACCCCGAGCACCACGTCGACGAAGCCCATTTCGCCTATCACCGGGAACTCTGCGTGATCGACCTCACACCCGCGTAGGGTGGGTTGCATGGGGGAACTGGACGGGGACGAGGCCAAAGCCCTGGCGGGCAGCCTGCGGGAGTTGTTCAACCAGGCCACCGCCCTGCTGGTCGAGGACGGCGCGGCGGCGCCGCTGGTGGCGAAGATCCGCGACCACCTCGGGTGCGAGCTGGACCAGGTGCTGTCCGTGGCCACGCGGCTGGACTCGTGGGAGCACGTCAACCTGCAACGCGGCGTGGACGCCTACCTGGCGGCCCACTCGCCGGGCGCCGAGTGGTTCGGGGTGGTCGGCCAGCACCGCGCCCACCACGAGGACATCCTCGGCATGCTCTACGCGGCCAGGCACGGGATGCCCCACGGCCTCGGCGCCGCCGACTACTCGACCGCCGCCGCGGGGCCGGAGGAGAGCGTCGAGGTGGTGCAGCTCGGCCTGGCGCCGACCACGGCCCCCGACGGCACGCCGGTCTTCGTCGGGATCCGCGGCAGCACCGAGTTCGGGCCGCCGCTGTGCCGGTTGGAGGTGCTGGCCGCCGAGCGCGGCGCGGCGCGGGCGGTCGGGGCCGAGGTGGAGCGGTTGATGCGCGAGCACGACGCGTTCCGCCGCAAGGTGCTGTCGTTCGAGGTGAGCGAGCACCGCGGCAACGAGCTGCTGTCCTTCCTGCCCCGCCCGGACCTGGGCCCGGACGACGTGGTGCTGCCGGACGGCGTGCTGGAGTCGATCGAGCAGCACGTCGTGGGGATCGCCGAGCACTCCGAGCGGCTGCTCGCGGCCGGTCAGCACCTCAAGCGCGGCCTGCTGCTGCACGGCCCGCCCGGCACCGGCAAGACCCACACCGTCCGCTACCTGATGAGCCGCCTGCACGACTGCACGGTGATCCTGCTGACCGGCCGGGCGATGCGGCTGGTCGCCCAGGCCGCCGCCCTGGCGCGCCGGCTCCAGCCGTCCATGCTGGTGATCGAGGACGTGGACCTGATCGCGATGGACCGCGGTTTCACCGACGGCCCCACCAACCCGCTGCTGTTCAACCTGTTCGACGCGATGGACGGGGTCGGGGCGGACGCCGACGTGACGTTCGTGCTCACCACCAACCGCGCCGACGAGCTGGAGCGGGCCCTCGCGGACCGGCCCGGCCGGGTCGACCTGGCGGTCGAGGTGCCCCGGCCGGACGCCGAGGGCCGCCGGCGGCTGCTGGAGCTGTACGGGCGCGGCGTCGAGCTGCGCGCCGACCTGGCGCCGGTGGTCGAGGCGACGGAGGGCGTGACCGCGTCGTTCATCAAGGAGCTGCTGCGCCGGGCCGTGCTCGACTCGGTGCGCGCGGGCCACGAGGGCGCTCCCGTGATCGGCGACGAGCTGGCCGACCTGGCCCGCGGGATGGCGGCGGAGCGCACCTCGCTCACCGGCATCCTGCTCGGCGGCACGGACCGGCCGACGGTCGGGGCGAAGCTCGGCGCGGAACCGGACGTCGTGGTCCGCGCGCGGCGAGCCGGACTACGTCGGTGAGCGCAGGCCCGACAGCCGCTCCTCGCCCGACGCGGTGACGGGGGCCGGGGCGGCACGCTGTCGGGCATGGGACCCCGAGCGCGCAAGACGTGGCTGGCGCTGCACGTCATCTCCTCCGTCGGCTGGTTGGGCGCCACCCTCGCGAACCTGGCCCTCGCCTCGGCCGCCTTCGGCGCGCCCCAGCTCTACCGGGCCATGGCGCTGCTGGGCGACCTCGTGGTCCTGCCGCTGGCGCTGACCGCCCTGACCACGGGCGTCGTGCTGTCGCTGGGCACCAGGTGGGGCCTGGTGAAGCACCGGTGGGTGCTCGTGAAGTTCGCCCTGACCGTCGTCGCCGTGGCCGCCACGGCGTTCTCCCTCCGGCCCGAGCTGCACGCCGCGGCGAGCGGGGTGGCCGGCGCCGGTCGGGGCGTGTTGGCCGCGTCGTGCGTGTCGCTGTCCATCTACGTCTTCAGCACGGTCGTCTCGGTCTTCAAGCCCTGGGGGCGGACGCGGTGGGCTTGAGGTCGGCACGCCTGCGCGCCACGCACGCCGCCAGCTCCACCGGGTCGCACCCGGCCAGGTGGTCGCGCACCGCGGCGTGCGGGAACCGGTACCCCTCGACCAGCAGCACGCGGTCGCGGGCGGAGCGCAGCAGTGCCTTGCGCCGCAACGGGAACTCGTCCAGGGCCAGCGGGCGGGACAGGGGTTCGGCCACCGCGTCGAACGGGCGGTTCGCGATCGGCGCCACGGCCAGCCCGATCAGCAGGCCGGTCACCGGGCCGAGGGCCGCCAGGCGCGCGTCGCCGCCCGCCGGCGCGGCGAGCCCCGCGCCGACCAGGCCCGCCAGGGGCAGCCAGCGCAGGCCCGCGGCGGCCGGTCTGCCCAGGTCCGACCACACCGCGGTCACGCCGCCGACGAACGCGCCGGTCACCGCGCCGGCCGCGAGGCCCGCGCCCAACCCGGCGACCAGCTCCGGCGACGGACCGGTCAGCACCATCACCCCGGCCGGCGCCAGCGCGCACACCACCGCCCAGTACGGGTCCCGGGTCACGGCGTGCGCGATGGCCGTCGCCACCGCCACGACGAGGCCGAACACGACCGCTCCCGGCCAGCGGGCCACCTGCCCGCCCACCCACGCGCCCGCCGCGGCCGCCCCGCCGACCACCGCCGCGCCGGCCGCGAAACCCGCCGCCGCCCACCCCAGGGCACGGCGCGCCGACCCGCGCCCAGGCCCGCTCACCGCGAAACTGCCGTGCGGCAACGAAACCACGGCCACGGCGGCGAACGCGGCGGGAACCAGGCCCAGCCGCACGCCCACCACGAAGCACAGCGCCGCCGCCCCGCCCGCCAGCGCGCCCGGCACGGCCCGCCGGAACAGCCGCCACACGGCCGCCTCGCCGACGAAGTCCAGCCACACCTCGCGCCGCGGCAGCCGGGCGCGCACCACGAGGTCGCGCCGCCGCCGCGCGACCAGCGCCAGGAACCGCAGCGCCCGCACCACCCGCTCCGGAGCGCCGGGACCGCGCGCGGCCGACTCGACCAGGTAGGTCTCGACGATCCCGCGGTACTCCGCCCGGCCCGCCCGGTACCCCAGGGCCAGCAGCCCGAACGCCAGCGGCGTGCGCACCTCGTCCCCCAGGTCGGGGTCCTTCCGCAGCGCCTCGTGCAACCCGTCCAGCCGCGGCGCGCACGTGGTGACCAGGTCCAGCACGTCCTCGCGCCGCAGCGCCTCCACCCGGACCACCTCGCGGCGCGGCAGCCGCTGCCACCCGTCGTCCCGGTCGGAGGCGCACAGCACGACCGGCGACGGCTTCAGCGCGGCGATCCGGTCGAGGCACTCGGCGCGGTCGGCCTCGGGCAGCTCGTCCAGGTCGTCGAGCAGCCACACCAGTTCCTGGTCGCGCAGCCACCGCCGGGCGACCCGCGGCGCGATCCGGTAGCGGTCGGCGATCTCGCCGAGCAGCCACTCGCCGAGGTCCTCGCCCCGACGCCACCCGCCCAGGTCCACCACCACCGGCACGGGCCGCAGCGGGTCCTCCCGCGCCGCCGCCACCAGCCGCTCGGCCAGCTCCAGCAGCAGCGTCGTCCGGCCCGAACCGGGCTCGCCCAGCACCACCAGCGCGGTGCGGACGCGTCCCGGCAGGCGCGGCCCGACCTCGGGCGCGACACCCACCTTGAGCCGCACCTCGCCGGCCAGCGCCCCGTCGAGGCGGTCCCGGACGAAGCCCTCGACGCGGTCCAGCGCGGCACCGCGGTGCGCGGGGTGCGCGGGTCGCCGCCGCAGCAGCAGCGCCCGCAGCGGTTCCCACGCCGCGAGGGCCGCGGTGACCGCGGACAGCGCCGCGAGCGCGGGCCACGACCACCTCGCGTACGGGCCGAGCACGTGCGCCGCCGAGCCGCCGGTGACCGTGTTGACCGCGATCGGCACGAGCACCAGACCCGTCACGCCGCCCGCGGTGATCAGGGCGGTCAGGCGGGACGCGCGGGCGAGCCGTCGGGTGTTCATGCCGTCCTCCCACCAGGTCGGGCACGACGGTAACGGCGTTCCGAGCGCGGTGGTAGGCGAGTTCCCGTGGTCAGGGGGTCACGCAGCGTGCGCGCTAAGAGGTCAGGAAGTCCACCAACAGGCGGTTCACGGCGTCGGGCTGTTCGAGGTAGCCGTAGTGCCCGGCGTCGGCGACCTCCTCGTACCGCGCGCCGGGGATGGCGCCGGCCACCTCGCGCGCCAGGTGCGGCGGCAGCACGCGGTCGTCGGCGAAGCCCACCACCAGGCAGGGGACCGCGATGTCCCGGTAGGCGGCGAGCCGGTCCTCGTGCTCGTCCACCTCCATCTGCGCGCGGACGCCCGCGGACACGGCCGAGCCGCCGAACTCGAAGATGTCGAGCCAATCGCGCACGCCCACGCCGCGCAGGGTCGCGGGCGACAGGTTCAGCACCGCGTTCACCGCCGCGTGGTAGCGGCCGGGCAGGGTGATGCCCTCGTCGTGCAGGGCGCGCTGGCCGCGCGACAGCGCCAGCTGCATCGGGTCGTTGCGCCCCGAGGTCGCCAGCATCACGGCCTTCGACACCAGCTCCGGGCGCGCCAGCGCCAGTTCCTGCACGACCCGCGCGCCCATGGACGTGCCGACCGCGTGCGCCCGCCCGCCCAGCGACTCGATCAGCGCGGCGGTGTCGCCGACCAGGTCCTCGATCACGATCCCGGACGCGCACTCGTCCGTCGGCGGGATGCCCCGGTTGTCGAAGGTGGCCACCCGGAAGCCCGCCGCGCGCAGGGCGGGGACCTGGTGCGCGTGCCACACGCGACCCGGGCTGCCGGTGCCCATCACCATGACGACGAGGTCGCCCCCGCCCTCCACCTGGTAGCTGAGGTTGATCCCGTTGAGCGCGACGACCGGCATGGCCCGCAGGCTACTGATCGACTCCGCCGGGCCGCCAGGAACCCGCTGGGTGCGGTCCCGCCGCGCGGTTAGGGTGACGCCCATGAGGCGAGCGATCCTGTCGGGTTCCACGTTCGAGGAGCAGATCGGCTACGCGCGGGCCGTGGTGGACGGCGACTGGGTGCACGTCTCGGGCACCACCGGCTTCGACTACGCCACCATGACCATCCCCGACGACGTGGTGGCGCAGGCGGAGCAGTGCCTCGTCAACGTCGGGTGGGCGCTGGCCGAGGCGGGCGCCTCCTTCGCCGACGTGGTGCGGGTGACCTACTACCTGCCGGACGCGAAGGACTTCGAGCCGTGCTGGCCGGTCCTGCGCCGGGTGTTCGGCGAGGTCCGGCCGGCGGCGACGATGCTGGAGTGCGGCCTGGCCGACCCGCGGATGCGGATCGAGGTCGAGGTGACCGCCCGTCTCGGCGGCTGAGCGTCAGCGCGGGCCGTGCTCGGCCCACTCGATGGCGGGGCAGCGGTCCATCACCACGTCGAGTCCCGCCGCGGTGACGCGCTCGTAGGCCGCCTCGTCGACCACGTCGAGCTGGAACCACACCGCCTTCGCGCCGATCTCCACGGCCTGGTCGGCGAACTCGCCCGCCGCCTCCGACCGGCGGAACACGTCCACCACGTCGACCTGGAACGGGATGTCGGCCAGCGACGCGTAGCCGGGCTCGCCGTGCACGGTCTCGGCGGACGGGTGCACGGGCACGACGCGCTTGCCCCGCTGCTGGAGGAACCTGGCGACGCCGTGCGCGGCGCGGCCGGGCGAGTCGGACAGGCCGACGACGGCCCACGTGTCGCCGGAGGCCAGGACGCGGCGGATCTTCTCGGGGTCACCCCACGGTTCACTCATCCTTCCAGCCTAGTCCGACCGACGTGAACTTAATTCGCGTTACTCTCGGCGCAGCCGCCGCGCAGCCCGCGAGAGGACGTCCTGATGCGCGCCACCCGAACAGCACTCGCCGCCACGCTGCTCGCCCTGCTGGCACCACCCGCCGGCCAGGCCGCCGCCCAACCCCCTGCCCGGCTCGCCGAGACCACCGTCTACCTGCAAAGCGCGACGACCGGCCTCAACGCGGGCGTCTCGGGCACCTCGGTGCTCCAGCGCCGCCCCAAGGGCGACGAGGACCGCCAGCAGTGGACGTGGTCCGGCCGCACCCTGCGCGAGGGCGACCGCTGCCTCGGCCGCAGCGGCGACCAGGCGGTCACGCTGCCCTGCGACAGCGCCGACGCCCAGTGGGACGTGCTGCCCGACGGCGACCGGCACCGGCTCAAGGTCCCCGGCGCCGACCGCCACCTCGTCGCGAGCGGCGCCGACCAGGTTCGGGTCGGCTCCGGCGCCGACCTCTGGTACCTCACCCCGGTCTCGCCCGTCCTCACGCCCGCGCCGCCGGAGGGCGAGCGGCGACTGGACCAGGTCACCTTCCTCACCGCGCACAACGCCTACGCCAACGGCGTGGACGGCGGCTTCGCGCCGCCCTTCGTCAACCTCGCGCCCAACCAGGCCAGGGGCATCTCGCAGCAGCTCGCCGACGGCGTGCGCGGCTTCCAGCTGGACGTCCACCACACGCCCGACGGCGCGATCCTGTGCCACAACAGCTGCACGCTGGTCAGCCGCCCGGTGGCGCTGTGGGTGGACGTGCAGCGGGTGGTGGACTTCCTGCGCGCCAACCCGACCGAGTTCGTCACGCTCTTCCTGGAGGACTACGTGCCGGCCGACGTGCTGCGCGCCGAGCTCAACCGGGTCAACGGCCTCGCGGACGTGCTGTTCCGGCCCGACCGGGCGGGCGTGCGCGCCACCGGGTGGCCCACCCTCGACGCCCTGCGCGCGGCGAACGACCGGCTGCTGATCTTCACCGACCGCACCCGCTCGGCCGACGGCGCGCTGCCGCGCGACGGTTTCGGCGTGATGTACCAGCAGGAGTGGACCGTGGAGAACCACTGGTCCATGGGGCCTGGGCTGGGCGGCTCCGACTGGTCCTGCCACAGCCGCTGGGGCACGCCGCTCAACCGCACCGAGCCCGGCTTCCGGCCGCTGTTCGTGATGAACCACTTCCGCGACGTGCCGTTCACCGGCACCGCGACCACCGACAACGGCAAGCTCGCCGACCGCGCCCGGCGCTTCTGCGAGCCCGCCGCCCGCAAGACCCCGACCTACCTGGCCGTGGACCACTACCACCTGGGCAACCCGATGGCCGCGGTCCAGGCCCTGTCCGCGGCGCGCTTCTAGGCGCGGGGGCGCGGCAGCTCGCAGCCGGGGGCGGTCAGGTCCACCCGACCGCCCCCGGTCAGGCACGGCACGAGCGAGTGGGTCCGCTGCGCGTACTTGGCGCCCTGGCGGACGGTCACCTCGCCGTTCTCGTCCACCTCGCACGGGTTGTGCACGGTGCAGCGCTCGCCGCCCTCGTTGCCGGTGTTGTTCACCGCCACCACGCGGCCGGTCGCGTCGTCGACCACCGGGGAGCCGGACGTGCCGCCGGTGGTGTCGCAGCCCTTCCCGTAGCGCAGGGAGCCGGTCCAGGTCCACCGGCCCTCGCGCAGCTCGTGCACGTACCCGTCCACCGCGCACGAGTAGACCTCGCGCCAGTAACCGGAGACCACGTGGACCCCGGCGCCGGGCGCGGCCGGCTCCGGCGACAGCTCCAGCGCGCTCGTGCCCATCGCCTCGACCTCGGCGTAGGTCGAGGCCACCCGGTACAGCGCGACGTCGGTGCCGGTCATCGTCGCGTACGCCAGGCTCGTCGCCCGCAGCCTGCCCAGCTCGCCCCGGCCGTCCTTGCCCAGCACGGTGAACGCGCGGTCGGCGGGCTCCTCGACCACCGCCTCGCCCGGGTCCATCATCCGCGCGCAGTGCCCGTTGGTGAGCACCAGCGCCGGGTCCTCCGGCCGGTGCCCCGGTGGCCGGACCACCGAACCCGAGCAGCCGCGCAGCGACACGACCCCGGTGAAGTCGACCGGGGGCGCGGCGGCGGCCGGGGCGGTGGACAGGGGCAGCACGAGCGCGGCGGCGAGCACGGCGACCAGGTGGCGCATGGGGTGATCAAAACAGCGGCGGGCGGGTGCCGCATGGAGCTTCACCCGCCCGTGCCTCACCCGGAAGAAGGACGGTTACTCGCCCTTCCGCCCGTCCGCCAGCTCGCGCAGCAGGTCGAGGTGGCCGACGTGCCTGCCGGTCTCCTGCACGAGGTGCGCGAGCACCCAGCGGACCGTGCGCCCGTCGCCCCGGGAGTCGGCGCGCGTGCGGTCGTCCGGGCCCAGGCCGCGCAGCGACTCGGCGGAGCGCTCCCACTCGGCGCGGTACTCGGCGACCACGGACTCGACCGTGTCGCCCTCGCGCAGCCGCCACGACGCGTCCGCGTCCTCGCCCCACAGCGACGGCGCGTCGACGCCGCCCGCCTCGATGGACAGCCACCACCGCTCCACGGCGGTGAGGTGGCGCAGCACGCCCAGCGGCGTCACCACCGGCGAGGTGGGTATCGGCGCGCGGGAGGCGTCGTCGAGGCCCAGCCCCTCGACCTTGGACACCGCGGTCAGCCGCAGGAACACGAGGAACTCGGTGAGCAGCCGCAGCTCGTCCCGCGCGTCGGGCGCGGGCCACGTGCGTTCGTTCGAACTCATGTTCGAACTTTACGGTACCAGCGGGGCGAGGTGGTCGGCGGTGGCTTGAGCCGCGCGCGGACCACGAGCACGTTCGGGCCGTCGCGCCGGGTGTAGTCGGCGAGCCGGTCGCGGAACGCCGCGCCGAAACCGCCCACGGCGGACGCCTCCACGCCGAAGCTGCGCGCCAGCGCCACGAAGTCGGGGTTGGCGAGGTCCACCCCGAACGGCTCCCGCCCGCCCGACACCTGGTCGTGGCGCAGCATCCCGTAGCCGCCGTCGTCCACCAGCACCACGGTCACGGGCAGGCGCTCCTGCGCGGCGGTGGCCAGGTCGCCGCACGCGAACAGGAAACCGCCGTCGCCGCACACCGCCACCACGCGCCCGGTCAGGGCCGCGCCCAGGGAGGCGGGGAAGCCGAAGCCGAGCGTGCCCCAGCCGACCGGGTAGGCCAGCTCGCGGGGCCGGGTGAACCTGCCGAACCCGCCGACCCAGTAGCCCGCCACGCACATGTCCACCACCACCCGGTGGCCCTCCAGGGCGTCCAGCAGCGGCACGGCGTCCGGCTCGTCGGCCTCCACGGCCTTGCGCACCAGGCCGTTCAGCTCGGCGACGCGCTGGGCGAGGCCGTCGTCCGGTCGCGCGGGCACGGCGTCCACGAGCGCCGCCACCACCGCGCGGGCGTCACCGCGCAGCGTGACGTCGGGGGTGTAGTTGCGGACGGTCTCGACGTTGACGCTCAGCAGCTTCGGGGGAGCGGGCTGGAGCCAGTCCTGGGTCATCACGCCGTCGAAGTCGCTGCCGACGCCGACGACCAGGTCGGCCTCGTCCCACAGCGCGCCCACCTCCGGCAGGTGCACGGGGCCGTGCACGACGTGCGGGTGGTCGACCAGGCCGCGCGCGCCGTAGGTGGTCACGACCGGGGCGCCGATCCGCTCGGAGAGCGCCGCGACGGCCTCGCCCGCGCCCGCCCGCGCCGCGCCGCCGCCCGCCCAGATCAGCGGCCGCCGGGCGGCGGCGACCAGGTCGACCCCGGCGGTGACGTCGGGCGTCGCGGGCACGCGGGTCGGGATGCGGCTCCACCCGCCCGCGTCGGCGCGGAGGAAGTCCGTCGGCACGCCCAGGTAGACCGGTCCCCGCGGCGCGGAGGTGGCGAGCAGCGCGGCGCTGTCGGCGTAGGTGCCGATCGAGTCGGTCGTGCGCAGCGTCCACCCGCCCTTGACCACGGGCAGGAACATGGCCCGCTGGTCGCGCGTCTCGTGCAGCGCGCCGCGGTACTCGCCGGGGCGGCGCAGGGTCGACGGGATGTCGGTGGCCACGACCAGCACCGACGAGCCGGACGCGAACGCCTCGCCGGTGGCGCCCAGGCAGTTCGCCGCGCCCGGACCGGTGGTGACCAGGGCGACGCCGAGCCCGCCGGTGGCGCGGGCGTGGCCGTCGGCGGCGTAGACGGCGGTCTGCTCGTGGCGCACGCCGACCAGCCGGATCCCCGATCCGCGCAACGCCTCCCACAGCTCCAGGTTGTGCACGCCGGGCAGTCCGAACACGACCTCCACGCCGTGCGCGGCCAACACCTCCAGCAACCGCTCCGCCCCGCTCGCCATTCGGCAGACGCTAGGGACGACGGGCGGGCCGGGCAACGCCACTCGGCGGATTCGGCCGAACACGCCGCGCGACCCGCCGGTGCCGACCCCGCCGCGAACGCGCGCGTCCCGGCCGCGCGCCCCCTGATATCGTCGTCGGCGGCGTGTACGGGCAGACGTGAGGCTGGAGCCACCCCCCGGCAAGAGGGTGGCGCTGATCCGCCGCGGGGTGCGGGCACCCCTGCCCGGGGCAACACCTCAGCACATCGTCGACCGACGCGTGACCGCGTCCTTGTCACGCCGGGCCGGGCGGCGGGAGCGAGGACTGCCGTGGCACGGACGTCGTTGACCGAACAGCTCGTCGACCTCCGCCGGTCCTACACCGGCGAGAACACCTCCCAGGCCACCCCGGCCGTCAAGGCGGTCCTGCGCGGCCTGCCCCGCGCCGGGCGCGAGCGCGTGGTGGAGGCCCTGCGCGGCCGGGCCGACGCGCGCGGCCCGTTCCTGCCCGACGCCGAGGGGCACGACCAGCGCACCCTGGAGTGCGTGCTGCTGCGCGTCGGCCTGGACGCGGCCTCCCACCTCCAGCTCCGGCCGCCCGCGAGCATGGTGCGCCCGGCCCACGCGTTCCGCGCCGTGGAACCGCTGCCGCACCCGCGCCTGCACCTCACCGAGCACGCCCTCGGCCCGCTGCTCTACGAGCTGCTGCCCCGCCGGGACGGCGACTGGGTGGCCGGTGTGCCCGGCCTGCGCGCCACGCGCCACCCGCGCTCGGTGGAGCTGCGGCTGATCGGCCTCGACGCGGCCGCGCACGTCGCGGGCGTCGACGACCGGGCGTGGGCCGAGGGCCTGCGGTACGTGCGCAACCTGATGGAGGGCCGCGAGCTGCGTGGCGACTTCGTCGACGGCCCGCTCACCACCGCCGAGCGCGAGCACCTGGACGAGACGCCGCACCCGACCGGCGCGGGCAGCCTGGTGCTGCGCCGCTACCACCTGTTCGCGGACGCGCCGTGGGTCCGGGTCGCGGGCCGGGGCGGCCAGTTGTGGGTGGAGTGGCCCGAGGGCCTGGGCGTGACGCGGGTCGCCGACCGGCTGCTGCACCCGGTGTTCGGCCTGCCCGAGGCGGTCGAGACCCCCGGCGGCCCGGGTGAGCTGGGCGTCTCCACCGGCTGGTACGACGTGTTCCTGCGCGAGGTCCAACCGCCGGACCCGGCGAACGAGCCCGCGCTGGCCGCGATGGAGTGGCCGCGGGGCGTGACGGGGTGGTGGGAGCCGCCGCACGAGGCCGGGTGAATTCCCCGACCGGTCGTCCGCCGATGGCGGTAATCCGTTCCCAGTGATCGTCCCCGGGTGAGTCCCAGGGGACGACCACCGGGTGCGTTCAGCCGATCGGTGTGCGTCCTCACCGGCGAAGTCGCGCTCGGTGGCCGTGATCACGGCCGGAGGTCGTGGGCGCGGGTCGGCACGCCGGTAGACTGCGCTTTCACCCGGCGCGTTCGCGCCGGCCCGCCGCCAGAGTGTCAGGAGGACCCCGGTGACCCAGCAGGCTGCCGAGGCCCAGCCCGAGGTCACGCGCCGGCGCGTGCTCGTGGCCGAGGACGAAGCCCTCATCCGCCTCGACCTGGTCGAGATGCTGCGCGAGGAGGGTTACGAGGTCGCGGGACAGGCCGCGGACGGCGACGAGGCCGTGACGCTCGCCACCGAGCTGCGCCCCGACCTCGTCATCATGGACGTCAAGATGCCGAAGGTCGACGGCATCGAGGCCGCCTCCGCGATCGCCGGCCAGCGCATCGCGCCGGTGGTCATCCTCACCGCCTTCAGCCAGCGCGAGCTGGTGGAGCGCGCCCGCGACGCCGGTGCGATGGCCTACCTGGTCAAGCCGTTCGCCAAGCGCGACCTGGTGCCCGCGATCGAGCTGGCCATGAGCCGGTTCGCCGAGCTCACCGCCCTGGAGGACGAGGTCGCCGGTCTCACCGAGAGGCTGGAGACCCGCAAGGTCGTCGAGCGCGCCAAGGGCCTGCTGATGACCAAGCAGGGCCTGAGCGAGCCCGAGGCGTTCCGCTGGGTGCAGCGCACCGCCATGGACCGCCGCACCACGATGAAGGCCGTAGCCGAAGCCGTCATCGAAAACTTCGGCTGAGTTCCGCTCCTCCCTCTTACGCACCCCGTTACCCGTTCGGATATCGGACGGGTAGCGGGGTTGATTGATTGGTTACTGCCCGCATTGAGGTCGTGACCTGCGGCGATTTGAGCTGGATTTAAGATTGTTAACTGTGTGGCAATTCCGGTGACTACCGTCACGATGTGGACACAGAGCAGGAAGACCACCTGTTCAGCGAACTCATCTGAAGCTACGTTCCTGCCCTAACCCACGCCCTCGTGTGAGGGCTCCGCCTACCGGCGGGCTGGTTGGTGTCATGGGAGGTATTCCGGTGTCAGGAGCACGACTCGGCCGAGTTCTGGCGCTGGCGGCGGCTTCGTCGCTGGTGCTCGCGGCTTGCGCGGGCGGCGGGGGCGGCGGCGATGCGGGCGGGGACGCCTCGACGGTCAAGATCGGGTTCATGGGTGACCTCACCGGTGAGAACTCCGCGATCGTGATCCCGCCCTTCAACGGGGCGAAGATGGCCATCGCGGAGTACAACGCCAAGAACCCCGCGGTCAAGATCGAGTTGGAGGAGTACGACAGCCAGGGCAAGCCCGACCAGGCGACCTCGCTGATCACGCAGGCCATCGGCCAGGACAAGGTCGTGGGCCTCATCGGCCCCGCGTTCTCCGGTGAGTCGAAGGCCATCGGCGCGCAGCTGGAGGAGAACAAGATCCCCAGCGTGTCGCCCTCCGCCACCAACCCGGGCCTGGCCACCAACGGCTGGACCTACTGGCACCGCGTCGTGGCCAACGACGACGACCAGGGTCCCGGCATCGCGGAGTTCCTGGTCACGGCCAAGAGCCCGAAGAAGGCGTTCGTCCTGTCCGACGACCAGGAGTACTCGGTCGGCCTGGCGGACGCGGTCGCCAAGTCCTTCGAGGGCAAGGGCGTGACCGTCGAGCGCGACAAGTTCGCCAAGGACGCGTCCGACTACTCCTCGACCGTCACCAAGGTCGCCGCGTCCAACCCGGACGTGATCGTCTTCGGCGGCTACTACGCCCAGGCCGGCCGCCTGCTCAAGCAGCTGCGCGACGGCGGCGTGACCGCCACGTTCGCCTCCGGTGACGGTTCGCTCGACCAGCAGCTCGTGACCGGCGCGGGCACCCAGGCCGCCGAGGGCGCCGTCCTCGCCTGCCCGTGCAACATCCCGTCGCCGGACGTGACCGGGCCGCTGAAGACGTTCTTCGACAACTACAAGAAGGCCGCCAACGCCGACCCGGCGATCTACTCGACCGAGGGCTACGACGCCGCGACCGCCTTCATCAAGGCCGTCGAGGCGGGCAACACCACGGGCGAGAAGATCAACGAGTTCCTGAAGACGGTGAGCTTCGAGGGCGTCTCCAAGCCGATCAAGTTCAAGGCCAACGGCGAGCCGGAGAACAACGCCATCTTCGTCTACCAGGTCAAGGACGGCGTCTTGAAGCTGCTGGGCCCGGCCGAGTCGGCCAAGCTCGAAGGCTGATCCCCGAGACGGAATCAGGCAAGCAGGCTGAGTTGGGGAGCGGGAGCGTCGTGGGAACGACGGCTCCCGCTCCCCACCACTATGGCGAAGTTTCTCCCCCCGCCCGTCTCGTGAGGCAAAGCTGTCATGGATGACTTTCTCAACCAGTTCCTACCCAGCACGGTGGGCGGACTGGTGTTCGGCTCCATCTACGCGCTGATCGCCCTCGGCTACACGATGGTCTACGGCGTGCTGCGTCTGATCAACTTCGCGCACTCCGAGATCTTCATGATCGGCACGTTCGCGTCGCTCGTGACGATCACGGCCATCGCGCCCTCGGCGCCGCTGACCGGGGTCGCGCTGTTCGGCATGATGTTGTTGATCATCGTGATCTCGGCGGCCGTATCCGGTGGCGCCGCGATGCTGCTGGAGCTGGTGGCCTACCGGCCGCTGCGCAAGAAGGGCGCGACCCGGCTCACCGCCCTGATCTCCGCGATCGGCGCGTCGCTGTTCCTCCAGGAGCTGTTCGCCCTGGTCATCATCCCGTGGTTGACCGACAAGCCCGGCCGCAACCAGCAGCCCTCGCCGCGCATCGTCGACCGCGACACCGTGTTCACCCTCGGCAACGCGGCGGTGCGCCTGGACCACATCATCGTGGTCGTGGCGGCGGTCGTCATGATGATCGCGCTGGACCGCCTGGTGAACCGGACCAAGATCGGCCGCGGCATCCGGGCCACCGCGCAGGACCCCGAGGCCGCCGTGCTGATGGGCGTCAGCATCGACAACATCGTGCGGGTCACGTTCCTCCTCGGCGGCGCCATGGCCGGCGTGGCGGGCGCGCTGTACCTGATGGAGTTCGAGAACACCGATTACCGGATCGGCTTCGTGCTCGGCATCAAGGCGTTCACCGCCGCGGTCCTGGGCGGCATCGGCAACCTGCGCGGCGCGCTGCTCGGCGGCATCGCGCTCGGCCTCATCGAGAACTGGGGCGCGATCTTCCTCGGCTCGGAGTGGAAGGACGTCATCGCCTTCACCATCCTGGTGGTCGTGCTGATGTTCCGCCCGACCGGCATCCTGGGCGAATCCCTTCAGAAGGCCCGCGCATGAAAGGCAACGGAGTGACCAGCAACTCGAATCCGTTGAGGCGCGTGGGCGCCCTGTTCGACGGCGCCCGCGACTGGTGGGAGCACGCCAGGAGCTGGCAGCGGTACCTGGTGTACCTCGCCGCGATCGCGTTCGCGCTGGTCCTGCCCGCGCCGTGGATCGGCTCCTTCATGTCGCCGGGCGCGGACTGGACCACCGTCCTGATCTACCCGATCGGCACCTACATCCTGCTGGCGGTCGGCCTGAACGTCGTGGTCGGCCAGGCGGGCCTGCTCGACCTCGGGTTCGTCGCGTTCTTCGCCATCGGCGGGTACTCGGTGGCCTACTTCGGCACCAACCCCGACTTCAAGTGGGGCGTCTGGATCGCCATCGGGTTCGGCATCCTGATGGCCGCGGTGTCCGGTGTCATCCTCGGCGCGCCGACGCTGCGCCTGCGGGGCGACTACCTGGCGATCGTGACGCTCGGGTTCGGTGAGATCGTCCGCATCACCGCGAACAACACCGACGCGATCGGCGGCGCGCGGGGCATCACCAACATCCCGCACCCGAACTTCTTCGGCTTCCAGTTCAAGCTCGACGCGGCCCCGTACTACTACCTGATGATCGCCGCGATCGTGCTGGTGATCATCTTCTCGGTGCGGTTGCAGAAGAGCCGGGTCGGCCGGGCCTGGGCCGCGATCCGCGAGGACGAGGACGCGGCCGAGCTGATGGGCGTGCCCACGTTCAAGTTCAAGCTGCTCGCCTTCGCCATCGGCGCCATGATCGGCGGCCTGGCGGGCGGCATCTACGCGAGCAAGGCCGTGTTCATCGAGCCGAACACCTTCCCGTTCATCCTCTCCGCGACCATCCTCGCGGCGGTCGTGCTCGGCGGCGCGGGCAACCTGCCCGGCGTCATCCTCGGCGCGTTCGTCATCGCCTGGCTGCCCGAGCGGTTCCGCGAGTCGGCGTGGCTGGAGGAGAAGCTGGGCGAGAGCCCGGCCGAGTACCGCATCCTGCTCTTCGGCGCGGTGCTGGTGCTGATGATGGCCCTGCGGCCGGAGGGGTTGCTGCCCTCGCGGCGGCGCAAGGCCGAACTGCACGAGGGCACCGGCGGCATGGGCACCATGGGCGCCGAGGTCCCGGGTCCGGACACCGAGGTCTCGACGGAGGCGGCCAAGTGAGCACTCCCGTCCTTCAGCTCGACAACGTGACGATGCGCTTCGGCGGGGTGGTCGCGCTGCGCGAGGCGAGGATCACCGTGAACGAGGGCGAGATCTTCGCCCTGATCGGCCCGAACGGCGCGGGCAAGACCACCGTGTTCAACGTGGTCACCGGCGTGTACGCGCCGACCGAGGGCCAGGTGCTGTTCAACGGCGCGCAGATCGGCGGCGGCAAGCGGTTCAAGATCACCAAGATGGGCGTCGCCCGCACGTTCCAGAACATCCGGCTGTTCCACAACATGTCGGCCCTGGAGAACGTGATGGTGGGCGCGGACGCGCACCACAAGACCGGTGCGGTCGGCGCGACGCTGAACCTGCCGTGGCACCGCAAGGAGGAGAAGCGCGGGCGCGAGCTGGCGCGGGAGCTGCTCGACTTCGTCGGCATCCCCGGGCGGACGCACGAGACCGCGAAGAACCTGCCCTACGGCGACCAGCGCAGGCTGGAGATCGCCCGCGCGCTCGCCACGGACCCGAAGCTCCTGCTGCTCGACGAGCCGGCCGCGGGCATGAACCCGGCGGAGAAGGAGTCGCTCCAGGCGCTGATCCGCAAGATCCGCGACAGCGGCCGCACCGTGCTGCTGATCGAGCACGACATGAGCCTGGTCATGGGCGTCAGCGACCGCGTGGCGGTGCTCGACTTCGGCCAGCTGATCGCAGAAGGGCTGCCGCACGAGGTGCAGAACGACCCGAAGGTCATCGAGGCGTACCTGGGGGTGTCCGAAGATGCTTCTTGAGATCAAGGACATCCACGTCCACTACGGCAAGATCGCCGCGATCAAGGGCATCAGCCTCGAGGTCAACGAGGGTGAGATCGTCTCGCTCATCGGCGCCAACGGCGCGGGCAAGACGACCACGCTCAAGACGATCTCCGGGTTGCGCCCGCTGACCAGCGGGAAGGTGCTGTTCAACGGCGACGACATCTCCCGGATGCCGGGCCACAAGCGGGTGCGGATCGGCATCGGGCAGTCGCCGGAGGGCCGGGGCGTGTTCCCCGGCATGACGGTGCAGGAGAACCTGCTCATGGGCGCCTACACCCGCACGGACGACCTGAGCGCCGACCTGGCCGAGGTGTACGAGCTGTTCCCGCGCCTCGCGGAGCGCAAGAACCAGTTCGGCGGCACCATGTCCGGCGGCGAGCAGCAGATGATCGCCATCGGCCGGGCGCTGATGACCAAGCCGAAGGTGCTCCTGCTCGACGAGCCGTCGATGGGCCTCGCGCCCATGCTCATCGCGCAGATCTTCGAGATCATCAAGGAGATCAACAAGCGCGGCACGACCGTGCTGCTGGTGGAGCAGAACGCGCAGCAGGCGCTGAAGCTGTCCCACCGCGCGTACGTGCTGGAGACCGGCCGGGTGGTCAAGAGCGCCCCCGGCCCGGAGCTGCTGCACGACCCCCAGGTGCGCGCGGCGTACCTCGGCGGTCACTAGTCCGGGTGATCCCCGCCGGTCCGGTCGGACCGGCGGGGATCCGGCTCACGACCCGGTCAACGGGATCTCGGTGCCCGTGGCGTCCTTGAGGTCGGTCAGCGTGGGCCCGCCGTACACGCGCAGGGCGCGGGGCTCCGCCCCGGCCGGGATGTCGTAGTACGCGTCGTACTCCAGGCGCACGTTCGCGCCGAGGTCGACCACGTCCGGCTGCCGCTTGACGAGCATGGCCTGCTCGTCCGCCTCGTGCTCGCCGCCCCCGCCGTCGACCAGCACGTGCCTGCGCGCGGCGAAGGACACGCTGCTGCGCCCGTTGTTGACCACGCTCATCCGGACCCGCACGAACTGCCCCTTGGCGTGGAACTCGGCGTGGCTCCCGATCAGCGTCGGCATCCCGGTGGTCAACCCGACCAGCGTGAACGCCGTGTCGCCGTCCGCCGTGGTGGGCACCCGCAACACCACCTCGTCGGGCCGCGCGGTCCCCACGGGCACCGGATAAGCCTCGGACTCACCGGCCTGCCCGGCCTCCTCGCCACCCACTTCCCCGCTCTCGCACCCCGCAACCAGCAACAACACCCCGACCACCGCGCGTGTCCTCCACCCGGGCATCGCGTGTCCTCCACTCAGGCATCGCGAGTCGAACGCTCAGGACCACCGTGTCGAACGCTCAGGACCCCCGAGTTCACCACTCGCGACCCCCGG
Source organism: Saccharothrix xinjiangensis (assembly GCF_039527585.1). NCBI lineage: Bacteria > Bacillati > Actinomycetota > Actinomycetes > Pseudonocardiales > Pseudonocardiaceae > Saccharothrix > Saccharothrix xinjiangensis. Next base: position 103,885 of record NZ_BAAAKE010000002.1, on the reverse strand, counting down.
ACGTCACCCTCCCGGGGGTCTCAGCGCTTCGGGGCGTCCTTCAGGAAGCACGTCAGGCGCGCCGTGCACACCCGGCGGTCCTGCTCGTCGGTGATGACGATCTCGTACGTGGCGGTGCTGCGGCCCCGGTGCACGGGCGTGCACACGCCGGTGACGAGACCCTCCGTGACGCCCCGGTGGTGCGTGCACGACAGCTCCAGGCCCACGGCGATCCGCTCCGGCGCCGCGTGCATCGCCGCCGCCACCGAGCCGAGCGTCTCGGCCAGCGCCGCGCTCGCGCCGCCGTGCAGCAGCCCGTACGGCTGCCGGTTGCCCTTCACCGGCATCGTCCCGACCAGCCGGTCTACATCCCATCGGGTGATCTCGATGCCGAGCTTGTCGGTCAGCTGCTCGTGGGCGGACGCCTGGTCGGTGCCGGGGACGTCCTCGGGCGATGTCGTCACGGGCGGTCTCCACGGGTGTTCACGTGTCTGCTCCACGGGTGCGGGACTGTCGGACCCTCACCCTAGACTCGCCTCGTGAGCACTCCAGAAGCCTCCCGCCTGCTGCTGGTCGACGGCCACTCGATGGCCTACCGGGCGTTCTTCGCGCTGCCCAAGGAGAACTTCCAGACCGCGACCGGTCAGACCACCAACGCGGTGTACGGCTTCACCTCGATGCTGATCAACCTGCTGCGCGACGAGCAGCCCACCCACATCGCGGTGGCGTTCGACGTCTCGCGCAAGACCTTCCGCACCGAGGCGTACGCGGAGTACAAGGCCGGCCGCAGCGAGACCCCGGACGAGTTCCGCGGCCAGGTCGACCTGATCAAGGACGTGCTGGGCGCGCTCCAGATCCCGGTGCTCACCAAGGACGGCTTCGAGGCCGACGACGTCATCGCCACGCTCACCGCGCAGTCGACCGCGCTCGGCTGGCACGTCCTCATCAGCACCGGCGACCGCGACGCGTTGCAGCTGGTCAACGACCAGGTGACGGTGCTGTACCCCGTCAAGGGGGTGTCGGAGATGGCCCGCTACACGCCGGAGTTGGTGCTGGAGAAGCAGGGCGTGCCGCCCGAGCTGTACGCCGACTACGCGGCGGTGCGCGGCGACTCCTCGGACAACCTGCCCAACACCCCCGGCGTCGGCCCGAAGACGATCGTGAAGCTGCTCAACCAGTTCGGGACGCTCGACGGGCTGATCGACCACGTCGACGAGGTGTCCGGCAAGGTGGGCGACGCGCTGCGGGCCAACCTGTCCAACATCGTGCTGAACCGGCAGCTCACCGAGCTGGTGCGGGACGTGGAGCTGCCCGCGGGCCCCGACGACCTGGTGGTCCGGCCGTGGGACCGCGACGCGGTGCACCGGCTGTTCGACGAGCTGGAGTTCCGGGTGCTGCGGGACCGCCTGTTCGCCACGCTGTCCACCGCCGAGCCGGAGGCCGAGGAGGGCTTCGAGGTGCGCGGCGGCGCGGTGCCGTCCGGCGCGCTGGGGTCGTGGCTGGCCGAGCACGCGCGCGGTGGCCGGGTCGGCGTCGCGTTCCGCTCCTCGGGCGCGGAGCTGGAGGGCCTGGCGCTCGCCGCGGCCGACGGCGAGGGCGGGTACGTCGAGGTGGCCTCGCTGACCGAGGAGGACGAGAACGCGCTGGCCGGGTGGCTGGCCGACGAGTCGGCGCCCAAGGCCGCGCACGACCTGAAGCTGCCGCTGCGCGCGGTGCGCGCCCGCGGCTGGTCGCTGCGCGGCGTCACCAGCGACACGGCGCTGGCGGCGTACCTGGTGCGGCCGGGCCAGCGGTCGTTCAACCTGGACGACCTCGCGCTGCGCTACCTCAAGCGGGAGCTGCGCGCCGAGGAGTCGGGGGACAACCAGCTGTCGCTGCTGGCCGACGAGGAGGAGGAGCGGCAGAAGGTCGCCCAGGGCGCGATCGTGCGGGCCTTCGCGGTGGCGGAGCTGGCCGACGCGCTGGACGTCGAGCTGGAGCGCACCGGCCAGGCGTCGCTGCTGGCCGAGCTGGAGCTGCCGCTGGAGCACGTGCTCGACGAGGTCGAGGCGGTCGGCATCGCGATCGACGCCGAGCACCTGGCGGCGCTGGAGGCGCACTTCGCGGCGGGCGTGAAGCAGGCCGCCCAGGACGCGTACTCGGTGATCGGCCGGGAGATCAACCTCGGCTCGCCCAAGCAGCTCCAGGTGGTGCTGTTCGACGAGCTGGGCATGCCGAAGACGAAGAAGACCAAGACCGGCTACACCACCGACGCGGACGCGTTGCAGAACCTGTTCGAGGCGACGGAGCACCCGTTCCTCCAGCACCTGCTCGCGCACCGGGACGTGACCAGGCTCAAGAGCACGGTCGACGGCCTGCTCAAGGCGGTGGCCGACGACGGTCGCATCCACACCACGTTCCACCAGACGATCGCGGCGACCGGGCGGCTGTCGTCCACCGACCCGAACCTCCAGAACATCCCGATCCGCACGGACGAGGGCAGGCGCATCCGCCAGGCGTTCGTGGTCGGGCCCGGGTACGCCGAGCTGATGACGGCGGACTACAGCCAGATCGAGATGCGGATCATGGCCCACCTGTCCGAGGACGAGGGGCTGATCGAGGCGTTCCGCAGCGGCGAGGACCTGCACACGTTCGTGGCGTCCCGCGCGTTCTCGGTGCCGACCTCCGAGGTGACGCCCGAGCACCGCCGCCGCGTCAAGGCCATGTCCTACGGGCTGGCTTACGGGCTGTCCGAGTTCGGGCTGGCGCAGCAGCTGCGCATCTCGGCGGCGGAGGCGCGGGAGCAGAAGGAGGCGTACTTCGCCCGGTTCGGCGGGGTGCGGGACTACCTGAACGCGGTGGTGGAGGAGGCCCGGAAGAAGGGCTACACCGAGACCATCCTCGACCGCCGCCGCTACCTGCCGGACCTGAACAGCGACAACCGGCAGCGGCGCGAGATGGCGGAGCGGATGGCGTTGAACGCGCCGATCCAGGGCAGCGCGGCGGACATCATCAAGGTGGCCATGCTGGGCGTGTTCCGGGCGCTGGCGGACTCCGGGCTGCGGTCGCGGATGCTGCTCCAGGTGCACGACGAACTGGTGCTGGAGGTGGCCGAGGGGGAGCGCGAGCAGGTGGAGGCGCTGGTGCGCGAGCACATGGGCAACGCGTACGAGCTGTCCGTGCCGCTGGAGGTCTCGGTGGGCGTGGGCCGCTCCTGGGACGACGCGGCGCACTGACGGGCTCGGCGCTGACGGACGCGGCGCGCTGACGACACGGACTCGGCGCGCTGACGGACTCGGCGGGCTGACGACCACGGGTCCCCGGGCTCGCGCAGCGGTGCCCGCCGGCGCGACCCGACCGGACCAGCGGTGCGTCCAGGTCACCGCGGCGGCGTGACCTGGACGTCCCGGGCGGTCAGCTCGACCCCGCACCCCTCGCACGTCACGTGCACCCCCACCCCGCCGCCGCACGAGCGGTGGCTCAGGTCGAACGACGGCCCCTCCTCGGGCGCCATCCACCGGTCGCCCCACCGGCGCAGCGCCATCAGCACCGGGTAGAGGTCGAGCCCCTTCTCGGTCAGCCGGTACTCGTACCGCGTCCGCGCGTCCTTGTACGCCTCGCGGCGCAGCACGCCCGCCTCCACCAGCGTGCCCAGCCGGTCGGTGAGCACGCTGCGGGAGATGTCCAGCGCCGACTGGAAGTCCTCGAACCGACGCGTGCCCAGGAACGCCTGCCGCAGCAGCTGCAACGTCCACCGCTCGCCCAGCAGCGCGGCGGGCAGGGACACGGTGCACAGCTCGTCGACGACTCTCACGGGGGCCACACCCCCTACGATACCGCTTGCGTTCGGAAAACAGATCCAGCTAGGGTTCGATTTCCGAACTCAGGGGGTCGTCGATGAAGGTCCGCGAACTGCACCGAGCCGAAGCGGGCGAGGTCGTCGACACCGTCTTCCGCGGCCTGTCCCCGCGCAGCCGCTACCTGCGCTTCCACGCCCCGGTGCCCCGCCTCACCGCCGCCATGCGCGCCCGGCTCACCGACCTCGACGGCCGCGGCCGGGCCGCGGTCGTCGCGGAGTCCCGCCGCGCGCCGGTCGGCATCGCCCGCCTGGTCGCCACCGGCGAGGACGCCGCCGAGGTCGCGGTCGCCGTGGTCGACCCGTGGCAGCGCCGCGGCGTCGGCACCCGGCTCGTCACCGCCCTCGGCGAGCTGGCCGGCGACCTGCGCTACACCGAGCTGCACGGCGACGTGCTCGGTGAGAACGCGGCGATGCTGCGCGTGGTCCGCCGCGTCTTCCCCGGCGCCCGGCTGACCAGGGAGGAGGACGACGTGGTCCGGGTGTCCTGCTCGTCGGCGTTCGACCTCACCCACGAGGACCTGGTGGCGGGCTTGCGGTGGTGAGCCGCCCGCAACGCCCCTGGTCCGGCCGCCCGCGGGCCTGCCCAAATCTGTCCACTGTGGAAACCCCGATCACGGGGAGGCGGGTGGGCGGCCCGGCGCGGGCGGTGGTCCTGTCAGCCCTGCGGCGGAGCCCGTTCGGGTGGATCTTCCTCAATGCGAGGATTGCGAAGGTAGCCTGATCGGGTGCCGTTCCTGGGATCAGCCGACGAGTTGCCGCACCCTCCACGGCGCGTACTCGTGACAGGGACCTCGGGGTCCGGGAAAACGACCCTGGCGCGTTCCGTGGCAGCCGCCCTCGGCCTGTCCTGCGTGGAGATGGACTCACTCTTCCACGGTCCACAGTGGACACCCAGGTCGGAGTTCCTCGACGACGTCCGCCGGTTCGCCGAGGGCGCGGCCTGGGCCACCGAGTGGCAGTACACCGCGGCGCGCCCGCTGCTGCTGGAGCGCGCCGACACCCTGGTCTGGTTGGACCACCCGCGGCACGTGGTGATGCGCCGGGTGGCGGTGCGCACGGCGGTGCGCCGGTTCCGCCGCCAGGAGCTGTGGAACGGCAACGTGGAACCGCCGCTGCGGACCGTCTTCACCGATCCCGAGCACCTGTTGCGGTGGGCGTGGCGGTCGCACCGCCGCACCGGGGAGCGGGTCGGCGAAGTGCTGGCCGGCGAGCACGGGCCCAGACTCGTGGTGGTGCGGTTGAGAGGACAGCGTCAGGTCGACCAATGGCGGTCCGGCCCGTTGCGCCGGGCCGCGGAGCGGGGCGAGGAGTCGGTGCGATGAGCGAGCGGACGGCGTTGGTGCTCGGTGGCACGGGGATGCTGAAGGGCTGCGCGGACGAGCTGCTGAACCAGGGCTGGCAGGTGGTGCTGCCCAGTCGCCGGGCCGACACGGGCCTCGGCCGGGCGGCGCGGGCGTCGCTGGGCGCCCGCGGCCACGTGCCGCAGCAGGCCGGGCGGGCGCGCCCGGTGGTGGCGGACTGGGCGCGGCCGGAGGAGCTGGCGGAGCGGGTGCGGGCGGTCCTGGAGCGGCCCGCCGACCTGCTGGTGGCGTGGGTGCACGCGAGCTACCGGGACGACGTGCTGCGGGCCGTCGCGCCGCTGCTCGCGCCGCCCGCGCCCGTGGTGGAGGTGCACGACAGCGGCGCGATCCAGCCGGTGCGCGGAATGCCGGACCCGGTGCTGGAGGGTCACCCGACGCAGCAGGTGGTGCTGGGCTTCGTCCGGCAGGGTGACGCCCACCGGTGGCTCAGCCACGAGGAGACGTCGGAGGGCGTGCTGGAGGCCGTGCACCGCGCGCTGGAGGGCAGGGCGCCCTCGGTGCACCAGATCGGCGAGATCGACACCTGGGTGATGCGGCACTAGCCGGCGGCACCCGGATCCGGGCCAACCCGGATCCGGGCCAACCCGGACCCGGGCCGACCTCAACCCGGGCGCAGCCCTCGGACCAGGAGCAACACCGATTCGCGCACGTCCGCGCGGCTGCGCTCGGGTTGGAACACCTGCCAGTCCAGGGCGATCACCAGCAGGGTCCCGAACAGCGCCGCGGCCGCCGTGCCGACCTCCACGCCCTCGGGCAGCAGGTCGGCGTCGGACAGCCGCTGCACCTGGCCGCGGATGATCGACACGATGTCGTCGCGCAGCAGGCTCAGCGTGCCGTGCCACTGGCCGGGCGTGCGCCACAGCTCGGAGACCAGCAGCTGCCCGAACGCCGGGTACTCGGCGAAGAACCCGAGCATCCCGTCCACCAGCGACGACATCGCCGCCTCGGTCCGGGCCTCGTCCTCGGCCACCCGCAGCCGGCCCGCGAGCAGTTCGACGCCGTGCCGCAGCAGGGCGTCCACCAGCGCGTCCTTGCTGGCGAAGTTGTAGTAGACGGTGCCCTTGGCGACCCCGGCCTCGGCCGCGATCTCCTCCACGGTCACGCTCGCCGCGCCCCGTTCGCCGACGAGCCTCAGCGCGGCGTCGAACAGCTTCTGCTTGGTCGCCGCGGTGCGGCCGGTGCGGGCGCCGGTCACAGCGCCGGCTCGGGTTCGAGGCGAGACGGGGTCCACACCCGCTGCTTATAGGCGGCGAACGTCGCCAAGGCAAGGCCCCCGAGCAGGTAGGCGACCAGGACCAGGGCGTCCTGGCCCGCGCGACCCGAGGGGCCGCCGTACATGAGGTGCCGCAGCCCGTCCACGGCGTAGCCCATGGGCAGGCCGTGGTGCAGCGGGTGCAGCGGCGCCGGGATCGTCTGCCACGGGAACGTGCCGCCGGCGCTGATCAGCTGGAGGATCAGCAGCACCAGGCCGATGAACTTGCCGACCGCGCCGAACAGGGCGTTCAACGCGTGCAGCACCGCCACGAACGTCGCCGACACCAGCAGCAGGAACGCCAGGGCGGCGACCGGGTGCGCGGGCCGGATGCCCACCACCAGGGTGACCGCCGCGAACATCACCACGACCTGCGCCGCGCCCAGCAGCACGCCGGGCAGCCACCCGCCCACGGCCACCCGCAGCGGGTTGCGGCCCGCCGCCAGGCCGCGCCGCGACAGCGGCCTGAGCAGCAGGAACAGCACGTACGCGCCGATCCAGGTGGCCAGGCCGAGGAAGAACGGGGCCAGGCCCGCGCCGTAGGTGCCCGCCGAGGTCTGGCTCACCCCGCGCACGCTCACCGGGTCGCCGATGGTGTGGGCGGTGGACTCGCGGGTCGGGTCGTCGGGCGCGGGGATCTCGGACACGCCCGCGTTCAGCCCGTCGCGCAGTTGGTTCGCGCCGTCGACCAGCCGCCGCTCGCCGTCGAGCAGGGCGGACGCGCCGTCGCGCACCCGCGCCGTGCCGGTGGAGACCTGGTTCGCGCCGTCGGTGAGCCGGGTGACCGCCTCGGCGAGGGCGGGCGTGCCCGCGGCGAGCCGCGCCGCGCCGTCCGAGACCTGCGCGGCACCGCCGGCGAGCGCGCGCAGCTGCCCGGCCGCGCCCTGCACCTGCGCGTTGGCGTCGTCGACGGGCCGGCGGGCGTCGCCCAGGACGCCGAGCACGCGCTGCACCTGCTCCTCGGTGAACCCGAGCGCGCGCAGCCGCGCGGCCACGTCCCCGCCCGCCGTGTCGAGCCGGTTGACCAGGTCCTGGGCCTTGGCCGCGTAGTCCTCGGCGGTCTCGGCGACGGTCTCGTTGCCGTCGGCGACCCGCTTCGCGCCGTCGGCCAGCTGCCGGGTCCGGGCGGGCAGGTCGCCGGTGGAGTCGCGGAGCCGGGTGAGCCCGTCCGCCACCTGCGCCGCGCCGTCGGCCAGCGCGGGCGTGCCGTCGGCGAGCCGCTGAGCGCCGTCGTGCGCCTCCTGCTGGCCGCTCGCGAGCCTGGTCGCGCCCTCCGCGGCCTCGGCGGTCCGCTGCCGGACGGTGGAGAAGCCGAGCAGCAACCGGTCCGCCGCCTCCGCGCCGACCTGCGCCGACACCGACCGGCGCACCTCGGCGACCACCTGGTTGGCGATGGTGGAGCCGAGGTAGTTGTTCGCGTCGTTGGTGGTCAGCACGATGACGCCCTGGCGCGGGGTGAACTCGCCGGACGAGAGCAGCGCCCGGGAGAAGTCCGCGGGCAGGGTCAGCGCGAAGGTGAACGTCCCGTCGCGCACACCGGCCTCGGCCCGGTCGGCGTCGACCCGCCGCCAGTCGAACCGGTGGCCGTCGACCAGCTCCCGGGCGACGTCGTGCCCGGCGTCCAGGCGCGTGCCGTCGCCCGCGGTGGCGCCCTCGTCCTCGACGACCAGCGCCGCGGGCACCTGGTCGAGATGGGCGTACGGGTCCTTGTTGGCGTACAGGTACAGCGCCGCGTACAGCAGCGGGACCAGCGTCAACGCCACCACCGCGAGCTTGGGCAGCCTGCCGGAGGTGACCCGGCGCAGCTCGTTGAACGCCATCCGCAGCGCGCTCACCGGTCCTCCTCTGGGGTGTTGTCCGCGCCGATCCGCGCGGCGGGTGCGTCCAGCAGGGCGGCGGAGGCGGTGGTGCACAGCACGACCACCGAGCGGTCCTCGGTGACGTGCGCGCGGGCCAGGTCCAGCCATCCCGGCGGGTCGGGGTGGTAGCGGTCCGGCGAGTCGAGCACGAGCACCTCCGCGCCCGGCCGCCCGGCGGCCAGCTCCAGCGCCAGCGAGCACCTGACCTGCGCCGGGACCCGCTCCACGCGGGTGCCCAGGTACCGGTCGGCGTCCCGCGCGGCCAGCCAGTCGGCCACGGCCCCGCGCCCGCCGCGCACGTGGTTGAGGGCCAGTTCCTCGCCGACCGCGGCGCCCAGCGGCAGTGCGCCCTCGGGCTCGCTGACCCCGGGCGAGTCCACCGGCACGACCCGCCGGCGCAGCTCGGCGGCCTCGGGGGAGACCCGGCCGGTGGTCGGGCGCATCCGCCCCGAGAGCACCAGCGCCAGCGCGGTGTGGCCCCGACCGGGATCACCCGCCACGACTATCAGCTCACCGGGTCTGACCAGCAGGGACGTCGGTTCGAGGAGTGGGCCGTGTGGACCGTCGACCCCGACGCGCCTGGCGTGCACCTCCACCGCTCGACCTCCTTTGAACTGACCGGTCAGTTCAAATAGTGGTCCGAGAGGGGGCGCCCCGCAACTCCCGGGGGTGTGACCTAGCGCAACGCGCCCGCCGGGCGCACCTCCCACATCGTCCACAGTGGACGATAGCCCTGCCGGGGCCAGAACACCGAGGACAGCGGGTTCGGCGGGTTGTAGTAGAGGTAGGTGCCGACCGTGCCCAGCCGCGCCAGCTCGCGGTGCGCGAACGCCACCAGCTGCCTGCCCACGCCGGTGCCCCGCGCGCCCGGCAGCACCGACACGCAGTTCACGTAGCCCCAGCGGCCCGGCGGCAGCCGGCCGCCCGTCCAGTTGCCCGGCTCCGCGGTCACCACCGCGCACTCGGCCAGGCCCACCGCCACGCCGTCGCGCTCGGCCAGCCACGCCAGGCCGCCCGCGGCCAGCCGGTCGGCCAGCGCCCGCCGCTTGAGCTCCACCGCGTCCGGCCGCCGCACCGTGGAGCCGACCATCGACGAGTAGTGCAGCTCGGCCAGCGCCAGGGCGAGCACGGCCTCCAGGTCCCCGGGCGTGGCCCGGCGGATCGTCGCGGCGCCCGGCACCGGCGGGCTCGTCGCCTGCCGCACCGCGATCACGGTCAGCGGCACCAGCCCGTGGTCGAGCAGGGCCCTGCTCGACTCCGCGTCCCGGCTCGGCCAGGTCAGCACGCACGCCGAGTCGCGCTCGGCCGGTCGCACCAGGTCCAGCCGCTTGCGCCAGGCGCGCAGCAGCGCGTCCATGCCCGCGCCGCCGGTGCCGCCCAGCAGCGGCGACAGCTCCCACACCTCGGTCGCCGACCACAGGCGGGCGGGGGAGCGGCGCTCGTGCACCTGGTGGTGCAGCACGCCCGCGACCCGCGTGCCGTCCGGCAGGGCCGCGGTGACCACGTCCCCGTCCGCCGGCGCCGCCGCCGCGGGCAGCAGCGGGTCGATGCTCGCGAACCGCGCGCTCTGCGCGTCCACCAGCACCCGCCCGACGGTCATGCCAGGCAGGCTACGGCTTCCTGGTGCGGAAGATCGCGGTGCCCGGGAACAGCTGGCCGCGCAGCGGGCTCCACTGCCCCCACTTGCGGGTGTGGCCCTCCGGCCACTCCGGTTCCACCAGGTCCAGCAGCTCCAGCCCCGCGCCGACGAGGGCCCGCACGTAGTCCCCGGTGGTCCGGTGGTGCTCCACGTACGTGGCCGATCCCGCCTCGTCGACCTCGACGTACGGCGTCCGGTCGAAGTACGACTGGGTCACGGTCAGCCCACCCGGTCCAGGGTCGTCCGGGAAAATCCACCTCATCGGGTGAGTGACCGAGAACACCCACGGCGCGCCCGGCCGCAGCACGCGGGCCACCTCGCGGAACACCTCGCCCACGTCCGCCACGAACGGCACCCCGCCGAACGCCGAGCACGCCGCGTCGAAGGACCCGGCCCGGAACGGCAGCTGGTCGGCGCTGGCCTGGACCAGCGGCACGTCGAGCCCGGTCCCCGCGTTGGCCGCGCGGGCGTGCCGCAGCATCCCGGCCGACAGGTCGAGCGCCACCGCGCGCGCCCCCCGGCCGGCCAGCCAGCGCGCGCACGGCGCCGAGCCGCAGCCGACCTCCAGCACCCGCAGCCCGCGCACGTCGCCCAGGAAGCGGGCCTCGGCCTCGCGGACGCCCTCCGGGCACCACACGAAGTCCGCGGCGCCCAGGAAGCCGCCGTGCTCGGCGTGGTAGTCGTCGGCGTCGGCGTCCCACCACCTCCGGTTGGCCGCCCGCGACTCCGCCGCGTCCGCGCCCCTCTTGGCGATGCCGGTGGTGCCGAGCGCCAGTTCGGCGCTCGCGTGCTGGTCGGACACACTGCTCCATTCAAGGGGACCGGTTTGCCCGGCCCGTGCCGGGCCGCGTACGATATCGCCTGCGTAGTGGGTTCGCGCTGCTCAGGATCGGTGATCACCTGGTGAGTCGGTCTTCGCGGTCGGGGCGTGCCCACCGCGAAGCGTCAAACCCGCAGGCCAACTAACCAATCCGTACCGGAGCCACCTACCTGATGTCCACCGACACCACCACTGTCCCGGCTGCCACCGCGCCGAAGCAGCAGATCGCTATCAACGATATCGGGACGGAGGAGGACTTCCTCGCCGCCATCGACAAGACCATCAAGTACTTCAACGATGGCGATATCGTCGAGGGCACCATCGTCAAGGTCGACCGGGACGAGGTCCTGCTCGACATCGGCTACAAGACCGAGGGCGTCATCCCCTCGCGCGAGTTGTCGATCAAGCACGACGTCGACCCCAACGAGGTTGTGAAGGTCGGTGACGAGGTCGAGGCCCTGGTCCTCCAGAAGGAGGACAAGGAAGGTCGGCTGATCCTCTCCAAGAAGCGCGCGCAGTACGAGCGCGCCTGGGGCACCATCGAGGCCCTCAAGGAGAAGGACGAGCCGGTCCGCGGCACGGTCATCGAGGTCGTCAAGGGCGGCCTGATCCTGGACATCGGCCTGCGCGGCTTCCTCCCCGCCTCCCTCGTGGAGATGCGCCGCGTGCGCGACCTCCAGCCGTACGTCGGCCGGGAGCTCGAAGCCAAGATCATCGAGCTGGACAAGAACCGCAACAACGTGGTCCTGTCCCGCCGCGCCTGGCTGGAGCAGACCCAGTCCGAGGTGCGCAGCGAGTTCCTCAACCAGCTCCAGAAGGGCCAGGTCCGCAAGGGCGTCGTGTCCTCCATCGTCAACTTCGGCGCCTTCGTGGACCTGGGTGGCGTGGACGGCCTGGTGCACGTCTCGGAGCTGTCCTGGAAGCACATCGACCACCCCTCCGAGGTCGTCGAGGTCGGCCAGGAGGTCACCGTCGAGGTCCTCGACGTCGACATGGAGCGCGAGCGCGTGTCGCTGTCGCTCAAGGCGACGCAGGAAGACCCGTGGCGCCAGTTCGCCCGCACCCACGCGATCGGCCAGATCGTGCCGGGCAAGGTCACCAAGCTGGTCCCGTTCGGCGCGTTCGTCCGCGTGGACGAGGGCATCGAGGGCCTGGTCCACATCTCCGAGCTGGCCGAGCGCCACGTCGAGATCCCGGAGCAGGTCGTGCAGGTCGGCGACGACGTCATGGTCAAGGTCATCGACATCGACCTGGACCGCCGCCGCATCTCGCTCTCGCTGAAGCAGGCGAACGAGGGCTTCACGCCGGACTCGGAGTTCGACCCGACCCAGTACGGCATGGCCGCCGAGTACGACGACCAGGGGAACTACATCTACCCCGAGGGCTTCGACCCGGAGACCCAGGAGTGGCAGGAAGGCTTCGACAAGCAGCGCGAGGAGTGGGAGCGGCAGTACGCCGAGGCCCACACGCGCTACGAGGCCCACATGAAGCAGGTGGCGAAGGCCGCTGTCGCCGAGGAGGAGGCCGCCGGCGAGACGAACTACTCGTCCGGTGGCGACGCCCCGGCCGCCGCGTCCTCCACGGGCGCCCCGGCCCAGGCCGGCGGCACCCTGGCCAGCGACGAGCAGCTGGCCGCGCTGCGGGAGAAGCTGTCGGGCGGCGCCTGATCGCTCCCGTTCGCTGAACCACACCGGTCGCCCCTCGCCCACCACGGGCGGGGGGCGACCTCCTTTTCCGGGGACTTCAACCTCCACGCAGAGTCACCGGAACCTGACTTCTTGCCGCGAAACCCTTCCATTGCGCTAAATTGATCACCCTATGGGTGCGCGGATGGTGGTACTCGCGGTGCTGGCGGTCCTGTGCTCGGCGTGCTCGCCCGGACCGCCGCCGACCGGCCCGCCGCCCCAAATCCCGACGATCCTGCCGCCCACCACGATCACCTGGGTCCCGCAGATGGTGGACCGCGAACTGCCCACCGACTGCGCGCTGATCGTGCCGACCGACGTCCTGGGCACCCACCTCGGCCAGGAGCTGCCCGGCGCGCTCCAGCAGGTCGTCGGCATCCCCGAGCCGTCCATCGGCCGCACCGCCAAGATCGACTGCTATTACGGCGTCGCCGACGGCCGGGGCATCGCGACCGCGCCGGTGGTCATCGGCCTGGCCACGTACGCGGACGAGCCCACCGCCGCCGGCCGCGTCACCGACAGCGTGGACGCCGAGCGCCGCGAGGGCGCGACCGCCGCCCAGGTCGACGTGGGCAGGCACAAGGCCTCTCTGGTGACGACGCGCGACGAGCGGCTGCTCATCGGTTCGCTGGGCAAGACCACGTTCGTGGCGCGCGCGAAGGCCGGCGTCGTCCCGGACGACCGGGTCGGCGCCTTCCTCACCGCCGTGGCGCAGCAGTCGATGACCCCTCTCGAAGAGGACTGACGCCCCCGCAGCCGGCAGGCTGTGCGCCATGTTGCGAGTGGGTCTCTCCGGGGGAATCGGTTCGGGCAAGTCGACGGTGGCGGCCAGGTTCGCCGAGCGCGGCGCGGTCGTGGTCGACGCCGACCGGCTCGCGCGGGAGGTGCTCGAACCCGGGACCGAGGGCCTGGCGGAGGTCGTCGAGGCGTTCGGCGCGGACGTCCTGGACGCCTCCGGCGCGCTCATCCGCCCGGCCCTGGCCGCGAAGGTGTTCAGCGACGAGTCGGCCCGCGCCACCCTCAACGGCATCACCCACCCGAGGATCGCCGCCCGCACCGCCGAGCTGATCGCCGCCGCGCCCCCCGAGGCGATCGTCGTGCACGACGTGCCGCTGCTGGTGGAGAACGGCCTGGCGCCGCTGTACCACCTGGTGGTCATCGTGCACGCGGACGTCGAGGAGCGCGTGCGGCGGCTGGCCGGGCGCGGCCTGGCCGAGGACGACGCCCGCAGGCGCATCGCCGCCCAGGCCGACGACGGGCGGCGCCGCCGGGTCGCGGACGTGTGGCTGGACAACTCCGGCGCGCCCGGCGCGGTGCTCGCGCGGGTCGACGAGCTGTGGGCGGACCGGCTGGTGCCCTACGAGGCCAACGTCCGGCTGCGCCGCGCCGCGGGCGGCTCGCCGGTCGTGGCGCCCTACGACGAGACGTGGCCCGCGCAGGCCGAGCGCGTCGCGGCCCGCCTCGGCGTGCTGGCCGGCGGGCGGCCGGTCGAGCACGTCGGCCCCACGGCCGTGCCCGGCCTCGCGGCCGAGGACGTGCTGGAACTCCAGCTGGGCGTGCGGTCGCCGGAGGAGGCCGCCGAGCTGGAGGACGTGCTGTCCGACGGCGGTTTCCCGGGCCTCGGCGTCGGCCGGGACACCGTCAGGCGGCCGGGCGACGCGCCGGAGGCGTGGGCGAAGCGGCTGCACGGGGGCGCGGACCCGGGGCGGCGGGTCACCCTGCACGTCCGGGTCGAGGGCGGCCCGGCGTGGGAGTGGGCGGTCCGCTTCCGGGACTGGCTGAGGGCCGACGCGGCGGCCCGCGCCGAGTACGGGGCGCTGGTCGAGCGGCGCCGGGGCGACGATGACCACGGCCTCGCCGAGGAGTCGTGGGTGGAGCGCGCCACGGCCCGCTTCGAGGCGTTCTACAGGGACGGCCAGGTGTCGTAGATGCCGCGGTGGGTCAGCCAGACCTGGAGGTCGTGGCGGTGCAGGCTGACCTCCTCCAGGGTGCGGTGCACGGTGCGCAGCGCCTGGTCGGCGTCGTCCGGCCCGAGCACGCGCCCGGCGACGGCGGCCGCGAACTCCTCGGAGCGCACGATCCGCGCGGTCGTGCCGCCCGGCACGGCCAGGCCCAGCAGCAGGTCCGTGGTGCGCCACGCGCGGCCGTCGCGCCGCACCCGGACCGCGCTGAGCACGCTCGGACCGCTGCGGGCGTGCCGGGAGCGGGGTCGGTGGTGGGTCAGCCGCAGACCCAGCTCCGGCATCAACCAGGTGACCTCGGAATCGGAGAACGGGTCCTCGGGCGTGGGGCACTCCAGCCTCAGCCCCCAGTCCTCGACCCGGCACGTGGTCAGGTGTCGCGACGTGCCGCTGGAGTAGCTGCGAACTGCGCTGATGGTGTCGACCACGTCGACCAGCTGAGGTGTGATGACCGCTCCCACGCGATCCGAGGGTAGCCGCCGGTGTGCTCCCGGTAACTGTCCGGGTCGATTTGTTACATCACGGTCTGTGGTGTATGCGGTCTCTATACGGTGACGGAGTGGGAGGGCGATTGACCTGCGGGTGTCACTGTCTGTATTACCGCCGACGCCAGGTCGTGATCGTTCCCTGCGCGGCCAGCCAGCGTTCCGCGTCGTGGCCGTGCGCGGCGATCCCGGCCACCGCGCGGTAGGTCGTCTCCAGCGCCCACTGGGCCCGCCCCGGTGGGAGCAGCCCCCGGTCCAGGGCGGCCAGCAGCTCGTCGGTGTCCAGCACGGTCACGCTGCGCCCGGTGCGCACCACCAGGTCCAGGTACAGGTCGACGGTCTTCCACACCGAGCCGCTGGAGCTGATCTCCGCCACGTCCACGTACAGGTCGTAGTCGCGCTCGTGACCGGGGTGCCACGTCCACCGGGTGACGCGCAGGCCGTGCGCGGGCAGCAGCCACGACTCGGTGTGCGCCATGTCCGGGTGGCCGGGCATGGGCCGGGCCATGTAGAGGCCGTGGGGTGTCAGCCGGTACTCGTCGACGCCGCGCGAGTACCCCTTCGGGTCGGTGTTGCTCTTGGCGTCGATGTCGAAGTACTCGATCTTCGGCGGGTGGATGTGCATTCGGGTCCCGGCGGAGCTCGGCGTCACAAGGCCGACCTTAGGCACCCTTACCCGTACAACACTCACCTTTATCACCCAAAAGTAGGATGATCGCTTAGTCTTCGCGCATGTTCGGCATCATCCGCCCCTGCCGGAACCGCCTGGGCCCCGAGCTGCGCGAGTCGTGGCTGGCCCACCTGTGCGGCCTGTGCCTGGCGTTGCGCGACGACCACGGCCACCTGGCGCGCGTGGTCACCAACTACGACGGCCTGGTCATCTCCGCGCTGGTGGAGGCGCAGACCGGGCGTTCACGGCGGTCGGCGGGCCCGTGCGCGCTGCGCGGCATGCAGTCGGCCGACGTCGCCGTGGGCGCGAGCGCGCGCCTGGCCGCGTCGGTGTCCCTGGTGCTGGCCTCCGCGAAGGTCGACGACCACGTGTCCGACGGTGACGGCGCGTTCGCCCACGCGCCGCTGCGTGGCGCGGGCAGGCGGGTGGCGCGCCGCTGGGCGACCCAGGCCGCCGAGACCGGCGCGGACCTCGGGTTCGACACCGCCGTGCTGGTGGACGCCGTGCGGCGGCAGCCCGGGGTGGAGTCGGCGGCCGGCCCCGGGACGTCGCTGCTCGCGGTCACCGAACCGACCGAGACCGCCTCCGGCGAGGCCGCCGCGCAGGCGGCGCTGCTGGCCGGGCGGCCCGGGAACGCGGCGCCGCTGCGCGAGGTCGGGCGGCTGTTCGGGCGGCTGGCACACCTGATCGACGCGGTCGAGGACCTGGCGGACGACCGGGCGTCGGGCGCGTGGAACCCGCTGCTCGCGACCGGCACGACCCCGGCGGAGGCGCGCCGGCTGTGCGACGACGCGGCGCTGGGCATCGAACTCGCCCTGCGCGAGGTCGAGTTCACCGACGACCGCCTGGTGCACGCGCTGCTGGTGCACGAGGTGCGCGAGTCGATCCGCCGGGCGTTCGGCGAACCCCGCGCGCACGACCACCGGCGCGACCCCGTGCCGCCGTTCGGCGCGCCACCCGGGACCTACTCGCCGCCGCCCGGCCACGTGCCGCCGCCCGGTTACGCGCCGCCCGGCGCGACCGGTCCCGGCGGTCCTGCCGGTCCGACCGGTCCCACCGGTCCGACACCGCCCACCGGCGGCGGCCCGGCCGGCTCCGGCAGCGGCCTGTGGTCCTGGCCGAAGCTGCGGACGCCGCCCGCGAGCCGGGGGTTCTTCGCCGGCTGCCTCGCGGTGCTGTACCAGTGCGGCACCTGCCAGTACTGCTGCCGCGACCCCTATCCCGGGCCGTGGAGCGGGAAGCGGCGCGAGGCGTGGTGCAACTGCGACTGCGGTCCCGGCTGCGACTGCAACTGCTGCGACTGCTGACCCCTGCGGTCGGCCCTGCGGCGGTCGGTCCCAGCGGCCGCTGCCTCCTCCCTGCCTCGTTCTTCCCCCTGACCTGCGCCGACGGAAAATGTCAGACCGGGGGCGTACCTTTCTGGGCGTGGCATTCCCTACCGAGATCCCGGTCAAGGCGCACTCGTCGCACCGTCCCGTCGGTGACATCCCCCGCACCGACGGGCAGTTCCGCGTGGTCAGCGACTACCAGCCGGCGGGCGACCAGCCGGCGGCGATCGCGGAGCTCGAACGGCGCGTCCGCGCCGGGGAGAAGGACGTGGTCCTGCTCGGCGCCACCGGCACCGGCAAGTCGGCCACCACGGCGTGGCTGGTGGAGAAGCTCCAGCGGCCCACGCTGGTGATGGCGCCGAACAAGACGCTGGCCGCGCAGCTGGCCAACGAGCTGAAGGAGTTCTTCCCCGACAACGCGGTGGAGTACTTCGTCAGCTACTACGACTACTACCAGCCCGAGGCGTACATCCCGCAGACGGACACGTACATCGAGAAGGACTCGTCGATCAACGAGGACGTCGAACGGCTGCGCCACTCGGCCACGATGAGCCTGTTGACCCGGCGCGACGTGATCGTGGTCGCCTCCGTGTCGTGCATCTACGGCCTGGGCACGCCCCAGTCGTACCTCGACCGCTCGATCAGCCTCCGGGTCGGCGGCGAGATCGAGCGCGACCTGCTGCTGCGCGCCCTGGTCGACGTGCAGTACTCGCGCAACGACATCGCGTTCAACCGGGGCACGTTCCGCGTGCGCGGCGACACGGTCGAGATCATCCCGGCGTACGAGGAGCTGGCCATCCGGGTCGAGTTCTTCGGCGACGAGATCGACAAGCTGTACTACCTGCACCCCCTGACCGGTGACGTGGTCAAGGAGGTCGACGAGCTGCGCATCTTCCCGGCGACCCACTACGTGGCCGGGCCCGAGCGGATGGAGAAGGCCATCCGCAACATCGAGGAGGAGCTGGCGGAGCAGCTCTCCAGGATGGAGCGCCAGGGCAAGCTGCTGGAGGCGCAGCGGCTGCGGATGCGCACCACGTACGACATCGAGATGATGCGCCAGGTCGGCTTCTGCTCCGGCATCGAGAACTACTCGCGCCACATCGACGACCGGCCCGCCGGCACCGCGCCCGCGACCCTCATCGACTACTTCCCGGACGACTTCCTGCTGGTCATCGACGAGTCGCACGTGACCGTGCCGCAGATCGGCGGCATGTACGAGGGTGACGCGTCCCGCAAGCGCAACCTCGTCGAGCACGGCTTCCGCCTGCCCAGCGCGCTGGACAACCGCCCGCTGACCTGGGAGGAGTTCGCCGACCGGATCGGCCAGACCCTCTACCTGTCCGCGACGCCCGGCCCGTACGAGATGGGGCAGGCCGGCGGCGAGTTCGTCGAGCAGGTCATCCGCCCCACCGGCCTGGTCGACCCGGAGGTCGTGGTCAAGCCGACCGAGGGCCAGATCGACGACCTGGTGCACGAGATCCGCATCCGGGCGGAGCGCGACGAGCGGGTGCTGGTCACCACGCTGACCAAGAAGATGGCCGAGGACCTGACCGACTACCTCCTCGAACTCGGCATCCGGGTCCGCTACCTGCACTCGGACATCGACACCCTGCGCCGCGTGGAACTCCTCCGCCAACTGCGCCTCGGCGAGTACGACGTCCTGATCGGCATCAACCTGCTCCGCGAGGGCCTCGACCTGCCCGAGGTGTCCCTGGTCGCCATCCTCGACGCGGACAAGGAGGGCTTCCTCCGCTCGGGCACCAGCCTGATCCAGACGATCGGCCGCGCGGCCCGCAACGTCTCGGGCGAGGTCCACATGTACGCGGACCGGATCACCGACTCGATGCGGCACGCGATCGACGAGACCAACCGCAGGCGGGCCAAGCAGGTCGCCTACAACGAAGAGCGGGGCCTGGACCCCCAGCCGCTGCGCAAGAAGATCACCGACATCCTCGAACAGGTCTACTCCGAAGCCGAGGACGCCCTCGAACCGGGGGGCTCCGGCCGCAACGCCTCGCGCGGCAAGAAGCCCAACGGCGACCCGGGCGCCTCCGGCCGCAGCTCCGGCGTCCTGGCCGACCGCGACCCGTCCACCATGGCCAGGTCCGAACTGGCGGACCTGGTGCAGAGCCTGACCGACCAGATGATGGCGGCGGCGCGAGAGCTGAAGTTCGAGCTGGCGGGCAGGCTGCGCGACGAGATCCAGGACCTGAAGAAGGAACTGCGCGGCATGGACGCGGCGGGGGTGAAGTAGCCCTTGCCCAACCCGATCGAGTGATCATGACGGCCACCATGTACGAAAACGCCGTTACGCTCATCGGTTGAGAAGAACGGAGCCCCGAGACCACCCCGGCACCCCGAAACACCCCGCCGGCACGTCTCAAGCACCGAACGGGACCGGGAGAACCACCTCCACCCGGTCCCGCTCGGTGACCAGGGCCCAGCACGCCTCGGCGAGGTCATCGGGATCAACAACCCCCAGCCTCACCCCACCCCCCACGGCTGCCCCGGCCGCCGCTGCTGCCTCCCCCGCCAGCACCGCGCCCGCCGCGCCTGCCTCTGTCCCTGCCGAGCCTGCCGCTCCCGCGCCTGCTGGCACTGCGCCCGCCGCCCCCGCCGCTGCCGCTGCCGCTGCCGCCCCGGCCCCCGCCGTTGCCGCGCCTTCGGCTGGCCCCTCTGGCCGCGCGCCCTCCGGCAGTTCCAGCGCTTTCGGCAAGGTGAACTCGCCGCTGAGCAGTCGGTGGTACGCGGCGCTGCGGTCGACCATCGCGGCGACGGTGAGCATGCCTGCGTATACCCCTCGGGTGGCCAGTTCGGCGTGCAGGGATTGCACGTAGTTGCGCATGGCGGCCATCGCCGGTCCGATGCCGCTCATGCCCGGGTGCCCGTGTGCGGCCGAGGTGCCCTGGCCCACGAGGATGGCGCCGTCGCCCCGCTCCAGCATTTCCGGCAGCACGGCGCGCACCAGTTCGACCGGTGTGAGGAGGAACAGGTCGAGCAGGCCTCGCAGCGTGTCGGCGTCCAACTCGGCTGCGGGGGTGAAATCCTTGGACGGCGCTGGTGCGTAGTGCAGGACGTCGATGCGGCCGAAGTGCTTCCTGATGGTGGCTACCAGTTCGGGCGCGCGAGTCGGGTCGGACAGGTCGGCGGGGAACGCCTCCGCCTCGATCCCCGTTGCCAGGAGTTCCGCGCGCAAGGCCCTCAGCGGGTCGTGGCGGCGGGCTACCAGGGCCACCCGGTAACCCTCGCGGCCGAATCGCTTGGCGATCGACGTGCCCAGGCCGGCGCCTGCCCCGAACACCGCTATCGTCTTCGACGTCATGGGCGCCCCCTTAACTTGATGTGAGTGTCAACTTCTGTGTCACCGTAGCAAATAAGTTGAGGGTGGCGTCAAGTTTCAGCTGGGAGAATGGGCGCATGATTCCCACCGGTGGCACCCCGCGCCTGCGACGGGACGCGCAGCGCAACATCGAGAGGCTGAAGGCCGCCGCGATCGAGGTGTTCCGCGAACGCGGTTTGTCGACACCGCTGGAGGACATCGCCACGCGTGCCGGGGTCAGCACCGGCACCCTCTACAACCGGTTCGGCAGCCGCGAGGCGTTGATCGACGCCGTCATGCCGGAGCTGGTTTCCGTGCGCCTCACCCACCTGCTCGGCCGGGTTCGCGAGCACACCAACCCGTGGCGGCGGTTCGTTGCCTACGTCGAGGGCGTGGCCGCCCTCCAGGCGGACGAACCGGCGCTCAACGACCTCATCTCCCGCCGGTTCCCGGCCGCCGCCGAGTTGACCCGCATCTGCGACGAGGCCCTCGCCGAGGGCGCCCGCCTGGTCGAGGACGCCAAGCGCCACGGCTCCCTGCGCGCTGATTTCACCATCGGTGACCTGGGTATCGCCCTGTGGTGCAACGGTCAACTCGTCCGTGTCACCAGGACGACCGCGCCGGACGCTTGGCGCCGCAACATCGCCATCTTCCTCGACGGCGCCCGCGCCAAGGCCGCCCACGACCTGCCGGTGGGGCCTGAGGCGCTGTTCGCTGTGCAGGAAGCATTCACCGCCCAACCGCCACGATGAGCGCCACGCCGAGCGCCCGCCGAGCGCCCGCTGAGCGCCCGCTGAGGGAAGGCGAGTGGTGGAAGGCGACTGGGAGAAGGCGGGTGGGGATGCGGGTGAAGGGAAGGCGGGCAGGGGAAAGCGAGTGGGAGGCAGGGTGAGGGAAAGCGAGTGGGGGAGGCGGGGAAAGGGAAGGTCGGCGGTGGATTCCGCGGTCATTCCGCATGAGCCCGTCGAGCGCCAACCCGGGCCCCACGCGCGCTAGCTTGACCAGGTGACACCCGACCGCGTGACACCCGAAGGCGTGGTTCCCGAAGGCGTGGCTCCCGACGCCATGGCGCTCGACGACGTGCCCCCCGACGCCATGGCGCTCGACGAGGTGATCGCCCACTGCCTGGCCAAGCCCGGCGCCGAGGAGACCTACCCCTGGGGCGACGAGGAACTGGTCTGCAAGGTCGGCGGCAAGGCGTTCGCCTTCATCGGGTCCGCCAAGCACACCGTGGGCGTGAAGTGCGGCGCGAACGCCGAGGAGGCCGCCGAGTGGCGGGAGCGCCACCCCGGCCACATCACGACCAGCGCCTACATCGGCCGCTACGGGTGGAACACGGTCGACCTCACGGGCACTGTGCCGGATGATGAAATCCGTGAGCTGCTCGACGCCTCTTACGACGCCGTCGTCGCCAAGTTGCCCAAGGGGAAGCGCCCCTGAGACCCCGGGCTCACTTGCGGGGGCTGCGGGACCACTTGAGCAGTGCTCGGATCGTCATGTCCTGGTTGACGACGTGCAGCACGCGCCGCGCCTGGTAGTTGATCGACGCGGCCCGCCGGGTGTCGCGGTCGCCGCTCTTCAGCGGCACCAGGGCGTAGTACCGGAAGTTGTCCAGCAGGGAGATTTCCCCGATCAGCGCCGCCCTGTCCTCGTCGCGGGCCAGGCGCAGCTCGTCGTCCCTGATCACGTAGATCCGGTTCTCCCGGTCGCCCAGGCAGGCGTAGAGGCAGTTCAGCTCCTGGAGCACCCGCTTCGGCGTGAAGTCGTAGAACCGGTAGTACAACCCGGAGATGGCCTTGCGCTTGGAGTGCAGCTCCGCCGCCGTCGGCAGGGCGTCCAGCCGCAGCCCCGCCAGCGAGCTCACCTCCTCGCACAGCTCCCGGCGCAGGCGCAGGTACACGTCGATCACCTTGGCCGCGACCAGGTTCGCCTGGCGGCGGCGCTCCACCAGCAGGCTGGACAGGAAACCCAGCCCCGCGCCCAGGACGAGGGTCAGCACGGGCACCAGCACGGCCGTCGTCAACGCCCGCCCCGGTCCGCGAGCCGGGCCAGGTCCTTGATCGTGCGGGCCTCGAACAGCGTCTCCGGCGTGACCTCGACCCCGTGCGCCTCGCGCAGCCGCGCGGCGATCTCGACCATGCACAGCGAGTCGGCGCCCAGCTCCAGCAGCGGCACCTCGTCCAGCGACCGGTCCGGCTCCACCGCCAGCACCTCGGCCACGTCGGCCCTGATCGCCGACAAGCGCGCCTCGACGTCCATCGACACCCCCCTCCGCACAGACTAAGGGGGCGCCGGGTGAGAACCCGACGCCCCCGTGAAGGTCCGGACCTCAGCTGGTGATGTCCTTGCGCGCGAACTTCCGCGCCGCCAGCAGCGTGAAGAACGCGCCGAACGCCAGCGCCGAGAACGTGCCCCGCGCCAGCTGCGACCAGTCCACGTCCGTCGACAGCAGGTCCACCCACGCCAGCGCGTAATGCGTCGGCAGGTAGTCCCGCAGGTCCTCCAGCGCCGTGATCTGGTCGAGGATCTGCGACAGGATCGACACCAGCACCGCCCCGCCGACCGCGCCCAGCGGCGCGTCCGTGGACACCGACAGGTACAGCGCCAGCCCGGCCAGCCAGAACAGGTGGATCGAGATGTACACGACCGCCAGCGCCAGGCCGTAGACCCCGGTCCCGAACGACGCGGCCTCGCCCGTGGGCGACACCGTCTCGCCGGCCCCGTACCAGAGCACGCCGACGCCCAGCGCCACCGCGGGCAGCAGCACCATCGCGAGCACCGACAGCAGCCCGGACGCCAGCGCCTTCTGCCGCAGCAGCCGGTGCCGGGGCACGGGGGCCGCCAGCAGGTACTTCAACGACGACCACGACGCCTCGGACGCGATCGTGTCGCCGAAGAACAGCGCCACGATCATCGGCAGCAGGAAGCTGCCCGACACGAACAGCGTCAGGATCACGAAGTTCACGCCGCTGGCCGTGGCCAGGTCGACGAAGCCGCCCGACCGCCGGTTCGGCTGCGACTGCCCGATCTCGAACGCCACCACCAGGATGAACGGCAGCAGCACCAGGAAGCCCAGCACCATCTGCGTCCGCCTGCGCCGCAGCTGCCGCGCCAGCTCGACCCGGATGCGCAGCGTCCGGCCGGCCCGGTAGCCGGCCCTGGAGCCGTCCGGCGCGACCTCCGCCCGCTCGGTCGCCGCCGCGGCGGTCAGGTCCGCGATGGCGTCCGGGTCGGTGTGCACCCCGTTGGCACGCACTCCATTGGTACTCATTCGCCCACCAACTCCAGGAACGCGTCTTCCAGCCGGCGGCGCGGGCCGGCCTGGTCCACTGCCACGCCCGCCGCCACGAGGGCTTCCAGCGCCGAGGCCCGCGGCGTGCCGTTGAGGCTCGCGTGGACCTGCTCGCCGTCCACGTGCACCTCGTGCACGCCGAACAGGCCGCGCAGCACGGAGGCCGCCTCCTCGGGCCGGTCGACCCGGAAGCTCGCCTCGCCGCTGCCCGTCGCGATCTCCTCGACCGGACCGGCCGCGACCAGCGTCCCCTTGTGCATCACCACGACGTGCGTGCACGTCTGCTCGACCTCGGCGAGCAGGTGGGAGGACACCAGCACCGTGCGCCCCGCCGCCGCGTAGCGGCGCAGCACCTCGCGCATCTGGTGGATCTGGGGCGGGTCGAGCCCGTTGGTCGGCTCGTCGAGCACCAGCAGGTCCGGCAGGCCGAGCATGGCCTGCGCGATCGCCAGCCGCTGCCTCATGCCCTGGCTGTAGGTCCGCACGCGCCGGTGCACGGCGTTGCCGAGGCCCGCGATCTCCAGCGCCTCCTCGACGTGCGCCTGCTCCGCCGGCCGGCCGGTGGCCGCCCAGTACAGCTCCAGGTTGGCCGCGCCGGACAGGTGCGGCAGGAAGCCGGAGCCCTCGACGAACGACCCGATCCGGGACAGCACCGGCGCGCCGGGGTGCACCTTGTGCCCGAACACCCGGATGCCGCCCCCGCTGGGCCGGATCAGGCCCATCAACATGCGCAGCGTGGTCGTCTTGCCCGCGCCGTTCGGGCCGAGCAGGCCCAGCACCTGGCCGTGCTCCACGCGGAACGACAGGTCGCGCACCGCGACCAGCCCGCCCGGGTAGGACTTGGTCAGGTCCTCGATCACCAGCGGCACGTCCGCCAGCTCCGGGTCGACGTCCGCGGCCAGCCGCCGCCGGAACCACGCCACCACGGCCGCGATCCCGCTCGCGATCAGCACGATCCCGATGCCCCACAGCGCGCCGGTCGGCACGTCGCTGGTCGCGTTCACGCCCGGCACCACCGGCACCGACAGCGCGGGCGAGGCCAGCGACACCCGGTACGCGGCCGGCTGGGAGGCGTTGGCGTAGGCCTGGTCGGTGGTGGACACCACGAGCTGGAACCGGTGGTCGCTCTCCACCGGCCGCACCGCGCCGGGCAGCGTCACGGTCACCTCGACCGGCGTGCCGTCGGCGGGCAGGTTCGACACCCGCACCGGCGCGACCGCGGAGCCGGGCAGCACCCGGACCCCGTTGGCGTCGGCGTCGTAGAGCTTCGCGAACAGCACCGCGCCCTCCGGCGGCACCGGCTGGCCGGGCACCGCGGCGACGCGCAGCCGCACCGTCGACGAGCCGGTGAGCAGCGTCTGCCCGGTCTGCGGCTCGCTCTGGAACACCGCGGTCTGGCCGGGCAGGTCGAGCGAGAGCCGCGAGGACAGCGAGCTGGACCGCGACAGCACCGACCCGAGGCCGGGCAGGCTGGACACGGCGGCCGGGTTGCCGCCCGCCGGGTTCACCACGAGCTGCTCGCGCCCGGTCAGCGGCACGTCCACCCGCCGCACCGGCTCGGAGCCGGCCACGCCGGGGTAGGCGGGCGCGACGACGTTGCGCAGCGACGGCGAGCCGCTGCTGCGGAACGCGCCGACCACGGTGTACTCGAAGTCGGTGCCGGGGTCCTCGCCCTCGCCGCTGAGGTGGAACGCCAGCCAGTCGGCGATCTGCCCGCGCAGCTCCGGGCCCGGCGAGCCGCCGTCGTGGCCGCCCGCGTACCAGACGACCTTGACCTTCGCGCCGTTGGCGGCGATCTGGCGGGCGTTGGCGTCGGCCTGGTCGAGGCCGAACAGGGTGTCCTGCTCGCCCTGCACGATCAGCGTCGGCTGGGTGATCTTGTCGGTGACGGCGGACGGCGACGCCCGGCGCAGCACCTCCAGGGTCTGCGGGCCGGCCCGGCCGGTGGTCGCGACCTCGGTGTAGGCGGCGCACACGTCGGCCTGGAAGCGGCCGCACGCGCCGGTGACCGGGCCGGTCGGCCGGACGTCGTCCGGCGCGGTGGCGGGCGGCTGTGGCGCGGCGGCCGCCGCGCCGCCCAGGCCCTGGTCGTCGTCGTCCTCCTGGCCGGGCTCGCTCGCCTCCTGGCCGGGGTTGGTGGCGTCGGCGCCGGACAGGCCAGCGGAGAAGAAGATGCCGGCCCACGACCGCTTGAACACGCCGTTGGCGGCGAACGCGCCGGACGCCGGGGTCGAGGCGTCCACGCCGTCGGCGCGCCCCGAGTTCGGCAGCAGCGCCTGGGCCAGGTCGTTGTAGGTGATGACGGGCGCGATGGTGTCCACGCGCGGGTCCACGCCCGCGAGTGACAGCGCGAGCGCGCCGCCGTACGAGCCGCCGGTCACGCCGACCCGGGGGTCGCCGCCGCCGTCGCGCTCGACCTCCTCCCGGCTGGCCAGCCAGTCGAGCAGCTCCCGCGCGTCGGCGACCTCGTGGTCCAGCGAGTTCAGCGCGATCTGCCCGGTGCTGCGGCCGAAGCCGCGCGCCGACCAGGCGAGCACGACGAACCCCCGCTGGGCCAGCTCGGTGGCCTGCGCGGTGACGCTCGCCTTGCTGCCGCCGAAGCCGTGGGGGAGCAGCACGGCGGGCGCCGGCGTGCGCTCGGGGAGGTACAGGGTGGTGTCGATCTGCACGGTGCGGTCGCTGCCGGGGCTTTCCGGCACGTCGATCACCGCGTCGCGGGTGCTCACCGGGGGCGGTTCGTCTCCCTGGCGCGTCCAGACCACGGTGGCGCCGACCAGGGCTACCACGATGACCAGCGCGGGGAGCGACCACCTGCCGCGGAGGCGGTTGAGGGGGGCCACGCAGTTGACCTTAGGTGTGATTGGCTGAGAACGGGCTGTGAGCACCGCGCCGGGCTCTCAGCGAACGCCGGGCGGCAAAACGGACCGATCTGGCTCGTGACACGACGCAATCCGGTGCCGCTGATCACCCCGGGTAGCGCGAAGCAGCGGTCATGGGTGAGACTATCCGCAGGTGGAGGGGAGTACTCCCTACACGGTGGTGTCGTCAGCACGGAGCCCGGCGCGGGGTTCCCGGTGCCACCGGTCGGCGTTCGCTTTCAGCCGGCGGAGGAGACCTCCGGTCATTGGCGTGCGCGCTATGCACCGGAGGGTTGTTTCGATGTCTGTTCCCGTGTGGCTGTGGCTCGCCACGATCGCCGGTCTGCTGGTCCTGCTGGCGATCGACCTGTTCATCGTCGACCGCAAACCGCACGAGGTCACGATCGGCGAGGCCGGTCGGTGGGTGTCCTTCTACATCGGTGTCGCGGTCCTGTTCGGCCTGGGCGTCTGGTACTTCGCGGGCGGCACCCCGGCGGGCGAGTACTTCGCCGGGTACATCACCGAGTACTCGCTCAGCGTGGACAACCTGTTCATCTTCCTGATCATCATGAGCACCTTCAAGGTGCCGGCGATCCACCAGCACAAGGTGCTGCTGATCGGCATCCTCATGGCGCTGGTCATGCGCGGCATCTTCATCGCCGTCGGCGCGGCCGTGATCGCGCAGTTCAGCTGGGTGTTCTACCTGTTCGGCGCGTTCCTGATCTACACCGGGTACAAGCTGGCGTTCACCAACCACGACGACGACGGCGAGGAGTACAAGGAGAACATCGCCACCCGGGTCGTCCGCAAGATCTACCCGGTGACCGACGGCTACCAGGGCGGCAAGTCGTTCATCAAGATCGACGGCAAGCGGTTCGTCACGCCGATGTTCATCGTCATCGTCGCCATCGGCACCACCGACCTGCTGTTCGCCCTCGACTCGATCCCGGCGATCTTCGGCCTGACCAAGGAGCCGTTCCTGGTCTTCACCGCCAACGCGTTCGCCCTGATGGGCCTTCGGCAGCTGTACTTCCTGCTCGGCGGCCTGCTGAACAAGCTCATCTACCTGTCCATCGGGCTGTCGGTCATCCTGGGCTTCATCGGCGTGAAGCTGATCCTGGAGGCGCTGCACACCAACTCGCTGCCGTTCCTCAACAACGGCGAGCCGCTGCACGTGCCGACCGTCGGCATCGAGGTGTCGCTCTCGGTCATCATCGGCGTGCTGCTCATCACCACGGTCGCGAGCCTGGTCAAGGTCAAGCGGCACCCCGAGGCGGCCAAGCACGTCGGGGCGAGCTCCGATCCCGGGAAGTGACGTTCTGTGAGCGTCAAAAACTTGTAAGCCTTGCTAAAGATCCTTCGGGTAACGTGCCGGGACGTGCGCCCCGATGACTTGCAGCAGCTGAACCTGCCCGGCTCCGTGACGGTCCGCGGCGACCTGGTCCTGGTGAACGTCGCCACACCGGACGTCGCCGCGAACGCCTACCGGGGCGGGCTGCACCGCGTGCCGCTGGACGGCGGCGGGCCCCGGCGTTGGACGTGGGCGGAACGCGACCTGGCCCCCCGGATCTCCCCGGACGGGCGCTGGGTCGCGTTCCTGCGCGTCGAGGAGCGCGGGGCGACGCCCCAGCTGCACGTCATGCCCGCGGACGGCGGCGAGGCGCGCAAGCTCACCGACCTGCGGCTGGGCGCGGGCGCGCCGTCGTGGGCGCCGGACTCCCGGCGGATCGCGTTCACCTCGCGGGTGCCCGAGGCCGGCCGCTACGGCGAGCCGCTGGAGGGCGAGGACGCGGCGCCGAAGCCGGACGCCGAGGCGCCGCGCCACATCACCCGGCTCGACTACCGGTTCGACGACCTCGGCTTCACCGGCGACCGCCGCCCGCGGCTGTTCACCGTCGACGCGCTCGACGTCGACGCCGCGCCGGTGGAGCTGACCGACGGCTCGTTCGGCGTGGCCGAGCCGACCTGGACCGCGGACGGCGAGCGGCTGGTCTTCGTGGCCGAGCGCGACCTCGGCGCGGTCGAGACCCTCAACACCGACCTGTACTCGGTGCCCGCGGCGGGCGGCGAGCCGGAGCTGCTGGTCCGGTCCGCCGGCCAGGCGCACTGCCCGGTCGCCCTGCCCGGCGGCGGCGTGCTGTTCTACGGCGCCGAGGCCGACGGCGTGCACGCCGTCGCGCGCAACCAGGGACTGTGGCGGTTCGACGGCGGCGAGCCGGTGCGCATGACCGACACCGAGACCGTCGACTGCGAGAAGGGCTCGGGCCCGGCCGTGGTCACCGCCGCCGGCGTGCTCGTGGCGGTGCGCAACCGGGGCGCGGTCGAGCTGCGCCGGGTGCCCGCGGACGCCGTCGGCGCGACGCTGGACCAGCTGGAGCCGCTGGCCGGCGAGCGCGGCGAGGTCAAGTCCTTCGACGCCGACGGCGACACCGTCGTCGCGGTGGTGAGCACCCCGGACAACCCCGGCGAGGTCGTGCTGGTCGGCGGCGGCCCGCTGACCGACTTCGGCTCCGCCGTGCCGCTGCGCCCGGCGGTCGAGCTGACCGGCGGCGCCCCCGACGGCTACCCGGTGCACGGCTGGCTGGTGCTGCCCGAGGGCGAGGGGCCGCACCCGGTGCTGCTGGCCGTGCACGGCGGCCCGTTCATGTACCACGGCTGGGGCTTCTTCGACGAGGCCCAGGTGTACGCCGCGGCCGGGTACGCGGTCGTGCTGCCCAACCCGCGCGGCTCCGCCGGGTACGGGCAGGCGCACGGCCAGGCGGTCGTCGGCGCCTTCGGCACGGTCGACGTGGCCGACGTCCTCGCGGTGCTCGACCTGGCCCTGGAGCGGCCGGAACTCGACGCCGACCGCGTCGGCGTCATGGGCGGCTCCTACGGCGGCTTCATGACCACCTGGCTGTCCGCGCACCACGGCGAGCGGTTCCGCGCGGCGTGGAGCGAGCGCGCCGTCAACGCGTGGGACTCGTTCTCCGGCTCCTCGGACATCGGCTGGTACTTCACCGAGGCGTACTGCGGTCCGGACCCCGAGGCGCACCGCGCCATGAGCCCCCTGACCTATGCCGAGAAGATCACCGTGCCGTTCATGGTGGCGCACTCCGAGCACGACTGGCGCTGCCCGCTGGAGCAGGCCCAGCGGCTGTTCGTCGCGCTGCGCCGCAACGGCGTCGAGGCCGAGATGCTGATCTTCCCCGGCGAGGGGCACGAGCTGACCAGGTCGGGCAAGCCGCGCCACCGGGTGCAGCGCTTCGAGCACGTGCTCGCCTGGTGGGGGCGCCACTTGGGCTGAAACAGCCCGAAAAACCGGGTCGACACCTCCCGCGGGCGGCACACTGGGCCTCCCGCGGAGGGAGTCGGACATGGCCGTCCCGTCGAAGTGGCCCGCAGGCACCTACCTGGACACGCTCGCGCCGGCCGGTCGCGCCGAGCTGCTCGGCCTCGGCGCGCCGAAGACCTTCCGGCGCGGCGAGGTGATGATGCGCGAGGGCGACGGGTCGGACCACGTCGTCCTGCTGCTCCAGGCGCTGGTGAAGGTGACGCAGGCCCTGGACAACGGCCGCGTCGCGCTGCTCAACATCAAGGTCGGCGGCGACGTGGTCGGCGAGATGGCGTTCCTGAGCGGCGAGCCGCGCTCGGCGACGGTGACCGCGTGCCTGGACACGCGGGCGCGGGTCGTCCCGGCGGCGCAGTTCCAGCGCTACCTCGGGGAGTTCCCCGACGCCAACCTCGCCCTCACCCGGATGATCATGAACACGCTGCGCTGGAACCAGCAGCGCCGGGTCGACTTCAACGGCTACCCGGCCTCGGTGCGGCTGGCCCGCGTGCTGGACCACCTCGTCGAGGCCTACGGCAGGCCCGGACCCGGCGGCGTCAGCCTCCGGCTCGGCCTGACGCAGGGCGAGCTGGGGTCGCTGGTCGGCGTCGAGGAGGACACCGCGCGCCGCGAGCTGCGCGCCCTGCGGGACCGGGGCGTGATCAGCATGGGCTACCGGGCGATCACCGTGGTGGACCGGGCCGTGCTGCGCGGGATGGCTTCCTGATCCGACAGGCGACAGGAAACCCGGCCATCGCCCTGTTTCCACCGGCCCGCCGGGGCGATGCTCGAAGGGTGAAGCTGGACACGATGCCCCCGCTCGACGGCCTGGTCTACCGACTCGTGGTCGCCGTGGACGTGGAGGGGTACAGCAAGCTCGACGCCCTGGACCAGTCCCTGGTGCAGTCGAGGCTGGGCGAGGTGCTGGACCTGGCCGCCCACGACGCGGGACTGGACCGCTCCCACTGGTACCGGCAGGTGCGCGGCGACGGCGAGCTGGCCGTGCTGCCCGGGGACGCCGACATCGCGTGGGTGATCGCCCACTTCACGGAGCGGCTGGCCGCCAACCTCGCCGACCTGCGCCGCGCGGGCACCCCGCTGCGGATGCGGGTGGCCATGCACTGCGGCACGCTGACCGCGGGGAAGTTCGGCCTGGTCGGCGACGCGCCCATCGTCACCTGCCGGCTGCTGGACGCCAAGGTCGCCCGCCAGGAACTGGCGACCACCCGCTCCGACCTGGTGCTGGTCGTCTCGGAACGGCTGTTCGACGACGTGGTCCGCACCCGCTTCCACGACCTCGACCCGTCCCGGTTCCGCGCCACCCGGTTCCGGGTGAAGGGGGTGTCGTACGCGGGCTACCTCTGCCCCGGCCCGCCGAGACGCGGTTGACCCGAAACCTGGCGAACGGCGCGGTGCTTGCGGCAGGCTCTGGCGGATGCAGTGGACCGTGCGGGCCGCCCGGCCGGACGACGCGCCGGAGATCGCCCGGATCAACGTCGAGGCCTGGCGGCACTCCTACCGGGGCATCGTCGCCGACCCGGTGCTGGACCGGATGGTGCCGGAGAGCAGGCTGCCGGCGTGGGCGCGGGTGCTGCGGTTGCCCGAACCCAGCCGGGTGTTCGTCGCGATCGAGCCCGGCACCGGGCGGATCGGCGCCTACTGCGCGGTCGACGAGGTCCGCGCGACCACCGACGCGCACCCCGACCTGCACACCGGGCAGCTGGTGGCGATCTACGCCGACCCCCGCTACCACGGCACGGGCGCGGGCCACCTGGTGCACGAGGCGGGCCTGCGGCACCTGCTCGACCAGGGGTTCCGGTACGCGGTCCTGTGGGTGTTCCAGGACCACGCCCGCAGCCGGGCGTTCTGCGAGGCGCACGGCTGGCGGCACGACGGTTCGGTGCACCGCGGCGAGCAGCGGCTGCCCGAGGTCCGCTACGGCCGGTTCCTGCCCGCGCCGCGCCGGAACCGGCAGGCCAGTCGGGCTTAGGGCGGGTGCTCGGGGACGGGGTTCGGTCCTGGGGGCTGGTCCTGGGGGCTGGTCCTGGGGGTCAGCCGAGCAGCGTGTAGTTCAGCTCTTCGCACACCCGCGCCAGGGGCAGGTCCAGCCCGGGGTGCTCCAGCGGCAGCAGCACGTCCGGCGAGTCGGGCAGCCCGGTGCCGCCCGGCGGGTCCCACAGGCACACCGCGGGCGCGCCGGAGTCCATCGACGACCGGTACCACAGGCCGTCCAGCTCGGGGTGGGCCGCCCGGATCGCCCTGGCCCACTGCTGCGTCAGGTGCTTGGGCCCGGAGCTGATCTCCTGCGACGCGCCGACCCGCGTCGGCCACAGGCCGGCCAGGTCGAGCAGCCGCAGGGTGCGGCGGGGGCGCAGGACCACCATGAACGGGCTGCGCGTGTTCCGGTCCACCACGGAGGTCGCCTGGAACACCTCGGCGACGGAGGTGCGCACCGACAGGCCGAAGTACATCACGCCCTGGTCGTGCGCGTGCGCGAGCGAGCCGTCCGGCGACGGGGGCTGGGTGTCGAAGCGGGCGTGGGGCAGCGGGCCGGTGTAGCGGAAGCTGTTCCAGCGCTGCGGGTGCAGGCCCTTGGCGGCGAAGACGCGCACCAGGCGGGTGGCGCGGTGCACAGCCACCACGTCCTCGGTGCGGCGCAGGCTCGCCTGGAGCACAGCCGGGGAGGGCGGCTGGGGGAGCCGTGACATCTGCGTCCAGTGTTCTCGGGGGCGTGGGGTCGGCGGGCGGGTCGGCGCGTGGGCCGGGTCGGGCGGGCCGGGTGGGCGGGTGCGGGTGTCGGGCGGGGTTGGCCGGCGGGTGTGCGGGTGGGGGGGAGGATGCGGGTTGGCTGGTGCGCGGTTGGTCGGCGTGCGGTCGGGTCGGGTCGGTCGGCGTGCGGTTGGGTGGCGCCGGTCAGGCGGGCGTGCCCAGTTGCGCGGCCATCGCCGCCACCCGGCGCGGGTCACCGCCCGCCAGCAGCCACTCCCGCGGCGTGGTGGGCGAGCCGTCCACCAGCAGGTCCTCCTGCTCGGTCGTCATGAACCCGGCCACCACCAGCGCGGGCTGGTCGGCCGGCACCGCGGCCAGCACGACCTCCAGGCCGGGCAGCACGCCCGCGCCCGCGAACTGCCACGCGGGCAGCCGCCAGCTGCCGCGGTCCTTCCACCCGACCAGTCTGCCCACGCCGAGCCGGTGGCGCACGCGGCTGGTGTCCACGCCCAGCTGCCCGGCGGCCTCGGCGACGGTCAGCGCCGAGTCGCGCAGCACGGCGTGCGCCACCACGGTCCGCGCTCGCGCCTGGTCGTCGGCGACGCGGTGGGAGCCGAGGTCGAGCCCCACGTCCCGCAGCGCGTCGCGCTGGTCGGGGGGGAAGTAGCTCGTCGGGTCGGGGTGCGGTGGGGCCAGCCGCTTGGCGGCATCGGCGACGAGTGTCAGGAACTCGTCGGGGGTGACCTGGAGGCCTGCCTTCGCCAAGACCGATGCCAGAGCAGTACTCATGCGCACAGGGTATCCCGAGCGTGCGCTTTTGTGCGGGGAGATAACTCGAATGTCCGAAGATCGGAACTCTGTGCGCACAACACACGACACTACGTAAGCAAAGGTGCTCGGGCACGGTGATCTGGCCCTCACCCGACCGCTGAACGTGGGCAGGGCGGACAACTGCCGGTGGGGTGGGGAGGAGTCGGGGGAGCCCGCTCGGCCGCCGCCGGCGCGGCCCGCTCGGCCACTGTCAGGGCCACTTCTTCGGCCGCCGCCGGGGCTCCGCCCGCCCATCCGCCGCCGGGGCTCCACCCGCTCGGCCGCCGCTGCTCAGCCGTCGCCCGGGGCCGCTGCCCGGGGCCGCTGTCCGGGGCCGCCGCTCCCCGCCGGGTCGCGCCGGCGCCGGTCAGGAGCCGCCCGTGATCAGGGCGACCGCGCGGTCCCTGGTGGCCTCGTCCACCTCGCCCAGCCGGAACCCGCGCGAGACGATGTGCTCGACCAGGTCCGGCTCCGGCGGCAGCCCGTGCTTGCGCAGGTAGTGCGGCACCGCGCCGGCCCAGATCCAGGCGCCGTCGGTGCGGAAGTTCAGCGGCACGTCCTGCTCCCCCGGCACGAACTCGTCCTCGTCGAAGTTCCGCGCCGCCAGCACCACGGGCGCGCCCTCCAGGTACGCCAGCAGCGCCTCGCCCAGCTGCTGGTCGATCACCTGCCGGTTGACCACCGGGCGGCCCGCCTCGTCGCGCCCGTCGTAGACGTGCGCGGTGCGCAGCCCGCCCTCGGGCGCGGGCTTCGGCAGCGGCGGCAGGCCGACCCGCTGCCGCAGCCAGTCCGGGATCCGGTCGTCCTGCCGGGGGAACGTGCGCAGCTCGTCCTGGAAGCCGATCACCGGCGGCGCGTTGCGCCAGCGCGGCTCCTCGTCGGCGTTGAAGTCCACCGAGAACGCCGCCGGCGCCTCGATCTCGTACACCGCGCTCAGCCACGTGCCCCGGTCCGACTGGTGCATCCCGGCGCGCAGCCGGCCGAACAGCTGCACCACGTCCATCGGCGGTCGCACCGGTCGCCACTGGCCGTCCGGTCCCGCGAACGCCAGGTCCACCTCGATGTGCCGCCCGGCCGCCCGGTACTCCGCCCGCACCCGCTGCCAGCCCTGCGGCAGCGCGGGGAGCATGGCGCGGCCGATGTGCTTGATGAGCCGGTTCTGCTCCTCTTCGGACAGCGGTGTGGCCGGCTGACCTGGCTGGCTCATGCGACGAACACCCTCTCGGCTCCCCCCGGACGCGGAGCCCTGATCCTAACGGCCGGGGCCCGGCCCGGGGGTCGAGTCGGCGGAGGCGCCGACCGGCCCCGCCCGGGTCCGGCGGAGGCGCCGGGCGCGGGCGGGGCCCGGCACAGGACCGGGCCGGGCGCGGGGCCGGGTGCCGCCTAGTTCACGCCGAGCAGGTCCACCACGAAGATCAGCGTCTCGCCCGGCTTGATCACGCCGCCCGCGCCGCGGTCGCCGTAACCCAGGTGAGCCGGGATGACGAGCTTGCGCCGGCCGCCGACCTTCATGCCCTCCACGCCGCGGTCCCAGCCCTGGATGACGCGGCCACCGCCCAGCGGGAACGTGAACGCCTCGCCGCGGTCCCAGGAGGCGTCGAACTGCTCACCGGTCGAGTGCGCCACGCCGACGTAGTGGACGTGCACGAGCTGGCCGGCCGTCGCCTCGGGCCCGTCGCCGACCTCGATGTCCTCGACCACCAGGTCGGCGGGCGCCGGGCCCTCGTACGGCTCCACCACGGGCTTGCTCGGGGCCATTGTCGCTCTCCCTGTGCTCTGCGAGCCGCCACCGGTCGGGGGCGGTCGGCGACTACTCAATCACGTTGCCGCGAGGCGGGCAGACCGGCCCGCCGGCCACCGCGACGACCGCCGCGCCGACCGCCGCGCCGACCGCGCAACCGTTCCACCGCCCCGTCACGTCCTGGGGTCATGACGCGAAGGTCCTTGCGCGGACGGGCCGCCCTGCTCGGCGGCGCCGCACTGGTGGTGGCGATGAGCACGGCCTCGGCCGCGCCCGTCGCGGTGGGAGCGCGGCCCGCGCCGCTGATCGAGGCGGTGCCGGTCGACCTGGTGGCGTTCGACACGTGCGACACCGCGCTGGCCGAGCTGCGCCGCGCGATCGCGCCCCACGTCGGCGCGTACGGCTTGGGCGGCCACGGTTCCTCCACCCGGGCCGACGGCGAGGTGGCCCTCGATTCCCGGGCGGGCGCCACGCCGCCGGTCGCCGCGCAGCGCGAAGCCGCCGCCGTGCCCGACCAAGCCGCCGTGCCCGGACGACCGGGCGGCGCCGGGCATTCGAGCACCAACGCGCACGAGTCGGGAGTGGACGAGCCGGACCTGGTCAAGACCGACGGCGAGCGGGTCGTCACGGTGGCGGACGGCAGGCTGCGCGTGGTCGACGCCGCGGACCGCCGGGTCACCGGAACGCTGGACCTGCCCGGGGGCCACGCCTCCCGGCTGCTGCTGCACGGCGACCGGGCGCTGGTGGTGTCCACGTCCACGTCGGCGGCGCCGGTGTCGACGCCCGAGCGGGGTGTCGCGGACTCGCCCGCGGAGCAGGGGTCCTCGATCACGTTGGTCGACCTCGCGGGCGAGCCCCGCGCGCTCGGCTCGCTGACCTTCACCGGCCGGTTCGTCGACGCCCGCCAGACCGGCGACGTCGTGCGCGTGGTGGTGCACTCCGGGCCGCGCCTGCCCTGGGTCCACCCGACGGACGGCCGCGGCGCGGCGCGGTCGCTGGTCGAGAACCGGGAGGTCGCGGCGAGCGCGCCGATCGAGGCGTGGCTGCCGCGCTACGAGCTGGTCGACGTCGACGGGTCGCGCGCGCAGGGCCCGCTGGTGGCCTGCGACCGGCTCAGCCACCCGGTGGGGGACCCGGCCACGTCCGTGCTGTCCGTGCTGACCTTCGACTTCCCGGGTGAGCTGGGCTCCGGCGACGCGGTCGCGATCACGGCCGACGGCGACACCGTCTACGGCACCGGCACGTCCCTGTACGTGGCCGACGACCACCGGCTGCGGCCCCGGTCGCGCACCGCGCCCACCGCGCCGACCACCGCGATCCACCAGTTCGACACCTCCCGCCCCGGCCCGCCGCGGCACGTGGCGTCCGGCGAGGTGCCCGGTGCGCTGCTCAACCAGTACGCGCTGTCCGAGCACGACGGTCACCTGCGGGTGGCCACGACGACCTCCGAGCCGGCGGACGTCACCGAGGACCGCAACTCCGCGAGGCGCGGGGTCCGCACGCAGAGCTCGGTGACCGTGCTCAAGCGGGAGGGCAAGGCGTTCGAGCAAGTCGGAGCGCTGGACGGCCTCGGCGTCGGCGAGCGGATCTACAGCGTCCGGTTCGCCGGACCGGTCGGCTACGTGGTCACCTTCCGGCAGGTCGACCCGCTCTACGCGCTGGACCTGTCCGACCCGGCGAACCCGCGCCGCGTCGGCGAGCTGAAGATCACCGGCTACTCGGCCTACCTGCACCCGGCGGGCGACGGGCGGCTGATCGGCGTCGGCCAGGAGGCCACCCGTCAGGGGCGGACCACCGGCACGCAGGTCTCGCTGTTCGACGTGTCGGACCCGGCCGCGCCGACCAAGGTCGCGGGCCACCACCTGCCGGGCGCGCACTCGGAGGTCGAGTTCGACCCGCACGCGTTCCTGCTGTGGCGGGACCTGGTGGTCGTGCCCGTGGTGGACGGGGGCGCCACCGGCCTGCTGGTGCTGCGACTGGGCGACACCGGGTTCACCGAGCTCGGCACGGTCCGCGGCCGGGGTGCGGCGCACCACCCGGGTCCGTTGCGGGCGCTGGTGATCGGCGAGGAGCTGTGGGCGGTGTCCGCGGCGGGCGCGCAGGTCTCCGGGCTCGCGGACCTGGCTCAGCGGGCGTGGGTGCCGTTCACCTGAGCTGGTCGTGCAGCAGGCGGTGCGCCAGCACGGTGCCGCCCGCCATCGACGCGGGCAGCACCACCAGGGCGGCCAGCGGGACCAGGCACAGCAGGTAGGCGGGCACGGCGAAGCCGAGCGTGACCGCGCGCCGCTTGCGCAGCACCTGCCTGCGCACCTTCAGGCTCAGGCCGCGGCGGGTGAACGGGATCGCGGTCAGCTCGATGCCGAGCAGCGTGGCGTTCACGCACACCGCGAGCACCGGCACGACCGTCTGCCCCAGCACCGGGATGAACCCGGCGAGGAACAGCGGGACCGCGCACAGCAAGGCCAGGCCGATCAGCAGCACCGCGTCCTTCGCGCCCACGGCGGCCGACCGCAGCCACGTCACCTCCTCGGCCTCGGGCACGCCGCCGAGGTGCTCGTCCTCGATCGTCTCCGCGATGTGCTCGTAGAAGGGGCCGCCGATGATCAGCGTGATGGCGGTGAACAGCAGCAGCCCCACGGCCACGAACGCGCCGATGACGCCGAACCCGGCGACGAACCTGGTGACCGCGCGCAGCGCCTCGCTCCAGTCGTCGGCGAACGGCGTGAGCCAGGCGGCGATCTCGTCGACCCACACCGCGAGCGCCACCAGGCCGCCGGTCAGCAGCACCGTGGTGATCAGCGCCGGGATCGCGCCGATGAGCAGCAGCTTCGGCGACCGGATCACCAGCCCGAACCCCTGGCCGAACAGACCGACACCGGTCGAGAAGTCCCGCAGCACCCTGATCACGGCCGGGAGCATATCCGCGCGCGCCGAGCCGGCGGGGCGTTCCGGGCACGGCCCCCGGTGTGCGGTGCCCCACCACCGGCGGCGCGCCGGGTTCGGCAAACCCCGCAACGGCGGTTTGCCGGACCCGGGAGCGGTGCCAGGATTCGGGATCTGCCGTGGGAGGGGTTGACCATGCCACTGGACCACAACGGCCCGACCGCCGGCCGCCCCGCCCCGGCACACCCCGCGGGACCGCTGCCGCCGCTGCCGCCGTCGCTGTGGGAGGGCCGCGAGGTCCAGGAGGCGGTCCGCAACCAGGCGCCGGGAGCCGTGGTGGCGGCGGCCCGGCGCGCGCACGGGCTGCGCCAGGACGAGCTGGGCGCGCTCGCCGGGTTCTCCCAGTCGGCCGTCTCCCGGCTGGAGTCCGGCAGCAACATCGCCTTCGACGTGCGCGTGCTGCGCCCGCTCCAGCGCCTGCTGGGCATCCCGGCCCACCTGCTGGGCCTCGCGGACGAGGGACCGCCGCCGGGCCCGCGGCGCCCAGGGCAGGCGCCGCCGGGGTTCGCCGACGCGCTCGACGGGCTGGTCGGCGTCGAGGTCGACGCGCTGATGGCGCTGACCGGCGCGGCCGTGGCGGGCGGCCCGCTGACCCCGGACGCGCTGAGCAGGCTGATGGTCCTGCGCCGCGTCCTCAACGAGGCGCACAACCGGCGCGGCTCCGGGCCGCTGATGCCGACCGTGCGCGCGATGTACGACTTCGTCGACGCGCTGCGCCGCTCGGCCCGCGGCGAGCAGCGCCGCGAGCTGCTGGGCATCGCCGCCGCGTACGCCGAGTTCCTCGGCTGGCTGCACGCGGAGAGCGGCGACCCGCGCGGCGCGAGCCGGTGGACGTGGCGCGCGCTGGAACTGGGGCAGGCGGCCGACGACCGGGACGCGGTCGCCCACGCCTACGTGCGCATGTCCCGGCTGGCCGAGGGCGAGGGCGACGTCGACCGCGTGCTGGGCCTGGCCCGCGCCGCGTCCCGCGCGCGGGGGCTGAGCCCCGTGGTGCGGGCGATCGCGCTGGGCCAGGAGGCCCGCGGCCTGGCGCTGACGGGCGACCAGTCGTGCATGGACCGCCTCGACCGGGCCGCCGCCGAGTACGCGCGGGGCGAGGCGCACACCGGCGACGAGTACCGCATCGGCTACTGCTTCACCGCGGACCACGTCGAGGTGGAACGCGCGGCGTGCTGGCTGGAGCTGGGCGAGGCCGGCCGGGCCATCGAGGTGTACGAGGAGGTCCAGCAGCGGCTGTGGCGGCGGATGTGCGTGTCGGAGCAGGGGATGCACTCGGCCAAGCGCGCCCACGCCCACGCCATGGCGGGCGACGTCGAGGTGGCCGCGTCGCTGGGGTACGCCGCGCTGGACGCGGCCCGCACCACCCGGTCCGCGCTGGTGCTGCGGGAACTGGGCCGGTTGGGCCAGTGGGAGGGCGCGCCGGAGGTCGCCGAGCTGGCCAGGGGCGTCCGCTGAACACGCGTATGCGTCTGCCGCATGTGGCGGCTCCGATTCGGCATCGGCGCTGGGGCGGGGTCGCCGCGCCACCCCAGGATGGCGACGTGACCGACGCTGGTCCCACGACGGCGTGGAGGGAGTTGGTGGTGGCGTGAACGGCTCTCAACGGGCCGAGGAGCCCCTGCTCCTCGTGCGCAGGCGCGGCGGCCCGATCGACGACCGGGTGGGCAGCTGCCACCTCGTGCCGCTGCCGGACGGCACCCGGTCGGCGCTGGTGGCGCTGTGCGGCGAGCGGATCGACGTGAGCGCGGCGGAACTGCTGCCCGAACCGGACGGCGTGCCCTGCGTGGCGTGCCTGCTGATCGGCGCGCCGGCCGGCGGTGACTGACGCGGGAGGGCCCCGGACCACACCGGTCCGGGGCCCTCCGGTCACGGGTCAGCGACGTCGGCGGAAGCTGAGCGAACGCGCGCCGGCGCCCACACCCGCCAGGTGCAGGGCCACGCAGAGCAGGCCGGCGAAGAGCAGCGCGCCGCTGTCCATCACGCCGAGCGAGGCTCCGGCGAGGTCCAGCAGGAAAGCCAGCCCGAAGATGACCGCGGCGATGATCGCAAGCACTTGAGCCTCCCGGGGAGAGTTGTCGACCCCGAATTACCCGGCCGCGACCTCGCCGAAGCGGGCATTCGGACCAATCTCCAGCCCGAGGTGGGTCGGCGGACCGGGATCGGGCACGGGCAGCTCGTGGAAGCCCAGCCGGTCGTAGAACGCGCGCGCCGCCGTGTTGACCGTCAGCATCCCCAGGTGCACGCCGGGCCGGCTCCGGCACGACCATCCGCTCCGGGTGGTGCAGCAGCCACACCACCTCCTCGGTGGGCGTGGCCGGCTCGGCCACCGGCGGGTACCGGTCGGCGACCTCCGGCAGCCACTCCTCCGCGAACCGCTCCGCGAAGGCCGGCGTGTCCGCGGCGCCGATGACGTACCCGACCGCGCGCTCGCCGTCGTCGGCCACGAAGGCCGGCTACGGCTCCAGGTCCGTGCACGGCCAGGCGAAGATGGTCGGCATCAGCTCCGGGTCGGGGTAGAGGCGCCGCGAGTCGCCGCCCGCGTCGGCGGTGCGCACGCAGACGTCACCGACCGCCTCGCG
Organism: Saccharothrix xinjiangensis; assembly: GCF_039527585.1. Lineage (NCBI taxonomy): Bacteria > Bacillati > Actinomycetota > Actinomycetes > Pseudonocardiales > Pseudonocardiaceae > Saccharothrix > Saccharothrix xinjiangensis. The sequence continues at coordinate 63,447 of NZ_BAAAKE010000002.1, read as the reverse complement.
GTCGCCTTCCCGGTAAGGCCTGATGATCACGGTCGTCCTCCGGTCAGCCGCGGCACGCCGTCGCCCGACGCGGCCCAGGCCACCAGCCCGGCCACGTCCACCCCGTGCGGCGGGTCGTCGCGGTACGGCTCGATGTTGCGGGCGCCCCGGCCCAGCAGCGCCGCCGCGCCGGACGCGTTGCCGCGCGCGGCGTGCGTCAGGCCGACGGCCAGCTGCGCCAGGCCGCGCCAGAGCTCGCGCTCGGGTTCCGGCGCGGTCTTCCAGGCGTCCTCCAGCACCTCGTGGGCGTGGAACGGGCGCCCGGTGTCGAGCAGCCGCTGGGCTTCGGCCAGCGACTCACCCGGCTCGCGCGGCACGCCCTCGGGTTGGCGCTCCACGCCCGGCTCGTCGTAGGGCAGCGGGCGGCCGAGCCCGTCGCGCGGTCGCGCGTTGCGCGCCCGGCCCTGCTCGTCGCGGTCACGGGGGCTGGTCGACATGCCTTGATCGTGACACGAACCCGGCGGGCGCGGGCGGCGACGCGGCCGATGCCGGTCGTTCCCGGGCCGACCCCCCGATCGGCCTGGACCAACTCCAGGACCAGTCCACTCGTGCCCCGCCCGCACCTACCCCGCGCTTCGCCGCGCCCACCCCGCCCGTCCTGCCCGGCCTTGCCCCGCCCGGCTTTGCCCGGCCTTGCCCCGCCCGCGCTCCGCCCGGCCCGTCCCGCGTCAGCCCCGGATCGGCCCGGAGAACCGCAGCTGGTTGCCCGACGGGTCGCGGAACGCGCAGTCCCGCACCCCGTAGGCCTGGTCCACCGGCTCCTGCATCACCTCCGCGCCCGCCGCGCGCACCCGCTCGAACGCGGCGTCGCAGTCGTCCACCCGGAAGATCAGCGCGCCGAGCGAGCCCTTGGCCGGCAGCTCCTTGATCGCCGCCGCGTCGTCCGCGGGCCGGCCCAGCCCGTCTCGTACCCGGCGCCGCGCACCTCACGCACCGGCGCCCGCCGTGATCCCGGCCAGCACGCGGTAGAGCCGGGCAGCGGACTCCCGGTCGAACTCGGGCCTGCGGAGGTCGACCGGCTTGCCCGCCCGGGACGCGGTGAGCGGCGCGGCCGGCGGGTTCGCCAGGAAGGGCCGCACCTGGTCCGCCGCCTGCTCCGGCGTCCGGCCGAACAACCGCGCCGACAGGTCGGTCAGCCTGCCCAGCGGGCCGCCGACCTGCCTGCCGAGCCCGGTGTCGACCACCATCGGGTTGTGCAGCACGCACCGCACCGCGCTGCCGGGGTGCCGGTCGGCGAACCCCGCGCCGAGCAGGTCGACGGCCCGCGCGGCCTGCATCGTGGCCCGGAAGGGGCTGTACTTCCGCTCCAGCGCCAAGTCGTCCCACTGGATCCCGTGGCCGCGCAGCCCGGCCACGCCGCACAGGTGCGCCACCACCGGGGTCTTCGCCTGGTCCAGCAACGGCAGCAGCCGCTCGACCACCAGGTACCGGCTCATCGCGTACAGGGCGAAGCCGTGCTCCAGCCCGTCGGGCGTGACCAGCCGCCGCGGGGTGAACCAGCCCGCGCCGAGCACCAGGTGGTCGAGCACGTCGAACCGCGCGGCCACCTCGTCGGCCACCGCGGTCGTGCCCGCCACCGTCGTCAGGTCGCCGCGCACCAGCTCCGCGCCCGCCGGGGCGACCGCGGACCGGCCGACCACGACCACCCGGTCCCCCTCGGCGGCCAGCCGTTCCGCCAGCGCCTTCCCGATGCCGTTCGTGCCACCGGTGATCACCACGTTCGCCATAACCTGGAGCCTGGTACGCGTCCCGACGAGGCGGAAGAAGGCACATCCATGTCACTGGTCCCGGCGCCGGTCACGGCCGCCGACCGCGCGGCCTGCTCGGCGGGCGAGCTGCTGGCCAGGGTGGGCGACAAGTGGAGCGTGCTGCTGCTCGCGCTGCTGGCCGAGCGCCCGTACGGCTTCAACGAGCTGGACCGCGCGGTGCACGACCTGAGCCGCCGCATCCTCACCCGCGCGCTGCGGCAGCTCGAACGGGACGGCCTGGTGCGCCGCGAGGTGCGGCCGGGCCGGGCCGCCGGCGTGGAGTACGAGGCGACGGACCTCGGCCGCTCCCTGCTGCGCCAGGTGGTGCCGCTCGGCACGTGGGCGCTGGAGCACGAGGACGAGATCCGGGCCGCCCGAGCCCGCTACGACAACGAACCGGGCGGCCGGTCACCGTCTACAGAAGACTGACGAGAAGTCCTCAGTGGACTGGAGTGGCCCGTTCGCGCGACCGGAGCGGTCACCGGTCGCGCGGACGGGCCCGGCGGGTCACCGGGTTCGGGTGCCCGGCGACCCGCCGACCACCGGGGTCAGACCCCGGCGATCGACTGGATCCACGACCGGTACCGCGTGACGTTGGTGTACGCGGTGGTGGTCTGCCGGTCGCTGGTGGAGGCGACGCCGACCTGCGCGCCACCGGCCATCATGGGGCCGCCGGAGTCGCCGCCCGCCGTGATGCCGTTGCCGCGCCGGGCGCAGATGGCCGAGCCGCCGTAGGCGTCGGTGCACCCGCCGGTCACCGTCACGTTGGCGACCTTCAGGTACTGCGACTGGCAGTTGGCCTCCGAGCCGCACTGGGACGTGGCGCCCCAGCCGTACACCTGCACGGACTGGCCGACGGTGACCGAGCCGGCCGCGCCGAGCCGGGCGTAGGTCGCGGACACGGACCGGTCCAGCCGCACCAGCGACAGGTCCGACGAGTGGTTGTAGGTCTGCACGCCGTTGGCCGTCGTGCCGCCGCTGCTCTGGTCGAGGCTGCCGATGCGGAACGACAGCCCGCCACCGGTCACGCAGTGCTTGGCGGTGAGGATCCACGTCGGCGCGATGATGGTCGCGCTGCACGTCTGCCGGCCGTTGGAGAACAGCCGGGCCGCCCACGGGGCGTTGCTCGCGTAGCCGCCGCCGATGATGTACGGCGTGACCTCGCCCCCCGGGGCCGGCGCGGCCGAGCCGCTGGGGGCCAGGGCCAGCAGGGAGAGCAACGCGGCTGCGAGCGCGGGGATCAGCCTGGTAATTCGCAAGGTTCCTCGTTTCCGAAGACACGCGATTTCTCGCGCACAGGGTGTCTTGGGTCACGGAATTCGTACCACTCGTTCGAGTGAAAAGGGGTATATCGAAACAGTTATAACGTGAGCGCCATGCTCGTCGAACTGGCCATCGGGGACGCGTACGGCGCGGGCTTCGAGTACGCCGACCCCGACTACGTGACCAGGCACAACACCCTCGCCGGGTATGTGCGCAACCCCGTGCACCCGCGCTTGGAGCCGGGCCGCTACACCGATGACGCGCAGATGACCCTGGCGCTGGCCGAACTGCTCGTCTCGGGGGAGCCGTGGACGCGGGAGGCGGTCGCCGAGGCGTTCGTGACCGCGTTCCACCGCGATCCGCGCGAGGGCTACGCGCGCGGTTTCCACGCGTTCCTGGGCGCCGTGCGCACGGGGGAGGAGTTCCTGGCGCGCATCCGACCGGGCAGCGACAAGAGCGGCGCGGCCATGCGGGCCTCGCCGCTGGGGCTCCTGCCGACGCCGGCCGACGTGCTGCACCACACCGACGTGCAGGCGCGGGTCACGCACGACACCCCGGGCGGGGTGGCGGCGGCGCGGGCCGCCGCGCTCGCCGTGCACCACTGCCACCACGGCCTGGGCCCGGTGGCGTCGGTCGGCGCGTGGGTCGCCGACCGGCTCGGGTCACCGGTGTGGGCGGAGCCGTGGCGCGGCCCGGTCGGGTCGAAGGGCGTGGCCTGCGCGCGGGCGGCGCTGACCGCGCTGGCCGCCGGCCGCACGCTGAGCGGGGTGCTGCGGGCGTGCGTGGCCTTCACCGGCGACGTGGACACGGTCGCGACCATCGCCCTGGCCGCCGCCTCGCGGTCGGCCGAGATCGTCCCGGACCTGCCGCGGGCGCTGGTGGACGGCCTGGAGAACGGCGCGTACGGCCGCGACCACCTCGCCGCCGTGGACGCTCAGTTGCGGTAGCGCTCGACCAGTTCCGCCACCCGCTCCTCCGGCCACGGGCAGCGGACCTCGCCGAGGGCGGCGGCGAAGAACAGCTCCAGGTGCGCGTGCCACGCGGCCAGCGCCAGCGGCGCGAACGCCGGGTCGGTCGGCTCGTGCGCCAGTTCGACCCGGTTGCCGTGCTCGGGGTGGGAGTGGAACTCCCACCGCACCCGGCCGGTGGGCGAGTCGTACGCCAGCACCCGCGGCGGCGTGCGCTCGACGAGCGGGCCGGCGGGCACGTGCGGGTTGGTGGCGCGCACCGGGACGCCGTCCTCGCCCTCGGTGAGCAGCGCCCACAGCTCGTCCAGCGGGCGCCACACCAGGTCGCGGGCGAACCGCACCACGCCGTCCTCGAACCGGCCCGCGTCCAGGCCGAACTCGCGCGCGTAGCGCTCGATCGGCCCAAGCGCGTCGCCCGGGGCCCCGGCCGGTCGCCCGTCGAGCCGCGCCCCGAGCGCGGCCAGGCACGTGTCCCACCCGGCGGCGGTGCGGGCCGCGCCGCGCTCGTCGGCCACCACGTGCGTGAACACCAGCAGGCAGCCGCGCTCGTGCGGCCGCAGCTCGAACCGCAGCACGTCGGCCTCCCACCGGAACGCGAACACCCTCGGCGGGTCCCACTCCAGCACCTCGCCCCCGGTGACCTGGTCGGGGAAGGAGAACGTCAGGCGCCGCCCGTCGATCGCCACCCCGGCAGGGAACCAGTGCTCCAGCTCGCCTGGTTCGCTGATCGCCCGCCACACCTTGGCGGGCGGGTGGGACAGCACCCGCTCGAAGCGCAGCACGGGCTTGCCCCCGACCCGCTCCAGGCGGGCTCGTCGCGGTTCGACGTCCATCAGTCCATCCCGTCCAGTCGGCGTTCCAACGCGTCCAGGCTCCGTTCCCACATCCGCCGGTAGGGCGCGAGCCAGGCGTCGACCTCGGCCAGTGGTTCCGGCCGCAGCCGGTAGAGCCGCCGCTGCGCGTCCCGGCGCACCTCGACCAGGCCCGCCTCGCGCAGCGCCCTCAGGTGCTTGGACACGGTCGGCTGGCTCACCGCGAGCCCGTCGACCAGGTCGTTGACCGGGCGCTCGCCGTCCCGCAGCGCGTCGAGGATGCGACGCCGCTGCGGGTCGGCGAGCACGGCGAACGTAGATGCCATGTCAGGAATATAGCCGCTGCGGAATATAAGGTGTCACCCCGCGCGGGTGATCGGCATCAGGGGCCGGGGCGTGGTGGTCAGGAACTCCGCGATCACCGACGCGCACAGCTCCGGCCGCTCGAACGGCATCAGGTGCGACGTGCCCGGCAGCACCGCGAGCTGCGCGCCCGCGACGCCCCGGTACATCGCCACGGTGTGCTCCAGGTGCACGATGTCGTCGTCGCTGCCCAGCACGAGGGTCGGCGCGGTGATCGCGGCGAGGTCCACCACCTCGTCGGAGTGCGCCGCCCGCGCGTACTTCTCCACCACCACCGGCAGGTGGTCGCGCCCGTCCGGCGACACCTCCGCGTACCGGTCGGCCAGCTCGGCGGGCAGCTCGCCGCCCGGCTGCGGCAGGAACACCCAGCCGTCCTTGGCGAACGCGGTGTTCAGCACGACCAGCCTGCGCACCAGGTCCGGCCGCCGCTGCGCCAGGCCGAGCGCCACCACGCCGCCCGCGCTGTAGCCGACCAGGTGCGCCGGCCCGCCGACCACCTGCTCCAGGAACGCGGCCAGGTCACCCGCCAGCACGTCCGCGTCCACCGGCCCCGGCACGTCGGGCGTGCGCCCGTGGCCGCGCCGGTCGACGGTGTGCACGCGGAACCGGTCCGCCAGCCGCGCGAGGTTCGGTTCGAACTCCCGCGAGTCGCTGAACCCGCCGTGCAGCAGCACCACCGGCTCGCCACCGCCGCGCACCTCGTGCCACGTGCGCACACCGTTCACGTCGTCGTACATCGTTCCTCCAGGGTGAAGTCCTCACCCCCTACTACGGGAGTCGGCGGGCAAACTCATCGGCAGGCCGAAGAACTCGAACAGACCGTCGCCCAGGAAGGTGGTCGACCCCACCTCCAGCCCGCCCGAGAACTCCACCAGCACCAGCGCGAACGGCCGGTGCACGCCCCGCTCGTCCGGCCGGTACTGGCCGAACGCGGGCACGCCGTTCGCCCGCGTCCGCACCAGCCGCGCGGTCTCGCAGCCGCTGCCGCCGGAGGACAGCGCCGCCGCGAGGTCGTCCCGCCCGCGCAGCCACCACGCGAACGGCGGCATGGTCATCGTGGCGTCCTCGTGCAGCAGCGACACCAGCGCCGGCACGTCGTGCCGCTCGAACGCCGCCGCGTACCGGCCCAGCAGGTCCTCGTCGACCGGGCCCAGCGGCTCCGGCCTGCGGTCGGCGAGGGTGGCGCGGGCCCGCTGCGACGCGCTGTTCACCGCCGCGACCGTGGTGTCGAGCAGCCGGGCCACCTCCGCCGCGCTCCAGCACAGCACCTCGCGCAGGATCAGCACGGCCCGCTGCCGCGGCGGCAGGTGCTGGAGCGCGGCCACGAACGCCAGGCGCACGGTCTCGCGGCCCGCGGCGACCTGGTCGGCGGGCAGCACCCGCTCGTCCGGCGCCGGCTGCACCCACGCCGACGCGGGCAGCGGCTCGCCCAGCGGCGAACCCGGCGACGCGGGCGAGGTCAGGTCCATCGCCACGGCCCGCCGCTGCGCGCTGCGCAGCATGTCCAGGCACACGTTCGTGGCGATCGCGTGCAGCCACGCCCGGAGCGTGCCGCGAGCCGGGTCGTGCGTGCCGCGCCAGGCCCGCACGAACGTCTCCTGCACGGCGTCCTCGGCCTCGAAAGGCCCGCCCAGCATGCGGTAGCAGTAGCCCGTCAGCTCGACTCGGTGCGCTTCGAGTTCCACCGGGCCGAAGGTAGACTCGCGGCCGGCGCCCTCACCCCCCGGTGCGACCTCCACGCGTGGCACGACCGCGTTCGCCCCGTTCGACGACTCATCGAGGACTCCCGTGCCACGCACCTTCTCCAGCTCGCCCGTCCGCGACCTGCTCGCGCTCACCTCCCGCCCCGAGGTCATCTCGTTCGCGGGCGGCCTGCCCGCGCCCGAGCTGTTCGACGTCGAAGGCCTGCGCGAGGCGTTCGGCGAGGCGGTGTCCCGGCGCTCCCTCCAGTACGCGCCCACCGAGGGGAACCCCGACCTGCGCGCGCTGGTCGCCGACCGGCTCACCCGCCGCGGCCTGCCCACCGGGTTCGCCGACCTGCTCGTCACCACCGGCTCGCAGCAGGCGCTGACCCTGGTGGCGACCGCGCTGCTGGAGCCGGGCGCGGTGGTCGCCGTCGAGGAACCCACGTACCTGGCGGCGCTCCAGTGCTTCCGGCTCGCGGGCGCCCGGCTGGTGCCCGTCGCGTCCGACGAGCGCGGCGTCGACCCCGACGCGCTGGCCGAGGTGGTCGAGCGCGAGCGGCCCGAGCTGCTGTACCTGGTGCCGACGTTCGCCAACCCCACCGGCCGCACGCTGGACGTGGCGCGGCGGCGCGCGGTCGCGGCGCTGGCCGAGCGGCACGGCCTGTGGGTCGTCGAGGACGACCCGTACGGCGAGCTGCGCTACCGGGGCGAGCCCGCGCCCGCGCTGGCGGCGTTCAGCGACCGCGTGATCCACCTCGGCAGCTTCTCCAAGGTCGGCGCGCCCGGCCTGCGGCTGGGTTGGCTGCGCGCGCCCGAGTCGATCATGCGCACGCTGGTGATCGTGAAGCAGGCGGCGGACCTGCACACCTCCACCATCGACCAGGCCGCCGCGGCGGCGTACCTGAAGGCGAACGACCTCGACGCGCACATCGGCCGCCTGTGCGAGGCCTACCGGGAGCGGCGGGACGCGATGATCGCGGCGCTGCCGGGCGCCGTGCCGGCCGGCACGAGGTGGACCGACCCGGACGGCGGGATGTTCGTGTGGCTCACCCTCCCCGGCGAGGTGGACACCGGGCGGCTGGTGCACGAGGCGCTCGCGCGGGACGTGGCGTTCGTGCCGGGCGCGCCGTTCTACGCCACCACCCCGGACCACTCGACCCTGCGGCTGTCGTTCACCACCACCACGCCCGAGGAGATCGCCGAGGGGATGCGCAGGCTCGCGACGGTGTTCTGACCGCACGGCCGGATCGCGTGGATCGCACAGTGGTCCACGCGATCCGGCCGCGGCGCCGCGCGGGCGCTCTCAGCCCGTTCGCCCCACGTCGTCCGCCACGTCGTGCACCACCTCGGCCCGCAGGTCCGACTCCACCGCCGCCCGGACGCCGCGGACCGCCAGCCGGTCCGCGCGCTCGTTCTCCGGGTGCCCCGCGTGGCCCTTCACCCAGTGCCACTCGACCCGGTGCCGCGCGGCGGCGGCGTCGAGCCGCTGCCACAGGTCGACGTTCTTGACCGGCTGCCGCCCGGCGGTGAGCCACCCGTTGGCCTTCCACTTGGCCAGCCACGAGAGCACGCCGTTGCGCACGTACGTGCTGTCGGTGTAGACCCGCACCGCGGACGGCCGCTTCAGCGTCTCCAGGGCCCGGATCGGGGCCATCAGCTCCATCCGGTTGTTGGTGGTCTCCGACGACTCGCCACCGAACAGGTCCCGCTCGTGCGCCCCGTACCGCAGCACCGCGCCCCACCCGCCGGGACCGGGGTTCCCGCTGCACGCGCCGTCGGTGTAGATCTCGACCACCTGTTCCACGCGACGAACATACCGACCGGGGAACCCGCTCGACGGTGCGCCGTCGCCGCCCGCCTGCCCTCCTGCCGACCCATCGGCCGACCGGTCCGCCGGGTGACGGCGGGGGTTGCGCTGTCGGCGCAATCCGCAGCGGGCCGGCGGTGACCGGTGCAGGCTGGGACGGGCCGGGGCGCGGGCGGCCGGGACGGGCCGCGACGCGAGGGGTTCGGGGCGCGGGAGGCCGGGGCATGGGTGGTTCGGGCGGGCACGGCTGGGTGCGCGACGCGATCGCGGTGCTGACCGCGGACCGCGCGGCCGAAGTGGCGACACCGCTGCGCCGCTTCCCGCTGCCGGACGACTGGCCGGTCACCCTCCTGCTCAAGGACGAGTCCGCGCGCCCCACCGGCAGCCTCAAGCACGGTTTCGCCCGGGGCCTGCTGCTCGACGCCCTGTCCCGCGGCCTGGTCGACGGGCGCACCCCGCTCGTCGACGCCGCGAGCGGCAACACCGCCGTGGCCGAGGCGCACTTCGCCCGGCGACTGGGCCTGCCGTTCACCGCCGTGGCGCCGAGCCGGACCGGCCGGGCCAAGCTCGACCGCATCGAGGCGCTGGGCGGCCGGACGCACCTCGTGGACCCGCCCCTGGCGGTGTACGAGCGAGCGCGGGAACTGGCGGCCGACACCGGCGGCCACTACCTGGACCACCTGGCCAACCTCGCCGGAGCGGTGGACTCCCCGTTGTCCGCGCCGGGCCTGGCGGCCGAGATCGTGGCCGCCGCCCACCCCCGGTGGGTGGTGCTCGGCGTCGGCACCGGGGCGAGTTCGAGGCTGGTCGGCCGCCACCTCCGCCGCCGCGGCCTCCCGACGCGCCTCGCGGTGGTCGACCCGGAGAACTCCGCGTACTTCCCGGGTTGGGCGACCGACTGCCCGGACTACTCCACCGGGATGCCGTCCCGGATCGAGGGCATCGGCAGGCCGCGCCTGGAACCGGCCTTCGACGCCTCGGTGGTGGACCTGGTGATCCCGGTGCCCGACGCGGCCTCCGTCGCCGCGATGCGCCACCTCCACGCGGTCACCGGGCTCCGCGCGGGACCGTCCACGGGCGCCTGCCTGTGGGGCGCCTGCCACCTCCTGCACCGGATGCGCCAGGCGGGGGAGCGGGGTTCGGTGGTGATGGTGGTGGGCGACTCCGGCGAGCCGTACGCGGACACCTGCTACGACGACGGCTGGGTGTCCCGCAACGGGTGGGACCTCTCCGGTCCGGCCGCGGCGCTGGCGCGGTTCGCCCGCACCGGCGAGTGGGACGGCGGGTCCCGGGCGCGCGGTTGACCCCCCGGGTTCACCGCCTCGCCGCCGCCTCGCCTCGCCGCAGCAACGCGTTCGCGCCCACCGCCGCCGCGACACCGCAGCAGCCCAGCGCCACGACCACGACCCGCAACGCGCCGGTGAAGCCGTCCCCGGCCAGGTGCCCGCCGCTCAGCGACGTCAGCACCGAGCCGGCGGTGGCCAGCGCGACGGTCTCGGTGGCGAGGCGCGCCGTGTTGAACAGGCCCGCGGCCGTGCCCGCCCGGTCGGCGGGCGCGCTGGAGACCGCCAGCCCGTCGACCACGCCGGTGGTGAGGCCGACCCCCGCGCCGACCAGCAGCAGCGGCAACCACGGCGGGCCCGCCGGGCCGATCGCGACCAGCGAGACCGCGCCGGCCGAGGCCACCAGGACCGCGCCGGTCACCAGCAGCCGCGGCGACCGCCGGGCGAGGGCCGCGCCCGCACCCGGCAGCAGGACGGACGGGACGGTGAGCACGAGCATCCACAGCCCGGCCCGCGCCGGGTCGAGGCCGACGACGTCGATGAGGTACGACGGCAGGTACACCAGCAGCGGGACGAGCAGGCCCATCATGGCCGCCGCCGCCAGCGAGTAGCCCAGGAACGACCGGTCGCGCAGGAGCGCCAGGTCGAACACCGGGGCGGACCGGCGGCGCTCGACCCGCACGAACCAGGCGGCGCTCACGACCACGCCCACGGCCGCCGCGAGCACGGCGGGGTGGGTGGCGCCGAGCGCGGGGGCCTCGACGGACACCCAGATCAGCCCGCCGAGCCCGACCGTGAACAGGGCGCCGCCGAGCCGGTCTACCTCACCGCGACCGACGCCCGCCCCGACGGGCAGGGCGGGGCACAGCAGCAGCGCGAGGGCCGCGAGCGCGGCGGGCACGCCGAACACGGCCCGCCAGCCCACCGCGTCGACGAGGAAGCCCGAGATCGTCGGCCCGAAGGCCAACCCCGCGCCGAGGGCGGTGCCGAGCGCACCGAACACGCGGGTGCGCGCCGCGCCGTCGAACGCCGCCGCGAGCAGGGACTGGCCGGTCGCGGTGGCCACGGCCGCGCCGGTGCCGGCGAGCAGGCGGGCCGCGACGAGCACGCCGACGTCCCCGGCGAGGGAGCACAGCGCGCTGCCGACGAGGAACGCGGCGACGCCGGCGACGTGCAGGCGTCGCGTGCCCAGCCGGTCCGCGAGCGAGCCGCCGAAGGCCAGGAACGCGGCGAAGCACAGGTTGTAGCCGGTGACGACCCACTGGGCGCCGGTCGGCGAGGCGTTCAGGTCACCGGTGAGGTCCGGCAGCGCCACGGACGCGCCGGTGATGGTGAGCGGGAAGGACGACAGCGACAGCAGGACCGCCGCCGGGACGAGGGCGCGGCGGTCCACGCCGAACCACCGGCCGAAGGGGAAGGTGCGCAAGGACAGCTCCGGGATCACGGGCGGAGCCGGGCAGCGCGAAGGGCCGCACCGGCGAGGACTCGCGAGTGCGGCGGCGCTGTCGTACTACCTGGGGTTCACGCCGCCGCTGAGGACGGCCACCCTGTCCGAGGCGGGCACGCGCCGACCCTAGCGGAAACCCGTTCGCGCCCCGACCGGATTTTGCCGGGGGTCGCGCGGCCGGCGCACCCCGCTCCGGCGCACGACCCGGCCGTCCCCCGGCGTGCCGGCCGCCGCCGACCCGCTCCGCCGTGGGCGGTCGCGGACGACCGCCCACCCCGGGATCACCCGGCGGCACGTGGCCCGGCGCGGACCAGGCCGCGATGAACTTGCGCCCCGCCTGGTCGACGCCCACGCGCAGGCCGCCCGACCCGTCCGTCTCCAGGACGAGCGGGCTGTCCAGCACGGCCCGCAGCACGCGTTCCCGGGGCAGCCGGCCCACCGCGACGTAGCCCAGCACCAGGTCGAACTCGGACCGCGGCTCCGGGAACCCGCTCCGGCGCGGGCTCGGCCGGTAGTCCGGGTTGGGGAACACCTCGCCGGTCAGCAGGCCGTCCGGGCCCGACCGGTACGCGCCGAGCAGGGTGGCGGACGGGGCGCCCTCCACGTAGCGGGGGTCGACGTCCGGGTCGGCGCACCACACCCAGCCGCCCGGGTTCCGCCGCGCCTCCTCCCGCAGCGCGTCCGTGACCGGCGGCAGGCCGGGGTGCCGCGTCAGGTCTTCGACCTGGCCCGCGGCCAGGTGGTCCCGGACGGCCTGCGGCAGCACGTAGACGCGGTCGCCGGCCGGCGTCACGGCGGTGACGACGTTCCACGTGCCCTTCAGCAGGTAGCGGTGGAACTCCTGCCCCGGAGGCGCTTCTCCGGCGCGCGCCTCCTCGGCGTGCACCAGGTTGCCGTCCGCGCGCCGTGGCGGCGGACGACCAGGTCGGTCACGCTGGTGAGCCGGATGCCGTCGAGCCGGTCCAGCGGCGGGTCCTCCGCGGAGACCACCTGGTACGGGGCCTGCCACGCGGGCAGCTCCTCGTCCAGCCCGTAGCGCAGCGCGTCCTGGTCCAGCACCAGCCGGCCGGCCAGGTGGGCGACGGCGTCGCGGACGTCGCCGAAGCGGGCTTCTTCTCCGCGAGGTCGCCGTCGGCCCAGTAGCCCTCGTCCCCGTGGCCCGGCGGGACCCGCCACGCGGGCTTGCCCTCCACCGAGAACCGCCGCGTGGTCTCACCGCCCGCGACGAACTCGAACCGCGCCGCGTACCAGGCGCCCAGGCTGTTGCGGTACTCGCGCACCCGCAGCCGGTGCAGCCACTGGCCCACCAGCACCGGCGGCGACCAGGCCCGAGGCACGCCGTCCACCACGACCGCGGCCTCCTCGCCCTCGACGACGTTCCACACCGGCGGGTCGTCCTGGTCGAGGTCCGCGCCGTCGACGACCTGGTAGGCGTAACCCTGGTGCGCGGTCAGCGTGAGGACGGCCCCGGGCACCCGGTCGATCTCCTCGTCGGACGCGCCTCGCACGGAATCGCGGCGCAGACCGTCCCGGACCGCCCGGTCGAAGACGGCGCGAATGCGTTCGATCGCGTTTTCACTGGGCTGGCTCGCAGCGGGTGAAGCCTTTCTCCGGATCGGTCGACGACTTCCAGTCGCATGCTCGGGAAAACGCGTTCGCAGGCTAGCACGACCTTCTGGCAGGTCAGGCTGATCTGGTAATCCGGCGGTGTTCCATCCCGTTTCGCGGACGGCAGGTCGACGACCACGCGGAGATCACCCGAAATGTCCGCCGCGGTGAACGGCGTGTAATGGGTCCCATTTTTCGCCGCTTGTGCCGCCGCGCGTTCGTTGAGTTCGCCGATGGCGAGTTCGATGCGGTCCCGCGTGCGCTGGACCTCACCCCTGAAACCGTTCCGGTAGTGGTCCTCGTCGGCCTTGTCGATGGTGTCGACCACCTTCGCGGCCTCCCTGAGGGCCCGGTCGACCTCGCTCCTCGACAGGCCGCTGTGCTCGGCGAGCTGGTGCCGGGCGAGGTCCTCGGACATCTTCGGCTCCGAGTCGTGGACCCGGTTGCCGCCCTCGCCCTCGCGCCACCCGCCGCTCACCGGGTCGTACGACCGCGCGTACGACGTCTCGAACACGCGCTCGTTCCTCGGCGGGCGCTGCGGCGCTTCCGCGGCCGGGCTCCAGTCGTGCGCCTTGCCGCTGTAGTTGTAGAAGTCCTCCGACTCGCCGGTCCGGTCGCTGCGATAACGCGCCGTCGACAGCGTGCGCTCGTGCGGGCGCCGGTCCGCGTCGGTCATCGGGTTGCGGCCGGGCGGGTACGGGCTCTCGCTGACGTCCTGGGAACCGTCCGGCCCGAACGTGCGCCATTCGCCGTTCGGCGGCCAGCCCGGGTTCTCGCCGTCGACCGCGTCGCTCGCGAACAGGTTGCCGTCGTAGTCGACCCACGCGTCCGTGTTCGGCGCGGTGACCGGGACGCCCAGCTCCCGGGCGAGCCGGGCGGCGAACCCGTCGTCCCGCCGGCCGGTCTCGCAGCCGACGAGCGTGATCGGGTCGCCGCTCCAGTCGGGGTTGGCGCGGGTGACGTCCGCGACGTCACCGGGGGACAGGGGGTAGCGGCCCACGCGGGCGGCGTCGGGGCTGCCGTGCACGTCCAGGACGAAGCTGCCGGGGATCCTCGGGAGCTCCCGCGCGGTGTGGTGCTGGTTCTTGTCCCGGCTCCGGTCGTAGATCGACATGCCGGCGGGCGTGGAGTGGACGTGGTCCCGCACGTTCCGGTCGAGTTCGTCGCCGAGGGAGCCGAGGCGGTTACCGAGGGGCCCTGCGGGCGTTGCGGCGCGGGGTCCGGTCGTGGACCGCGGTCCCGGGCTTGGCCCGGGTGCGGCGCCGGGGGCTGCCGCGTCGGGGCGGTTCCGGTCGGGGCCGTTCCGGGTGGGGCGGCCGTCCCTGGTCGGGTGTCGGTCCCGGTTCCCGTGGCCTGCGCGGACGTGGCGTCGGCGCGGGAGGTCGGTGACGGGTCCCCGTCGCCGATGTAGTCGGGGTTCGGCACGAACGGGCCGGGGACGAGGCCGCTGCCCGGTTGGTAGCGGACCTCGTGCCAGCCGGCGACGTACCTCCAGTCGACACCGCCGGGGAACAGGACCTCGGACTCGCCGTACCTCCGGTCGTGTCCGGTGGCGTCCAAGGTGGAATCGGTCTCGACGCCGCCCGGCGCCTTGATCACGTACATCGCGCCCGCGCCGGCGCGCTCCCTGGACACCGCCTTGACGTACGCGTTCGTGTCGCCGTCGACGTGCTTGACCAGGTCCGGGGCCTTGCCCGGACCGGGCACGTCGAACCCGCCCGCCGCCCGGACCTCCTCCGGCGAGCGGGTGTCGCCCCGGTAGGGGGCGTTCTCGTCGCGGGTCCAACCGGGGACGTCCCGGCGCACCACCTTCGACTCGGGCACCCCGTACGTCGACGGGTCGACGTGCCGCATCGCGACCGGCGGCCTGCCGTCCTGGTCCGAGGGCGCCGCCTGCGGGGTGTCCTGCTGAGGCGGGGTGTTCTGTGGTGGCTGCCGCGTGCCGGGACCGAACGGGGCGCGCCACTGCGTGCCCGGTGCACCGGGGTGCGCGGGGCGACCGTTGCCGGGTGTGCGCGGCGGGGCCTGGCCCGTGTTGGGCGGACCGGACGGGTGCGGTCCGGGAGGCCCGAGGCCCTGAGGCGGGCGCGGCGGCGCGGACGCCGAGGACGACGAGGACGCCGAGGACGCCGAGGAACCCGACGTGCTCCCGCGCCCCGACACGTCCGCCCTGGGCCGGATGCGGTTCATCGACGACGCCGCCGACTGGTCGGTGGAGCGCGCCGTCCGCGCGGTCGCCCTGGTCTGCGCCCCCGCGTTGTCCGCGGCCCGGGCGGCCTTCTCCGCACCACCGCGCGCGGTCTGGATCGCGCGGTCGGCGTGCTGCATGGCGACCTGGCCGAACACGCCCGCGCTGCCCGACGTGGCGTTGATGTTCAGCTTGCTCGCGACGCTGCCGCGGACCTGGTCGCCCCGGCTGGTGATCTTGCCGCCCAGGTTCTCGACCGCGTCCGGGTCCATCCGGGTGCCGCGGCCGCCCACCCCGCCCGACGAGGACGGCGAGGACGGCGGTGGGCCGCCTCCCCGGTCACCACCGCTGGACGAGGAACCGGACCCCCTCCGGCGACCGACCATCAGACGGTGGCCGGCGACATCTCATAGGGCTTGACCGCGTCGTACGCCGTCTTGGCGTAGCCGCCGTGCTTCGCGAACCGCTCCAAGCCCTTGACCAGGCCGCTCATCTTCTCGGCCAGTTGCGCCATGCGGCCGCCGAAGCGGGACATCGCGGCCGCCGGCTTCGACAGGCGACCCGCGATCCTGGTCGCCATCATGGCCGCGCTGGTGCCCGCGCAGCCCGCGTACGCGGCGATGGAGCTGCCCACCGTGACCACGGCGGACGCGGCGGCGATCAGCGCGCCCGCGATCAGTTCCCCGACCAGGTCGGAGATCCAGCCGAACACCAGCGAGCGCAGCTCGCAGACGAGGGCGCCGGACAGGGCGTAGATCGCGGCGGCGCCGTCCATGGTCTTGCCGAGCGCCTCGTACTCGGCGGCCATCTGCTCCATCTCGCGCTTGAACGCGTCGCCGAGCAGCGCGTCCAGCGGCTCGCGCAGGAAGCTGATGTGCTCCAGCAGCCAGCCGACGCCGGCGGACGCGAGCATCCCCAGCGGGTTCGCGGCGGTGGCCACCAGGTCCACCACCACGCCAGCGCGGGCCGCTGCCGCCCCTGTTCCTGCTGCTCCGCCTCGTCGGGCGGCAGGTACTCGGTGATCAAGCGGTAGGTCTCGGAGTCGGTCCCGTTGACGGCCTCGAAGGTCTCGGCGGCCTTCACCGCCGCGCCTTGCGCGCCACCTCGACGATCTCGGCCGAGAGCTGGGCGGGCGACTTGCGCAGGGCGGCGTCGGTCAGCTCCACGTCGGTGAGCGCCCCGTTGGGCGCGACCACCACGGTGACCACCCCGTCATCGGACGAAGCCGAACCGCCCGCGTTGGCCAGGCCCTCCTGGACAACGGCGGCCTTGGCCCGCGCGTCCGCGATCTTCGCCTCGAAGTCCCGCATCCACTCCTCGGGCGTCTTCACCTGTCCCCACCCGTCACGCGACCAACCGGCCCAGAGGATCGCGCACGTTTGGCGGCAGGGAGGCGGGAACCGGCAGAACGATCCCGCCGCCCGTCCCGCCGGTGAGTGGGTTCACACGACCGCCGGGGACGACATGGTCACCTGAGCGGTGAAGAGCTCCTGAGGGTGTGCCGCGCATTACCGACACGGCGGAGGCCTCCAGGATCGGGAGGGTCGCGTCCGCCAGTTGGGCGGTTGACCGTGGTGGCACCCTGATCAACCCGCCGGGTGCGTCACCCGACGGGTTGATTCGGGGTCACCAGCCGCGTGAACGCCACTCGTCCAGGTGAGGCCTTTCACTCCCGAGGGTGGAATCGTCCCCGTGTCCCGGGTAGAACCACGTCTCATCGGGCAGCACGTCGAACACCCGTGACGACACGTCGTCGATCAGCGAGGTGAAGTCCGAGGGCGACGTGGTCCGCCCCACCCCGCCCGGGAACAGCGAGTCACCGGTGAACAGGTGCGGGTGGCCGCCCGGGTCCCGGTACACCAGGGCGATCGAGCCCGGCGTGTGGCCGCGCAGGTGGATCACCTCCAGGGGCACCTCGCCGACCTCCACCACGTCCCCGTGCTCCACCAGCACGTCCGGCGGCACGGGCAGCACGCCCGCGTCCAGCTCGTGCGCCACCGTGTTCGAGCCGTTCGCGCCGGCGACCGCACCCAGCGCGCCCCAGTGGTCCGCGTGCTGGTGCGTGGTGACCACCGTCTTGAGCCTCGGCCGCTCCGACGAGTGCCCGACCACATCGGACAGGCGCTCCGGGTCGGCGGCCGCGTCGATGAGGAGGCCCTCGTTGGTCGCGCGGCACACCAGCAGGTACGCGTTGTTGTCCATCGGTCCCACCGAGACCTTCGTGATGGTCAGCGCGTCGAGGGTGCGTCGGGTCGCCGGGCCGCCCAGTGACACGTGCCCGGTGTAGTCCTCTAGTACGTCCACGGTGGCCGACGGTAGCCGACCGGGCACGCCCTTCCGGAGCCGCACAGGTCGACCCTTTAGGCTTGTTAACGATTCCGCCGTTCCACATGATGTCGTTCGAATAGGGTTTTCCACCTCGTGCCTACCAAACGCCGGATCAACTGGGACGTGCTGCGCGTCCTGGCCGTCCTCTGCGTGGTCCTCCAGCACGCCACCCACGCGGGGCCGGCCGCGCACCCCGAGATCAGCGCACCCGTGTTCGCCTTCTCACTGGAGTTCGGCGCGAGCGCGCTGGTGGTCATCTCCGCCTTCTTCGCCTGCGCCGGGCTGGCCAAGGGCGAGCCCGGCCGCTTCCTGCGCAACCGCCTCGCCCGCCTGTTCCCGGCCTACCTCGCCGCCGCGACCTCCACCTACGTCGTGGTCCGGTGGGTCGCGCCGCCGGGCTGGAGCCACGCCGGGCCGCGCGACTTCGTGCTCAACGCGCTGATGCTCCAGAACTGGTTCCCGGGCGTGAACCTGATCGACTACTCCTACTGGACCCTCCCGGTGCAGGTCACGGGCTTCGTGGCGGGCGCGCTGCTGGCCTCCCGGCTCCGGGGGCGGGCGCTCAAGGCGCTGCTGTGGGCGCTCGTCGTCGTCCCCGTCGCCCTGCGCGAGCAGGCGGCCGCCGAACCCGGCCTGCTCAACACCCTCTACAACGGCCTCGGCGCGCACCGCGCCCAGCTGTTCGCCATCGGTGTCGGCATCTGGCTGTGGTCCCGCTCACGGCTCGGTGAGCACCACCTGTTCGCCCTGCTCACCGCCGCCCTGCTGGCCCAGGTGGTGCACACCGGGGACCTGCGGTCGACCATCGGCCTCGGCGTGGTCCTGATCGGCGTGTGCGCCGCCGCGGGCGGCCCCGACTGGGACGTCGCCCTCGTGCGCGCGCTGCGCAGGCCCATCAAGTGGCTCGCGGGCATCTCCTACGGTGTCTACCTCGTGCACCAGGAGATCGGCTACTTCGTCATGGTGGTCGTCGCCTCCGTCACCCCCGACCCCCTGGTGGAGCTGGCGGCGTTCACGGGCTCGGCCGTGGTGCTGGGGTGGCTGCTGACGAGGTTCGTGGAACGCCCCGCCTACCGCGCCCTCACCGCCAACCGCCGCCCGGCCGTGGTCGGCCTGCTGCTCACCGCTCAGAGCCACCTGGGCAGCGTCGGCGCGGCCCCGCCCAACCGCTCGCCGCTGTGGCGGCCGGTCAACCAGCCCAGCACGTCCGCCGCCGCGCCGCCGACCAGCGGGGACCCCTCGTCCGCCGCGTTGAGCGCCCAGCTGCGCTGACGGCCGTCCGCCAGCTCGGCCGAGACGCGGACCGCCGGCACGTCGGGCCGGCCCGCGTAGGTGTCGACGGCGTCCTCCAGGAAGCCCTCGACCAGCTCGGGCGGCAGGTCGTCGAACCCCACCCCGCGGTCGAGGTCGACCAGGTGGACCCACACCTCCCGGAGCCGCAGCCACGGCACCCGGTGCGCCGGGAACAGCCCCAGGCGCGGGTGGTCGACCTCGGCCGCCCACGCCGTGAGCGGCAGGTCGCGGGCGTAGGTGGCGAACCGCTCGCACGCCGCGTCCAGGTCGGCCCGCAGCAGCTGCGGCAGCCGCCCGGAGCCCTCCTCGATGTCGGCGTCCCGGTCGGCCCTGCTCAGGTACATGGGGTGCTCGACCCCGGTCTTCGCCCACATCAGGAGGTTGACCAGGGCGTCGGCGTTGCGCGCCAGGTGCGTCACCACGTGACCGCGGCTCCACCCGGGCAGCGCGCTGGGGCCCCGCAGGTCGAGCTGGTCGAGCCCGGCCACCACCCCGTACAGCGCCTCGGTGGCCCGCGCCACCTCGGCGAGCCCCGCGGCCGCGTCCTGCGCCGCGGCGGGGCGCTCGCGCGGCGCGGGTACGCTCGTCTGGGCGGATCGGGCCTGTGCGGCATCAGTGAAGCTCATGGGCACCTCATCCCGCGTGTATGCGGCCGAACGGCCTATCGCCCCAGCGTAGGGGCGTTGACTACCCCTCGGTAGACCCGTTGGCGGCACGATCGCGGGAACTCGTCCGCACCGCCGTTGTCGGTGCCCGCACCTAGCATGGTGCACGCCCTCCCCGGCAGACCCGGCCCGGTGGTCCGCTACGCTGCTTCGAACGTCTGTTCGGGGGAAGGTCAAAAACCGAAGGGAACCGCTGTGTCCGACCGGCTCGTCGTTCGCGGGGCACGCGAGCACAACCTGCGGGGGGTCGACCTCGACCTGCCGAGGGAAAGCCTCATCGTGTTCACCGGGCTGTCCGGCTCGGGGAAGTCCAGCCTCGCCTTCGACACCATCTTCGCCGAGGGCCAGCGGCGCTACGTCGAATCGCTGTCGGCCTACGCCCGGCAGTTCCTCGGGCAGATGGACAAACCGGACGTCGACTTCATCGAGGGCCTCTCGCCCGCGGTCTCCATCGACCAGAAGTCGACCAGCCGCAACCCGCGCTCGACCGTGGGCACCATCACCGAGGTCTACGACTACCTGCGCCTCCTCTACGCCCGCGCCGGCAAGCCGCACTGCCCCACCTGCGGCGAGGCGATCAGCAAGCAGACGCCCCAGCAGATCGTGGACCAGGTGCTCGCCATGGAGCAGGGCACCAAGTTCCAGGTCCTGGCGCCGGTCATCCGGGGCCGCAAGGGCGAGTACGTCGACCTGTTCGCCAACCTCCAGTCCCAGGGCTACTCGCGGGCCAAGGTCGACGGCGCCGTGTACGCGCTGGGCGAGGTGCCCAAGCTCAAGAAGCAGGAGAAGCACCACATCGCGGTGGTCATCGACCGCCTGGCCGTGAAGGCGAGCGCGAAGCAGCGCCTGACCGACTCGGTGGAGACCGCGCTGCGCCTGGCCGACGGCCTGGTCGAGCTGGAGTTCGTCGACGTGCCGGAGGCCGACCCGGGCCGGGTGCGCGGCTTCTCCGAGAACCTGGCCTGCCCGAACGGCCACGCGCTGGCGATCGAGGACCTGGAGCCCCGGTCGTTCTCCTTCAACTCGCCCTACGGCGCGTGCCCGGCGTGCACCGGCATCGGCGTGCGCAAGGAGGTCGACCCGGAGCTGGTCGTGCCGGACGACGAGCTGTCGCTGGCCGAGGGCGCGATCGCGCCGTGGGCGTCCGGGCAGACCGCCGAGTACTTCACCCGCCTGCTGGAGTCGCTGGGCCTGACCATCGGCTTCCGCATGGACACGCCGTGGCGGCAGCTGCCCGCCAAGGTGCAGAAGGCGATCCTGCACGGCACCGACGAGCAGGTGAACGTCCGCTACAAGAACCGCTACGGCCGCGAGCGCTCGTACTACGCGAACTACGAGGGCGTCATCCCGTTCCTGGAGCGCCGCCAGGAGCAGACCGAGTCCGAGTACATGCGCGAGAAGTACGAGGGCTACATGCGCGAGGTGCCGTGCCCGGTGTGCCAGGGCACGCGCCTCAAGCCGGAGATCCTCGCCGTCACGCTGCACCACAGGACCAAGGGCGACCGGTCGATCGCCGAGGTCTGCGCGATGTCGGTGGCCGAGTGCTCGGACTTCCTGGAGGGGCTGAAGCTCGCCAGGCGCGAGGCGATGATCGCGGGCGCGGTGCTCAAGGAGATCCAGGCCCGCCTGCGCTTCCTGCTCGACGTCGGCCTGAACTACCTCTCGCTGGACCGCGCCTCGGGCACCCTGTCCGGCGGCGAGGCGCAGCGCATCCGCCTGGCGACGCAGATCGGCTCCGGCCTGGTCGGCGTGCTGTACGTGCTGGACGAGCCGTCGATCGGCCTGCACCAGCGCGACAACCACCGGCTGATCGAGACCCTGACCCGCCTGCGCGACCTGGGCAACACGCTGATCGTGGTCGAGCACGACGAGGACACGATCCGCACCTCCGACTGGGTGGTCGACATCGGCCCCGGCGCGGGCGAGCACGGCGGCAACGTCGTGCACAGCGGCACGTACGAGGCGCTGCTGAAGAACAAGAAGTCGATCACCGGCGCCTACCTGTCCGGGCGCGAGGAGATCCCGATGCCCGCGGCCCGCCGCCCGGTGGACCGCAAGCGGCAGCTGACCGTGGTCGGCGCGCGCGAGCACAACCTGCGCGGCATCGACGTGTCGTTCCCGCTCGGCTGCCTGGTGTCGGTCACGGGCGTGTCCGGTTCGGGCAAGTCGACGCTGGTCAACGACATCCTGGCCACGGTGCTGGCGAACAAGCTCAACGGCGCGCGCCAGGTGCCCGGCAGGCACACCAGGGTCAAGGGCCTGGAGCACGTCGACAAGCTGGTGCAGGTCGACCAGTCGCCGATCGGCCGCACGCCCCGGTCCAACCCGGCCACCTACACCGGTGTGTTCGACCACATCCGCAAGCTGTTCGCGGCGACCACCGAGTCGAAGGTGCGCGGCTACCAGCCGGGCCGGTTCTCGTTCAACGTCAAGGGCGGGCGCTGCGAGGCGTGCGCGGGCGACGGCACCATCACCATCGAGATGAACTTCCTGCCGGACGTCTACGTGCCGTGCGAGGTGTGCAAGGGCGCCCGGTACAACCGGGAGACGCTGGAGGTCCACTACAAGGGCAAGACCATCGCCGAGGTCCTCGACATGCCCATCGAGGAGGCGGCGGACTTCTTCCAGCCGATCAACGCCATCCACCGGCACCTGCGCACGCTGGTGGACGTCGGCCTCGGGTACGTGCGGCTGGGCCAGCCGGCGACCACGCTGTCCGGCGGTGAGGCGCAGCGCGTGAAGCTGGCCTCGGAGTTGCAGAAGCGGTCGACCGGCAAGACGGTCTACATCCTCGACGAGCCGACCACCGGCCTGCACTTCGAGGACATCCGCAAGCTGCTCGGCGTGATCAACGGCCTGGTGGACAAGGGCAACACGGTGATCGTGATCGAGCACAACCTCGACGTGATCAAGACGTCGGACTGGCTGGTCGACATGGGCCCGGAGGGCGGCTCGGGCGGCGGCACCGTGGTGGCCGAGGGCACGCCGGAGCAGGTGGCCGAGAACTCCGGCAGCCACACCGGTTCGTTCCTGCGGCAGGCGCTGCCCTCGGTGGCGGCGGTCGGCTGACGCGTCCCCGGGTGGTGGCCGGCGCCGCCACCCGGGATGCGTGAGCATGGTCGACATGCCGCTGAACACCTACCGCTTCCGCAGCGCGTGGTCGCTCGACTGCGCACCGGGGCAGGCCTTCGACGTGCTCGCCGACCTGGGCAGCTACCCGCACTGGTGGCGCGAGGTGCGCGAGGCGCGCCGGATCGCCGAGCGGGCGGCGGAGCTGCGGTGCCGGTCCCTGCTGCCCTACGACCTGGTGTTCGAGGCGCACCACAACACCGAGGACCGGGACGCGGGCCTGCTGCGCGCGGACCTGGTGGGCGACCTCGACGGCACGGCGAGCTGGCGCGTCCTGCCCGGCGGGCGGGGCACCAGGCTGGTCTACGACCAGCAGGTGGTGGTCCGCAAGGCGCTGCTGCGCGGGTTGGCCCCGGTGGCCCGCCCGTTCTTCCTGCTCAACCACGCGCTGATGATGCGCAGCGGCCGGCGCGGCCTGCACGCCTACGTGGCCGGGTTCCTGGCCGGTCGGCGCGACCGGGTGGCCGACTAGGCCGGGGCGGAGAACCTGGGAGATCCTTCTGAACCGCCCCCGCTCCCCGTCCGTGTCGAGGTCGCACGGCGATCACCACGGGGACTACCAAGGGGAGGTCCACCATGACGCGCCACCACGCGGCCCTCGGCGCCGCTCTCGTCGGACTCGTCCTGCTCGGGGCGTGCGGCACGGTCGAACGGGCGGGCACGCCGCTGCCGCGGGAGGTGGCCGCGCCGCGGTCCGCCTCCGGCGGCGAGGCGCTGGACCCGGAGCTGACCACCGCCGTGGTGCCCGGCCTGGGCGCGGTGCTGTCGGACGGCGAGGGCTTGACGCTGTACCGGTTCGACGGGGACACCGCACGGCCACCGGCGTCCACCTGCGAGGGGCCCTGCACGGAGAGCTGGGTGCCCGCGGCCGCGGACGCGGAGGCCGTGCGGGCTCAGGGCGTGGCCCCCGAGCTGGTCTCGACGATCGTCCGCGCCGACGGCGCCAGGCAGATCACCGTCGGCGGCTGGCCGGTCTACCGCTTCGCCGGGGACACCGCGCCCGGCCAGGCCGGCGGCCAGGGCGCGGACGGCACGTGGTTCGCCGCCGCGCCGGACGGGAAGAAGGCGGTGGCGCCGGCGTCCGGCCTCGCGCTGACCACCGCCTCGGTCGGCGACCTGGGCACCGTGCTGACCGACGCGGGGGGCATGACCCTCTACCGCTTCGACGAGGACTCGCCCGACCCGTCCCGGTCCACCTGCGAGGGCGGGTGCGCCGAGCAGTGGCCGCCGCTGCTGGTGGAGCCGGGTGGCTTCGAGGTGCAGGGCGTGGACCGGGCGCTGGTCGGCACGACCACGCGCGCGGACGGCGAGCTCCAGGTGACCGCCGCGGGGTGGCCGCTGTACCGGTTCGCCGGCGACCGGCTGTGCGGCGAGGCGAAGGGCCACGGCGTGGGCGGCACGTGGTTCGCCGCCGCGCCGGACGGCGGCCGCGCCGGGGGGTGAGGGCCGGGGGTGAGGGCCGGTTCGGGGCGCCCCGGCCGCCGTGCGGGGCGCCCCGGCCGTCACACCACCAGGCTGAGCAGCGCGGCCACCACGAAGCCCACCACCGACAGGATCGTCTCCAGCACGGTCCACGTCCGGAGGGTCTCCTTCACCGACAGGCCGAAGTACCGGGACACGATCCAGAACCCGCCGTCGTTGACGTGGGAGGCGATGATCGAGCCCGCCGCGATCGCCATGACCACCAGCGCCAGCTGCGGCTGCGAGTAGTCCAGCCCCTCCACCACGGGCACCACGATGCCGGTCGTGGTCACGATCGCCACGGTCGCCGAGCCCTGCGCGATCCGCAGGCCGCAGCTGATCACGTACGCCAGCGCGATCACCGGCAGCCCGACGTCGGTCAGCGACGTGGCGAGCACGGTGCCCACGCCGGTCGCGGCGAGCACCGCGCCGAAGAACCCGCCCGCGCCGACCACCAGCAGGATCATCGCCACCGGTCGCAGCGACGCGCCGGACAGCTCGGTGACCTGCTCGCGCGTCATGCCCCGGCGGAAGCCGAGCAGCCAGAACGCCAGCAGCACCGAGATGGTCAGCGCCACGGCGGGCGTGCCGAAGAACGTGAACACGCCGTACAGCACCGAGCCCTTGGCCAGCAGGATGCTGCCGAACGTGCCCAGCAGGATCAGCACCAGCGGCACCGCGATGATGCCCAGCACCAGCCCCAGCGGCGGCTCGCCCTTGACCTGGTCGCCGCGCGCCTCCTCGGCCGCGGCCAGCATCTCCTCGGGCACCGGCACGTGCAGGCGCTTGCCCATCCACGCCGAGAACAGCACGCCGCCGACGAACCACGACGGGATCGCCACGGCCAGCGCCATGACGATGATCCAGCCCAGCTCGACGCCCAGCATCCCCGCCGCGGCGACCGGCCCGGGGTGCGGCGGCATGAACGCGTGCATCACCGACAGGCCGGCCAGCAGCGGCATCGCGTAGAGCACGATCGACCGGCCGCTGCGCTTGGCGGCCACGTACACCAGCGGCGCCAGCACGAAGATGCCGATGTCGAAGAACACCGGCACGCCGAAGATCAGGCCGGCCAGGCCCATCGCCAGCGGCGCCCGCTTCTCGCCGAACGCGCGCAGCAGCGACCGCGTCAGCACCTCGGCCCCGCCGGACGCCTCCAGGACCGCGCCCAGCAGCGTGCCGAGGCCGATGATCGCCGCGACGTGCCCGAGGATGCCGCCGAACCCCTTCTCCAGCAGGGATTCCGACGCCTTCTGCGCCGAGCCGACCAGGGTCTCCACCGGCACGCCCGCGGCCAGCGCCACCAGCAGGCCGGCGATGATCAGGGCGATGAAGGGCTCGACCTTCCACCTGATGATCATCGCCAGCAGGAGGGCGATGCTCAGCGCGGACAGCGTCAGCAGCCCGGCCGTCGAGTGCTGCAACCAGTCGATCATGCACGGCTCCGGGGGTTTCGCAGTGACCTGCCGGGCAGGGCGTCGGTCCGCCCGCCCTCGTCGACCACGGGCACCCCGTTGACGACGACGTGGGTGATGCCCGCGGCGGCCTGCCGGGGCTCGTCGAAGGTCGCCGTGTCGGCGACGGTGTCCGGGTCGAACAGCACGAGGTCGGCGGCGTGGCCCTCGCGCACCAGACCGCGGTCGGCCAGCCGCAGCCGGCGCGCGGCGCGCCCGGTCAGGTGGTGCACGCACTCCTCCAGGCCCAGCACGCCCAGCTCGCGCACGTACCGGCCGAGGTAGCGGGGGAAGGTGCCCCAGGCGCGGGGGTGCGGGCGGTCCCCGACCAGCAGCCCGTCGCTGCCGCCGGTGTGCCCGGGGTGCCGCATGATCGCCCGGACGTTGTCCTCGTGGCCCACGTGCATGAGGCACGAGGTACCCAGGCGCTCGGCGACCAACACGTCGAAGTACAGCTCGGCGGGCGGCCGGCCGGCGCGCCGCGCCGCCTCGGCCACGGACAGGCCGACCAGGTGCGCGTTCTCCGCCCGGCGCACGCCGTTGACCTCGATCGCGTCCCAGTCCACCGGCACGCCGTGGCAGCCGTCGGAGCCGGTGTCCTCGATCTCCGCGCGGATCCGCTCCCGGGTCGCCGGGTCGCCGAGGCGGGCCAGCGTGGCGTCCGGGCCGCCCTCGCCCGCCCAGCTGGGCAGCAGCGCGGACAGGTAGGTCGCGCCCGGCAGGTACGGGTAGGTGTCCAGGGTGATGTCCGCGCCGGCCGCCGCCGCCTCGTCCAGCAGCGCCAGCAGCTCGGCCGCCCGACCCCGGTTGACCTCGAAGTTCATCGTGGCGTGCGCCAGGTGCAGCGGGCAGCCGGAGTCCCGGGACACGCGCAGCATCTCCGCGTACGCCTCCAGCGCGCCGGCGCCGTAGCTGCGGTGGTGCGGGCTGTAGAAGCCGCCCAGCTCGCCGACGACGCGGCACAGCTCGGTCAGCTCCGCGGCGTCGGCGTACATGCCGGGCGTGTAGGTCAGGCCGGACGACATGCCCATCGCGCCCTCGCGCAGCGACGTCGCCAGCACCTCGCGCATCCGGTCCAGCTCGGCCGGCGTGGCGGGCCGGTCGTCGTAGCCCACGCACAGCACCCGCAGCGTGCCCTGGGGCACGAGGTAGGCGGCGTTGACCGCGATGCCCCGGTCCAGGCGGTCGAGGTACTCGCCGACCGAGCGCCAGTCCCAGTCGAACCCGGGCGGGTCGTCGTTCCACCCGGCCAGCTGGGCGCGCATCGCGGCCAGCACGTCGTCGTCGACGGGCGCGTAGGACAGCCCGTCCTGGCCCAGGACCTCCGTGGTCACGCCCTGGGTGACCTTGGCCAGGTGCTCGGGCTCGGCCAGCACCTGGACGTCCGAGTGCGAGTGCATGTCGATGAACCCGGGCGCGAGCACGCGGCCGTCGGCCTCGACCACCCGCTTCCCGCCGAGGTTCGCGCCGATCTCGGCGATCCGCCCGTCACGCACGCCCACGTCCGCCTGGTAGGCGGGCGCGCCGGTGCCGTCCACGACCCGCGCGCCCCTGAAGACGATGTCCACGCCGCCGCCCTTCCCGAGCCGGAAACTAGAAGTAGGTGCGCACCAGGTCCACCACGGTGGTGCCCTCGACCACCGGGATGAGCTGCCACTTGTCGAACACCGTGCACGGGTGGGACAGGCCCAGGGCGACCCAGTCGCCGACCTCGACGTCCTCGCCGCGGCGCAGCGCCAGGAACGCGTGCTGGTCGTTGAGCGCGGTGACCTCGGCGTCGAGGGGCCGCTCGACCCCGTCGCGGCCGCGCACCACCTGCGGCTCGGGCAGGCCCTCGTCGAACGACGCGTCCCGCTTGCCCAGCGTCAGCAGCGCCAGGTCCTCCTGGGGGTGCGAGGTGACCTGGGCCCACGCCCGCAGCGCGCTGCGGAACGGCTCCGCGCCGGGGGTGCGGCCCAGCGGGGAGATGCCGCGGTAGAAGCCGTCGTCGTGGGTGATGTACGCGCCGCTGCGCAGCACCGGCCGCACCGGGAAGGGCCACTCCCCGGTGATCTTCACGGCCACCTGGTCGAAGTACGCGCTGCCGCCGGCGGTGACGATCGGTTCGTCCACTTCGAACAGGTCGGCGATCCCGATCGCCAACGCCCGCAGGTCGTCCAGGTACCGGTCCACGGCGGACAGCGACTCGACCGCGGCGTCGTGCGCCAGCGCGCCCTCGTACCCGCCGACGCCGGCCAGCCGCAGCGCCGGGCTCGCCAGCGCCGCGCGGGCCACGGCCACCGCGGTGGCCTGGTCGCGGGCGCCGGTCCGGCCGCCGGGCGCGCCCAGCTCGACCAGCACGTCCACCGGCCGCTCCGGCGTGCCCAGCGCCTCGGTCATCCGGTCGACCGCCGCGACGGAATCCACCCAACAGGCGAACTCGAAGTCCGGGTCCGCCGCCAGCTCGCCCGCCAGCCACCGCAGCCCGGCCGGGTCGACCAGCTGGTTGGCCAGCAGCACCCGCCGCACGCCGAACGCCCGGTAGACGCGGAGCTGGCTGGTGTTGGCCGCGGTGACGCCCCACGCGCCGTGCGCCAACTGGCGCGCGAACAGCTGCGGGGCCATGGTGGTCTTGCCGTGCGGCGCGAGCAGCACGCCGCGCTCGGCGCACCAGCGCTCCATGGTGACCAGGTTGTGCTCCAGCGCGGCGGCGTCCAGCACCACCAGGGGGCCGACGAACCCGTCGGCGAACAGGTCGAGGCGGCGGTCGGCCACCTCGCCGACCGTGGCGCCGAACACGTCGGCGGGCAGGCCCTTGAACCGCCAGTCCACCCGTTCCCGGCGGATGGCGGCCACAGCGTCGAGGTCCACGTGCTCGCTCCTCACGTTGCATCCCATGCAACGGCTATTGCGCGATGTGATGCTGACGTGTGTAACATTCGCTCGCCGCCCCGTCAATCGAGCGTGACCGTCAGACCTTCAGGAGGAGCGCGGATGCGGTTCGAACCAGCGGGGGCCGAGCGGCCTGGCGGCGTGGTGTGCCTGGGCGAGACCATGGCGGTGCTGGTGCCCGCCGAGCCCGGACCGCCGCGCGCGGTGGGCACGTGGCTGCGGGCGATCGGCGGCGCCGAGTCCAACGTGGCCGTCCACCTCGCCCGGCTGGGCGTGCGCAGCCGGTGGGTCGGCGCGGTCGGCGACGACGCGTTCGGCGGCGCGGTGCTCGACGCGGTGGGCGGCGCGGGCGTGGACGTCACCGCCGTGCGGGTCGACCCCGACCGGCCGACCGGCCTGTACGTCAAGGAGGCCGACGCGGGCGGCAGCCGCGTGCGCTACTACCGGCGCGGGTCGGCGGCCTCCGCGATGGGGCCGGAGGTGCTGGACGGGCTGGACCTGGGCGACGTGGCGCTGGTGCACGTCACCGGCATCACCGCGGCGCTGTCCGACAGCTGCCTGGCGCTGCTGCGGGCGGTGCTGGCCCGGCCGCGGGCGGCGCGCGTGTCGTTCGACCTGAACTGGCGGCCCGCGCTGTGGCGCGACCGGGACCCGTCCGTGCTGCGCGAGCTGGCCAACGCGGCCGACGTCGTGCTGGTCGGCTCCGACGAGGCGCAGGCCGTGTGGGGCACCGGCGACCCGGACGAGCTGCGGGCGCTGCTGCCGGACCCGGCGACGCTGGTGGTCAAGCACGGCGAGCGGGGCGCGACCGCGGTGGAGGGCGGCGCGTCGACGTTCCAGGAGGGGCTGCGGGTGGAGGTGGTCGAACCCGTCGGCGCGGGCGACGCGTTCGCCGCCGGGTACCTCGCCGCGCACCTGGCGGGGGAGGAGCCCGCGCGCCGGTTGCGCGCCGGGCACCTCCAGGCCGCCGCCGCCCTGCTCACCAGGGAGGATGTCGGCGAACCGCTCCCGGCGAGCGTGACCGCGCCGCTGCTGGGCGCGGACGCGCGCACCTGGGCCGCCGCACACCTGAGGAGACGTCGATGAGCCAGAGCCTGGACCGGGCGCTGACCCTGGTCGGCCAGTTGGCGACCGGGCCCAAGACGCTGGAGGAGCTGTCCGGCGTGATCGAGGTCCACAAGTCGACCGCCCTCAGGCTGCTGCGCACGCTGGAGTCCCACCGGTTCGTGCAGCGCGACGGCGTGCACCACTACCGGCTGGGCACCGCGCTGTTCGACCTGGCGAACCGGGCGCTGGAGGAGCGGGACGTGCGCCGCAGCGCCGAAACCGCGCTGCGCGAGCTGAACGCCCGCACCGGCTACACCGTCCACCTCGCGTCCTATGAGGACGGCGAGGTCATCTACATCGACAAGTACGACAGCACCCACCCGATGCGCATGTACTCGCGCATCGGCCGCCGCGCGCCGCTGCACTGCACCGCGGTGGCCAAGGTGCTGCTGTCCGACCTGCCCGAGCCGCGCCGCCGCGAGGTCGCCGCCGGCATCGACTACGTGCCGCTGACCGCGAACACCATCTCCTCGCCGGAGGCCTACCTGGCCGAGCTGGAGCGCGTGCGCGCGGCCGGCTACGCCGTGGACAACGCCGAGCACGAGGACTTCATCCACTGCATCGCCGCCCCCGTGCGCGGGGCGCGCGACGAGGTCGTGGCGGCCGTGTCGATGTCCGTGCCCAAGGTGCTGCTGGACTTCGACGGCCTGCTCGGCCACCTGCCCGACCTGCTCGCGACCGCGCGGGCGGCGTCTGTCGAGTGCGGCTGGTCGCCGCGCGACTGAGAGAGGAAACGCATGTCCAAGGCCGAAATCCGGACCGACTCGGCGCCCACCCCGGTGGCCGCCTTCTCCCAGGGCGTCCGCAAGGGGGGCATCCTCCAGGTGGCCGGTCAGGTCGCGTTCGACCCGGCCGACGGCTCGATCGTCGGCGCCACCGTGGCGGAGCAGACCGAGCAGGCGCTGCGCAACGTGGTCGCCGTGCTGGAGGCGGGCGGCGCCTCCCTCGCGGACGTGGTGATGCTGCGGGTCTACCTGACCGACACCGCCCACTTCGCCGAGATGAACGAGGCGTACGGCAAGGTCGTGACCGAGCAGCCGTTCCCGGCGCGCACCACGGTGTACGTGGGGCTGCCCGAGGGGCTGCTGGTCGAGATCGACGCGCTCGCGGTGGTCGGCTAGCGGTCAGTGGGGCGGGGCGTTCGGCGGCAGCTTCGCGTGCTCCAGCCGAGCCCCGCCCAGGTCCGCGCCGGTGAGCACCGCGTCGGACAGGTCGGTGTGCCGCAGGTCGGCCCCCGTCAGGTCGGCGTTCGCGAGGCTCGCCCGCCGCAGGTCCGCCCCGGTGAGGTCCGCGCCCGCCAGCTTCGCCTCCACCAGGCGCGCGCCGACGAGCCGGGCGCCGCCCAGGTCCGCCTCGCGCAGGTCGACGCCGTCCAGCTCGGCGCCGTCCCACTCGGTGCCGCGCAGGCAGGCGCCCCGCAGGTCCACGTCGGCGCCGCCGCGCCGGGCGCTCATCCGGGCGAGCACCTCCGCCACCACGCGCGTGTCACCCGAGGGTTCGCACGGCCCGGTCGCGGGCCGCGGCGCCTTCGTCCGCAGGAACGCCGCGAGCAGGTCGAACGCGTCGCGCCCCTCGTCCGAGTCCAGGTCCGCGGAGTCCAGCGCGATCCGCTCCAGCGACAGGGCGCCGCTGATGCGCACCTCCACCCGGTCCGACGCCAGCTGCTCGACCGCCTTGGCGTAGCGGTCGCTCAACTGGCCCTTGGCCGCCAGCCGGACCTGGTCGCGGGTCGCCTGCAACGACATCCCGGCGAACACCAGCGCCACCACCGCGGTCAGCGAGGTGATCAGGGACGCGCGCTCGGCCGTCGACATGGCCCCCCAGCCCGCCCGCTCGCGCGGCCGGGACCGGAAGCGCCTCGACACCAGCCACAGCGGCACGGCCGCGACCGCGCACCACACCGAGGCCACCGCGACGTGGTGGTCGAACCACGGGATCGGGGTCATGTAGCGGATCAGGTCCGCGGTCAGCAGCGCCAGCGCGGTGGTCAGGGCCGGCACCACCGCGACGAGCGACGCCGCGGCCGCCAGCGCCAGCAGCCCCAGGCGCGCGAACCGCCTCCGCCGATCGATCCGCGCTCTGCGCCGCGCCCTGGGTGACCAGTCCGGTTTCGTCACGTGAGCAGGGTGCCGGCACCCCCGCCGTCTCGAATGGGCGACATCGCGTACTTCTGCCGGTTGTTCTGCGTGGCGCCGGGGCGCCGCCGGGCGGTTGACTTGCGGCACACCCAAGAGCACGGCACGGGAGGACCCGGCGATGGCGAGGAACGCATCACCGATCGGATGACCGCACCTCGGCGGCCCGGTCGCGAAACTCCCCAGCCGCGACCGGGTCGCCCAGGGCGTCGTGCACGTCGGCCAGCGCGTCCAGCACCGCCGGGAGCCTGCGGTCGTGGTGGAACTCGGCCAGCTGGACCGCGAGGGTCAGCTCGGACCTCGCCGCCGCGGGGTCGCCGAGCCGGTGCAGGGCGAGCCCGCGCAGGTGGTGCGCGCCGCACCGGGTCGGTGGGGCGGACGACGCGCCCAGCGCGTCGTCCGCCGCCGCCAGCACCTCGGGCCAGCGGCTGAGCCGCTCCAGGCTGTCCGCCTGCCGCACCAGCAGCGTCCCGGCCATCTCGATCGCCATCACCGGCGCCAGGTCCAGCTCACCGGACCGCACCCGGCCCAGCAGCTCCCGGTGCACCAGCACCGCGTCCTCGTAGCTCTCCAGCTCGTGCAGCACCAGGGCCAGGGAGGACAGCGAGATGTGCTCGCCCAGCGGGTACCCCGCCCGCCGGAACAGCTCCTGCGCCCGCCGCGCGGAGACCCGGGCCTCCTCCAGCCGGCCGGACCGCAGCAGCGACACCGTCAGGTAGTGCACGGCCCAGCCCTGCTCCCGCAGGTCGCCCGCCGCCACCGCGGCGCGCCACGCCTCGTCGTGCAGCGCCAGCGCGTCGCCGTACCGGCGCATCAGCACGGCCAGCGTCCAGGTCAGGAAGTTCAGCTGCACGGCCTCGTCCCGCACGCTGCCCAGCTCCCGCGCCGCCCCCACGCCCGCGGTGAACACCTCTTCCCACGTCTCGGCGCGGCCGCGCTGGTCGGAGTACCAGTGCATGGCCGTGGCCACCCGCAGCACCTCGTCGTGCAGCGACGCCGACCGCGCCCACCGCAGCGCGCCCAACCAGTTCGCCGCCTCGGTGGCGAGCCAGGCGTGGGCGTCGTCCTGGTTGTGCAGCGCGCCCACCGGCGTGGTCCGCGCGTCCGGCCCGAAGAACCCGGCCGCCGCGACCGCCGTGCCCAGCAGCCAGTCCACCACCCGCCGCCGGGCCTGGCCGACCACCGGCGCGGGCTCCTCGTCGACCAGCCGCTCGCCGGCGAAGACCCGGATCAGGTCGTGGAACACGTACCGGCCGGGCACCTCGGCGGTGTCCAGCAGGCTCATGTCGACCAGTTCCTCCAGGGTGTCCTCGGCCGCGAACCGGTCCACGTCGGCCAGGACCGCGGCCAGGTCCGGCCCGAAGTCCGCGCCGGGCGCCAGGGACAGCCTGCGGAACAGCACCGCGGCCTTGTCGCTGAGCTGCCGGTAGGACATCTCGAACGCGGTGCGCACCCGCAGGTCGCCCGCCGTCAGCGCGGACAGCCTGCGGCGCTCGTCCACCAGCTGCCCGGCCAGGTGCCCGATCGTCCACTTCGGACGGCTGGCGAGCCGGTTGCCCGCGATGCGCAGCGCCAGCGGCAGGTGCCCGCACAGCTTCGCGACCCGCGCCGCGGCCACCGGTTCCGCGCCGACGCGCGCCTGGCCCGCGATCGCGCCGAGCAGCCGGAACGACGCCACGGGGTCCAGCACGTCGAGGCCGAGCCGGGTGCTCGCCTCCAAGCCGCCGAGCACCTGGCGCGAGGTCACCAGCACCACCGAGGAGCGGCCGGTCGCCAGCAGCGGGCGCACCTGGGCCTCGTCGGAGGCGTTGTCCAGCACCAGCAGCGTGGACCGCTCGCGCATCAGCGCCCGGTACAGGTCGGACCGCTCGGCCTCGCTGCCCGGCACCTCCTTCTCGACCACGCCGAGCGCGAGCAGCATCCGGTGCACCACCTCGGACGGGTGCAGCGGCCGCACGTCCATCCCGCGCAGGTTGAAGAAGAAGCACCCGTCCTCGAAGCGCGGCGCGAACCGGTAGGCCGCGTGCACGGCCAGCGTGGTCTTCCCCGCGCCCGGCGGGCCGTGCACCACCACCAGGGACGTGGTGCGCGCCTGGTCGGCGACCTCGGCGAGGGCGGCCAGCTCCTCCTCGCGCCCGGTCAGGTCGGTGAGGTCCGGCGGCAGCGCGGACGGCGCGACGTCCGGCGGCCGGCGCACGCGGCCCTCCTTGGCCGCGTCGAGCAGCTCGCCCGTCTCGGGCGCGGACAGCGCGAGCACGCCCGCCAGCGCCTCGACCGTGCGGCGTTGCGGCCCCTTCGCCCGGCCGCGCTCCATGTCGCTGATCGCCCGCACGCTGACCCCGGACCCCTCGGCCAGCTCCTCCTGGGTCAGCTTCACCCGCAACCTGTGCGCTCGCAGCAAGTCACCGAAAGTCGTCCCCACACCACGACATTAATCGTCCTACGGGCGGCTCCCGCCCTGTGGCCTTGTCAACAGCACGTCCGGGCAACCAGTTGGCCCCTCTGCCCGTGTGGGCGGTGCACGATGCCCGACCAGGCGGTATGGGGTGCCCGAGTGGAGGACACGCGGTGCCGGAGTGGAGGACACGCGGTGCCGGAGTGGAGGACACGCGGTGCCGGAGTGGAGGACACGCCGGTGGGGTGGACCGGGCTGGTAAGACGTTGCGGCATGAAGTGGTACGCGGACCAACCCGCCCGGATGGCGCGGCAGGTGGTGGCCGACCTGCTGGCCGTGGCGTGGGCGTGGTGCTGGGTGGTGGTGGCGCTGGCGGCGGGTGACGCGGTCCGCGAGCTGCGCGCGCCGGGCGACCGGCTGGTGGACGCCGGTCGGGACCTGGGCGACACCTTCGGCGAGGCCGCGGCCAACGCGCGCGACGTGCCGCTGGTCGGCGGTCGCCTGGGCGAGGCGCTGGACCGGGGCCGCGACGCGGGCGGCACGCTGACCGAGGCGGGCGCCACCCAGGTCGAGGCGGTGGAGACCGGCGCGCTGTGGCTCACCGTCGCGCTGGTCGTCGTGCCGGTGGCGTTCCTGCTGGTCACGTGGCTGCCGCTGCGCCTGCGGTTCGCCCGGCGGGCGGCGGCGCTGCGGCGGCTGCGCGACCAGGGCCGGGTCGACCTGCTGGCCCTGCGCGCGCTGAACGGCCTGTCGCCCGCCGACCTGGCGGCGTTCCCGGTCGACCCGGCCGAGGGGTGGCGCCGCCAGGACCCCGAGGTCGTCGAGGCCCTGGCGGGTCGCCTGCTCCGGGCGGGCGGCGTCCGGCCCTGATCAGCCGCCCGTCACCGGTCGGTCACCCCTCCGGCCCTCACCCGAGCCGGTGCCAGAACACCTGGCCCGACGGCCCGTAGAGGACCAGGTTGGAGTCGTCCTGCACGACCAGGCGGTCGGCCGCCGTGCCGTGCGTGCCGGAGTGCCACTTCGGCACGCCCGCGGACGTGTAGACCACGAAGTTGCCGTCCTGCTGGAGCACCGCGTTGGTGGCGCCGGTGCCGTGCGTGTTGGTGTGCCACAGCGCCTGGCCGCCGGCCGTGTAGAGGACCAGGTTGCCGTCACCCTGCATGACCAGCGTGTGCCGGCCGTCCTGCGAGGTCCTGCTGTCGCCGACCTGGAGGCTCTCGCCGCGGACCAGCGTGTCGCGACCCGGCTGGGGCGGCGGGCCGGCGTTGGTGTGGAGCAGCAGGTTGGGCGAGCCCGTGCCCGGGTTGGGCACCTTGTTCGGCGTCGCGGCGCCCACCAGGGCGTCCCGCACCGCCTGCGGCGTGGCGCCGGGCGAGCCGGCCAGCAGCAGCGCCGCGGCGCCCGCGGCGTGCGGCGACGCCATGGACGTGCCGCTGATGGTGTTGGTGGCGGTGTCGCCGGTGTGCCACGCGGAGGTGATGCCGACGCCCGGCGCGAACAGGTCGGTGCAGGTGCCCCAGTTGGAGGACGACGCCCGGTTGTCGGACGAGTCCGCGGAGTTGACCGTGATGGCCTCCGCGACCCGGGCGGGGGAGAAGGAGCACGCGTTCGCGTTGGAGTTGCCCGACGCGACGGCGTAGGTCACGCCGGACGCGATGGAGCGGCGCACGGCCGCGTCCAGGGTGTCGTTGGCGCCGCCGCCGAGGCTCATGTTGGCCACGGCCGGCTTCTGCGCGTTCGCCGTGACCCAGTCCACGCCCGCCACGACGCCCGCGATGCTGCCGGAGCCCGCGCAGTTCAGCACCTTGACGCCGTGCAGCCGGACGCCCTTGGCGACGCCGTGGGCGTTGCCGCCGACCGTGCCGGCGACGTGCGTGCCGTGGCCGTTGCAGTCGGAGTCGTTGCCGTCACCGGTGGTGTTGACGTCGAAGCTGGCCCGGCCGCCGAAGTCCGAGTGGGTGGCGCGGATGCCGGTGTCGACGATGTAGGCGTGCACGTTGCCCGCCGTGGTGGTGTAGCTGTAGTTCCGGTTCAGCGGCAGGTCGCGCTGGTCCACGCGGTCCAGCCCCCAGGACGGCGGGTTCGGCTGGTCCGCCAGCAACCGCACCTCCCGGTCCTGCGCGACGTAGTCGACCGCCGGGTCGGCCGCCAGCACCCGCGCGGCCCTCTCGCTCATCCGCGCGGCGAACCCGTGCAATGCCGCGCCATAACGATGCGTGACTTCCGCATCGACCTTTTCTGCTAACGCGTCAACTCCAATGGAGTCTTTCAGCACCACGATGTAACTACCGGCCACGGCACCGGGCGCACCGGCATCCCTGACCACCCCTTCGGCGGCCTGCGCGGGCGGCGCGACCAGGGCCAACGCCACCGCTGCCACGGCAGCCGAGCCAACACCGACCAACCTGTTCCAAGGCGCGCGGAACTCTTCCATCGAACCCGTTCTCCCTCCAGCAGGGTAAGAGGCAAGCAGTTCGCGCGAACCCCTCGACCCTATTCACCCGCCTCCCTCCTCCATCACCCCTTTCCCCCACCGACCTTCGGCCTCCCGCGCCCCCGCCCGAACACCGCGAGTCGAACGCCCAGGACCACCGTGTCGAACGTTCAGGACGGGTGAGTTCACCGTTCGCGCACGCCAACCACCCCCGGCCACCTCGATCGGGTGAGTTCCCGGGGGTTGGCCGGCGGGGAGGTCGGGCGGCCGGCGGGGAGGTCAGTAGACGGGGCCCGTGTACTTCTCGCCCGGCCCCTGGCCGGGCTCGTCGGGGTAGGCGGAGGCCTCGCGGAACGCCCGCTGGACCGACTGGAGCCCGTCGCGCAGGGGCGCGGCGTGCGGCCCCAGGTACTCGGCGGACGCGGTGACCAGGCCGGCCAGGGCGGTGATCAGGCGGCGGGCTTCGTCGAGGTCGCGGCGCGGGCTCGACGCGGGGTCCTCGTCGGCCAGCCCGAGGCGCTCGGCGGCCGAGGACAGCAGCATGACCGCGGCCTTGCTGATCACTTCGACGCTGGGAACATCGGACAGCTCGCGGACGTTGTCAGGAGGCAGGTCGGTCACGGGGAGCATTCTCGCAACCTCGCCGGAGGGCTCGCCGGTTCGGGGGTTGACAAGACCGTCTGCTATCATCTTCCAGCGACCAGTCCCCACCCGTGTGGGGACGGCAAGTGGAGCCCCGCTCCCACCCGAGTCTGCCGCTTCGAGCAGGTGGCCGGGTCCGGTCCTGCGAGGGGTGGACTGCGCCCTTCGTTGTGCGATCGGTTAGGAAGCGGGCCTCACACCGGGCAGGTGTGGGGCCTCTTGTCTTCGGCGCACAACGAGTCACAAAGGACGTGAATGACAAGTCCCTCGAACCGCGGTGCTCCCGTGAGCACCGAGCCGCGCATCAACGACCGCATCCGCGTGCCCGAGGTTCGACTGGTCGGGCCGAACGGCGAGCAGGTCGGGATCGTTCGCATCGAGGACGCGCTCCGACTCGCCCAGGAATCGGATCTCGACCTCGTCGAGGTCGCCGCGCAGGCTCGGCCGCCGGTCTGCAAGCTCATGGACTACGGCAAGTACAAGTACGAGAGCGCGCAGAAGGCCCGTGAGTCCCGCCGCAACCAGCAGCTGACGGTCATCAAGGAGCAGAAGCTCCGGCCGAAGATCGACCCGCACGACTACCTGACGAAGAAGGGCCACGTGGCCCGCTTCCTGTCGCACGGGAACAAGGTCAAGGTGACCATCATGTTCCGCGGCCGTGAGCAGTCCCGGCCGGAGTTGGGCTACCGACTGCTCCAGAAGCTCGCGGAGGACGTCGCGGAGCTGGGGTTCGTCGAGTCCAACCCGAAGCAGGACGGGCGCAACATGATCATGGTGTTGGCCCCGCACAAGACCACGAAGACCCGCCCGGTGAAGCAGGACGGCCAGCACGACCAGGACGTCCCGGCGGACTCTGTCGACGAGTGACCTACCGGCCCTCGGGCCGGTGACCTCCCGGGCCCTCGGCGGGGCCCGGGAGCAAGCACGGCCGCCCGACCCCCGATGGCTGCACGAGACCCAAGGACGACTGACCATGCCCAAGAACAAGAGCCACAGCGGGACCTCCAAGCGCGTGAAGGTCACCGGCAGCGGCAAGCTCATCCGCGAGAAGGCCGGCAAGCGCCACCTGCTGGAGAAGAAGTCCAGCAAGCTGACGCGCCGCCTCTCCGGCACGGCCGACGTCGCCAAGAACGACGTGTCGCGCATCAAGAAGCTGCTCGGCATCTGACACCCGCCCCGCCCGTGAACACCGGGGCCCCCACCGGCCCCACGAGATCGACAGGATGGACCCGTGGCACGCGTCAAAAGGGCCGTGAACGCCCAGAAGAAGCGCCGTACCACCCTTGAGCTCGCCAGCGGCTACCGCGGCCAGCGTTCGAGGCTGTACCGCAAGGCCAAGGAGCAGGTGCTCCACTCGCTCAACTACGCCTACCGGGACCGTCGCGCCCGCAAGGGTGACTTCCGGAAGCTGTGGATCCAGCGCATCAACGCGGGTGTCCGGGCCAACGGCATGACCTACAACCGCTTCATCCAGGGCCTGCGCCTCGCGGGCATCGAGGTGGACCGCAAGATCCTGGCCGAGCTGGCCGTCAGCGACGCGGGCGCGTTCACCGCGCTGGTGGAGGCCGCCAAGGCCGCCCTGCCCGGCGACGTCAACGCGCCGGTCGAGGACAAGGCCTGAGCGGGAACGACCGCGCACCACGACCCGGGGATGCTCCGTTCACCGAACGGACTCCCCGGGTCGTTGCCGCTAAGCGGTTGACCAGGCGTTCCGGCCGCGACCGCGCGGAGCGCTTCCTCGCCGAGGGCGCGCAGGCGGTGCGCGAGGCCCTGGCCTGGGCCGCCGCCGGGCGCGGCCGGGTGCACGAGCTGTTCGCCACGGAGGTCGCGGCGTCGCGCAACCCCTCGCTGGTGCGGGACGCGGTCGACGCCGGGGTGCCGGTGAGCGCCGTGACGGACAAGGCCGCCGCCGCGCTGTCGGAGACGGTGACCCCGCAGGGCCTCGTCGCGGTGTGCTCGCCGGTGGACGTGCCGCTGAGGGCGGCGCTGGGCTCCGACGTGCGGTTGGTGGCGGTGCTGCACGGCGTGGCGGACCCCGGCAACGCGGGCACGGTGGTGCGCGTCGCGGACGCCGCCGGCGCCGACGCGGTGATCTTCGCGGGGGACGCGGTCGACCCGCACAACGGCAAGTGCGTGCGCGCGTCCACGGGCAGCGTGTTCCACCTGCCGATCGCGCGGGCCCGGGACGCGGAAGAGGCCTTCGCCGCCCTGCGCGACGCGGGGCTGCGCCTGGTCGCCGCCGACGGGTACGCGCCGGAGGACCTGGTGACCGCCGACCTGCGCGGTGACCTGGCCGCGCCGACGGCGTGGGTGTTCGGCAGCGAGGCCCACGGCCTGCCCGACGAGGTGGTCGACGGCCTCGACGCCGCGCTGAAGGTCCCGATCTACGGCGGCGCGGAGAGCCTGAACCTCGCCACGGCGGCCGCCGTCTGCCTCTACGCCTCGGCCCGCGCCCAACGCGCCTGATCGGCGGTCGGGCGCGGGTGCCCGAACGGTGAACTCAGGGGTCCTGAGCGTTCGACACGGTGGTCCTGAGCGTTCGACTCGCGCGTCTTGGAGGTACGACTCGCGCGTCCTGGGGGTACGACTCGCGCGTTCCGGGGGTCAGGCGTCCAGGCGGGTGTGCAGGGCCCGGAGGAGCGGGTCGGCCGCGGTGGGTTTGGACTGGGCGCGCAGGGACTCCTCCAGGACGGCGGCCGCGTCGCCCAGGATCGGGGGTGGCGTGTCGTCGGTGACGAGGGCGCCCGCGCGGCGCACCTCGGACTCGGCGTTGGCCGGGTCGCCGGACTGGAGCAGGAAGCGCGCGCCGCGCACCACCAGGAACGTCTGCCAGTCGACGTCGCCCAGGCGCGCCGCCAGTTCCTCGGCCACGCCGTTCTGCTCGATCGCTCCCGCGTGCTCGCCCGCCTGGCTGTGCAGGAACGCGCGGATCGCGGCGATCCGCGCGGTCAGGTGCGTGCGGTGGTCGGGGTCCTCCACCCGGGGCAGCAGGGTTTCGGCGGCGGTGAGCGTCGCGGCGCACTCGCCGGACTCCTCGTCGGGCAGCGCGGCCGCCGACTCCACCAGCGAGCCCGCGGCCTCGGCGAACTCCGAGACCTCCTGCCACGCCGTCGCCGCGCCCTGGTAGGCCGAGGCGGCCTCCGGGCCGCGGTCCAGCCGCCGCAGCACGCCGGCCAGCTGGTCCAGCACCATCGCCCGCCGGCCCGGCTCGTCCGGCTGGACCAGGCCCAGCGCGGCCTCCAGGTGGCGGCGCGCCGACTCGGACTCGTCCAGCCGCGCGCACACCTGGCCCAGGCGGTAGCGGATGGGCACGACCACGTCCGGGTCCACCTCGCCCGTGTCCACCGCGCGGACCGCTTCCTCCAACGCCTCCGCGGCCTCCACGAACCGGCCGGACTTCAGGTAGCCGCCGGCCAGCGCGTAGCAGGCCTTGGCCACGTCGTCCGGCACGCCCAGCTCGTGGCCCGCGGCGACCGCGTCGCGCAGCTCCACCAGGTGCTCGCCCTCCAGGTCGAGCCGCTGGATCGAGGCGACCCGCTGCCGGTGCGCCTCGGCGGTCCACGGCCCGCGCGGCGCGCCGAACGCCTCGACGAACCGGGTGCCCGTCGCGAGCGCGGCCTCGTCGCCCCGTACGGTCTGGATCTTCAGCAGCAGCCGCAGCGCGTCGAACCGCACGGACGACGGCGGGTCCTCGGCCAGCACGGCGGTGACCTCGTCCTGCGCCTCGCCCAGCCCGCCGGACGCCGCCAGGTGCTGCGCCCGGTCGCACCGCGCCCGCAGCACCAGCTCCGGCACCCGCTCCAGCGCCAGCTCCAGCGCCTCGGCCACGAGGGCGCCCGGACCGCCGTCCGCCTCGTCCAGGTCCCGGTCCTCGGTGACCCGGTCGAACTCCTCCTCGTCGAACCCGGCTTCGTCGAGCTCGCTCTCGTCGAACCCGTCGTCGTCGAGTTCGTCCTCGTCGAGCTCGACCAGCAGGTCGGCCAGCAGCAGCCTGGTGAGCACCCGCGTGTACGGCGTGCCGGCGGCGTCCGCCTCGGCCAGGCACGCGCGCGCCACCTCGACGCCACCCTCCTCGGCGCGCAGCCCGGCGCTCCGCGCCCGGTACCGGTTGGCCAGGTCGTGCTCGCCGCACGCCACCAGCCGGTCCACCGCCGCGTCCAGCTCGACCAGCACCTCCTCCTTGGGGCGCAGGTGGCCGCTGACGATCGCCCGCCGCGCCGCCACCAGCGCGCCCAGCGACTCCGGCAGCAGCGGGTCCAGGTCCGGCGGCAGCGACCGCAGCAGCCGCATCCCGGTGGTGAACTCGCCCCGGTCGAACGCGTCGCACATCCGCCGCGCCAGCTCCACCGGGTCGCCCAGCTCGACCGGTTCCTCGTCGACGGGCGCGGACACCGGCGGCCCGGACACCGGCACGACCAGCTCCACCGGCGTCGAGTCCGGCATCGCCAGGGTCTCCCGGATGCG
Organism: Saccharothrix xinjiangensis; assembly: GCF_039527585.1. Lineage (NCBI taxonomy): Bacteria > Bacillati > Actinomycetota > Actinomycetes > Pseudonocardiales > Pseudonocardiaceae > Saccharothrix > Saccharothrix xinjiangensis. The sequence goes on along the minus strand of NZ_BAAAKE010000002.1, from coordinate 21,858 downwards.
CCCGCTCACCGCGTCGGAGCCGTTGCGCCGGTCGAACCGGTCCGCGATCTCCAGCGCCCGCTCCTCCAGCAGGGCGCGCAGCCCGGGCGTGGTCAGCACCTCGGCGCCCCCGTCCCGGGGCACGGCGAACTCCTCGTGCTCCGGCGCCCGGCTCAGCAGCAGCGCCGCGCCGGCGGCGAAGTGCATGGCCCGCGACGGGCTGGTGGAGTGGTGCACCCGGTGCAGGTGGCCGCGCAGCAGGTCCACGCCCCGCCGCACGTTGCCCGTCGTCGCGCAGAACACCAGGTGGTCGTCCAGGTAGCCGCTCACCAGGTCGTCGCGCACCAGCCGGTGCGCCACCACGTGCGCCTGGCGGGCCCGCTCCAGGTCGCCCAGCGAGACGAACGCGGGCGCCAGCGTGGTGAGGATGCCCTGGGGCTGGGTGGCGCAGCCGGTGTCCCGCTCCAGCTGGCGCTCGGCGTGCGCGACCGCCTCGGCGTGGCGGCCCTGCCGGATCAGGTGCCCGGCCTGCTCCTCGACGACGCACGCCTCGCAGTCGCTCATCGGGCCGCGCTCGGTCGCCAGGTAGCGCGCGAAGTGCTCCCGGTACGCCGCGTCGTCGCCGACGTGCGAGGCCAGCTCGGTGCGCGCGCCGTGCACGGGCTGCATCGAGTACCCGAGCCGCTGGTAGCGCGACGCGAGCTGGTCGACGAACGAGTTGATCTGCGCCAGGGTGAACCTCGGGTCGGCGACCAGGCCGGACACGATCCACTTGTGCGCCCAGTCGAAGCTGTGCAGCTCCCACTCGTCGAACGCGGTCGGGTCGCGCTGCTCCGCCGTGCCGCACCACGCGAACGGCGCCAGCATCAGGTCGTAGCGGCCGAGGTCGTAGGCCGAGCGGATCAGGGCGATCCGGCAGCTCACCCCCAGCGGCAGGTGGTCCACGGCGTCCGCGGCGCGGGCCGCGCGCTCCAGCGCCTCGTGCCGGGGCATGCCCTCGGGCATGTGGTACGCCTCGACGAACTGCCGCTCGGCGGCACCCTTGTCCGGGTTCATCGGTCCTCTCCAACGGCGCGGTCGAGCAGGTCCAGGAACGAGCGGTTCAGCGCCGCGGTGTCCTTCGGTCGCATCGGGCGCCGCGCCTGGAGCAGGGCGTGCACGTACAGCGACTCGACGGTCAGCTCCACCAGCGCCGGGTCGGTCAGCTGGGTCAGCCTGCGCACCAGCGGGTTGCGGCAGTTGAGCACCAGCCGCTGCGCCGCGCCCGACGCGGACTCCACCAGGCTGCCCAGCAGCTCCGCCCACAGCGGGTCGGCGTCCTCGCCGGCCTGCTGGGCGTCGCGCCTGCGCTCCGCCTCGGCGTTGGTGACCAGCAGCGCGGGCAGCGAGCCGGGGTCGAAGTCGCGCGGCACGGCCTCGCAGTCGTGCCGCTCCAGGACCTCGCGGGCCTGGTCGAGGCGCGCCAGCAAGGCGCGCTCCAGCTCGGGGTCCGGGTCGTCGAGCGCGGCCAGCACCTCGCTCGGCGCCACCCGGCGGGCGGCGGTCGGCCCGTCCAGGGCGACCAGCCGCTCCATGATCTCCACGTCGTAGGCGTAGCCGGCGTCGACCAGGCCCATGCCCTGGGCGTGCGCGACCGGGGCGAGCTGCCGGAACTCGTCCACGTCCGGCACGTAGGCGATCGTGCCGTGCCTGCGGCGGAACTGGCGCAGCGACTGCGGCCCGTCGGTGGTCTCGAACGGGAACCAGCGCTCGACCAGCCGCAGCATGTCGTCGTCCGCCCTGGCCAGGGACTTGATGCCCAGGTGGTGCGCTTCGAGCAGGGCCCGGGTGCGCTCCGGGCTGGTCGCGTCCAGCCGGACCAGCCAGTCCCGGACCTGGCGGCCCAGCTCCTCGCGCACCGCGAGCAGCGTCTCGTCCTGGTAGAGCGCCTCGCGGCTGGCGGTGGGCCGCAGCGACGTGGAGTCGACCACGCAGCGCACGAAGTACGCCCAGTCCGGCAGCAGGCCCTCGATGGCGTCGCCGACCAGCATCCGCTTGAGGTAGACGCGGTGCGACTGCCGCGCGCCGGGGTGCACGCCGCCCGGCAGCACGTAGGCGACGCCGCGCAGGCCGACCGCCGGCACCTCGACCGGGATCGCGTCGAACGGCGCCACGCCCAGCACGCGCTCGCCGTAGGCCCGGGCGTCGTCGAGCCACGGCAGCTCGCCGAGCGTGACGACCTCGTGGTCGACCCGCACGGTCACCGGCAGCAGCTCGCCGTACTCCGCGACCAGGGCGCGCACGACGTCCTTCTCCAACCAGTGCTCGGCGTCGCGGTGCGGCACCAGCTCGATGGTGGTGCCGACCTCGGCGCGCGCGGAGTCGTCGACCTCCACGTCGTAGTTGCCCGTCGCGTCGGCGGTCCAGCGCACCGCCGGCCCGCCGCGCGCCGACCGGCTGGTCAGGCTGATGCGCTCGGCGACCAGGAACGCGGACAGCAGCCCCACGCCGAACTGGCCGAGGAAGCCCTGCCGGGCGAAGCCCAGGTCGTCGCGCTTGGACGTGCGGCCCAGCGTGGAGAGCAGGTCGTGCACTTCGCGCTCGGTCAGGCCGACGCCGGTGTCGGAGATGCGGAGGGTGCCGCCGGCGGACTCGATCGGCTCGATCACCACCTCGCCCGGCGCGTCCGGCTGGAGCGCCCGGCGGGCGGTGATGGCGTCCACCGCGTTCTGGAGCAGCTCGCGCGCGTAGACGCGGGGACCGCTGTAGAGGTGGTGGCTGAGCAGGTCGATGATCCCGCGCAGGTCGACACCGAAGGTGTGGGACATGGAGTGGAGTTCACCTCGGGTCGGATCACGTGGGACGAACGATTCTAGGGTCGGTGCGGCGGCTCGTGACCCGGTTTTGTGCTGATCGCTCGCCGGTGTCCTGCGCGCGTGATCAGATTGCCACGGACCACCGACAATTCCGGCTCGGTCCGGTTGCGATCCGGGATCGGGGTACGAGGTGACCACCGGGGCGCGAGCCGCGCGGAGCGGGCGGTCGCGCTGCTGCCGCCGGCGTGCGCCGGGCCCGGCGCACCCCGGCGGGGGAGTGGCGGACGGCCCGGCGCGACGACCCGCCGGGCGCCGACCGGGAGCTCCTGGCGCCGCGGGGCGAGGACCGCGGGCGGCCCGGACCGCCGGGGGCGGTCGCCTAGGCGGACCTCTTCGGGCCGGTGAGGCCCGATCACCTAGGATCGACCCGCTAACCACCTGTTGTCCGTGACGGGAGCTGTCCACCAACCATGTCCGGAGCCAACGACCCCTACGACCCGAAGCAGGTCGCGGCGCTCTCCCCGGAAGCGCTGGCCACGGCGGTCGAGCAGGCTCGGGAGGCGTTCGCCAAGGCGGCCGACCTCGACGAGCTCGCCGCCGTGAAGCCGAGCCACCTGGGTGACCGCTCGCCGGTGCTGCTGGCGCGCCGCGAGATCGGCGCGCTGCCGCCCGCGGCGAAGTCCGACGCGGGCAAGAGGGTCAACCAGGCCCAGCACGAGGTCAGGCAGGCGTTCGACGAGCGCCGCGCCGAGCTCCAGGCCGAGCGCGACGAGCGCGTCCTCCGCGAGGAGGCGGTCGACGTCACGCTGCCGTGGGACCGCGTCCCGCGCGGCGCCCGCCACCCCATGACCACGCTGGCCGAGCGCATCTCGGACGTGTTCGTGGCCATGGGCTGGGAGGTCGCCGAGGGCCCCGAGGTCGAGGCCGAGTGGTTCAACTTCGACGCGCTGAACTTCGGCAAGGACCACCCCGCCCGGTCCATGCAGGACACCTTCTACGTGGCGCCCGCCGACTCCGGCCTGGTCCTGCGCACGCACACCAGCCCCGTCCAGGCGCGCACCCTGCTGGACCGCGAGCTGCCCGTCTACGTCGTCTGCCCCGGCCGGACGTTCCGCACCGACGAGCTGGACGCCACCCACACCCCGGTCTTCCACCAGGTCGAGGGCCTGGCCGTGGACGAGGGCCTGACCATGGCGCACCTCAAGGGCACGCTCGACGCGTTCGCCCGCGCCATGTTCGGCGAGGGCTCCCGCACCCGGCTGCGCCCGAGCTTCTTCCCCTTCACCGAGCCGTCCGCCGAGGTGGACGTGTGGTTCCCGGAGAAGAAGGGCGGCGCGGGCTGGGTCGAGTGGGGCGGCTGCGGCATGGTCAACCCGAACGTGCTGCGCAACTGCGGCATCGACCCGGACACCTACTCCGGCTTCGCGTTCGGCATGGGCCTGGAGCGCACCCTCCAGTTCCGCAACGGCCTGCCGGACATGCGCGACATGGTCGAGGGCGACGTCCGCTTCACCCAGCCATTCGGAACGGAGGCATGACGGGTGCGCATCCCGGTTACCTGGCTGGTCGAGAACCTCGAGTTCGCCGAGGTCCCGACGCCTGAGCAGCTCGCCGAGGCGTTCGTGCGGATCGGCCTGGAGGTCGAGGACGTCCACGAGCTGAACGGCGTCACCGGTCCGCTCGTCGCGGGCCGCGTGGTCGAGATCGAGGAGCTGACCGAGTTCAAGAAGCCGATCCGCTACTGCCAGGTGGAGGTCGGCCCGGACCAGGTCAACGGCATCGTCTGCGGCGCGTCGAACTTCCGCGAGGGCGACACGGTCGTGGTCGCGCTGCCCGGCGCCGTGCTGCCCGGCGACTTCGCCATCGCCGCCCGCAAGACCTACGGCAGGACGAGCGAGGGCATGATCTGCTCGGCCCGCGAGCTGGGCCTCGGCGACGACCACGCGGGGATCATGGTGCTGCCCAGCGGCACCGCGCAGCCCGGTGACGACGCGGTCGAGCTGCTGGGCCTCGGCGACACCGTCATCGAGGTGGCGCCGACGCCGGACCGCGGCTACGCGTTCTCCGTGCGCGGCCTGGCCCGCGAGCTGGCCTGCGCGTTCGACGTGCCGTTCCGCGACCCGGGCCTGGCCGAGGTCCCCGAGGCCGAGGGCGAGGAGATCCCGGTCATCGTCGAGGACCCCGTCGCGTGCCCGCGGTTCACCGCGCGCCGGGTGACCGGCGTCGACCCGACCGCGCCCACCCCGTGGTGGATGCGCCGCAGGCTGATGCTCGCGGGCATCCGCTCGATCTCGCTGCCGGTGGACATCACCAACTACGTGATGCTGGAGCTGGGCCAGCCGCTGCACGCGTTCAACGGCTCGTCCGTGCGCGGTGGCCTGGTGGTGCGGCGCGCGGCGGCCGGGGAGGAGTTGACCACGCTCGACGAGCAGGTCCGCGCGCTCGACCCGGACGACATCGTGATCGCCGACGACAGCGGCGTGATCTCGCTGGCCGGCGTCATGGGCGGCGCGAGCACCGAGGTGCGCCAGGACAGCTCGGACATCCTGCTGGAGGCGGCGAACTGGGACCCGGCGTCCATCGCCCGCACGGTGCGCCGCCACAAGCTGCCCAGCGAGGCGGCGAAGCGGTTCGAGCGCACCGTCGACCCGGCGCTGGCGCCGGTGGCGCTGGAGCGCGCGGCCCGGCTGCTGGACATGTTCGGCGACGGCGGCATCCGGCCCGGCCGCACGGACGTGGGCGGGTTCGCGCAGCCCGCGCCGGTCTCGATGCCCATCGACCTGCCCGACCGGGTCGCCGGGGTCCGCTACGCGCGCGGCGTGACCGCGCGCCGGCTGGGCCAGATCGGCTGCCAGGTCGAGGTCAGCACCGGTGACGACGGCTCGACCATGGTCACCGCGGTGCCGCCGACCTGGCGCGCGGACCTCACCCAGCCCGCCGACCTGGTCGAGGAGGTGCTGCGGCTGGAGGGCTACGACACGATCCCGTCGGTGCTGCCGCCCGCGCCCGCCGGTCGCGGCCTGACCGAGCAGCAGCGCCGCCGCCGCACGGTCGCCCGCGCGCTGGCCGAGCAGGGCTTCGTCGAGGTCAAGCCGTTCCCGTTCGTCTCGCCCGCGGTGTTCGACGCGCTGGGCCTGCCGCCGGACGACGTGCGGCGGCGCGCGGTGAGCGTGCTCAACCCGCTGGAGGCGGAGAAGCACGCGCTGGCCACCACGCTGGTGCCGGGGCTGCTGGAGACCGTGCAGCGGAACCTGGCGCGCGGTCAGAAGGACCTCGCGGTCTACACGGTGGCCCAGGTGACGCTGCCGCGCGCGGACCCGGCGCCGATGCCCTCCGTCGCGGTGGGCGCGCGCCCGTCGGACGAGGAGCTGGCCTCGCTCCGGGCGGCGCTGCCGCAGCAGCCGGTGCACGTGGCGGCCGTGCTGGCGGGCCACCGCGAGCAGCCGGGCTGGTGGGGCGAGGGCAGGCAGGCGGACTGGGCGGACGCGGTGCAGGCCGCGCGGCTGGTCGGCCAGGCGTACGGGGTGGAGCTGACCACCGCCGCCTCCGACCTGGCGCCGTGGCACCCGGGCCGGTGCGCCGAGCTGCGGGTCGGCGACTGGCCGGTCGGCCACGCGGGCGAGCTGCACCCGAAGGTGGTGGAGGCGCTGGGCCTGCCGAAGCGGACCGCGGCGTTCGAGCTTGACCTGGACGCGCTGCCGCTGGACGACCACCGGCCCGCGCCGGTCGTGTCGGCCTACCCGCCGGTGCTGCTGGACGTGGCCGTGGTCGTCGGCGCGGACGTGCCCGCCGCGCGGGTGGAGCGGGTGCTGCGCACGGGTGGCGGCGCGCTGCTGGAGGACATCCGGCTGTTCGACGTGTACGCCGGCGGTCAGGTGGGCGAGGGCAAGCGGTCCCTGGCGTACTCGCTGCGGTTCCGCGCGGCGGACCGGACGCTGACCGTCGACGAGGCGACCGCGGCGCGCGACGCGGCGGTGGCCGCGGCGGCCGAGCGCTTCGGCGCGGTGCTGAGAGGCTGACGGAGCGTGTCCCGGAACCGCACCCGTGCGGTTCCGGGACTGGTCCGGTCGGGTGAACTCCTGGGGGCCGGCAGCGGGAGAACGTGCAGTTCAGGCTACTTCGGGTGCGGTGTCAAGGGGCCCAAAGACCTGAATTTCCGGGCCGGCCTGGTCCTTGCGCGGATGTTGAACGTTCTCCAAGATTGGTTCCGCGGCCCGCTGGGCCGAGGGGCGAAGCGATGAACCGCCGGACGAGTCTGGTCGCCGGTCCGGCGGGGAGCTAGCGGCGAACCCACCGCCTGGAGCAGCAATCCTAGTGAGGTTGCCTCATGCGCAGCTTGGGTCCGCGGATGGAGATCGCCGTCGCTTCGACGATCCTCGCGGTCGGTGGCGCCGTCGTCGCCGCGATGCACCTGACCTGGCCTGAACCCGAGTTGCCCGCGATGGCGTACTCCGTGAGCAACGCCGAGGCGGGTGTCGCCGGCCTGGAGCCGTTCGAGATCAACGACGTCTCGGGCGCCGCGGTGGAGCTGACGCCGGGCGGCGAGGGCGCGCGGCTGGTGCGGCTGTCCAACCCCAACGAGGTCGACATCGTGGTGCTGACCCTCGAAGCGGAGCCCGGCCAGCCGCTGGACGAGGCGCACAACAGGGTGCCGGGCTGCCCGTCCGGCGTGCTGACCGTCGTGCCGATGGCCGAGCCGGTGCTCATCCCGCCCGCCGGGGCGGTCGACGTGGAGATGGTCGTGCAGATCGCGCACGACGTGCCGGACGCGTGCACGGACCTGGTCTTCCCGCTGACCTACTCCGGGCGCGCCGCCAGGGGCTGACCGCGCGCGGGCCGGGTGGGCCGACGCCCGCCGCGCCACGCGGGCCGCCGCCGTGTGCGAGGCTTCCGGGCATGAGCGCGTACGACTACGACCTGCTCGTCATCGGATCCGGTCCGGGTGGGCAGAAGGCCGCCATCGCGGGCGCGAAGCTCGGGAAGAAGGTCGCGATCGTCGACCGGGCGGACATGGTCGGCGGGGTGTGCCTGAACACCGGCACCATCCCGTCGAAGACCCTGCGGGAAGCCGTCGTGTACCTGACCGGCATGAGCCAGCGCGAGCTGTACGGCGCCAGCTACCGGGTCAAGGAGGACATCACGATCTCCGACCTGCTGGCCCGCACCCGGCACGTGATCGGCCGCGAGGTCCAGGTCGTGCGCGCGCAGCTGCACCGCAACCAGGTCGACCTGCTCACCGGCACGGCCCGGTTCGTCGACGAGCACACCGTGGCCGTCGAGGGCGCGCAGCGCGGCGAGCACCACGTGGTGACCGCCGGGAAGGTCGTGATCGCGGTCGGCACCCGGCCCGCGCGGCCGGAGCAGGTGGACTTCGACGAGGTCAGGGTGCTCGACTCCGACGAGGTGCTGTCGCTGGAGGAGATCCCGTCGTCGCTGGTGGTGGTGGGCGCCGGGGTGATCGGCATCGAGTACGCGTCGATGTTCGCCGCGCTGGGCACCAGGGTGACGGTGGTCGAGCAGCGGGAGCGGATGCTCGACTTCTGCGACCCGGAGATCGTCGAGTCGCTGAAGTTCCACCTGCGCGACCTCGCGGTGACCTTCCGGTTCGGCGAGAAGGTCGTCAACGTCGACGTGGCCGAGAGCGGCACGGTGACCACGCTGGCCAGCGGCAAGCGCATCCCGGCGGCCGCGGTGATGTACTCGGCGGGGCGGCAGGGCAACACCGAGGCGCTGGACCTGGGCAAGGCGGGCCTGGAGGCCGACCGGCGCGGCCGGCTCCAGGTCGACGAGCACTACCGCACCCCCGTCGAGCACATCTACGCGGTGGGTGACGTGATCGGCTTCCCGGCGCTGGCGGCCACGTCGATGGACCAGGGCAGGCTGGCCGTCTACCACGCGTTCGGCGAGGAGGCGCGCGAGCTGACCTCGCTCCAGCCGATCGGCATCTACACCATCCCGGAGATCTCCTACTGCGGCGCCACCGAGGCCGAGCTGACCTCGTCCGCGGTGCCGTACGAGGTGGGGTTGGCCCGGTACCGGGAGCTGGCGCGCGGCTCGATCGTGGGCGACGCCTACGGCATGCTCAAGCTGCTGGTGTCCACCGTGGACCGCAAGCTGCTCGGCGTGCACCTGTTCGGCACCGGCGCGACCGACCTGGTGCACATCGGGCAGGCGGTCATGGCGTGCGGCGGCACGGTGGACTACCTGGTGGACACGGTCTTCAACTACCCGACGCTGTCGGAGGCCTACAAGGTGGCCGCGCTGGACGCGACGAACAAGATCCGGGCGCTCCAGCGGTTCGGCGCCGGCAGCTAGGCGGGCGGTGGAGGGTCCGGGGCGCGCGACCCGGACCCCGGCTGTTCACACCATCAGCTTGACGACGAGGTGCAGGCGCGCGTCGTGGACGTCCCGCAGCGGCGGCACGAGCAGCGTCGGCATCCCGCTCAGCACGCCCGCGCCGTCGTGGGAGGCGCGGTCGCCGACCATCAGCGTCTCCTCGGGCCCGGTGCCCAGCTCGTCGAGCGCGATGCGGAAGATCTCCGGGTCGGGCTTGGCCACGCCGTGCTCGAACGACAGCACGAACGAGCGCACCGGCAGCCCCGCGAACGAGGGCCGGATGTCGAAGTGGACGTCGCTCAGCACGCCGATCCGGACACCGCGCGCGGCCAGCCCGGCCAGGGTCGGCCGCACGTCCACCGCGAACGGGTTCACCGCCGGGTCGCACTCCACCGCGTACAGCGAGTCGGCCAGCTCGCCGTCCAGCCCGGCCGCGCGGAACGCCGCGTAGTAGGTCTCCCGGTGGAGCGCGGCGTCCGCGTCGACGCCCGGCGCGTCCAGCTCCCGCGCGGGCAGCCGCGCCACCACCTCCCCGGCCCGGCCGGGGTCGCGGCCGATCCGCCGCAACGCCTCGGCCACCCACCCGGTGAAGGTGGGCGTGACCACCAACGTGCCCCGCCAGTCGAAGACGACCGCCCGCATCCGCGCTCCTGTTCACCACGAGTAGTTCCGACCTCACCCGGGCGAAGGCTGCCGCATCACTCCGGCGGCTCACTACGTTTTTCACCACGAGCCATCGGGAGGCCGACATGCCGACGCTGCCCCTGCACATGCGACGAGCGGGGTTCGACCCGGCGCCCGAGTTGTCGGCGCAGCGGGACGAAGGGGTCCGCCTGGTGGACGTGCCGCAGGGCGACCGGGTGTGGCTGGTCACCCGGATAGCGGACGTGCGCGAGGTGCTGGGCGACCCGCGGCGGTTCGGCAACTCGCCGCACCACGTGGTGCCGGGCGCGCCCGCGCTGTCCGAGGAGGAGCTGGCCGCGGTGCGGCCGGGCAACCCGCTGGCGTTCGACCCGCCCGAGCACACCCGCCTGCGCAGGCTGGTGGCCGGCGAGTTCACCGGCCGCCGGATGCGGTGGCTGGAGCCGAGGGTCCACGAGGTCGTGCGCGACCGGCTCGACGCGCTGGAGCGCGGCGGCCCGCCCGCCGACCTGGTGACCGGCTTCGCGCTGCCGGTCCCGGCGCTGGTGATCTGCGAGATGCTGGGCGTGCCCTTCGCCGACCGGGACGCGTTCCAGGACCGCTACGCCCGCTTCTTCGACGTGACCCTGGCCTCCGAGGAGCGGCTGGGCATCGCCCTCGAATCCCGCGCCTACCTGGCCGAACTGGCCCGCCGCGCCCGGTCCGCGCCCGGCGACGACCTGCTCGGCACGCTGGTGCGCTCGGACCTGGGCGAGGACGAGGTCGTCGGCCTGGCCGACCTGCTGCTGCTGGCGGGCCACGAGACCACGGCGAACATGCTCTCCCTCGGCGTGGCGACCCTGCTGGCGGAACCCGACCGGCGGGCGCGCCTGCTCGCCGCACCGGAGGTCGTCGTGGAGGAGCTGCTGCGCTGGCTGACCGTCGTGCCCACCGGGGTGCCGCGGATCGCCCTGGTCGAGACGGAGCTGGGCGGTCGGGCGGTGCTCCCGGGCGACCTCGTGATCTGCTCGCTGCCCGCCGCCAACCGGGACCCGGAGCTGGTGCCCGACCCGGACGCGCTGGACCTGGGGCGCCAGGCGGGCAGCCACGTCGCCTTCGGCCACGGCGTGCACCACTGCCTGGGAGCTCCGCTGGCGCGGATGGAGATGCGCATCGCGTTCCAGGCCCTGCTGACCAGGTTCCCGGACCTCCGCGTGGTGTCGACCGACCTGGTCTTCCGCAGCGAGCAGGCCGTGTACGGGCTGGACGAGCTGCTCGTGGAGTGGTGACCGCCCGGCCCGGTCATAGCGAATACATATTTGAGTGACGATGCACCGGCGTGCATACTTATCCGTATGACGTTGCGGATCGCGGTAGCCGGGGCCAGCGGCTACGCCGGGGGTGAAGTCCTGCGGCTCCTGCTCGGCCACCCCGAGGTGGAGATCGGCGCGCTGACCGCCGGCGGCAACGCGGGCACCCGCCTGCTGACCCACCAGCCCCACCTGTTGCCCCTGGCCGACCGGGTGCTCACCGAGACCACGGCCGACGAGCTCAGGGGCCACGACGTCGTGTTCCTCGCGCTCCCGCACGGGCACTCGGCCGAGATCGCCGCCCAGCTCGGCGACGACGTGCTGGTCGTCGACTGCGGCGCCGACCACCGGCTCACCGACCCGGGGGCCTGGGAGCGCTGGTACGGCGGCGCGCACGCGGGCAGCTGGCCCTACGGCCTGCCCGAGCTGCCCGGGCAGCGCGACGAGCTGCGCGACGCCCGGCGCGTCGCCGTCCCCGGCTGCTACCCGACCGTCTCCTCCCTCGCGCTCGCCCCCGCGATCGGCCTGGTCGAGCCCGAGGTCACCGTGGTCGCCGTCTCCGGCACCTCCGGCGCGGGCAAGGCCGCCAAGACCCACCTGCTCGGCTCGGAGGTGATGGGCTCGCTGAGCGCCTACGGCGTCGGCGGCGCCCACCGGCACACCCCGGAGATCGCCCAGAACCTGTCCAAGGTGGCGGGCCGCGACGTGAAGGTCTCCTTCACCCCCGTCCTGGCCCCGCTGCCCCGGGGCATCCTGGCCACCTGCTCGGCCGCCCTCGTCCCCGGCGCCTCCGCCGAGGACGTCCGCGCCGCCTACGAGGAGGCCTACGCGGACGAGCCGTTCGTGCACCTGCTGCCGGAGGGCAGTTGGCCCACCACCGGCGCGGTGCTCGGCTCCAACGCCGTCCAGCTCCAGGTCACCGTCGACCGCGACCTGGACCGGCTCGTGGCGGTCGCGGCGATCGACAACCTGGCGAAGGGCACCGCGGGCGCGGCGGTGCAGTGCATGAACCTGGCGCTCGGCCTGCCGGAGACCACCGGCCTGTCCACCGTGGGAGTGGCACCGTGAACCGCAACAGAGGCGTGACCGGCCCGAAGGGCTTCCGAGCCGCCGGCGTCGCGGCCGGCATCAAGGACTCCGGCGCGCTCGACCTCGCGCTGGTCGTCAACGCCGGCCCCGGCCAGGCCGCGGCCGGCGTGTTCACCACCAACCAGGTCAAGGCCGCGCCCGTGCTGTGGTCGCAGCAGGTGCTCCGGGAGCGCAGGCTGCGCGCCGTGGTGCTCAACTCGGGCGGCGCGAACGCGTGCACCGGCCCCGAGGGCTTCCAGGACACCCACGCCACCGCCGAGAAGGTCGCGGACGTGCTCGGCGTCGGCGCGATCGAGGTGGCCGTCTGCTCCACCGGCCTGATCGGCGAGCGCCTGCCCATGGACGACCTCAGGGCCGGCGTGGAGAAGGCCGCCCAGGAGCTGGCCGACACCGACCGGGCCGGCCTGGACGCCGCCACCGCCGTGATGACCACCGACACCCACCCCAAGCAGTCGTGGCAGGACCACCCGGGCGGCTGGTCCGTCGGCGGCTTCGTCAAGGGCGCGGGGATGCTGTCGCCGAACATGGCCACCATGCTCAGCGTCATCACCACCGACGCGGCGCTCGACGGCGACGCGCTGGACGCGGCCCTGCGGCGGGTCACCGCCCGCACCTACGACCGCCTCGACGTGGACGGCGGCACGTCCACCAACGACACCGTCCTGCTGCTGGCCTCCGGCGCCTCGGGCGCCACCCCGGACCCCGAGGAGTTCGCGAGCGTCCTGGAAGCCGTCGCGCACGACCTGGTCAAGCAGCTCCAGGGCGACGCGGAGGGCATGACCAAGGAGGTGTCGATCACCGTCAACGGCGCGCTCACCGAGGCCGAGGCGGTCGAGGTCGCCAAGACCGTCGCCGAGGACAACCTGGTCAAGACCGCGCTGTTCGGCTCCGACCCCAACTGGGGCCGCATCGCCATGGCCGTCGGCCGCTCGCGGGCCACCGTCGACCAGCACCGGCTGGGCATCGCCATGAACGGCGTCACCCTGTTCGCCGACGGCCACAAGGCCGCCGACCGCGGCGAGGCCGACCTGTCCGGCCGCGACGTCGACATCGTGGTGGACCTCAACCTCGGCGACGGCACGGCCACCGTGCTCACCACCGACCTGTCGCACGGCTACGTCGAAGAGAACAGCGCCTACAGCTCATGACCAGTCCCCGGGACAAAGCGGGCATCCTCATCGAGGCGCTGCCCTGGTTGCAGCGCTTCCGGGACGCGGTCGTGGTCGTCAAGTACGGCGGCAACGCCATGGTGGACGACGAGCTGAAGCGCGCGTTCGCGCAGGACGTGGTGTTCCTCAAGCTCGCCGGCCTGCACCCGGTCGTGGTGCACGGCGGCGGCCCGCAGATCGCCGCCATGCTCAAGCGGCTCGGCATCGCGAGCGAGTTCCGCGGCGGCCTGCGCGTCACCACGCCCGAGGCGATGGACGTGGTCCGCATGGTCCTGGTCGGGCAGGTGCAGCGCGAGCTGGTCGGCCTGGTCAACGAGCACGGCCCGTACGCGGTCGGCCTGTCCGGCGAGGACGCCCGCCTGCTCACCGCGGCCCGCAGGTCCGCCGTGGTGAACGGCGAGCCGGTGGACGTCGGCCTGGTCGGCGACGTCGTGGAGGTCAACCCCGACGCGGTGCTCGACATCGTGCGCGCGGGCCGCATCCCGGTGATCTCCACCGTCGCGCCGGACGCCGACGGCGTGGTGCACAACGTCAACGCCGACACGGCGGCGGGCGCGGTGGCCGTGGCGCTGGGAGCCGAGAAGCTCGTGGTCCTCACCGACGTGGAGGGCCTCTACGCGAACTGGCCGGACAAGAGCTCCCTGCTGCGCCGGGTCCGCGCGGCGCAGCTGGAGGAGATGCTGCCGGGCCTGGACAGCGGGATGGTGCCGAAGATGGAGGCGTGCCTGCGCGCGGTGCGCGGCGGCGTGCCCGAGGCGCACGTGATCGACGGGCGGCTGCCCCACTCGGTGTTGCTGGAGGTCTTCACCTCCGAAGGTGTCGGAACGATGGTCCTGGGGGATGAGGCATGAGCGACCACCAGCAGCGGTGGCAGGCCGCGATGATGAACAACTACGGCACGCCCGGCCTCGCGCTCGTCCGCGGCGAGGGCGCCCACGTGTGGGACGCCGACGGCAACCGCTACCTCGACCTGCTCACCGGCATCGCGGTCAACGCCCTGGGCCACGCCCACCCGGCGGTCGTCGCCGCGGTGACCCGGCAGATCTCCACGATCGGCCACACCTCCAACCTCTACATCAACGAGCCCGCGCTCCGGCTCGCCGAGCGGCTGCTCGACCTGGCCGGCGTCGACGGCGACGGCCGCGTGCTGTTCTGCAACTCCGGCGCCGAGGCCAACGAGGCCGCGCTCAAGCTCAGCCGCCGCACCGGCCGCACCCGGGTCGTCGCGACCGAGGGCGGCTTCCACGGCCGCACCATGGGCGCGCTGGCGCTGACCGGCCAGCCCGCCAAGCAGGACCCGTTCCTGCCGCTGGTGCCGGGCGTCGTGCACATCCCGTTCGGCGACGTGGCCGCGCTGGAGGCCGCGATCGACGACGAGACCGCCGCGTTCGTGGTGGAGCCCATCCAGGGCGAGAACGGCGTGGTCGTGCCGCCGGAGGGCTACCTGGAGGCGGCGCGCCGGATCACCGCCGAGCACGGCGCGCTGCTGGTGCTGGACGAGGTGCAGACCGGTCTCGGCCGGCTCGGCACCTGGTTCGCCTTCCACCAGGCCGGGATCGTGCCGGACGTGATCACCCTGGCCAAGGGCCTCGGCGGCGGCCTGCCGCTGGGCGCGTGCATCGCCGTCGGCCCGGCCAAGGACCTGTTCGGCCCCGGCCACCACGGCACCACGTTCGGCGGCAACCCGGTGTGCTGCGCCGCCGCGCTCGCCGTGCTCGACACGATCGCCGCCGACGGCCTGCTGGAGCACGCCGCCGCGGTCGGCAAGGAGATCGCGACGGGCGTCGAGCGCCTGGACCACCCGCTCATCTCCGGTGTGCGGGGCGCCGGCCTGCTGCTCGGGATCACGCTGCGCGAGGCGGTCTCGGCGAGGGCCGCTGCGGCCGCGCAGCAGGCCGGCTTCTTGATCAACCCGATCCAGCCGGACGTCATCCGGCTGGCGCCGCCCCTCGTGCTCGACGAAGCCGACGCGCACCGCGTCGTCGCCGAGCTCCCGAACTGGCTGGAGTCCTGACGTGGTCCGGCACTTCCTGCGCGACGACGACCTCGACCCCGCCGAGCAGGCGGAGGTCCTGGACCTGGCCGACACGTTCAAGGCCGACCGGCTGGGCGCCAAGCCGCTGGCCGGGCCCAAGTCGGTGGCGGTGATCTTCGAGAAGAACTCCACCCGCACCAGGCTGTCGTTCGAGGTGGGCATCACCCAGCTCGGCGGCCACCCGGTGATCATCGACGGCCGGTCCATGCAGCTGGGCCGGGAGGAGACCATAGAGGACACCTCCCGCATCCTGTCCGGCTACGTGGACGCCGTGGTGTGGCGGACCTTCGCCCAGAAGCGCATCGAGGCGATGGCCTCGGTGTCCCGCGTCCCGGTGATCAACGCCCTGACCGACGAGTTCCACCCGTGCCAGGTGCTGGCCGACCTCCAGACGATCCGGCTGCGGCACGGGGCGCTCGCCGGCCTCACCGTCACCTACCTGGGCGACGGCGCGAACAACATGTCGCACTCGATGCTGCTCGGCGGCGCCACCGCGGGCATGCACGTGCGCATCGCCGCGCCCGAGCACTTCGCGCCGGAGCCGTGGGCCCTGGCGGCGGCGAAGGGGCGCGCCGCGGAGACCGGCGGCAGCGTCGAGGTCGTCGTCGACCCGCGCGCCGCCGTGGACGGCGCGGACGTGCTGGTCACCGACACCTGGACGTCCATGGGCCAGGAGAACGACGGCCGCGACCGCGTCGGCCCGTTCCGGCCCTACCAGGTCAACGCGGAGCTGGTGGCGTCCACCGGCGTGCGCACGACCGTGCTGCACTGCCTGCCCGCCCACCGCGGCTGGGAGATCACCGACGAGGTGCTCGACGGCCCGGACAGCGCGGTGTGGGACGAGGCCGAGAACCGCCTGCACGCCCAGAAGGCCCTGCTGGTGTGGTTGCTGGAGCGGTCGCGGTGACCAGGACCGCGCGGCAGGCCCGCATCGTCGAGCTGATCTCCCAGCGCGCCATCCGCAGCCAGTCCGAGCTGGCGAAAACGCTTGCGGTGGAGGGCATCGAGGTCACCCAGGCCACGCTGTCGCGCGACCTGGACGAGCTGGGCGCGGTCAAGCTGCGCGGTCCCGACGGCGGCGCGCCCGTCTACGTCATCCCCGAGGACGGCAGTCCCGTGCGCGGCGTGCAGGGCGGCACCACCCGCCTCGTGCGCCTGCTCGGCGAGCTGCTGGTGTCCGTGGACCACTCCGGCAACCTCGCGGTCCTGCGCACCCCGCCGGGCGCGGCCCAGTTCCTGGCCAGCGCGCTGGACCGGGCCGCGCTGCACGACATCGTCGGCACCATCGCGGGCGACGACACCATCCTCGCCGTGGCCAGGGAACCGCTCACCGGCTCGGACCTGGCGGCCCGCGTGACCGCGCTCGCCGCGGGCGAGGGCGCGGGGGAGGACCACGGCTGAGCGGGTCGCGCCCGCCCGCGGCAGCCGGCCGTGGTACGACTTCGCCCTCGCCACCTGACGAGGGCGGCACCGGCACCATCACAGCGAAGAGGATTTGACCAAGTGAGTTCCTTGTGGGGCGGGCGGTTCGCCGGCGGACCTGCGGAGGCGATGGCGCGGCTGTCGCTGTCCACGCACTTCGACTGGCGACTCGCCCCCTACGACATCCGGGGTTCCCGCGCGCACGCCCGCGTCCTGCACGACGCGGGCCTGCTGACCGAGGACGAGCTGGCGCGGATGCTGGCGGCGCTGGACGCCCTGGAGGCCGACGTCGCCTCCGGCGCGTTCACCCCCGTGTTGGCCGACGAGGACGTGCACACCGCCCTCGAACGCGGCCTGATCGACCGGGCCGGGCCCGAGCTGGGCGGCAAGCTGCGCGCCGGCCGGTCCCGCAACGACCAGGTGGCCACGCTGTTCCGGATGTGGCTGCGCGACGCCGCCAAGCGCGTCGCCGACGGCGTGCTGGACGTGGTGGACGCGCTGGCCGGCCAGGCCGCCGAGCACCCGACCGCCGTCATGCCCGGCCGCACGCACCTCCAGTCCGCGCAGCCCGTGCTGCTCGCGCACCACCTCCTGGCCCACGGCCAGGCCCTGCTGCGCGACGTGGACCGGCTGCGCGACTGGGACAAGCGGGCCGCCCTGTCCCCGTACGGCTCCGGCGCGCTGGCCGGCTCGTCGCTGGGCCTGGACCCGGCCAAGGTCGCCGAGGAGCTGGGCTTCGACGGCCCCGTGGAGAACTCGATCGACGGCACCGCGTCCCGCGACTTCGCCGCCGAGATCGCGTTCGTGCTGGCCATGATCGGCGTGGACCTGTCCCGGATCGCCGAGGAGGTGATCATCTGGACCACCGCCGAGTTCCGCTTCGCGGTGCTCGACGACGCCTGGGCCACCGGCAGCTCGATCATGCCGCAGAAGAAGAACCCCGACGTGGCCGAGCTGACCCGCGGCAAGTCCGGCCGGCTCATCGGCAACCTCACCGGCCTGCTGGCGACCCTGAAGGCCCAGCCCCTGGCCTACAACCGGGACCTCCAGGAGGACAAGGAGCCCCTGTTCGACTCGGTCGAGCAGCTGGAGCTGCTGCTCCCCGCGCTGACCGGCATGATCGCCACGATGCGGTTCGACACCGCCCGCACGGCCGAGCTGGCGCCCGCCGGGTTCACCCTGGCCACCGACATCGCCGAGTGGCTGGTGCGGCGGGGCGTGCCGTTCCGCGTCGCCCACGAGGCGGCGGGCGAGTGCGTCCGCGCCGCCGAGACCCGCGGCGCCGGCCTGGAGGACCTGACCGACGAGGAGTTCGCCGCGATCTCGCCCGCGCTGACGCCCGAGGTGCGCGACGTGCTGACCGTGGAGGGCTCCATCGCCTCCCGCGACGCCCACGGCGGCACCGCCCCCGACCGCGTCGCCGAGCAGCTGAAGACGCTGCGCGACAGGGTGTCCGTTGCCCGACGCGCCTAGGCGGCTCACCGAGCAGGAGCTGGCCGTCGACCCGGTCGACGCGGCGCGGCTCCTGCTCGGCAGCACCGTGGAGTCGACCGGGCCGGACGGCGTGGTGGGCGTGCGGATCGTGGAGGTCGAGGCCTACCGGGGCGGCGACGACCCGGCCTCCCACTGCTACCGGGGCCGGACACCGCGCAACGACGTCATGTTCGGGCCCGCCGGCCGGCTCTACGTGTACTTCGTCTACGGGATGCACTTCTGCGCCAACGTCGTGTCGCTCACCGACGGGGTGCCCGGCGCGGTGCTGCTGCGCGCGGGCGAGGTGGTCACCGGCGTCGAGCGGGCGCGGGCCCGCCGCCCGGCCGCCCGCAGCGACGCGGAGCTGGCCAAGGGCCCGGCGCGGCTGACCGGCGTGCTCGGCCTGACCCGCGCCGACAACGGCCTCGACCTGACCGCGCCGGACTCGTCCGTGCGGCTGCTGGCGGGCGACCCCGTCGACCCGGGGAAGATCCGCACCGGCCCGCGCGTGGGCGTGGCCGTCGCGGTGGACGTGCCGTGGCGCTTCTGGCTCGACTCGCCCGCCGTCAGCACCTACCGCCGCGGCACCCGCCGCACCCGCTGAGAGCACCGGGGAACCCGGGGCAGACCTGGGGGCACGCGTGTGCCGGGGCGACCTGCCCAGCGCACCGGCCACCTGCCTACCAGCGCGTGCCCCACCCCGGCTCCCGGCCCACCCGGCCCGGGCTGCCGCCGTCCACGCCGGGACCCGCGGGCGACCCGGCCAGGTGCTGCCGGTCGACCACCAGGACAGCCTGGTGCAGCCGGTCGCCCCCTCGGTCACCGAGGAGGCGGCCGGACCGGCCGCCCGCGGGCCTGGCCGTCGCCCGGCCGGCCGGGATCGCCGGGCAGGACCGGGGCCGGGCAGGGCTCGCCGACCCGCGCCGCCGAGTGGGCGGGGTGGCTCGCCGCGCCGGTGGACGTGGAGGTGGTCCGCGGCTCCCGCCAGGCCCTAGACCTCGCCGAACACGTACGTGCCGGGCGCGTCCGCGTCGTCGCCCGCCCAGAACTCCACCCAGTGGCCGGCGAACTCCGCCTTCGAGATGTGCCCGTCGCCGTTGAGGTCCAGGCGCGCGAACCCGGCGTCGGTCGGCGCGTCGTCGCCCGTCCAGGCGTGGATCATGCGGCCGTACTCCTCCGCCGAGATCTCACCGTCGCCGTCCTCGTCCACCGCCTCGAACATCGACTCGGCGGTGGCCACCACGAGGTCGAGCATGGTGCCCAGGTTGTCGACCGCGAGCAGCACCTCGTCCAGCGTGACCTTCCGGTCGCTGTTCTCGTCGGACGCCGCGTGCAGCGCCTCCCACCAGCGCATCATCAGCTCGCGCAACCGGTCCGACCCGGCCTCGCCCCGGATGCCCGCCCACCGGTCCGTCAGCGCCTCGAAGTCCGCGCGCTCCAGGAAACCATCACCGTTCACGTCCATCGCGGTGAACACGACAGAGGTCTTCTTCCGCTGCAAGTCGCTGGCCACGCAAGCAAACTTGGCGGGGGAAACCGGCAAGGACAATTGACCAGCCGGGGCAAACCCGCGTGCGTGAGGGTGAACGCGCCGTGACGGTCGGTAGCACCGGGACGAACCGGGCGAGGTGATCGAGTTCCCGTCCCGCCGCCGGCCCCGCGCGGGCCACGCGCACGGCGCGACCAGGCCGTCCCGCCGCCGACCCCGCGCACGGCGCGCGCCGTGCCGTCCCCGCCGCGCTCACCGACCCCCTCCCGCCGGCGCGGGACCCCGACCGGCTGCCCGAACCGGGCACCGGCTCGAACCGCGTTGACCAGGTGCGGGACAATGGCCCGCGTGAGCGAGCACATCCTCGACGAGCTGTCCTGGCGCGGCCTGATCGCGCAGTCCACCGACCTCGACGCACTCCGGGAGGACCTGGACTCCGGCCCGCTCACCCTCTATGCCGGTTTCGACCCGACCGCGCCCAGCCTGCACGCCGGCAACCTCGTCCCGCTGCTCATGCTGCGCCGCTTCCAGCGCGCCGGGCACCGGCCCATCGTCCTGGCCGGCGGCGCCACCGGCATGATCGGCGACCCCCGCGACACCGGCGAGCGGACCCTCAACTCCGAGGACACGGTCAAGGACTGGGTCGGCCGCATCCGGGGCCAGCTGGAGCGGTTCGTCGAGTTCGACGACGGCCCCACCGGCGCGATCATCGTCAACAACCTCGACTGGACCGGCGACATGCCGGTGCTGGAGTTCCTCCGCGACGTCGGCAAGCACTTCTCGGTCAACGTCATGCTCGCCAGGGAGACGGTCAAGCGCCGCCTCGACGGCGAGGGCATGTCCTACACCGAGTTCAGCTACCTGCTCCTCCAGTCCCACGACTACCTGCGGCTCCACCGCCGGCACGGCACCAGGCTCCAGATCGGCGGCTCCGACCAGTGGGGCAACCTGGTCGGCGGCGTCGACCTGATCCGCAAGGTCGAGGGCCGCTCCGTGCACGCCCTGACCGCGCCCCTGGTCACCGACGCCGAGGGCCGCAAGTTCGGCAAGTCCACCGGCGGCGGCAACGTCTGGCTCGACCCCGCGATGACCTCGCCGTACGCCTGGTACCAGTACTTCGTCAACGTGGGCGACGCCGACGTGATCCGGTACCTGCGGCTGTTCACCTTCCTGACCAAGGAGGAGGTCGCCGAGCTGGAGCGGCAGACCACCGAGGCGCCGCACCTGCGCGCCGCGCAGAAGAAGCTGGCCGAGGAGTTCACCAACCTCGTGCACGGCGAGCACGAGACGCGCCAGGTGATCGCGGCGAGCCAGGCCCTGTTCGGCCGGGGCGAGCTGCGCGAGCTGGACGCGTCCACGCTGGCCGCCGCGATGGCCGAGGTGCCCACCGGGGAGGTGCGCCTGGCCGACGAGCCGACCGTCGTCGACCTGCTGGTGACCTCCGGGCTGGCCGACAGCAAGGGCGCGGCGCGGCGCACCGTCAAGGAGGGCGGCGCGTACGTGAACAACGCGAAGGTCGCCGACGAGGAGTGGCGTCCCGCCAAGGAGGACCTGCTGCACGGCGAGTGGCTGGTGGTCCGGCGCGGCAAGCGCAACACCGCCGGGATCAGGGCGCACGCCTGACCTGCGAGGGAAGCCCGATGACGGCCGCCGGTCCCCCCGTGGACCGGCGGCCGTCGTCATCTCTTGGTGTGATCGCGGTCACACTGTTGCGCGAGAAGCGGGTCGGATAGCGTGGAGGCGAGTGCTGCACGGGCTGCTGACCTGCGGTTTCAGTCCGTGGAGCGCTGCTGTGCCCCCGATTTGACCCTGCCTTCGGCTGCGTGTAACTTTCTCCATGTCAGCGCGGAACGGGCCGGGAAGCCGGAGCGGAGCGCGGCAGGTCACGAACCAAGCTCCCGCCTGGTGTGGTAGAGTGGGTGACCTCGAAACGGAAGACCCAGCCAGGGCCCTGAGGGCCTGTTCGGCCAGGGCGTCTGGTTTCACAACAAGCTTTGACGAATGACAAGCCTCTGAGCGAGCCGTGTGAACGGTGAGCGACGATGAGCGCGTGTTCTTTGAGAACTCAACAGCGTGCCGAATAGCCAGTAAATTTATGATCCTCGTCAAGAGGATTCCTTTGAGATTGTTACTGGACAGC